>NZ_JBIRNE010000023.1:0-101681 GCF_044331465.1 Streptomyces sp. NPDC017225 | reverse complement strand
GGCCCGGGTGATCGGCCGGGAGCTGGCGGGTCTGGGTGGTATGGCGTCGGTGTCGCTGCCGCGTGCGGAGGTCGAGACCCGTCTGTCGGGCTGGGAGGGCCGGCTTGATGTGGCCGCGGTCAATGGTGTGTCCAGCACGGTCGTCGCGGGTGACGCCGACGCGGTGGTGGAGTTCGTGGAGGCTTGCCGGGGGGAGGAGATCCGGGCTCGTCAGGTTCCGGTGGACTACGCCTCGCACTCGGCGCATGTGGAGCGTATCGAGGCCGAACTCCTGGACGTCCTGGCGCCGATCGCGCCGCGTGCGGCCCGTGTCCCGTTCTATTCGACGGTCGACGCCGCACCCACGGACACGACGACTCTGGACGCGGGTTACTGGTATCGCAATCTGCGGCACACCGTCCGTTTCGAGGAGACGGTGCGGCTGCTGGTCTCGAAGGGTTTCGGGACGTTCGTGGAGTCCAGTGCTCATCCGGTGCTGACGATGGGTGTGCAGGAGACCGCCGATGTCATCGCCGTGGGCTCGCTGCGGAGGGACGAGGGCACCCTGGCCCGTTTCCTGGCCTCGGCCGCCGAACTGTTCGTCCAGGGTGTGTCGGTCGACTGGTCCGCGCTCTTCGAGGGGACCGGCGCCCGGCGCGTCGACCTGCCCACCTACCCCTTCCAGCACCAGCACTACTGGCTCGACCCCGGCACCCGCTCCCACGCCGTCGAACCCTCCGGCACCGACGCCTGGCGTTACCGGGTGACCTGGCAGGGGCTGGGCGGTGACGCGGCCGGCTCGCTCGGTGGGCGTTGGCTGGTGGTGGTGCCGGAGGGCGTCGCGAGCCGTCTGGTCGGTGAGGCCGAGGCGGCACTGAGCGGCGCCGGTGCGGAGGTGACACGGCTGGTGGTCGATCCGGTGGCCGTCGGGCGGGACGAGCTGGCCGCGCGGCTCGCGGCCCACGGAGACCTCACCGGCATCCTGTCCGTCCTCGGCATCGACGAGCGGACGCACCCGCACGACCCCGGTCTGGCGCTCGCCGTGGTCGGGACGACCACGCTCGCGCAGGCCGCCGCCGACTGCGGCACCGGAGCCCGGCTGTGGGCCCTCACCCAGGGCGCCGTCGCCGTCTCACCCACCGAACAGCCGACCTCCGCGGGCGCCCAGGTCTGGGGGCTCGGGCGGGGCGTCGCGCTGGAGCACCCCCGGCTGTGGGGCGGCCTGGTGGACCTGCCCACCGCTCCCGACCCGCGCGCCTGGCAGCGCGTCGTCGCCGCGCTGACCGGCCGTGACGACGAGGACCAGATCGCCGTACGGGCCTCCGGGACGTACGGCCGCCGGCTCGTCCCGGACGGCACCGCGCCCGCCCGCCGCAGGTACACCCCGCGCGGCACGGTACTGGTCACCGGCGGCACCGGGGCCCTCGGCGGCCACGTGGCCCGCTGGCTGGCCGGCGCCGGCGCCGAGCACCTGGTCCTCACCGGCCGGCGCGGCCCGGACGCCCCCGGCGCCGGGGAGCTCGCCGCCGAACTGCGCGCGCTGGGCGCCGAGGTGACCGTCGCCGCCTGTGACGTGGCCGACCGGGACGCGCTCGCCGCACTGCTGGCCGAGCACCCGCCCACCGCCGTCTTCCACACCGCCGGCGTCCCGCACTCGGAGGCGTTCCTCGACACCGGACCCGACTCGCTGGCCGGCGTGTACGCGGGGAAGGTGACGGGCGCGCTGCGGCTGGACGAGCTGACCCGGTCGCTGGACCTGGACGCGTTCGTGCTGTACGCGTCGGGAGCCGGTGTGTGGGGCAGCGGGGGACAGAGCGCCTACGGGGCGGCGAACGCCGCGCTGGACGCGCTCGCCGAGCGGCGTCGCGCCGAAGGCCTGCCCGCCACGTCCGTCGCCTGGGGACTGTGGGGCGGCGGCGGCATGGGCGAGGGCGCCGGCGAGGAGTTCCTCGGCAGCCGCGGCCTGCGCACCATGGACCCCGCGTCCGCCGTCCGGGCACTGGGCGACGCCCTGGACCGCGACGACGTCTGCGTCGCACTCGCCGACCTGGACTGGCCCCTGTTCGCGCGGGCGTACTGCGCCCTGCGGCCGAGCCCGCTCATCGGCGCCCTGCCGGGCGTGCGCGAGGCACTGGGACGGGAGGACGACGCCGGCCGGGAGCAGGCCGTCCTCGACTGGGCCGCGCGGCTGGCCGACGTGGACCCCGCCGAACGGTACGAGATGGTGCTGGCGCAGGTGTGCGGCGGCGTCGCGGCCGTGCTCGGCCACACCGGGCCCGAGGAGGTGGACCCCGACCAGGCGTTCAGCGCCCTCGGGTTCAGCTCGCTGACCGCGAGCGAGTTCGCCGCGCGGCTCGGCCGGGCCGCCGGACGCAAACTGCCCCCGACCCTGGTCTTCGACCACCCGACGGCGTCCGCACTGGCCGAGTACCTCGTCGGACTGCTCGCGCCGGACGAGGAGCAGGCGCACGGGGAGCCGGCGTACGGGACGGACCCGGAGGAGGCCGGTGTCCGGGCCGCGCTCGCCACGGTCCCGCTGCCGGTACTGCGCGAGGCGGGACTGCTCGACACGCTGCTCGCACTGGCGTCGCCCGAGCGTTTCTCAGGCGCCACCCGATTCACTGAGCCGGACGGCGGTGCCGACATCGACGCGCTGGACGACGAGGCACTCATCGAACTGGCGCTGCGCGACGCCGCCTGAGCCGCCGCACGCCCGCCGAGAGAGGTGACCCTCACCGATGGCCATGTCCTCCGAGAAGCTGATGGAGGCGCTGCGGACCTCACTGAAGGAGACGGAGCGGCTCCGCCGGCGCAACCGGGAACTGACCGAGGCAGCGCACGAGCCGGTCGCCGTGGTCGGCATGGCCTGCCGGTACCCGGGGGGTGTGGACTCGCCGGAGGCCCTGTGGCGGCTGGTCGACTCCGGGACGGACGCAGTCGGACCGTTCCCGAAGGACCGCGGCTGGGACCTGGCCGCCCTGTACGACCCCGACCCCGAGTCTCAGGGCACCACGTACTGCGCCGAGGGCGGATTCCTCACCGGCGCGGCCGACTTCGACGCCGCGTTCTTCGGCATCTCGCCGCGCGAGGCGGTCGTCATGGACCCCCAGCAGCGGCAGCTCCTGGAGACGACCTGGGAGGCACTGGAACACACCGGCCTGGACCCGCGCACCCTGCGCGGCTCCGGCACCGGCGTGTACGTCGGCGCCGCGCACGGCGAGTACGCCACCGACCCCGGCCGGGTCCCGGCCGGTTCGGAGGGCTACCTGCTCACCGGCAGCGCGGACGCCGTGCTGTCCGGACGCGTCAGCTACGTCCTCGGGCTGGAGGGCCCGGCGATGACCGTCGAGACCGCCTGCTCGTCCTCCCTGGTCGCCGTGCACCTGGCCGTCGCCGCCCTCCGGCGCGGCGAGTGCGGTCTGGCGCTGGCGGGCGGGGTGGCGGTCATGCCGGACGCGGCGGCCTTCGTGGAGTTCTCCCGGCAGAAGGGCCTGGCAGCCGACGGCCGGTGCAAGGCCTTCTCGGCGGACGCGGACGGCACCGGGTGGGCCGAGGGCGTCGGCGTCCTCGTACTGGAGCGGCTCTCCGACGCGGTACGCGCCGGACGCACCGTCCACGCCGTCATCCGCGGCACCGCCGTCAACCAGGACGGCGCCAGCAACGGGCTGACCGCCCCCAACGGCCCCTCCCAGCAGCGGGTGATCCGCCGGGCGCTGGCCGACGCCGGCCTGGAACCGCACGACGTCGACGCCGTCGAGGCGCACGGTACGGGCACCCGGCTCGGCGACCCCATCGAAGCCCAGGCGCTGCTGGACGTCTACGGGTCCGGCCGGCCGGACGAACACCCGCTGTGGCTCGGCTCGCTCAAGTCCAACCTCGGCCACGCACAGGCGGCGGCCGGCGTCGGAGGCATCATCAAGACGGTCGAGGCACTGCGCCACGGCCTGCTGCCGAAGACCCTGCACGCCGGCACGCCCACCCCGCACGTGGACTGGTCCGCCGGCCGCGTGCGTCTCCTGACCGAGCCCGTGCCCTGGCCGGCCACCGCGGACCGGCCACGCCGCGCCGGTGTCTCCGCCTTCGGCGTCGGCGGCACCAACGCCCACGTCGTCCTGGAGGAACCGCCCGCCGCGCCGCCGGCCCCGCGGGCCCCCACGGGCACCGCCGCCCCCCTGACTCCTTCCGAGCCCGCCCTCGTCCCCTGGTTCGTGTCCGGACGGTCCGCCAAGGCCCTGCGGGCACAGGCGGCCGGACTGCGCGAGCACCTCACCGCCGCACCCGGCACCGACCCGCGCGACCTCGGACACGCCCTCGCCGCCACCCGGTCCGCCTTCGAGCACCGTGCCGTGATCCTCGGCGACACCGCCGACCGGCTGACCGCCGGTCTGCGCGCGCTCGCCGCCGGCGAGGAGCACCCCGCCCTGGTCCGGGGCGTGTTCCGCCGCGACGCGAAGACCGCGTTCCTCTTCACCGGGCAGGGCAGCCAGCGGCTGCGCATGGGGCGCCGACTGCACACCGCGCACCCCGTGTTCGCCGAGGCCTTCGACGCCGTGGCCGCCCTCCTGGACCCTCATCTGGACCGGCCGCTGACCGTCCTCCTCGACGACGAGGACGCCCTGCACCGCACCCAGAACGCCCAGGCCGCGCTCTTCGCCCTGGAGACCGCCCTCTTCCGGCTCCTGGAGGACTGGGGGATGCGGCCCGACGTCGTCCTCGGCCACTCCGTGGGCGGCATCGCCGCCGCCCACGCGGCGGGCGTCCTGGACCTCGACGACGCCTGCGCCCTGGTCGCCGCCCGGGGCCGGTTGATGCAGGCCCTCCCACCGGGCGGCGCCATGCTGTCCGTACGCGCGTCGGAGGACGAGGTCCGCGCCCTGCTCGGCACCGACCCGCTCGTGGACGTGGCCGCCGTCAACGGGCCCCGCTCCGTGGTCTTCTCCGGCGCCGCCGCCTCCGTCGAGCGGATCGGGGCCGCGCTGCGCGCCCTCGGCCACCGGACCAAGCCGCTGACCGTCAGCCACGCCTTCCACTCCCCGCTGATGGACCCGGTACTGGGGGAGTTCCGTGCGCTGGCGGACCGGCTGACCTACCGGGCACCCCGCATCCCCGTCGTCTCCGACGTCACCGGCCGCCGCGCCACCGGCGACGACCTGCGCACCGGCGCCTACTGGGCCCGGCACGTGCGCGGCACGGTCCGCTTCGCCGACGCCGTCCGCACCGCCCGGGACCTCGGCGCCGCCACCTTCGTGGAACTGGGCCCGGACGCCGTGCTCTGCGGCGCCGCCGAGGAGACCCTCGCCGACGGCACGGACCCCGGAAGCACGGTGCCCCTGCTGCGCCGGGACCGCGACGAGACCACCACGCTGCTGCGGGGCGTCGCCACCGCCCACACCCGCGGCGCCCCACTGGACCGGGCCCGCCTCTTCCCGGGCCGCCCCGCCCCCGCCGTTTCGCTGCCGGTGTACGCCTGGCAGCACCGCCGGTACTGGATCGAACCCACGCCACGGACCACGGACCGGGCCACCGGGCCCCGCCGCTACCGGATCACCTGGCGGCCCGTGCCGGCCGGCCGGTCCGGGCCGGAGGGGACCTGGCTGCTGGTCGAGCCCCGGGCCGGGTCCGCCGCCGGGGACGCGGCGTCGCGGGCCCTGAGCGCGCACGGTGCCACCGTTCACCGCCTCGCCACCGACCCCGCCACCGCGGACCGCCACTCGCTCGCCGCCGCCGTGCGCGACGCCCATACCGGCCTGGCGGGCGGCTCCCTGCGCGGAGTGCTGTCCCTGCTGGGCCTGGACGAACCGGCACCGGCACCCGCGACGTCCGGTACGGCCTCGGCGACCGAACCGGTGCCCGCCGTCGTACAGGTCACCCTGTCCCTCGCCCAGGCCCTGGCGGACAGTGCCGTACCCGCCCGCCTGTGGTGCGTCACCCGGGGGGCCGTGGCCGTCGCGCCCGGCGAGCCGCCCGGTGTCGCGGGCGCCGCCCTGTGGGGCCTCGGCCGCACCGCCGCCCTCGAACTGCCCGCCCTGTGGGGCGGCCTGGCCGATCTGCCGCCGGAACCCGGTCCCGCCGACTGGGACCGGCTCGCCACCGTCCTGGCCGGTGACGAGGACCAGGTCGCCGTACGCGCCGACGGCGTCCACGGCCGTCGGCTCACCCCCGCGCCACACCCCGGCGCGGCCCCGTACCGGGCACGTGGCACCGTGCTGATCACCGGCGGCGCCGGAGCGCTCGGCGGCCGGCTGGCCCGCCGCCTCGCCCGCGAGGGGGCCGGTCACCTGGTACTGGTGGGCCGCCGCGGCCGTCGTACCCCCGGCGCCGACGCCCTCGAGGCCGAACTCCTCGCGCTGGGCGCCAAGGTGACCTTCGCCGCCTGCGACGTCGCCGACCGCGACGCGCTGGCCGAGGTGCTCGCCGCCGTCCCCGCCGACGCCCCGCTGAGCGCCGTGTTCCACGCGGCGGGTGTCCCGCAGCTCGCCCCGCTCACCGAGACCGGACCGGACCTCGTCCGCGACGTGTACGCGGGGAAGGTGGCGGGTGCGCTGCATCTGGACGAGCTGACCCGGGCGTCGGAGCTGGACGCGTTCGTGCTGTACGCGTCGGGGGCGGGCGTGTGGGGCAGCGCGGGGCAGAGCGCCTACGGGGCGGCGAACGCCGCGCTGGACGCGCTCGCCGAGCGGCGTCGCGCCGAAGGCCTGCCCGCCACGTCCGTCGCCTGGGGACTGTGGGGCGGCGGCGGCATGGGCGACCTCGGTGACGGCGCGGGCACCGCCCACCTGCGGCGCCGCGGAGTCCGTCCCATGGACCCCGACGACGCGCTCACCGAGCTGTTCCGCGCCGTCGGCGCGGGCGAGGCGGCCGTCACCGTCACGGACACCGACTGGTCCCGGTTCGCCGCCGGATTCACCGGCTTCCGCTCCAGCCCTCTCATCGGGGAGCTGACCGGCGGCCCCGGTCCGGACCCGTCGAACGGCGACGACCCGGACCGCGACGAACCGGACCGGACGGCTCCGCAGAGCGCCCCTCGCGACCTGGGCCGCGAACTGGCCGCACTCGACCCGGACGCCCGAACCGCCGCCGTGCGCACCCTGGTGTGCACCGAGGCCGCCGCCGTGCTGGGCCTCGACGGCGCCGACGACGTCGCCACCGACACACCGTTCACCCACAGCGGCTTCGACTCCCTCGCCGTCACCCGCCTCAGGCGCCGACTGGCCGGCGCCACCGGCACCGACCTTGCGCCGGAGACCTTCCTGGAGCACGACACCCCCGACGCGCTCACCGCCCACCTGCTGGACCTGCTCGGGCGCGAGGAGCCGGACGCCCCGCGACCCACCGGCACCGACGGCACCCTGGTCGCCCTGTACCGCGCGGCCCTCGACGAGGGCCGGGTGGACGGCGCCGTGGACGCCCTGTCGGCCGTGGCAGCGCTGCGCCCGGTGTTCACCACCGCGACCCGGCGGCCGACACACCCCGTCCGGCTCGCGAAAGGCCCCGCGGAAGGTCGTGCGGAAGGTCGTGCGGAAGGTCGTGCGGAAGACCATCGGGAAGGCCATGAGGACGGCCCGTTGCTGATCGCACTGGCCGGCACGGCCGCCGTCTCCGGTCCGGCGGAGTTCGCCGCCCTGGCCGCCGCGCTGGCCGGCCGGCACACCGTACTGGCCCTGCCGCAACCGGGGTTCCGGGCCGGTGAACCGCTGCCGGACTCCTTGGCGGCGCTGTGCGCCGCGCACGCCGACGCTCTCGCCGAGCACACCAGGGGCCGGCCCTACGTCCTGATCGGTCACTCCGCCGGCGCCAACCTGGCCCACGCCCTCACCGGGTACCTCGAGAGCGACGGCCGCACCGGGCCGGCCGGCCTCGTCCTCGCGGACATCTACACGCCCGCCGCACCCGGGGCGATGGGCGTCTGGCGGGACGTCATGCTGCGCTGGGCCACCGACCGCGCGGTCGTGCCGCTCGACGACACCCGGCTCACGGCCATGGGCGCCTATCACCGGCTGCTCCAGGACTGGAGGCCGCGTCCCACCCGCGCCCCCGTGCTGCACCTCCGGGCCGGCCTGCCGATGGCCCCCTGGACCGATCCGGACCGGGACTGGCGCTCGGTGTGGCACGACGCCCACACCACTGCCGACGTCCCCGGCAACCACTTCACGATGATGACCGAGCACGCCCCGGACACCGCCCGCGCGATCGACGCCTGGACCGGAGCGCTGCCCGGCGGTGACAGATGAGGAGCCGCACATGACCGCCGAGCCACTGTCCGCCGAGCCGCTGTCCGCGGAGCGGATCCCCGCCGAGCCGCCGCGCGTCGGGTCGGCGCCCACCGAACCGCCCGCCACCGAACCGCCCGCCACCGAACCGCCCGCCACCGAACCGCCCGCCACCGAACCGCCCGCCACCGAACCGCCCGCCACCGAGCCGGCCCACGCCGGGCCCGCCCCTGCCGACCCCGCACCCCCGCGATCACCGTCCGCCGAGCGGGACGGCGCCGCCCTGGCCGAGGCACACGTCGCGCGCCGCAATCAGCTCACCCGCGCCGCCCAGTGGTTCGCGGGCATCGAGGACGACCCGTACGGACTGCTCCTGCGCGCCGGACCGGACGACCCGGCCCGCCACGAGGAACGTGTCCGCGAGCGGGGCCCGCTGTACCACAGCGCGCCGCTGGACACCTGGGTCACCGCCCACCGCGCCGTCGCCGAACAGGTCCTCACCGACCCGGCCTTCGACGGCACCGGACCCGACGGCACCCCGGTCGGGCAGGAGGAGCTGCCCTGCCGCAGTGACCTGCTCGCCCTCGACCGCGCAACGGCGGCCCGCCTCGCCCCGCTGACCGCGTTCGGCGGTCCGCTGCTGTGGGCGCAGGAGGCGAACTGCGTCGCGCAGCGCACCGCCACCTACGCCCGGCGGCTCCTGGAGAGCTGCGGCGAGCGTTTCGACCTGGCCGAGGACTTCGCCCGCCGGCTGCCCGGCCCCGTCCTCGCCGAGCAGCTCAGTCTGCCCGACGCCGCCCACGAGGAGTTCGCCCGCGTCCTGCCCGACTGCCGGCACGCCCTCGACGGACTGGTCTGCCCCCAGCCGTACGCCACCGCCCGCGCGACGCGCGCCGCCGAGGCCGCCGTCGCCGGACTGCTCGCCCGGCATCTGTCCGACGCCGGCGAGGAGGCGGTCCGGGCCGCCGGCGTCCTGGCCGTGAGTGCCGCCGAGACCACCGCCGTACTCATCGTCGGCGCCGTACGGCGCCTGCGCGCCCGGCCCGGCGCGTGGGAGCGCCTCGCCGCCGACCCGGCGTTCGCCGAGGAGGCCGTCCGGGAGACCCTGCGGACGGCCCCGCCGGTCCGCCTGGAGACCAGGGTCGCCCGCACGGACACCACCCTCGCGGGGACCGTCCTGCCCGCCGGCGGCCGGATCGTCGTCCTCCTCGCCGCCGCCGGCCGCGACCCCGCCGCTCCGGCCGGCGCCGCTCCCCTCGGCCTCGCCCCGGACCTGCACTTCGCCCTGTCCGCGCCCCTGATCACGGCGATGGCCACCGCCGCGCTGCGCACCCTGGCCGAGACACTGCCGAGCCTGCGGGAGGCCGGCGAGCCGGTGACCCGGCCACGTTCGCCCGTCCTGCTCGCCCCCGCCCGTTTCCCGGTCGCCAAGAGGGAGTCGACGCCATGCGCGTCCTGATCACGTGCTTCGCGCACAACACCCACTACCACCCCCTGGTGCCCCTGGCCTGGGCACTGCGCGCGGCCGGCCACGAGGTCCGGGTGGCCAGTCAGCCCGCCCTCACCGAGGTCGTCAACGGCTCCGGTCTGACCGCCCAGCCCGTCGGCGATCTGGACTCCATCACCGAGCTGATGACGCGGATCGCCGGTGACCCCACCCCGTACCAGCGGGGACTGGACTTCGCCGAGACCCGCCACCTGCCGTTCGGCTGGGAGCACGCCCTCGGCCAGCAGACCATGATGACCGCGATGTCGTTCGCGCCGCTCAACGGCGACACCACCATCGACGACCTGGTGGACGTGGCCCGCTCCTGGCGACCCGACCTGATCATCTGGGAGCCCTTCACCTACGCCGGGGCCATCGCCGCGCAGGTGACGGGCACCCCGCACGCCCGGGTGCTGTGGGGCCCGGACGTCATCCTCAACGCCCGTGCGCAGTTCCTGGACCTGATGACACGCCAGCCGGCCGAGCGGCGCGAGGACCCGATGGCGGAGTGGCTGACCTGGACGCTGGAGCGCCACGGCATCACCGCCGACGCCGAGGTTGTCGAGAGGACCGTGACCGCCGACTGGACCATCGACCCGGCCCCCGCGAGCCTGCGCCTGCCGGCCGTCGGCGACGTCCTGCCCATGCGCTACGTCCCCTACAACGGCCCCTCCGTCGTCCCCGACTGGCTGCTCACCCCGCCCTCCCGCCCCCGGGTCTGCCTCACCCTCGGAGTCTCCGCCCGCGAGACCTTCGGCCGCGACGCGGTCCCCTTCGAGGACCTGCTGCACGCACTCGGAGACGTCGACGCCGAGATCGTCGCGACCCTCGACGCCGCCCAGCTCGCCGACCGTGACGCGCTGCCCGGCAACATCCGCGTGGTCGACTTCGTCCCCCTGGACGCCCTGCTGCCCAGCTGCTCGGCGATCGTCCACCACGGCGGCGCCGGCACCCACTCCACCGCCACCCTGCACGGCGTACCGCAGATCATCGTCGGCGCCCTGTGGGACGCCCCGCTCAAGGCCCTGCTGCACGCCGAGGCCGGCGCGGGCATCGACCTGCCGCCGGACAAGCTGGACGCCGCCACGCTGCGCGCCGCGATCGTCCGCGCCATCGACGACCCGGCCCTGGCCGCCGGGGCGCGGCGGCTGCGCGCGCAGGCCCTGGCCGACCCCGCTCCGGCCGCCGTCGTGACCCGGCTGGAACAGCTCACGGCCGCCCGCCGCGACCACCCCCGCTCCGTATCCCGACGCCGAGGAGAGCCCCAGTGACCACCACCGACGCCCGTCCCACCGACGGCTACACGGGCGCCATCGCCCGGGTCTACGACCTGGTGCACCAGGGCAAGGGCAAGGACTATGCCGGGGAGGCCGCCGACCTGGCCGACCTGGTCACCGCCCGGGTCCCCGGCGCCCGCAGCATCCTGGACGTGGCCTGCGGGACCGGCCTGCACCTGGCCCACCTCGCCGGCCGCTTCGAGCGGGTCGAGGGGCTGGAACTGTCCCCCGACATGCTCGCCACCGCCCGGCACCGCAACCCGGGCACCACCGTCCATCACGGCGACATGCGCGACTTCGTCCTGGGGACCACGTACTCGGCCGTCACCTGCATGTTCAGCTCGATCGGCCACATGAGCGACCAGAGCGAACTGGACGCCGCCCTGGCCACCTTCGCCGCCCACACCGCACCCGGCGGCGTCGTCGTGGTCGAACCCTGGTGGTTCCCCGACACGTTCACCCCCGGCTACGTCGGCGCGGCCGTGGTGGAGGCCGAGGGGAAGACGATCTCCCGCGTCTCCCACTCCCGGCTGGAGGACGGTGCCACCCGCATCGACGTGCACTACCTCGTCGCCGAGCCCGGAGAGGACATCGAGCACCTGTCGGAGAGCCACCGCATCACTCTCTTCCCGCGCTCCGCCTATGAGCTGGCCTTCGAACGCGCCGGACTGGGTGCCGAGTTCCTGCCCGGCGGCCCCTCAGGCCGCGGCCTGTTCGTCGGCGTCCGCCTCTGACGGCACGCCAGCGCGGACCCAGCGCGGACCCACCGTGGACCCAGCACGGACCCAGTACGGACCCACCGTGGACCCGCCGGAGACCCGCCGGAGACCCGCCGGAGAACCGCTCGAAGCCCGCTGGAGAGCCGCCGCCGGGCCGGCGTCCCGGAGCGGACGCCGTGCCGTGCCGCCTCGCGGGCCCACGGCCCGGGCGGCGCACGGAATCCGCTGCTCCGGCCGCCCTCCCGCTCCCGGCCCCCGCGCCCTCGCGGTGCACGCACCGGTCCTCCCGGACGACTTGGGCCAATTGCCCGTTCGGAGAAGGGCGGTTACGTTCCCCGCGGGAAGAGCGGGCCGAGCCGGGGGAGGGCGACATGACACCCCATCAGACACAGCCGGCCCACCCGGGCCGACCGACAACCTACGGAGACCTCATGCTCTTCCGCCGCGGGTCAAAGGAGCCCAGACCCGGCCTCCGCCCCCGCCCCCGTACCGGCGCTTACGGCCGGCTCGCCCCGGCCCGGCCGGCCCGGCTGCTGGCCGTCGCGGTCGCGCTCGGGTGCGCCGGCGGCCTGCTCAGCCCGGCGACGGCGGCCCCCGCCCCCTCCGCCGCACAGGAGGGCAGCGCCCGCGTCCAGTCCCTGGTCGACCGGATGACCCTGGACGAGAAGCTGTCGTTCGTGCACTGGACCGCCGGACCCGAGGACGGGCCGCTCGCCCGCGGAGTGGGCTACCTGCCCGGCGTCCCCCGCCTCGGCATACCCTCGCTCCAGGTCTCCGACGGCCCGACGGGCATACGCCTCAACGGCACCCGCGCCACCACGCTGCCCACCCCGACCGCGCTCGCCGCCACGTTCGACGACGGCCTCGCCCGGGAGTACGGCAAGGTACTGGGCCACGAGGGCCGTGCCCTCGGCCAGGACGTGGTGCTCGCTCCCATGGTCAACATCATCCGGGTGCCGCACGGCGGACGGAACTTCGAGACGTTCAGCGAGGACCCGCTGGTCACCTCCCGCACCGCCGCCGCCGAGATCGAGGGCATCCAGAGCCAGGGCCTGATGGCCACGGTCAAGCACTTCGCCGGCAACAACCAGGAGACCGACCGCTTCACCGTCGACGCGGCCATCGACGAGCAGACCCTCCACGAGGTCGAACTCCCCGCCTTCCAGGCCGCCGTCGACGCCGGCGCCGCCGCCGTGATGTGCTCCTACAACAAGGTCAACGGCGCCCACTCCTGCGGCAACGACGGCCTGCTGCGGTCGGTGCTGCGCGACCAGTGGGACTTCAAGGGCTGGGTCATGTCCGACTGGCTGGCCACCCACGCCACCACCGACCTCACCAAGGGACTCGACCAGGAACTCGGCCTGGAGATGGGCAAGCCCACCGACCCCGTGCCCGACTCCAAGTACTTCGGAGCCGCCCTGAAGGCCGCCGTCCAGGACGGCACCGTCCCCGAGGCCGCCCTGGACACCGCGGTCACCCGCATCGTCGGCCGGATGGAACACTTCGGGCTGCTCGCCACCACCGCCCCGGCCCGCCCCGTACGCGACACCGCCGCCGGACGCGCCACCGCACGCGAGATCGCCGAGAACGGCGCGGTCCTGCTGCGCAACACCACCACCGGCGACCGCCCCGCCCTGCCGCTGACCGGCACGGCCGGCTCCGACCTCGCCGTCATCGGCGACAGCGCCAAGCGCCCCAAGGTCTCCGGCCTGGGCAGCGCCCACGTCGTCCCGGACGCCGCTGCCGCACCCGTCGACGTGCTGCGCGAACGCGCGGGCACGGACGCGACCGTCACCTACGAGCCGGGCATCGACCGGCTGGGCGGCCCGCTGTCCGCCGACAGTCTCAGCCCCGCCTTCACCAACGGCAGGCAGCTCGACGCGGGCGGCGACCGACAGTTCTACGAGGGCACCCTGACCGTGCCCGCCGACGGTGACTACCGCATCGGCATGCGGGTCGACGGCGGCATGGCGACCCTCCAGATCGACGGCCAGGCCCCGGTCTACGCCGCCGACTCCTTCAGCGACACCACGAGCGTCCCGATGAAGCTCACCCGCGGCACCCACCAGGTCACCATGAGCGGCTGGGCATGGCCGGACCGCCCGCTGGAGGTGGACCTGACCTGGGTCACACCCCAGCAGGCCGCCGCCGACTTCGACCGCGCCGTGGCCGCGGCGGCCGCCGCCGAGACCGCCGTCGTCTTCGCCCAGGACGAGGGCTCCGAGGGGTACGACCGGCCCTCCCTGTCCCTGCCCGACGGCCAGGACCGGCTGATCGCGGCGGTCGCCGAGGCCAACCCGAACACCGTCGTGGTCCTCAACACCGGCTCCTCGGTGCTCATGCCGTGGCTCGACGACACCGCCGCCGTGCTCCAGATGTGGTACCCCGGCCAGGAAGGCGCCCAGGCCACCGCCGCCCTGCTGTACGGAGACGCCATCCCCGGCGGGAAGCTCACCCAGACCTTCCCCGCCGCCGAGGACGCGCAGCCCATGGCCGGACACCCCGAGCGCTTCCCCGGCGTGGACGGCCGGCAGGAGTACAGCGAAGGCGTGCACGTGGGCCACCGCTGGTACGACCAGCAGGGCGTACGGCCGCTCTTCGCGTTCGGCCACGGCCTGTCGTACACCTCCTTCGGCTACCGGGACCTCGCCGTCGAGCGCACCGCCACCGGTGCCGCCGTGCGGGTCACCGTGCGCAACACCGGTGACCGCACCGGCAAGGAGGTCGTCCAGGTCTACCTCGGCCCGAGCGCGGAGACCGACGCGCCGCAGCCGGTCAGGAAGCTCGCCGGATACACCAAGGTGACCCTCGCGCCGGGACAGGAGAAGCGCGTCACCGTCCCGGTCGGCGCCCGCGCCCTCCAGTACTGGGACACCGCCCGCGACGCCTGGCAGCCGGCCCCCGGCGCCCGCGCGGTCCAGGTCGGCTCCTCCTCGGCCGACATAAGACTCACCGGGCGCCTCGCACCCTGAGCCCGCCACCGGACCCGCGGGCCACCAGCCCCACCCGACCCCCCACCGCTCCCGAACCGCGGGAAACCGAAAGGAACACGTTGACGAACCACACGAACGAAACGCCCCAGGCCCGAACCGTCATCGGCCCCGCCGACGCCATCGACGCCACCGAGGAGACCGGCCTGCGGCACGTGGCCGGCCTGTCCACCGACCTCAGGGACGTCGTCGAGGTCGAGCAGCGAAAGCTCCGCCTGGAACGCGTGGTGCTGGCCGGTGTCTGGACCTCCGGCACGATCGCCGAGGCCGAGAGTTCCCTGGCGGAGCTGGCCGCCCTCGCCGAGACCGCCGGATCCCTCGTACTCGACGGCGTCGTCCAGCGCCGGGACAAGCCGGACCCGGCCACCTACATCGGCTCCGGCAAGGCGGCCGAGCTGCGTGACCTCGTCGAGCAGACCGGCGCCGACACCGTCGTGTGCGACGGTGAGCTGAGCCCGGCCCAGCTGGTACGGCTGGAGGAGGTCGTGAAGGTCAAGGTGGTCGACCGCACCGCCCTGATCCTCGACATCTTCGCCCAGCGCGCCACCTCCCGCGAGGGCAAGGCCCAGGTCGCCCTCGCGCAGATGCAGTACATGCTGCCCAGGCTGCGCGGCTGGGGCGCCTCGCTGTCCCGGCAGATGGGCGGTGGCTCGGGCGGCGGCATGGCCACCCGCGGCCCCGGCGAGACCAAGATCGAGACGGACCGGCGCCGGCTGCGCGACAAGATGGCCAAGATGCGCCGCGACATCGAGGACATGAAGACCTCCCGGGACCTCAAGCGGCAGGAGCGGCGCCGCAACAAGGTTCCCTCCGTGGCCCTCGCCGGTTACACCAACGCCGGCAAGTCCTCCCTGCTCAACCGGCTCACCGGGGCCGACGCGCATGTGCAGAACGCGCTGTTCGCCACCCTCGACCCGACCGTGCGCCGCACCGAGACGCCCGCCGGGCGCGCCTACACCCTGGCCGACACCGTCGGCTTCGTACGGCACCTGCCGCACCAGCTGGTCGACGCCTTCCGCTCCACCCTGGAGGAGGTCGCCGAGGCGGACCTGATCCTGCACGTCGTGGACGGTTCGCACCCCGACCCCGAGGGCCAGATCGAGGCCGTCCGCGCCGTCGTCGGCGAGGTGGGCGGTGACGGCGTGCCGGAGGTCGTCGTGATCAACAAGGCGGACGTCGCCGACCCGCGGACCCTGGAACGCCTGCTGGCCGCCGAGCCCGGCGCGATCGCCGTCTCCGCCCGCTCCGGGGACGGCGTCGACGCGCTGCGCGCCCGGATCGAGGAGGAACTCCCGCACCCGGACACCGAGGTCGAGGTCCTGGTCCCCTACACGGCCGGCCACCTGGTCGCCCGCATCCACTCCACCGGTGAGGTCCTCACCGAGACCCACGAGGAGGACGGAACCCGCATCAAGGCCAACGTGGAGGCCCGGCTCGCCGCCGAACTGGCCGAGTACGCCGTCTGACCGGCGGCCTGGAGACACCGGCGCCCCCTCCCGTCAGAGACCGGGAGGGGGCGCCGGTGTACCGGGAGCGCGCGAACCCGCGGCGTCAGTGGCGGGCGGTGAACTCCCGTACGGAGGCGATCACGTAGTCCAGCATCTCCTGCGTCAGCCCGGGATACACCCCGACCCAGAACGTCTGGTCCGTGATCAGGTCGCTGTTGACCAGCGGCTCGGCGATCCGGTGCGGCCGGTCGGCGTAGGCGGGGTGGCGGGTGAGGTTGCCCGCGAAGAAGCGCCGGGTGTGGATCCTGCGGGACTCCAGGAAGTCGACCAGCGCGGCCCGGCTGTAGGAGGCGTCCGGCGAGACGGTGAGCAGGAAGCCGAACCAGCTCGGGTCGCTGTCCGGCGTGGCCTCCGGCAGCAGCAGGCCCGGGAGCCCTTCCAGGCCCTCCCGCAGGTGCCGCCAGTTGCGGCGGCGGGCGGCGCCGAACTCGTCGATCCGGCTCAACTGGCTCAGCCCCAGAGCCGCCTGGAGGTCGGTCGCCTTCAGGTTGTAGCCCACGTGGGAGAAGATGTACTTGTGGTCGTAGCCGTGCGGCAGCTTCCCCATCTGCTGGTCGAAGCGCTTCATGCACCGGTTGTCCTCGCCCGGCTCGCACCAGCAGTCGCGGCCCCAGTCCCGGAAGGACTCCACGATCCGGGCCAGGGCCAGGTTGCTGGTCAGCACACAGCCGCCTTCGCCCATCGCGATGTGGTGCGCCGGATAGAAGCTCGTCGTCGACAGGTCGCCGAAGGAGCCGGTGCGCCGGCCCCGGTAGGTGGAGTCCACCCCGTCGCAGTTGTCCTCGACGAAGAACAGGCCGCGGTCCTCGGCCAGTTGGGCGATCTCCGCCGCCTGGAAGGGATTGCCGAGCGAGTGCGCGATCATGATCGCCCGCGTTCGGGGGCCGATGGCGGCGGCGATCCGCTCCGGCGTGGTGTTGTACGTGCCCAGCTCGACGTCCACGAAGACCGGGACCAGCCCGTTGTGCAGGATGGGACTGACCGTGGTGGGAAAGCCGGCGGCCACCGTCACGACCTCGTCGCCGGGCCGAAGCCGCTCCTCCTCCAGCTGCGGCGAGGTCAGTGAGCTGAGCGCCAGCAGGTTCGCGGACGACCCGGAGTTCGTCAGATGCGCCTTGCGGGTGCCGATGAACCGGGCGAAGTCGCGCTCGAAGCGACGCGAGGAGGTCCCGGCGGCGATCCGCAGGTCCAGCGCGGCCGACACCAGCGCCAGCCGGTCCTCGGCGCTGAGCACCGCGCCGGAGACCTGTACGGGGCTGACGCCGGGCACGAACGGCCCCGGGGCCTGCTCCCGGTGGTACTCACGGACGAGCTCCTCGATCCGGTCCTTGGTCTCGCCCATGGCCGTTCCTTCCCAGATGGCACCGACTGACGGAATTCCGAGGGTAGAACCGGCGAGGCATCAGATCGCCTGAGTACTGGTCGAATCCCGACCGGTCCCGGACGGGTTTTTGTCGGCCTGGCGGAATAGCGTCGCCGGACGCCGGGCTCCCCTCCCGCCGCACCGCCGGGACTGCCACAGTGAATCAGCTCGACAACTCGCATGGAGGTACGCATGACCGAACAGCCGGAGCAGAACGCCGCCGAGACCGATGCCAGGCGTAAGTTCCGCCAGGCCCTCGAGCGGAAGGCCAACAATGCCCGCTCCCAGCGCGCACACCTGGAAAGCCGCCTGAAGATCAAGGGCAGCGGAGCCGCCAACAACAGCGCCCGGCGATTCCGTCGCAAGTCCGGCTGACCTTTCCGACGCGGCCAAAAGGGCCGCGGCACCTCCTCTCGCCGGAGGTGCCGCGGCCCTTTTTCACGCCCTACGCCGTCACCTTCCTCGCAACTGACTGGAGTCGCGCCGGAGAACGGCTCGAGGATGTGCTCCCCGAGGCATGGGATTCGGCCGAGTCGCCGCACTGCCCGGGGCCTTTTCCGGCGCGTCGGACGCTTTCCGGCGAGCCCGCCGCCCTGTGGCGGACCTCGACCGGTTCTCGAGCCGCCGTCCATAGGGTCTCGTGCGGAAAAGACCACGACCCGACGGAAAGGACGATCGGCGCCCCACCCCGGGGACCCGGACGGAAACGGAGGCCGAGACCATGACCGCCGAACTGGCGGGCACCGCCGCACGCCCGTCCACGAGCGTGGAGTTCGCCGCCCTGTACGCGCAGGCGCAGCGCTTCTACGCGCACCAGATGCGGATCCTGGACGCGCACGACACCGAACTCTGGGCGCGCACCTTCACCGAGGACGCCGTCCTGGAACTGCCGTCCCTGCCCGAACCGGTGCGGGCCCGCGCCGGACTCGCCCACTATGTGCGGGCCGGCGCCGCACGGCAGCGACGGGCCGGCCGCCGTCTCGACCACTGGGTCGGCATGCTCGACGTCCGTCCCCAGGTGGACGGTTCGCTGCGCACCCGCTGCTCCGCCCTGGTGTACGCGACGCCGGACGACGGCGGTCCCAGGGTCCTGTACGTGTGCGTCATGGAGGACGTCCTCGTGCGCGCCCACGGCACCTGGCGCACCGCGCACCGCCGGGTGACCCGCGACGACCTGTCCTGAGCGGCCCCGCGTCCTCGTCGCGCCGGGCGGGACCGAGGGGGACGTCAGGACCGCGTCAGAGCCGTGTGGCGCGCCCGTGCATGCTGGGGAACCACCGGTACGCAGGCAGACCCGTCCGCGCACCGCACCTCACCGCACCGCGCACCGCGGGCACCGCAGGCACCGCGGGCACCGCAGGCACCTCACGCACCTCACGACGCCAAGGAAGCACCTGTACCGAGAGCAGCCAGACGCCGAGGAGGCAGCCATGCCGGATTCCGACCCGGTACCGTGTCCGCGCCGGGACGAGATCGCCTCCCGGGCCTGGGCCGAGGCACTGGCGCTGACCGGCGGGGACGCGGGCCGCTCGCACCGCGTCCCGGGCGAACTCGTGGCCGCCGCGCTCGAAGCACACCGCGGACTGTCGCGGGAGTTCGGACGGAACGTGCCGGTCACCGCCCTCGGACCGGGCGGCGGCGTGCGGGGGCTCACCGCCTTCCTCGCGGTCTACGCCGCCCAGCGGGAGCGGCACGGCGACCGCGCCCCGGACTCAGAGCAGGCCGGTGAAGGAGGCGAGGACGTCGTCGAGTTCACGGGTGTGCACGGTGAGCGACTCGGGCGTGACCGCCGCCGCGTCGAGCACCGCGAGTACGGACCGCAGGGTGTCGACGCCGGCGTCGCCGGCCATCTGGAGGGTGAGCGTCGCGGGGTCGCTCCACGCGTCGCCCAGGCCCGGGCCTGATCCGGCGCCGAACGCGGCGCCGGCCCGGTCGAGCGCGAGCGCGTCGGCGAACCGCAGACGGACGAGACCGTCGGCCGGGCCGTCGTGCGGTGTCGGCCGGACCCCGGCCCGGCCGCCGTGCCCGGCGGCGTGGTCCTCCTGCCGCGCGTCCGCTTCGGCCAGTGCGCGCAGCAGCACGAGGCGGGCCCGCGGCGAGAGGGAGGCGACGAGACGGCGGGCGAGTCCGCGTGCCTCGTCCCCGTCCCTTCGGACCGCGACGGTCAGCTCGCGGCCCAGGACCGCCGGTGACGGAGAACCGGAGTGGCCTCCGTCCGCCGCGGGTCGAACCCAGGGTTCACGTGTCACGGGAACTGCCCTCGCCTTCGCTCGAGTGTCGGTCTCCGAAGTGCCGCCGGGGTGGGCCGGCGGCCCACCGCCCGGCCGGGGCGGGCCCGGTGCGGTGTCCCCGCGCCGTGCCGCCCCCTGGGTGTGCCGCCGTTCAGGCGGCCGGCGGTGCCGCCTCCACGGGACGGTCGCGTTCCAGCTCCCGCTCGGCGCGCCGCAGCATGATCGAGTCGGCGATCTCACCGCTGCGCACCGCGATGTTCGACAGCAGGGACGACGACAGTCCGTGGCTGTGCTCGGTGCCGCCCTGGAGATAGACCCCGCAGGTCAGGTCCGAGGCCGGGACGAGGCGGTAGTCGCGCTCCACCCGGTGCCGGCCCGCCGCGTCGCGCTGGAAGTGCCGGTCGAAGTCACCGAGCAGACGGGCCGGGTCCAGGCCGTCGTAGCCGGTGGCGAAGACCAGCGCGTCGACGGACAGTTCCTCCGTCCGGTCGTCGAGCAGTGAGCGCAGCACGACCTGCGTCGCGCTCCCGGCACGTCGGACCTCGTCGACCCGGGTGAGGTTGCGGAAGTGCAGCCGCTTGCCGCCGCTCACCTCCTCGGCGTACGCACGCTGGTACAGGTCCCGGATGACGTCGGCGTCGACCACCGAGTAGTTGGTGTTGCGGTGGTAGCGCCAGAAGGCGTCCCGTCCCCGGTCGGTGCCGAAGTAGTAGTCGTCGACCGCGGAGGGGTCGAACACCTGGTTGGCGAAGGGCGTGTCGTCGGCGACGGAGTAGCCGTACGACGGGACGATCGCGCGGACCTGGGCGTGCGGCAGCGAGTCGTGGAGGAACCGGGTGATCTCGGCCGCGCTCTGGCCGGCGCCCACCACCGCCACGCTCTTGAGGTCGTCCGGGGACTGCGCGTTGAACCTGCCCAGGAACTGGGAGCTGTGCCACACCCGTTCGTCGGCCGTCACGCCCTCCGGCAGGCGCGGCACCAGGCCCGTGGAGATGGCCACGTTGCGCGCGGTGACCACGCTGGTGGTGCCGTCGGCGCCGCGCACCTCGACCTCCAGGAGGTCGGGCGAGAGATCCCCCGACCCGGCGGCGGGCCGGATCGAGGTGACCTCGGCGCCGTAGGTGACCCGGTCGGCGAGGCCGGCGGCGGCCCACTCCAGGTACTGGTGGAACTCCTTCCGGGTCGGGAAGAAGTCCTGGTTGTTCACGAACTGCACCAGCCGGTTCGAGGCGTGCAGATACGAGATGAAGGTGAACCGGGACATCGGATTCCTGAAGGTCGCCAGGTCCTTCATGAACGAGATCTGCATGGTCGTCGACGGCAGCACCATGTTGCGGTGCCAGCCGAACGAGGGCTGCCGCTCGAAGAAGTGGGCCTTGACCGGATGCTGCGGAGCGCTCGCTCCGTGCTCGTCCAAGGCGATCGCGAGCGACAGGTTGGACGGGCCGAACCCGATACCGACCACGTCGTAGATCTCCTGGTTGCGCCTGCCAGTTATGCCCATCGAAATTCTCCCGTTCGCGTCTGGAAAACTCGGCCGGTAGCCCGAGAGACCGTCTGCAGTCTTGCCTCGGGGAACGCTCGAAGGCAACTCGAATGGCACATGAGGGCCGCTGGAGAGCGACTTGAGTATCTCTGGACCCCGAAATCGTTGTCCTGTCGACGGGACGGAGTTACGTTCGGCACCAATTCCCGCATCTCCGCATGGCGCTGCCGATGACGTGGATGTCCGGAGCAATGCGATCCGGCATGCCCGAAACCGGAGTCATGCGTCGAGTCAACTGCCGAAGAGGTGAAACCGCATGTTCGTGCCCAGCTTTTACCGCGAACCGAACGATTCGTGGATGGTGGACCTGATCCGTGGTAATCCGCTGGCCCTCGCGGTGGCCAACGGACATCCCGACGAGGGGCCGTTCGCCACGCATCTGCCGGTCATCTTCGACCCCGAGATCCCACTCGACCCCGGTGGGGAGCTGCCGGGTGCCACGCTGCTCGGGCACATGAACCGGGCCAATCCGCACTGGACCTCGCTGGAGACGGGCGGCGTCCTGCTCCTGACGTTCACCGGTCCGCACTCCTACGTGTCGCCCACGGTGTACGAGGTGACGCCGGCCGCGCCGACGTGGAACTTCACCGCGGTGCACGTCCGGGGCGTGGTGGAGAAGATCGACTCGATGGAGGAGACGCTCGGCGTGGTGCGGTCCACCGTGCGCGCCTTCGAGGGGGAGTTCGGCGACGGCTGGGACATGACCGGGTCGCTCGACTACTTCCGCAAGATCGCGCCCGGCGTGGGGGCCTTCCGGCTCACGGTGACCGGGGCCGAGGGCATGTTCAAGCTCAGCCAGGAGCAGCCGGGTGAGGTGCGCGAGAGGGTGAGGGACTCGTTCGGGCAGAGCGGGTGCCTGCACAAGCGCGGGACCGCCACCCTGATGAGCCGGCTGCCGTGACGAGCCCGAGGCGCCGGCGCCGGGCGGTCAGGCGCGGACGGCCACCGGCCGGACGCGCCCGGCGCGGTCCTCGGGGGCCTGTCGTCAAACGATCGTTTGCCGACAGGAGAGGCGAGGTGGCACAGGGAAACACCCGTGGTTGCTAGAAGTGGTCGGGCAGCCAGGGCTCGAACCGTGTCGTGCTGCGGACGAGGGTCGCGAGCGTCTTCTCCGATACGGCGTGGACTCCGGCCATGCGTGCCGAGGTAGTGGACCGGTAGCCGCCGGCGTACCAGACCGCGAGCTGGTGCCGTGTGAAGGTCACCTGTCCCTGAACGTGGGTGGGGACGAGCTCGGCCTTTCCGGCCTTGATCTGGAGCATCCACCTGCCCCGGTCGCCGTCCCCGTTCTCGATCTCGATCGGTACGGCGGTGGTGAGGTCGCCCGGCCAGCCGCGGAGCCGGATGGCCTCGGGGATGTCGAGGACGCGGAGCATCCAGGGGTGCCAGGCTTCGGCGGTGGTGCGGTGGTGGCGGAGTCCGTGGAGGAAGGTCGGGTAAGGGGGGAGGGCTCCGCGCCGGAAGGTGATAGTGCGGGCGCGGGTGTTGTGGCGGCCGAGGAAGGCGAGCATGGCGGCGGCGGTGGGCTGGCTGGCGGCCCAGAAGTCGTGGACGGTCAGGCTCGTGCCGTGGCGCTCGTGTCGTTTGGTGGTGAGGCTGAGCAGGCCGGCGGTGGGGTGGCCGGGCTGGCCGAAGCGGTAAGTGGTGAGGTTGCTCTTGTCCTGCTTCCACAGGGTCCACCAGGCAGGCCGGTGGACGGGGCCGTTCCACTGTTGGGCGAGGTCGCGTTGGAGGGCTTCGGCTTCGTCGGTCAGTCCGTGCTCGACTTCGAAGTCCTCAGTGGTGAAGGAGCGCTTGAGTTCGTCGGTGGCCACCGTCCAGGCGAGAACGTTGGTGGGGGCTTCCCATCCGAGGCGGCGGGCGTAGCCGGTGGAGGAAGTGCTGATCGTGGAGATCACGGCTCCGCGCTCGATCAGGGGGCGCAGTCGTTCGGCTGTCATGTCGGTGGCCAGGTGGTCGCCGCGTTCCTCGGGGGCCACACATCCGTCCCCGAGGCAGGCACTGGGGACGGGAGCGCCGCCGAAGAACTGGTCGACGAGGATGCCGAGGCCGCCGGCGACGACCCGGCCGCCGCGGACGGCGACCTGGAGGTCGGCGTGCTCGCGCAGGTGAGTGATGTCGCCGATCGGGTGGCCGTAGGCGCGGGTGGCGAGCTGGTCGTATTGCTCCCACAGGCCGTCATCGGCTGGGGTGAAGGTCAACTGCCGTTTCATGGTCTGCCTTCAGTAGTGGGTGGCGTCGCGGGCGGCGTCGGCGTCCAGGGGGACGAGGAAGGTGCGGGTGAAGGCCAGGACGTTGGTGTTGTTCTGGTTCTGGGCGGTTGTATGGCAGGTGATGACCCCGGTGTCGGGACGGCTTTCGGATGCCCGGCGGGTGAGGACCTTCGTCTCGGCGTACAGGGTGTCGCCGATGTGGACGGGTGCGGTGAAGCGCACCTGGTCGACGGCGAGGTTGGCGGTGGTCAGGCCGCTGATGCTGCGGACGGTCATGCCGGCCACGAGATTGAGGGTGACGCCGGAACAGACCAGGATGCGGCCCCACTGGGTCTTGCTGCTGTAGTGGGCATCGGTGTGGATGGGGGCGACGTTGCCGCTCAGGGCGGCTCCGAGGAGGTTGTCGAGTTCGGTGACGGTCCGGCCGGGCCGGTGCTCGATGACCAGGCCGGGGGCGAGTTCGGGGTAGGAGAGGCCGACGCTCTCGCGGATCCGGTCCTCGCCGATCTGGCGGTAGCCGTAGGGCAGGCCGGGGGTCATGACGTACGGTCCGCTTCGGCGACGAGTGCGCGGGCGGCGTTGAAAAAGGGGGTGCCGCGCATCTGCCCGTCCACGGCGGTCACCGTTCCGCCGCTGGCGTCGGCGGCTGCAATCATGGCGCGGGCCTGGGCGATCTCCTCGGCGGTGGGCGTGAAGACGTCGTTGATCACCTTGACGTGGCGGATGTGGACGCAGCCCTTGCCATAGAAGCCGAGATCCTTCGCCCGCTCGGCGTCACGGCGCAGGACGTCGGGGTCGTCGAGTTCCCAGGTGGGGGCGTCGATCGCGGGGATGTTCGCGGCGGTGGCCGCGTTGATGAGGGCCGAGCGGGCGTAGTGGAGGGCTTCCCAGCCCAGGCCGCAGCGGACTGAGGCGGCGTAGTCGGCGGCACCGAAGATGACGCCGCCGAGCCGGGCCGCGCGCATGATCGCCGGGAGGGTGTCGAAGGCCCGGGGGCTTTCGATCAGCGCCCAGATGTCGGGGGTGTAGCCGTCGGTGTCAAGCGCGGCGGCGACGAGTTCGATGTCGCGGCGGGATTCCACCTTGGGGACCACGATGAGGTCGGGCCTGGCGGTGTAGGCGGCGAGGGCGACGAGGTCCTTGATGCCGTCAATCGTCGTGAGGCTGTTCATCCGAATGCCGAGGGTGCACGGCGGGTCGGTGATGGCGAAGAATGCCTCCGAGGCGGTGCGGGTGGTCTGCTTGTCGGGGAGGGCGACGGAGTCCTCGATGTCGACGACGGCGACCGCGGCGCCGGACTTCTGTGCGCCGACGAAGCGGTCCCTGTGCAGGCCGGGGGTGATGATCCAGGCCCGTCCGGGCCGACGGCTGGTGCTGGTCATGGGGTGGTCACCTTCCGCTGCGCTTGCTGGTGATGAGGAGGTCAAGCCGGCCGAGGGTGGCGGCGTCCTTGATGTCGCTGTCGCTGATGTCGATGCCGTAGCGGTCGGTCAGGAGGACGGACAGTTCGACGATGGTCAGGGAGTCGAATCCGGCGTGGTCGAGGCTGGCGTCGTCGGTGAGCCGGTCGGCGGGCAGCTTGAGGTCGTGGATCAGGATGCGGGTGAGGTCACCGGTCATGCCCGGCTCCTTCCGGAAGGCGGGTGAGAGAGGTTGGGCCAGGTGAGGGTGGTGGCACCCCAGGTCAGTCCGGCGCCGAACGCGGTGAGCAGCGTGCGGTGTCCGGGCACCAGGCGGCCGTCGGCGGCGGAGCGGGCCAGGAGCATGGGGATGGACGCGGCGCCGGTGTTGCCGACATCGCCCACGTTGCCGAGTCGGCGGCTGTCGGGGACGCCGAGCTGCCGGGCGACGAACGAGGTGATGCGGCTGTTCGCCTGGTGCGGGACCAGGCGGTCGACGTCCGCGAGTTCCCATCCCATGGCGGTGACAGCTTGGCGGGAGGCTGTTGACATGCAGTCGACTGCGTGCCGGAAGACGTCGGCTCCGTCCATGTGCAGGCTGCCGGGGCGGGAGGCCCGGATCAGGTCGGCGCCGGTTCCGTCGCTGCCCAGCACCACCGGCCCGAGCGCCCCGGCCTCGTCCGTGCTGCCGCGGCGCAGCAGCACGGCTCCGGCGCCGTCACCGAACAGCGGGACGGTCGTGCGGTCATTGGGGTCGGGAAGGGTGGCGAGGCGGTCGGCGCCGACGACCAGGACGGTCCGCGCGGTGTCGGCGGCGATGAGCCCGGCCGCGGTGGCGAGGGCGTAGAGGAAACCGGTGCAGCCGGCCGCGAGGTCGTAGGCGGGAACGCCGGTCAGCCCGAGCCGGGTGGCCACGGCAGGTGCGGTGGCCGGACAACAACGGTCCGGGGTGGTCGTGGCCACCACCACGGCCTCCACCGTGACCGGTTCACCGTCGGCGCGGGCCTGGGCCGCAGCACGGGCGGCGAGGTCGGTCGTGGACAGGTCCACTCCAGCGACATGGCGTTGGGTGATGCCGGTCCGCGAGCGGATCCACTCGTCCGTAGTGTCCAGACGTGAGGTCAGTTCGGCGTTCGTGACGATGTGCGGGGGCAGCGCCGCGCCAGCTCCGCAGACCACGGCCGCCCTTGCGGCGGCTTTGGATGCGGCAGTCATCGGGTGGCCGCCTTGAGCTGCCGGGCGACGTCACCGATCAGGTCTTCCTGTCCGGCGACGGCCTGCCGCTCGCCAAGGGCGAGGAACAGGTCGATGGGGTCGACGCCTTCGGCGCGGGCGATCTGCTGGACAGGCCGCTTGAAGCCGGAGAACACCCCGGCGAGCCCGCTGGCCACGGCGGTCGAGTCGATGGACGGCGGGGCCTTCATCAGGCGGTCGGCGGCGATGTCGGCGGCAGCCAGGACCTCGCGCATGCCGATACCGGTCTCGACGCCATGGCGTTCGAGAACGGCCACGAGGACTTCGAGCTGGGTGTTGCCGGCCCCGGCGCCGAACCCGCGGGCGGTCGCGTCGATGACGGACGCCCCGGCGTCCACGGCGGCAAGGCTGTTCGCCACGGCCAGGCCCAGGTTGTTGTGGCCGTGGAAGATGACCGGTACGTCGACGGCATCGGCGATGGCGTGCACCCGCTCGGTGACGTCGGCCGGGAGGTAGTGGCCCGCGGAGTCCATGATGCCGACTGCCTGGGCGCCGAACGTCGCCATCAGGGCGCACTGTTCGGCGAGTTCGCCGGGGCCGGTCATGTGGCTCATGAGCAGGACGCCTTGGGCTTCGGCGCCGAGGTCGCGGGCAACGCCGAGGTGGCGTTCGGTGACGTCGGCCTCGGTGCAGTGCGCGGCGATCCGTACGACGTCGGCGCCGTGGTGGACGGCGGCCACCAGGTCATGGGAGGTGCCCCAGCCGGGGGCCATGAAGACGCCCATCCTTGATGAGGTGAGGGCCTCGCGGACGGTGGTGAGCATCGTGGCGTCGTCGAGAGCGGCGCGGCCGATCTGGAGGCTGGAGGCGCCCAGGCCGTTGCCGTGGCCGACCTCCACCACGGCCACTTTGGCGGCGTTCGCGGCGGTGGCGTAGGCGCGGAGCTGGTCGGCGTCGAGCTGGTGGCCGACCGCGTGGTGGCCGTCGCGCAGGGTCGGGTCGTGCAGGAGGATCCGGGGCCGCTTGCGCGGGTGTGTGTCCATGGACGGGGTTCCCTTCATCGGGAGGTGGCGGCCGACTGCTCGGCGAGCAGGACGGCGGCGGCGTTGATGATGTCGACGCTTCCGGCGTGGCGGGGCAGGCGGCTGCCGGAGGCGGTCACCTCCACCGCGACCGAGATCCGGCCTGGGGTCACGGCGAGGGAGGTCATCTTGTATCCGGGCGTGTAGGCGCGCACGGCCTGGGCCGCGGTCGCGATGCTCGTGCGGACCGGTGCGGCACGGATGTCTTCTGCGAGGACGGTCATGGCCACCCGGAACGGCGGGGCGGGCCGGGCGGGGCTGAGGTTGACCATCACCTTCGCGTCCGGGGTGGCGGTGAAGGTCCGGATCGCGGCGGAGGTGGTGGCGATGTACTGGTCGAGGTTCAGGCGGGTGGCCCGGCCGGCGCTCGCGCTCGCCCCGGTGGAGACCACTTCGATGTAGGTGGGGGTGCAGCGCTGGGCGATGGCGTGCAGGACCGGGATGGCCGCCTGCCCGCCGCAGCTGACAAGGTTCAGGTGCCGGTGGGCCGCCGCCTGGTGGCTGCTGACGCCCGGGACGATGGCCGTGCCGAGTCCCGTGGGGGTCAGGTCGATCAGCGTGGTGCCGGTAGGTTGCAGCGCGGCCCAGTGCTCGGCGTGGCTGTCGGCGTTGGTGGCGTCGAAGACCGCGTCGAAGGGGCCGCCCTCCGCCACGGCGTTAATCCCGCCATCGGTGGTTGGGTGGCCCATGTCGGCCGCCCGGCGCAGTCCCAGACTGTCCCGGTCGCGGCCTGCCACCAAGGCCAGTTCCAGCTTCTTTGACCGGCGGATCTTATCGACGAGGTCGATCCCGATCAGGCCCGCGCCGAGTACGGCGACACGCAGACGCTGTTCATCCGTAGCCATCGGCCGCTCCTTCGTCCAAGGGGAGGGGTGGTGCATGAGGGGTGCGGCGCTGGGGCCGACGCCGGGCTCCGCGGATCAGCGCACGTGCAGCTCGACCGGCGGCAGATGCGGCGAGCGGGCGCGTACCGTGCTCCGGGCTTCCAGAGGGAGGCTGGCGTGCACGGCCCCGGCCAGGACCAGCTGCCCGGCGCGCAGGCCGTCGCCGCAGCGGTGGAGCCGACCGGCGAGCCAGACCAGGGCACGGAGCGGGTCCCCCAGGACGGCACGGCCCGCTCCGGTGACCACCACGGTGCCGTCGACACTGACGACCAGCGCCTCGGCGGCCAGGTCCATCTCCGCACTCAGCGGCACCATGACCCCGGTGACGACCCGAGCGCACGAGGCGTTGTCGGCGATGCTGTCCGCGACCGTGATCCGCCAACTGGTGAACCGGGTGTCGATCACCTCCAGGGCGAGGAACACCTCCTTCACCGCCGCCCGTGCCTCGTCCTCGCTCACGTTCGGGCCTGCCAGATCGCAGCCGAGCCGGAACGCGATCTCGGCCTCCACCCGCGGCTGCATCAGCACCGACCGGGCCACGGCGCTGCCGGCAGGCAGCACCATGTCGTTCAGCAGAACGCCCGAGTCCGGTTCGTCGACGCCCATCTGTTCCTGCATGGCCTTGGAGGTCACCCCGGCCTTGTGGCCGACGACGCGGGCGCCACCCGCGATCCGCCGGGCGACCGCCGCCTTCTGCACCCGGTAGGCCGTCACCAAGGGCAGTCCCGGCCGCCGGGCGGTCAGCGCCTCGATCGGCACCTGCTCGTACTCCGCCGCCAGCAGAGCAGACGCCGAAGCGGCGATCCAGCGATCCTCCTGGTCGTCCATGGCAATCCCTCCTCGGGGCATGGGGCACCACATGCGGTTCGCGGATGTGGGCACAGGAGCAGATCCGGGGGCGGGCACTGGTACTGGCCGCCGATGTCTGGCCTGATGAAGAGTCAACCGGCGCTCGCCGCACAGCGGTACGGTGTCGGGCAGGCCAAGCGGTATATCGCGTATATCCGGACAGGTGCTCATGACCACCCGCATGCCGAACATCCAGCTCAGCGCCCTTGTCGCCGAATCCGGCCTCACCTACGAGGCGCTGGCCAAGGCGGTCTGCGCGGTCGCCGCCGAATGCGGCACACGCTTACGCACGAACAAATCCAACGTCGAGCACTGGCTCAGCGGATCCGTGCCCCGCGGCGACACACCCCGCTACCTCGCCGTCGCGCTCTCCCGGCGCCTCGGCCGCCTCCTGGCCCCCGCCGACCTCGGCCTGCCCTCCCCGCCAGAGCTCGAAAATGACGCCATCGGACAGTCCCTCGGGAGCGACCCGCTGGATGTTCTGCTGCCGATGTGGAGGTACGAGTTGGACCGCCGCCGCTTCCTGACGGGCTCCGCCTACTCCGTGGCAGCCGCAGCCCTACCCCTCAGCCACCTCCAGGACATCGCCTCCCGCACCCAGGCCGCCCGCACCGGCCACATCGTCGGCATGGCCGAAGTCGCCGCCGTCCGCGACATGATCCAAGCGTTCTCCGAGATGGACGAACGCCACGGCGGACAACACGGCCGCAGCGCCCTGGTCACCTACCTCCGCGACGACGTCGCCCCGCTGTGCCGGGCCCGGTTCCGCACCGACGAAGCCCGCCGGCAGATGCTCTCCGCCGCCAGCCGAGGCGTCCACCTGCTGGGCTGGAAAAGCTACGACGCAGGTCAGCAGGGACTCGCCCAGCGCTACTACCTCCAGTCCTACGCCCTGGCCGCCGAATCCGGCCTGCGCGGGCACGACGGATTCGTGATGCGCACGATGGCCATGCAGGGCCTCAGGCTCCACCGCCCCGAGCACTGCCTGGGCCTGGCCGAGACCGGCCTGAACCGCGCCAAGGGGCGGGTCGACGCCCAGACCGAAGCCCTCTTCCGCGTCGTCCACGCACACACCCTGGCCAAGAGCGGCAAACGCCGCGCGGCCCTCGCCGAGGCCGAACACGCCCGCACCCTGCTGACTGCCGCTCCCGGCGACGAAGTGCCGTTCTGGGCGCTGGCCTGGGGCCCACCGGCCGCGTCGGTGTACTCCCGCACAGCCAAGGTCCACGAGACTCTGGGAGACCACCGGGCCGCCGCCGAGCAGTACGCGCTGGCCGCCACGGCCCGCCCGGCGGACACCTACGCGCGGATCGTCGCCCTGGACCTGGTCGCGGGCGCCGAGATGCACCTCAAGCGCGGCAGCATCGAGCAGGCGTGCGCCACTTGGCACCGGGCCATCGACCACATGGGCGGTGTCCGCTCCGTCCGTACCCGCAAGGCGGTCTCCCGCATGCGTGGCGACCTCGCACGCTTCCGGGCCCGTGGCCTGCGGTGCGTGGCCGAGCTCGACGAACGGGGACGTGACTTCCTCTCCGGCGTCTGACCTCAGCGGCACCCGGAGAAACGGCGGACGACCGGCTCCAGGTAGTCCGCGTGCGGACCGGCCAGAACGGCCAGTTCGTCCGGTGAGCGCACCAGGGCGATGCCGTCGAGTTCGGGTTCACGGCCCTGGGCGCGCTCGGCTGCCGCAGCAGCGGTAAAGTCCGCGCGCAGCGTTGCCTCGGGAAGGGCCGGTGCCAGGTAGGTCAGGCCGACACTGCCGTTCTCGCCGCGGGTGACCACCCACAGCTTCAGGTCCTCGAAAGCCGCGCCGACTCCCAACTCCTCGACCAGCTCCCGCGCGGCCTGGCCGGCCAGGGCCGACTCGTCCAGTACCGCCCCGTCCTGGGGAGGCTCCAGAGACCCTCCTGGCAGCTGCCAGCGGCCCGGGGCAGCCGTAGAGGGCGACATCCTCGCCACCAGCACACGGCCGTCGTCAGTCGGCTGAACAACGTTCACGAACAACGAGGGCAGCGCAGTGGCGCCGGGAACGCGACGCAAAGCGTAGTGCCGGTAAGTCACACGCACCCACGACAGACGCAGGACGCGCGGGCCCGTCCGCTCCAGCCCCCCACACGCCACCACAGGCCCGTCGAAGAGAGCGGGGTTGGCCCGCACCGCCATGTCCCACACCCGGTCCCGGGCCTCAGCATCCCGGGGCGGCACCGGCGGCTCCGCAGCTTCGGCCAGCAAGACCCGTTCAACATCGAAGAGGTCAATGCCCACGGGGGGCAGCGTCTCGGTCACCAGCCCATCGTAGAACCCACTCCGACTCGCGTCCCTCGCCATCCGACGCGACTGGCCGACCACCTGGGAGAACGCGGGCCGCCCCGCACCCACTATCGACAGCACGAACCCCACGTTCGAGGAAGCCGAAACCGAGACTCACCCCTTCAAGATCATCTCGTGGCGGCTTTTGAGCTCACCTTGGCTGGACCCGCTCCTCCGGCCCGTCGAGCTCCTCCAGAGCGGTCGCGGCCGCGCTGTCCAGTGTGGCCGTGACCCACTGCTCGAAGTCGACGCCCAGCTGCTCCGCGGCCTTGTGCCACCACTGGAGGCGGCCGCCGGGCACCTCCAGACGCCGGCTCGGTTCGGTGGGGGCGGGTGGCTGCCGCTCGTCGCCGCGCGTGGCGCGGATGGCGCCGCGCAGCTGCTTGGTGCTCCACTGCCGCCGCTCGGCCCGGTCGAGCCAGAGCTCCTGCTCCTCGGTCGGCATGGAGGCCAGTTCGGCGTGGTGCTGGAAGCTCAGGGCGGGCCGGCGCCGGGTGAGGTCGAAACGACGCGAGACCCACGCGTAGTTGCGCAGGGTCTGGTAGGAGAGGCCGACGGCGCGTATCCCGCGCTGGTACCGGTCGGTGTAGTGGTCCTTGCCGTACACGAGCCAGTCGCCGAGCCACCAGGAGGACGAGTCGAGGACGTCGGCGAGCTGGCGCCCGGCGCGCTCCCACTCGTCGTAGGCCATCCCGGCCGGCATCTGCAGGCCCACCTTGGTCGTCAGCACCTGGCCCCGGCGCGGCGTGGCCGCCCCCGCGGCATGCGGCTGCCGGGGCGGGGTCTGCGGGAGAGCGGTTGCCGGGCCGCCATGCGACCCCGCGGACTGTCCGGCCTGACGCGCCATCATGCCTCCATGGGGAAGGGTGCACACAACTGGCGAGAAATCTCTCAGAGCTGGCTGGATCGGCGTCGGAGCGGCACTCGAACGGCTGTACGGTGCATCTATCCGTGGCACGGCACCGGCCGCCGACAGGCACCGTCGGTGACCTGCCGGCGGCCGGTCACGGCGTTCGGGCCGCCCTGTGCCCCTCGTCGAGTACCTCGGACAGGACGGCGCCGAAGCCCTTCAGGAAATGTTCCCCTCACGGCCCGGCACGGTCGGCGGCGGGGCGATCCGGACGACGTCCGGCGTCACCGCGTCTCCCGCCCCGGTGACGCCCCCGTCGCCTCTCATGCCGTCGCCCCCTCACGACCGGACGCGTCGTCCGGCACGATCACCGTGCCGGCGCCCTGGTCGGTGAAGATCGGCAGCAGGATGGCGTGCTCGACCCGGCCGTCGACGACGCGGGCCGTGCGCACCCCGTTGTTCACGGCGTGCAGGCAGCCCTCCATCTTGGGCACCATCCCGGAGGCCAGCGAGGGCAGCAGCGCGGCCAGTTCGCGGGCGGTCAGGCGCGGGATCACCTCGTCGCTGTGCGGCCAGTTCGCGTACAGACCCTCGACGTCGGTCAGGATCAGCAGCGTCTGGGCGCCGAGCGCGGCGGCGAGGGCCGCCGCGGCCGTGTCGGCGTTGACGTTGAACACCCCGCCCCCGGCGGCGTCCTTGTCGTCACCGGACCGGGCGATGGAGGAGATGACGGGGATGCGCCCGTCGTCGATGAGGGCCCGCACGGCCCCCGTGTCGACGTGGACGACCTCGCCGACGCGGCCGATGTCGACGGGCCCCCCGCCGGCCTTCGCGTAGCGCTTGACCGCGGTCATCAGGCGGGCGTCCTCACCCGTCATGCCCACCGCGTGCGGGCCGTGCTCGTTGAGCAGACCGACCAGCTCGCGCTGCACCTGTCCGGCCAGGACCATCCGCACGACGTCCATGGTCTCGTCGGTGGTCACCCGCAGCCCGCCCTCGAACCGGGACTCCAGGCCCAGGCGGCGCAGCTGCGCGCTGATCTGCGGGCCGCCGCCGTGCACCACGACCGGGTTGAGGCCCGCGTGCCGCAGGAACAGGACGTCCTTGGCGAAGGCGGCCTTCAGACCGTCGTCGACCATGGCGTTGCCGCCGAACTTGATGACGACGGTCTCGCCCCGGTGGCGCGCCATCCAGGGCAGGGCCTCGACGAGGGCATGGGTCTTGGGCAGGGCCGCGGACCCGGCGAAGCGGTCTGGGCCGGACGGCCGGTGAGCCGGCCGGGGGGACGGAGTCGCGCTCATGAGGAGTACTCGCTGTTCTCGTGGACGTAGTCGGCGGTGAGGTCGTTGGTCCAGATGACGGCGGAGTCCGTGCCCTCGGCGAGGTCCACGGTGATCCCGACCTCACGGCCGGTCATGTCCACCAGTGAGCGGTCCTCGCCCACCGATCCGTCCTTGCAGACCCACACGCCGTTGACGGCGACGCCCAGCCGGTCCGGTTCGAAGGCGGCGGAGGTGGTGCCGATGGCGGACAGGACGCGGCCCCAGTTGGGGTCCTCACCGTGCACGGCGCACTTGAGCAGGTTGTTGCGGGCGACGGAGCGGCCGACCTCCACGGCGTCGTCCTCGCTCGCGGCGCCCACGACCTCGACGCGTATCTCCTTGCCGGCGCCCTCGGCGTCCCGGACCAGCTGCCGCCCCAGGTCCTCGCAGACGGTGCGTACGGCCTCGGCGAACCCGGCGTACTCGGGGGTGAGGCCCGAGGCGCCGGAGGCGAGCAGCAGCACGGTGTCGTTGGTGGACATGCAGCCGTCGGAGTCGATCCGGTCGAAGGTGACCCGGGTGGCGTCGCGCAGGGCGCGGTCGAGGGCGTCGGCCCCGACATCGGCGTCGGTGGTGAGGACGACGAGCATGGTGGCCAGGCCCGGGGCGAGCATGCCGGCGCCCTTGGCCATGCCGCCGACGGTCCAGCCCGCCCCGGACGCCGTCCGGGGGGACAGCCGGGTGACGGAGGCCGTCTTGGGCACCGTGTCGGTGGTCATGACGGCGATCGCCGCGTCCTGGCCGCCGGATGCGGACAGCCGGGTGACGGCGTCGTCGACGCCGGCCAGGACCCGGTCCATGGGCAGAGGCACGCCGATGAGCCCGGTGGAACAGACCGCCACGTCCGACGCGGTCAGGCCGAGCCGCTCCGCGGCCCGCCCGGCGGTGTCGCACGAGTCCTGGAAACCCCGGGGCCCGGTGCAGGCGTTGGCGCCACCGGAGTTGAGCACGACCGCGCGGATCCCCCCGTCCGCGAGAACCCGCCGGGACCATCGCACCGGCGCCGCCCGTACCCGGTTGGAGGTGAAGACGCCCGCCGCCGCGTGGCGCGGTCCGTCGTTGACGACGAGAGCCAGGTCCCGGCCGCCGTCGCGCTTGATGCCCGCGGCGACGCCCGCCGCGGTGAACCCTCGTGCCGCGGTGACGCTCACGGTGCGACTCCGATCGTGGACAACCCCAGCTCTTCGGGAAGGCCGAGGACGACGTTCATGCTCTGCACGGCCCCGCCCGCGGTGCCCTTGGTGAGGTTGTCGATGGCGCTGATCGCGATGATCCGGCCGACCGCCGGGTCGAGGGCCACCTGGACCTGCGCGGTGTTCGATCCGTACACGGCCGCGGTGCTGGGCCACCGGCCCTCGGGCAGCAGCCGTACGAACGGCTCGTCGCCCAGCGCCTTCTCGTAGGCGGCGCGTACCTCGTCCACGCCGACGCCGGGCCGCGCCGGGGCGGAGCAGGTGGCGAGGATGCCGCGGGGCATGGGCGCCAGGGTCGGGGTGAAGGAGACGGCGACCGGGTGGCCCGCCACGGCGCCGAGGTGCTGGGTCATCTCCGGCGTGTGCCGGTGGCCGCCACCCACGCCGTACGGACGCATGGAGCCCATGACCTCGCTGCCGAGCAGGTCCGCCCGCGATGACTTTCCGGCGCCGGACGTGCCGGACGCCGCGACGACCACCGCCTCGGGCTCGGCCAGCCCCGCCGCGTACGCGGGGAAGAGGGCCAGCAGGACCGCGGTCGGGTAGCAGCCCGGTACCGCGACGCGCCGAGCCCTCGTCAACGCGACCCGTGCGCCCGGCAGTTCGGGCAGCCCGTAGGGCCAGGTGCCCGCGTGCGGGGTGCCGTAGAACGTCCCCCAGTCGGCGGCGTCCGCCAGGCGGAAGTCCGCGCCGCAGTCGACGACGAGGGTGTCGTCGCCGAGGCGCTCCGCGACGGCCGCCGACCGGCCGTGCGGCAGGGCCAGGAAGACCACGTCGTGCCCGGCGAGGGCGTCGGCGGTGGTGGGAAGCACCTCCCGTCCGGCCAGCGGGTCCAGGTGCGGCTGCACTGCGCCGAGCCGCCGGCCCGCGCTGGACTGGCCGGTCAGCGCACCGATCTCCACGCCGGGATGGGCCAGAAGCAGGCGCAGAAGCTCGCCTCCCGCATAGCCGCTGGCTCCGGCGACGGCTGCTCGCACGGTCATAAACCCTCCTGGGGGACAGGCATGTCGTTCTCACACGTCGTGGGGGCGGCGCCCCGGCGTCAGCCGGACGTCGTGCCGCAGAACTCGGCGTTCAGGGTGGGCAGGAGCTGGGAGACCTCCCAGTCGCCGTTGTAGTTGAACGTGAACTGGTGGCGGCCGTCCTCGGTGGTGGCGACGAACGTGAGCGATCCGACCGTGCCGCCGTCGTGGTACCAGAGGGTCTTGCCGCAGCCCAGCTCGAGCCGCTCGATGCCGAGTCCGTAGGACGAGATCGGCAGATCGGGGTTGACGACGGTGGTCTTCAGCTCTTCGAGCTGGCGCGGCGGCAGCAGCTTGCCACGCATCAGGGCCCGGTAGAAGCGGTTGAGGTCACCCGTACTGGAGATGATGTCGCCGTCGCCCCAGACCTGGGAACCGTGGAACGCGGTGACGTCGTCGATCCGGTCCGGCCGGGTGTCGAAGAAGAGCTTGGAGTAGCCGCGGCCGCTCGGCCGGGGCGGCACGGTGCCCGGGCCGGGGTGGGACGTCGCCCTCAGCCTCAGCGGCTCGACGATGCGGGTGCGCACCTCCTCCTCGTACGAGGTGCCGGCCTTCTCGACGATCAGCGCGGCCAGGAGGTCGTTGGTGTGGGAGAAGGCGTGCCGGGCGCCGGGCCGGAACAGCGGCGGGTGGGAGAAGGCCACCTCCAGTCGCTGCCCGGGGGACAGGGCGTCGTAGCGGTGCTTCAGGAAGCCGTCGCCCAGGACGTACTTCTGGTAGTAGGCCGGCTCGGCGAGGTAGTCGAACAGGCCGCTGGTGTGGTTGAGGAGCTGCCGCACGGTGATCGTGCGGCCGTCGTTGCCGTTGCCCGTGACCACGCCGGGCAGATGGCGCTCGACGGTGTCGTCGAGGGAGAGTCTTCGCTCCGCCGCCATCTGGAGCAGGACCGTCGCCACGAAGGTGTTGGTGATGCTGCCGACGCGGAACCGGTCGCGCGCGCCGCGCGCCGCGCCCGTCCGCAGGTCGCCCACGCCCACCGCCGTCCGCCAGACCCCGTCGGCGTCGCGCGCCTCGGCGGCGACGCCGGGGACACCGGCGCCGACGGCAGCCTCGATCGCGTGCCGGGTCGCCTCGTGGCCCGCCGCCGGGGCAGCCGTGTCCCGTGCCGCTCCGGCGGGTCCCGTCAGGGCCGTGGCCGTGATCAGGACGGCCGCCAGGGCGACCAGGCCGGTCCTCGGTCTCATCCGTGTCGTCATCTTCCCGCTCCCCGTTGGTGTGCGTGCCGCGCGGTCGGCCGACGCCGTCTCGTGCGCTCCGTTCGCGGCACCGTAGGCCGCCCGTGTCGGAGGAGGCTGGACGTCCGCTCGGACACACGGGGCGGACGACGGGCGCCGCTTCGCGGCAGGTGGTTGTCGCCTGGCCGGCTCCGCCCGGCGCGGCCGTGCGGACGGGCGCGCTCCTCTCCTGGGCAGGCGCCTCGCGGCACCGGCCGGCGGGTCAGGACAGCCGCGCCGCGTCCGCCGCGGCGAGGGCCGCGGTCGCGTCCCGTTCGATCAGCCGCAGCAGCGGCCCGGGATCGTCCTGGAAGTGGAAGTGACCGCCGTCGAAGGTCCGCAGGCCCAGGAAGCGCTCGGTGTGCTCCGCCCAGCCGGTCATCCGTGACGGCAGCGCACAGCGGTCCTCGCGCCCCGCGAAGGCCGACAGCGCCACGGGCAGCGGAGCGGCGCCGGGCACCGGCCGCCAGGTGTCCACCAGACGCAGGTCGTTCCGGATGACCGGATCGAACAGGGCCCACAGCTCGGGGTCGGCGAAGATCGCGTCGGGTGTGCCGCCGAGCAGTCCCAGGCGCGTGCGCAGCTCGGCGTCGGACGGCTCCCGGTACGTCTCGGCCGGCCGTGCCGGGTCCGGCGCGGCACGCGCGGACACACCGAGCCACACCGGCGGCGGCAGGCCCCGGTCGACGATCCGCCGGGTCATCTCGTACGCCACCAGGGCGCCCATGCTGTGCCCGAACAGGGCGTAGGGGCGGTCCAGGTGGGGGGCTCGACGTGGCGCAGCAGGTGGTCGGCGAGACGGCCGGCGTCCGGGATCCGCGGCTGGTCGAGCAGGAGGCCGTGGCCCGGGGCGTCGAGCAGCCGCACGTCCCAGATGTCCGGGAGCGCGGCGGGCCAGGTGCGGTACAGCAGGTGTGAACCCCCCGCGTGGTGCATGACGAAGAGGCGCAGGGCGGGTCGGGTGCTGTCCATCGCTCTCCCTCGGATCGGGCCACGCGTCCTCGCGCCATGGAGCGGGGACGTGGCCGGTGGGCCCGGGCACGGGGCGGCTTCCACCGCGCGTGGGCGGTTCTCGAACGGTCCTTCGGCGGCGCGGCGCGGACACCCGGGCGGTGGCCGCCCCGTCCAGCGGCTGCCGAGCGGACGCCGAACGCGCCGTGCGACGGCGGGCGGGCCGGCGACCGGGCAGGGCGGGACGCCGAACCCGTACGAGGGCGCCGCGGCCGCGGCCACCGCTCCCAAGGCCTCGCGCCCCCGCTCGAACCGGAGCGAACGGCGCGCGGGCCCGTCGGCTGCGGGGGCCGGGCCCGCCGGTGCGGGCAACGGGCGGCATGCTGGCACAGGAGCCGGGCGAAGTACAGGCGATCCGGGCGGGTGCGGGCCCGGCCGGGGCGGGCGGTCCGCCGACGGGCCCGCCGCCCTTGAAGCGCCGCCGGCCGAGTCCCTACGGTGACGGGGCAACGCCGGGGACGCCCCGATGCCAGATGTCCCGTCGACCGGACAGCCGAGTGTCCCGTCGACCGGACACGCCGACCGGCGCCCCGGCGGGATCCGAACGACACCCCCTGGTCCGGTGCCGTCCCGCACCGGCCCGGCGACATCCCATCCCCAGTCACACCATGACGCTTAAGGACGGTGCCCAGGTGAGCACGAACCCCTTCGACGACGAGAGCGGCCGCTTCCTCGTCGTGGTCAACGACGAGGAGCAGCACTCCCTGTGGCCGGCGTTCGCCGAGGTGCCCGCCGGCTGGCGGGTGGTCTTCGGCGAGGCGGCCAGGTCCGAGTGCCTGGAGTACGTCGAGCGGAACTGGACCGACCTGCGCCCCAGGAGCCTGCGGGAGGCCATGGCGGCGGACTGAGCGCCGCGACGCGGGCCCGGACGTCCAGGCAAGCACTCTGAGTGGGGAGATGAAGGTTGTGAGGGGCGCTGTGAAAACCGCGAGCGCGGGGCCTGCGCCGAGTGGCGGTGAGCCCGCGCAGCGCGATGTGGTCCTGCCCTTCGTGGGGTCCCGGACCTCGGTGCGGAAGTCGGGACTGATCTTCCCGGAGAACCTGCCGGAGCGGTCCTGGGAGCGCATCGGCAGCGATCTGCGCGAGCTGGTCAACTCCTCGGCGTGGTGGCTCGCCGACTGGCTGATCTACGGGGAGACCACCTACGGCTGGCGACGGTACAAGGAGGCGATCGAGCGGACCGGGCTCGACTACCAGACCCTGCGCAACTACGCCTGGGTCGCCCGGCGGTTCGAGCACCACCGCAGGCGCGACAGCCTCAGCTTCGCGCACCACGCCGAGGTGACCCGCCTGTCGCCGCCCGAGCAGGACTACTGGCTGCGCAAGGCCGAGCAGCAGAAGTGGTCGCGCAACGAGCTGCGCCGTGCGGTCCGGGCCGGCCTGGCCGTGCAGAGCGGGTCCGCCGAGCCCCCAGCGGGCGACGACGGACAGCAGCGGGAGGTGCCCCGGCTCGCCGAGTCGGCGGCCGGCAAGCGCCGGCAGAAGGCCACCACGCTCACCATCGAGCTGTCCGAGGACCAGTTGGACCACTGCGCGAAGGCGGCTGCCGCGCACGGCCTGCCCGTCGACAAGTGGGTGGCCCGGATGCTCGAGACCGCAGTCCTCCCCGCCGCCGAGCGGCGCACCGCCTGACGGCGCCCCGACCGGCGCCCCGGCGGCCCATTCCCCGGACACCTCCCACATCGGAGTCGTTGATGATCCTTCAGGGAAAGCGGGTGGCCCTGCCCTCCGTGCCCGTCGTCCACAAGCGGTTCGAGTCGCACGTGGCGGCCACCCCCGACGCGGTCGCCGTCGTCCACGCCGGCCGGCGGATGACGTACGCGGAGCTGGACGCGAAGGCGAATCGTTTCGCGCGGTTCCTCGTCGGCCGCGGGCACGGCCGCGGCGCGAAGGTCGGCGTCTGTCTCGACTACTCGCCCGACATGCTCGTCGCCATCCTCGGCACGCTGAAGGCGGGCGCCGCCTACGTGCCGTTCGACCCGGCCTACCCGGCGGCCCGTCTGCGGCTCCTGCTCGGCCAGGTCCCCGGCCTCGCCCTGATCGTGGCCTCCCCGGCGACGGCCGCGATGGTCGAGTCGGCGGGCGTGGAGACCGTCGACCTCGAACAGCTCGCCGACCACCTGGCGGGCCTGACGGCCACCGCGCCCGACACCGACGTCACCGGGGACGACGTCTGCTACGCCGTCTTCACGTCCGGGTCGACCGGGACACCGAAGCTGACCGCGGTGCGGCACGAGGGCTGGTTCAACCTGATGAACTGGCTGAGGCTGGAGTACGGCCTGCACAGCGGGTCGGACAACCTGGTCGTCAGCGCCTTCGGCTTCGACCTCTCCCAGCGCGCCCTGATGACACCGCTGTTCTGCGGCGCCACCCAGTACCTCATGGCCAGCCGCAACTTCGACGCCATGATGGCCTACCGCGTCCTGACCGAGAACGACATCCGCGTGCTGCACTGCGCCTCCAGCACCCTGTACGTGCTGGTGGACTGGGAGACCGCGCGCGGCGGCGACGCCCTCACCCGGCTCGACCACATCCTCTTCGGCGGCGAGGCGCTCAAGGCCGAGCGGCTCACCGACTGGGCGCGGCGCGAGGGCAACACCTGCACCCTCCTGCACCAGTACGGCGTCGCCGAGTGCACGGACGTCGCGACCTCCTACGACCTCGCCGGCCACCGCCCCGGCGGACACGACCTCCCGCCCGTCGGCAGGCCGGCCTACAACACCGACATCCACCTCCTCGACGAGGACCTGCGCCACGTGGCCCCGGGCGAACGGGGCGAGATCTGCATCGCCGGCGCCGGCGTCGGCGCGGGCTACCTCAACGCCGGCCCCGAGAACCGGAAGTTCACCACGGCCGAGGCCGGCGGCGAGCGGGTCCGGATCTACCGCACGGGCGACCGCGGCTATGTGAATGAGGCAGGCGACCTCGTCGTCCTCGGCCGGATCGACGCCCAGGTGAAGGTGCGCGGCATGCGCATCGACCCCACCGACGTCGAGCGCGCCCTCGCCCGGCTGGACGGCGTCCGGGAGGCCGCGGTGGTGGTCGCGCACACCGACGCCGGCGAGGCCGAACTGACCGCGTTCCTCGTCCCGGCCGGGGACGACCTGGCCGAGGACGACGTGCGCGCCCGTCTGCTGGGGGACCTGCCGCGCAACATGGTCCCCGCCCGGTTCCTGAACATCCCGCGGCTCCCCCTCAGCCCGCACGGCAAGGTCGACCGCGCCGCGCTGGCCGACGCCCGCGGCAGGCAGCCCGCCGGCAGCGGCACGGCGGCCTAGGGGGTGCCGTTCGGATCATGCCGCAGACGCGGGGGCCGGCACGCACATCTGCGGCGTTGTCGTCACTCTCCCCACTCTCGACTTCGCCCGAGCGGGAGGGGTCCCCACCGCTCCGCGTCGCTCCCTCCTCCGCCTTGCGGCTGCACGCACCAGCCCCCGCTCACCCGCGCCAACGAGGAACCGCCGATTTCCTGCGACCTGATCCGAACGACACAGGCGAACAGCGATGACAACCGAGAGGACCGCGATGACTGCCGAGCGCGTGCGCGCCATCTGGTGCCGGGAGTTCCGGCGCGACGACATCTCCGTCGACGACGACTTCTTCGCCCTGGGCGGTCAGTCCCTGGTCATGGTGCGCATCCAGGGCGCCTACATCGAGGAGCTGGGCGTCGAGGTCCCGATGGACCAGATGTTCCTCAACCCGACGGTGGCGTCCATCTCCGCGTACATCGAATCCCAGGCTGCGACGACCGCCCCGTAGCCCCGTTGTGTCGAAGAACTACTGGTGAGAGAGGCGCGCCATGTACGACGTGATTGTCATAGGTGCCCGTTGTGCGGGATCGCCGACGGCCATGCTGTTCGCGCGGCAGGGCTACCGCGTCCTGCTCCTGGAGAAAGCGAACTTCCCGCAGGACACGCTCTCCTCGCACTACCTGCACATGCAGGGTGTGGCGCTGCTCAACCGATGGGGACTGCTGGACAGGATCCGCGACTCGGGCGCCCAGCCGATCACCCACCAGGTCTACCAGGGACCCGACGTCCGCATCGAGGGCTTCTCCCTGCCGATCGACGGGCTGACGACCACGTACGCGCCACGGCGGTACGTGCTCGACCCGATCCTCGCCGAGGGCGCCGTGGCGTCCGGCGTGGAGTTCCGCCAGGGCTGCGCGGTCAAGGACCTGGTGTTCGAGGACGACCGGGTCGTCGGGGTGCGGTACTCCACGCCCGGCGGCGCCGAGACGACGGACCGGGCCCGCCTGGTCGTCGGCGCGGACGGCATGCGCTCGCTGGTGGCCCGCAAGGCGGGCGCGGAGAACGTCATGGAGCACCCGCGCATGACCACCACCTACTACAGCTACTGGTCCGGCGTCCCCGCCGACTTCGAGCTGTACGAGCGGCCGGGCCGCTGGATCGGCGTCCTGCCCACCAACGACGACCTCACGCTGCTCATGACCTACTTCCCGCAGGCGGACTACAACCAGGTCCGCAAGAACGTGGAGCCCGCCTACCTCGACGCGTTCCGCACCACCGCACCCGAGCTGTACGAGCGGATGAGGTCGGGCAGGCGCGAGGAGCAGCTGTACGGCACGGGCCACCAGGAGAACTACTTCCGCAAGGCCTACGGGCCCGGCTGGGTGCTGGTCGGCGACGCGGTGAACCACAAGGACTCCATCACCGCCCGGGGCATCACCGAGGCCTTCGTCCAGGCCCAGTCCCTCACCGACCTCGTCGGGGACCGGCTGCACGACGACGCCGCGCTGGGCAGGGCCCTCAGGCGCTACGAGAACGAGCTGGGCAACGAGGCACTCAACCACTACCAGGGCGCGCTGAACGTGGCCGAACTGAAGCCCGAGGGACGCACCGAGATGCTCCGCAAGCTGGTCGGCCACCAGGAGCACATCGACCGGTACTTCTCGACGCTGTCGGGAGCGTGCTCCATCGACGACTTCTACAACGACGAACTCCTGACCCTCCTCGACCAGGGCTGAGCGGCCCCGCCCCCTGGTTCGCCGATATTGGAGACACAATGATCCCGTTGTCGTTCGCGCAGCGCCGGCTGTGGTTCGTGGACCGGTTCGAAGGCCCCTCGCCGACCTACAACGGCGCGTTCGCCCTGCGGCTGACCGGCGAGCTGGACGTGGACGCGCTCACGGCGGCGCTCCGCGACGTCGTCGACCGGCACGAGGTCCTGCGCACGGTGATCGTCGAGGGCGACGACGGCGTACCGCACCAGCGCGTGCTGGCGACCGGTGAGAAGCCGTTCGGCCTGCCCGTCGTCGAGGCCGCCGAGGAGCAGCGGGCGGCGGTGATCGAGGAGACGGCCACCGAGACGTTCGACCTGGCCGCCGACGCGCCGATCCGCGCCCGGCTGGTGCGCGGCGGACCGCAGGACCACACCCTCGTCGTCGTCGCGCACCACATCGCGGTGGACGGAGAGTCCTTCGGGCCACTGTTCCGCGACCTCACCACCGCCTACTCCGCCCGCGCCCAGGGCGTCGCCCCGGCCTGGGAGCCGCTGCCGGTGCAGTACGCGGACTACACGCTGTGGCAGCTCGACCTGCTGGGCGACGAGTCGGACCCGGAGAGCCTGGCGGCCCGGCAACTGGAGTACTGGCGCGAGGCGCTGGCCGACCTGCCGCAGCCGCTGCCCCTGCCGACCGACCGCCCGCGTCCGCGAGTGATGAGCCCCGACGGCGACCGGATCCCCTTCTCCCTGGACCCCGGCCTCCTGGAGTCCGTGGAGAAACTGGCCGCGGAGCTGGACACCACGGTGTCGATGGTCATGCACTCCGCGCTCGCGGTGCTCCTGCGGCACCTCGGCTGCGGCGACGACGTACCCATCGGCGCGCCCATCACGGACCGCACCGACGAGGACCTGCGCGACCTCGTCGGGTTCTTCGTCAACACCTGGGTGCTGCGCGTGGACCTGGCCGGCAGCCCCACCTTCCGCGAGCTGCTCCAGCGGGTGCGGGAGCGGTCCCTGGCCGCCTACGACAACCAGGACATGCCCTTCGAGCGGCTGGTGGAGCTGCTCAACCCGCACCGCTCCACCGCCTACAACCCGTTCTTCCAGGTCATGCTCTCCTGGCAGCCGCCCGTGCCGCCGCTCCACCTGCCCGGCCTCGGCGTGCGGGTCGAGCGGCTGGAGACCGGCACCGCCAAGTTCGACCTCTTCTTCGACCTGCTGCCGGGCGCCTCCGGCGGGGCCGACTGCCGCCTGGAGTACGCCACCGGCCTGTTCGACCGGGAGACGGCCGCGGGCATCGCCGAGCGGTTCGTCCGCGTCCTGGGCCTGCTCGTGGCCGACCCGGAGCGCGCCGTCGCCACCGTCGACGTCCTCGACGCGACCGAGCGGGACCGCTGGCTCACCCGGGCCGCCGGCACCCCGGCCGAGCTGCCCGGGCTGACGGTCCCCGGGATGTTCGAGCGGCAGGCGGCCGCCACGCCCGACGCCCCGGCGCTCGTGTGCGACGGCCGGACCCTGACCTACCGGGAGCTGGAGGACCGGGCGAACCGGGTCGCCTGGGAACTGATCGGGCGCGGAGCGGGCCCCGAGGACCTGGTGCTGCTCGCGCTGCCGCGCACCGAGGACCTCGTCGCCGGCCTGCTCGGCATCCTCAAGTCCGGCGCCGGATACGTTCCGATGGACCCGCGGTACCTCGGCGGGCGGGCGCGGACCGTGCTGTCCGAGGCCCGCCCCCGGTTCGCGGTCACCGACACGGCGACCTGGCGGGAGCTGCCGCCCGGCGACATCACGCCGGTCAACGTCGACGACCGCGCCGACTGGGACGGGCCGGCCGGGGCGCCGGACGACACCGCCCGGACCTCGCCGCTCGGCCCGGACAACCTGGCGTACGTGATGTACACCTCCGGCTCCACCGGCAAGCCGAAGGGCGCGGCGATCACCCACCGCAACGTCGTCAACGGCGTGCGGGAACTGGTCCGCGTCCTCGACACCCCGCCCGGATGGCGGATGCCGGCCGGCACCTCGGTCAACTTCGACGTCTCGGTCTTCGAGCTGCTGACCACCCTGACCACCGGCGGCACGGCCGAGATCCTGCCCGACGCGCTGGCGCTCGGCGAGCGGGACGGCTTCGACGGCCACATCCTCAGCGGCGTCCCCTCCGTACTCGGAGAACTGGTCGGGCACCTCGACAAGGCGGCCGACGTGCGCACCGTCGTCTTCGCGGGCGACGTCCTTCCGGCCCGGCTGGTCCGGCAGGTGCGCGACGCCCTGCCCGACGCGCGGATCGTCAATTCCTACGGGCAGAGCGAGAGCTTCTACGCCACCACCTTCTCCCTCGCCCCGGGCGAGGAGTGGCCCGACGGCGACGTCGCGCCCATCGGCACCCCGCTGGGCAACATGCGCGCCTACGTCCTCGGCCCGGGCCTCGCCCCCGTACCGCAGGGTGTGGTCGGCGAGCTGTACGTGGCCGGGGCCTGCCTGGGCCGCGGCTACCACGGCCGCCCGGGCCTGACCGCCGAACGCTACCTGCCCAGTCCCTTCGGCCCCGTCGGCGAGCGGATGTACCGCACCGGAGACCTGGCCCGCTGGAACGCGCGGGGCGAACTGGAGTGCGTCGGCCGCGGCGACGGCCAGGTGAAGGTGCGCGGCTTCCGTATCGAGACGGCCGAGGTCGAGGCGGTCATCACCCGGCATCCCGGCATCAGCGAGGCCGTGGTGATCGGCCGCGAGCTGCCCTCGGGCGGCAAGCGGCTCGTCGCGTACGTGGTGCACACCGGTGAGGGGGCCGTCGGCGACGACGGCGTCGGCGGCATCGGCGACGTCGACGTGCAGTCCGGGGCCTCCGCCGCCGAACTGCGCAAGTTCGTCGCGGCGCGGCTGCCCGACTACATGGTGCCCTCGGCCTTCGTCGCCCTCGGCGGGCTGCCGCTGGGACCGACCGGCAAGCTGGACCGCTCGGCGCTGCCCGAGCCGGAGTTCCTCGGCGAGACCTACCGGGAGCCCCGCACCGAGGCGGAGCGAATCATCACCGCCGCGTACGCGGACGTCCTCGGCGTGGACCGGGTCGGCGCCGACGACGACTTCTTCGCGGTCGGCGGGGACAGCCTGCGCTCCATCCAGGTGGTGGCGCGGGCCCGCGCCAAGGGCGTGGAACTGACCACCCGGGAGATCTTCGAGTGTCGCACGGCGGCCCGGCTGGCCGAGGTGGCCGCCGACCGCCGCGACCGGGCGCCCGTACTGACCGAACTCGACGGCGCGGGCGTCGGTCCGATGCCGTTGCAGCCGGTGGCGCGGCAGGTGTTCGAGCACGGTGGCGGCACCGACCGGTTCGCCATGTCGATGGTCCTGGAACTGCCCGAGGGCATCGACGCCGACGGCCTCGCCGCGACCCTGGACGCCGTGCTCGACCGGCACGACCTGCTGCGCGCCCGCCTGGTGCGCGGCGACGAGCCCTCCCTCGTCGTACGGGAGACCGGCACCGTCCGCGCGGCGGACCTGATCCGCCGGGTCGGCTGCGACGGCCGCTGGGACGAGCCGGCCACGCTCGAGGCGGCCCGGGCGGAACTGGACGACGCGGTCGGACGCCTCGACCCGGAGGCCGGCACCATGGCGGACTTCGTCTGGTTCGCCGCCGGCTCCGGCCGGGGCCGGCTGCTGGTGGTGCTGCACCACCTGGTCGTGGACGGCGTCTCCTGGCGCATCCTGATGTCGGACCTCGCCGAGGCCTGGCAGCAGGTCCGCTCGGGCCGGGCACCCGAACTGCCGGCGGTCGGCACCTCGGCCCGGCGCTGGGCGTCCGCGCTGGAGGACGAGGCGTACTCCCCCGAGCGGGAGGCGGAACTGGCCCACTGGCAGAACGTGCTGGAGGAGTCCGACCCGCCGCTGGGCGGGCGGCCGTTCGACCCGGCGGTGGACGTGTGGTCCACGGTCGACACCGTGCGGGTGGAGCTGCCCGCCGACGTCACCGAGGCGGTCCTGAGCACGCTCCCCACGGCGTTCCGGGGCACCGGCACCGACGTGCTGCTCGCCGCCCTCGCCCTGGCGATGAAGCGGTGGCGCGGCGCCAACGCCTCGACCCTGGTCCGCCTGGAGGGACACGGCCGCGAGGAGGACGTCGTCCCCGGGGCCGACCTCTCCCGCACCGTCGGCTGGTTCACCAGCATGTACCCGGCCCGGGTCGACGTGCGGGACATGGACCTGGCCGACGTGCTGGCGGGCGGCGCCGCCGCCGGGCAGGCCGTCAAGCTGGTCAAGGAGCAACTGCGCGCCGTTCCCGACAAGGGCGTCGGCTACGGGCTGCTGCGCTGGCTCAACGAGGAGACCGGCGAGCAGCTCGCCGACTGCCCCACACCGCAGATCGGGTTCAACTACCTCGGCCGCATCTCCGACTCCGACGTGCCCGAGCACCTGCGCGCCGAGGGATGGGGGCCGGCGTCCTGGTCCGCGGAGCTGATCGCCCTGCCGGACCCGGACCTGCCGGCGCTGTCCGCGCTGGAGGTCAACTCGGTCGCCACCGACACCCCCGAGGGCACCCGGCTGCGGGCTGCCTTCATGTTCCCCACCGGCGTCCTGACCCGGGAGCGGACCACGGAGCTGGCCGAGCTGTGGGTCGAGGTGCTGCGCGGCATGGCCGCGTACGCCGCACGGCCCGGCATCGGCGGACTCACCCCCGCGGACGCCCCGCTGGTCGCGGTGCGGCAGCACGAGATCGAGGCGTGGGAGGAGCGGTACGGCCGGCTGACCGAGGTGTGGCCGCAGGCCCCCGGACAGTCCGGCATCCAGTTCCAGGCCGCCCTCGCCGAGGGTTCCTTCGACGTCTACCACATGCAGTTCGCGCTGCACCTGACCGGCCACGTCGACCCCGCGCGCATGCGCGCGGCCGGTCAGGCGCTGCTGGAGCGGTACCCGAACCTGCGCTCCGCGTTCCTCACCACCGACGAGGGCGACCCGGTGCAGGTCGTGCCGGAACACGTCGACATCCCCTGGCGGCACCTGGACCTGACCGGCCTGAGCGAGGCCGAGCAGGACGCGGCGCTCGACCGGGCGCTGGCCGACGACCGGGCCGACCAGCTGGACCCGGCCCGGCCGCCGCTGATCCGCCTGGCGCTGCTCACCTGCGGGCCGCGACGCGCCAAGCTCATCGTCACCGCGCACCACACCCTGTTCGACGGCTGGTCGTCACCGATGGTGATCACGGACCTGATCAGGCTGTACTCCGGAACCCGGGAGCTGACGCCGGTCCGTAACTACGGCGACTACCTGACCTGGCTGTCCACGCGGGACCAGAAGGTCTCCGAGGCACGGTGGAAGGCCGAACTGGACGGATTCGACCAGCCGACCCTCGTCGCCCCGAACGCCGCCCTGAAGGGGACGGCGTCCGCCCTCGGACGGGTCGAGGTACCGCTGCCGATCGACAAGGGACGCGAACTCGCCCGCCGCGCCGCGGAGCTGGGCGTCACCCTGAACACCCTCCTCCAGGGCGCCTGGGCGATCCTGCTGTCGCAGCTCACCGGGGAGCGCGACGTGGTCTTCGGCGCCGCCGTCAACGGCCGTCCGGCCGACCTGGCCGGCTCCGACGAGATGGTCGGCCTGTTCATCAACACCCTGCCCACCCGGGTGGTCTGCGGCCCCGACCACACCATGGGCGAGGTCATCACCGACCTCCAGGACCGGCAGACCGCCCTGCTCGACCACCACCACTACGGGCTGGCCGACATCCAGCGCAGCGTCGGACTGCCCGCCCTGTTCGACACACTGATCGTGTTCGAGAACTACCCGATCGACCGCGAAGGCATGGTGGAGGCCAACACCTCGGCGGGCTTCACCATCGACGGCATCCGCCCGTTCGCGGGCTCGCACTACCCGCTCACGCTCAACTCCTCCGACCCCTACCTGAGGCTCTCCCTCGACTACCAGAACAACCTCTACGACCGCGACGCGGCCGAGGAGATCGCCGTCCGGCTCGTGCGGGTCCTCGACCGGCTCCTGGCCGACCCGGCCACGCGCCTCGGCGACATCGACGTACTCGGTGACCGGGAGCGGAACTGGCTGCTGCGCGAGGTCAACGACACCGCCGAGCCGACCCCGGAGGCGGGCCTGGTGGAGGCCGTGCGCCGGCAGGCCGAGGCCACCCCCGAGGCTCTCGCCGTCATCGCCGAGGACGAGTCCCTCACCTACGCCGGACTGGACGAACGCGCCAACCGTCTCGCGCACTGGCTGATCGACCGCGACGTACGGCCCGAGTCGCTGGTGGCCGTGCGGCTGCCGCGGTCCGCGCAGCTCGTGGCCGCCCTGCTGGCGGTGCTGAAGACCGGCGCCACCTACGTCCCGATCGACCCGGACCACCCCCGGTCCCGGATCGACCACATCCTCGAGGACGCCCGTCCCGCGCTCGTCCTGGACGCCGACACGCTCGCCGGCGCCGACTGCTCGGGATACCCGGCCTCGGCGCCCGCCGCGGCCGTCCGCCCGGACAACGCCGCGTACGTCATCTACACCTCGGGTTCCACCGGCAGGCCCAAGGGTGTGTCGGTCACCCACCGGGGACTGGCCAACTTCCTGGCGACCATGCGGCGGCGATTCCCGCTGGCCCCCTCGGACCGGCTGCTGGCCGTGACGACGGTCTCCTTCGACATCGCGGGACTGGAGCTCTACCTTCCGCTGATCTCCGGGGCGGCGGTGGTGCTGGCGGGCAAGGAGACCGTCTCCCAGCCCTCGGCCGTGCGCGAGGTGATGCGCCGACACCGGGTGAGCGTCGTACAGGCGACACCGGCGTTCTGGCAGATCCTGCTCATGGAGGAGCCCGACGGCGCCGCGGGCCTGCGGGTCCTGGTCGGCGGGGAGGCACTGCCGCCGCACCTCGCCGAGGCACTGGCCGGGCAGGCCGCCGAGGTCGCCAACGTCTACGGTCCGACCGAGACGACGATCTGGTCGACGAGCGCGCCGGTCACGCCCGGCGCGGGCGCCCCCTCCATCGGGACACCGATCGGCAACACCCGGGTGTACGTGCTCGACGCCCGGCTGCGGCCCGTCCCACGCGGGGTGCGGGGCGAGCTGTACATCGCCGGCGACGGCCTGGCCCGCGGGTACCAGGGCCGGCCCGACCTCACCGTGGGACGGTTCACGGCCTGCCCGTTCGGTGACCCCGGCACGCGGATGTACCGCACCGGCGACCTGGTGCGCTGGCGCGAGGACGGCCGGCTGGAGTACGTCGGGCGCACCGACTTCCAGGTCAAGATCCGGGGCTTCAGGATCGAACTGGGCGAGATCGAGCACGTCCTGGCCGAGCATCCCGCCGTGGCGCGGGCGGTCGCCCTGGTACGGGAGGACCGCCCCGGCGATCCGCGGCTGGTCGCCTACGTGGTGCCGGCCGACAGGACCGACCCGGCGGCGACGGACCTCGCGCCCCTGGCGGAACTGCTGCGCCGGCGTCTGCCGGACTACATGGTCCCGTCGGCGATCGTGCCGCTCGCCGACTTCCCCACGAACCCGAGCGGCAAGCTCGACCGCGGCGCGTTCCCCGCCCCCGACCAGGGCAAGGCCCAGGCCGGACGGGCGCCGCGCACCCCCACCGAGGAAGTCCTGTGCCGGCTCTTCGCCGACCTGCTCGGCAGGGAGGAGATCGGCATCGACGACGACTTCTTCGGCAACGGCGGCCACTCCCTGCTGGCCACCCGGCTCAGCGGACGCGTCCGCAACCAGTTCGGCGTCGACTCCAAGGTCACGATGGTGTTCCGCAATCCGACCGTCGCTCAACTGGCGGAACGTATCGAGGAACTGACCGCGGACGACTCCCGGCCGCGCAAGAAGAACCGCCCCCAGCTGCGCCCGATGACCGTGTAGGAGTTTGCGCCGATGATTCCGCTGTCGTTCGCCCAACGCCGGCTGTGGTTCCTCCACCGTCTGGAAGGCCCGTCCGCGACCTACAACATCCCCTTCGCGCTGCGCCTGGAAGGGCCGCTGGACACCGCGGCCCTGGCCGCGGCCGTGACGGACGTCGTGACCCGGCACGAGACGCTGCGCACCCTGGTCGCCGAGAACCCGGACGGCACACCGGAGCAGCGCGTCCTGCCCCCGCAGGAGGCACCCGTCCCGTTCCGCGTGGCCGACGTGACGGCGGACGCGGTCGACGCCGCGCTGGGCGAGGTCCTGCGCGAGGGGTTCGACCTGGAGACGGAGCTGCCGCTGCGCACCACCGTCCTGCGGCTCTCCCCCGAGGAGCACGTCGTCGCGTTCGTGTTCCACCACATCGCCGTGGACGGCGCCTCCATGGCGCCGTTCCTCAAGGGGCTGGTGTCGGCGTACGCGGCCCGCCACCGGGGTGAGGCCCCCCGGTGGGAGCCGCTGCCGGTGCAGTACAAGGACTACACGCTGTGGCAGCGGGAGGTGCTGGGCGACGAGGCGGACCCGGAGTCGGTCGCCGCGGCGCAGATCGACTACTGGCGCCAGGAACTGGAAGGGGTGCCGCAGCCGGTCCAGCTCCCCCTGGACCGGCCCCGCCCGACGATGTCCGACCACCGCGGCGGACACGTCTCCTTCGAGCTGGAACCCGAGCTGCTCACCGGACTCGGCAGGCTGGCCGCCGAGCGCGGCGCCACACCGCCGATGGCCGCCCAGGCCGCGCTGGCGGTGCTCCTGCACAAGCTCGGCGGCGGCACCGACCTGACGATCGGCAGCCCCATCGAGGGCCGCGCCGACGAGCAGCTCGACGACCTGATCGGGTTCTTCGTCAACACCTGGGTGCTGCGCGCCGACCTGTCGGGCGACCCGTCGTTCGGCGAACTGCTGGAGCAGGTGCGCGACAAGGCCCTGGCCGCGTACGACAACCAGGACGTGCCCTTCGAGCGCCTGGTGGAGCTGCTGGGCCCGGAACGCGCCACCTCCTACCAGCCGCTGTTCCAGACGATGCTGGCCTGGCAGTTCGTGTGGCCGCCCATCGAGATGCCGGGGCTGAGGGCGACGCCCGTCGCGGCGGACACCGGGACCGCCAAGTTCGACCTCTTCCTCAACGTCGTCCCGCACGCGGACGGGGGCGCCTACGGGCGGCTGGAGTACGCGACGGAACTGTTCGACCACACCACGGCCCGGGCGATCGTCGACCGCTTCGTGCGCGTCCTGCGACAGGTGGTGGCAGACCCCCGGGCGCCGCTGGGCGCGGTGGACGTCCTCACCGACGCCGAACGGGACCTGCTGACACGGGTGAACGACACGGCGGCAGCGGTGCGCGGATCCACGGTGCCGGAGCTGGTCGCCGCCCAGGCCGCCCGCACCCCCGACGCGACGGCGGTGGTGTCCGCGGGCACCTCGCTGACGTACCGGGAACTGGACGCCCGCGCCGGCCGGCTCGCCGCGGTGCTGCGGGAGCACGGCGTCGGGCCGGACGTCCTGGTCGCCGTGGCCCTGCCCCGCTCCGCCGACCTGGTGGTCGGGATGCTCGCCGTGCTCAAGGCCGGCGGCGCCCACCTGCCGGTCGACCCCGGCCACCCGTCCTCACGGATCGGCCTGCTGCTCGACACCGCCCGTCCGGCGCTGGTGCTGACCGGCCACGAGGCGGCGGCGGCCGTGGCCGGCTGCGCGGCGCCGGTGCTGCGCCTGGAGGACCTGAGCCTGGACGGCCCCGGCCCCACCGCACCGGACGTCCGCCTTTCGGCGGACGACCTGGCCTACGTGATGTTCACCTCCGGCTCCACCGGCACCCCCAAGGGCGTCGCCGTCACCCACGGCGCCGTGGTCAACGGCGTACAGGACCTGAGCCGCACCGTGGGCGTCGAGGCGGGGTCCCGGATGCTCGCCGCGACGTCCGTGAACTTCGACGTCTCCGTCTTCGAGATCTTCACCGCCCTCACCACCGGGGCCACCGTGGAGATCGTCCGTGACGTGCTCGAACTGGCCGAACGCGGCACGTGGGCGGGCACCACGATCAGCGCCGTGCCCACGGTGTTCTCCGCGCTGCTCGACCAGCTCGGTACCGCGCGGGCGGACGGCGGCGGCCCCGGACTCGACGTCGCGACCGTCGTCTTCGCCGGCGAGGCCCTCACCGCCGACCTGGTGCGCAAGGTGCGCGACGCCCTGCCCGGCGTCCGCGTCGTCAACGCCTACGGGCAGACCGAGAGCTTCTACGCCACCACGCACACCCTCCCCGGGCGGCCGGACCCCGCCGGCGCGGTCCCCGTCGGACGGCCCCTGGCCAACATGCGCGCCCACGTCCTCGGCCCGGACCTCGCCCCGGTGCCGCCCGGCGTCATCGGTGAGCTGTACGTCGCCGGCCGGCTCGCCCGCGGCTACCACCGCGACGGCCGGGCCACCGCGGAGCGGTTCGTGCCCTGCCCCTTCGGCGAGCCCGGCGCGCGCATGTACCGCACCGGTGACCTGGCGCGGTGGGACGCCGAAGGCCGCCTCGTCTACGCGGGACGCGCCGACACCCAGGTGAAGGTCAACGGCATCCGCGTCGAGCCCACCGAGATCGAGACGGTCCTCGCCCAGCACCCAGCGGTCGGCCGGGCCGTGGTCACCGTGCGCGAGGACCCCGCCGGCAACGCCCGGCTCGTCGGCTACGTGGCACCGGCCCGGACCACCCCCGACGGCACGGACGCCGGCACCGTCCCGGCCGCGGAGCTGAGGCGGTTCGCCGCCCGACGGCTGCCGGACTACATGGTGCCCGCCCTGCTCGTGACGCTGGACCGGCTGCCGCTGACCGCGAGCGGCAAACTGGACCGGGCCGCGCTGCCCGAACCGGAGTTCGCCGGTGCCGAGTACCGGGCACCGCGCACCGGGACCGAGCGGATCCTCGCCGAGGTGTACGCGGACGTGCTCGGCGCCGAACGCGTCGGCATCGACGACGACTTCTTCACCAGCGGCGGCGACAGCATCCGCTCCATCCAGGTCGTCGCACGGGCCAGGACGCGCGGCGTCGTGGTCAGCACACGGGAGGTCTTCGAGCACCGCACGGTCGTCCGGCTCGCGGAACTCGTCGAGGGCCGCGCGGAACAGGAACCGGTGACCCTGGCCGAGCTGCCCGGCGGCGGCACCGGCCGCTCCCCGCTGCCGCCGACCGCGGCCCACGTCCTCGAACTCGGCGGCGGCCTCGGCCGGTTCTGCATGTCCGCGCTGCTGACCCTGCCCGAGGACATCGACCGCACGGGACTGGCCGCCACGCTGCGGGCCGTACTGGACCGCCACGACGTCCTCAGGTCCCGCCTCGACCGCACCGAGCCGTGCCTGGTCATGGCCCCGGCCGGCAGTGTGGACGCCGGCGCCCTGCTGCGCGAGATCCCCTACGACGACGCCGACGTGCGGGCCGAGCTGGACGCGGCGGCCGGCCGGCTCGACCCGGACGCGGGCGTCATGGCGCAGTTCGTGCGGTTCACCTCCGCCACGGACGCGGACCGGCTGCTGATCGTGCTGCACCACCTGGTCGTCGACGGGGTGTCCTGGCGGATCCTGCTGCCGGACCTGGTGTCCGCCTGGCAGCGGGTCCGCGACGGGCTCCCGCCACAACGCGCCGGGGCGGGCACCTCACTGCGCCGCTGGACGCACGCCCTGGCCGACGAGGCGGCCGCCCCCGAGCGCGTGGCGGAGCTGCCCGTGTGGCAGGAGATCCTGCGCGGCGAGGAGCCCCCGCTCGGCTCACGGGAGACGGACCCCGCCCGCGATGTCGCGGCCACCGTGGAAACGGTCCGCGTCCAGGTGCCGGCCGACGTCACACGGACACTGCTCGACACGGTGCCGTCGGTGTTCCGCGGCGGCGCCGACGACGGGCTGCTGGCCGCCCTGGCACTGGCGCTGGTGCGCTGGCGCCGGACGCGCGGCGTGCCCGGGTCGGCCGCCCTGGTCCGGCTGGAGGGACACGGCCGGGAGGAGCACCTGGTGCCAGGCGCCGCCCTGTCCGGCACGGTCGGCTGGTTCACCGCGATGTTCCCGGTGCGCCTGGACCTGGCCGGCGTCGACGTGGCGGACGCCTTCGCCGGCGGCCCGGCGGCCGGGCGGGCGGTCAAGGCCGTCAAGGAGCAACTGCGCGCGGTACCGGACAACGGCATCGGCTACGGCATGCTGCGCCACCTCAACCCCGCCACCGCCGCCGCCCTCACCGGGCAGCGCCGGCCCCAGATCGGGTTCAACTACCTCGGCAAGTCCTCCGCGGCGGACATCCCCGAGGAACTGCGCGGCCTGGGCTGGACGCCGGACACCACCCACCGCGACCTGATCGCCGCGCCGGACGCCGACATGCCGGTGCTCTCCGCGCTGGAGATCAACGCGGTCGCCACCGCCACCCCCGCCGGCGACGAGCTGACCGCCTACTTCGGCTTCCCGACCGGCGTGCTCTCCCGCGACGAGGTCACCGAGCTGGCCGGGTTGTGGGTGGAGGCGCTGACCGCCCTGGCCCGGCACGCCGAGGCCCCCGACGCCGGCGGGCTGACCCCGAGCGACGCGCCCCTGGTCGACGTGAGCCAGGAGGAGATCGACACCTGGGAGGCCCGCTTCGGCCGGCTGGCCGAGGTGTGGCCGGTGACGCCGGCGCAGTCCGGGATGCTGTTCCACACCATGCTGGCCGGGTCGTCCTTCGACGCCTACCACATGCAGATGGTGTTCCACCTCTCCGGCGGGATCGACGCCGAGCGGATGCGCCGCGCCGGACAGGCGCTGCTGGACCGGCACGCCAACCTCCGCGCCGCGTACGTCGAGCAGGCGGACGGCGACGTGGTCCAGGTGGTGCCGCGGGCGGTGGCCCTGCCCTGGCGCCACCTCGACCTGACCGGGGCCGGCGGGACGGAGGCGACCGGGACGTTCGAGCGGTTCCTCGCCGAGGACCGGGCCGCGCACTTCGACCGGGACGCCCCGCCGCTGTTCCGGCTGGCCCTCGCCGTCCTCGGGCCCGAGCGCACCGAACTGGTGATGACCGCCCACCACGTCCTGTTCGACGGCTGGTCCACCCCTCTGCTGATGCGGGACCTGCTGCTGCTCTACGCCTACGACGGCGACCAGTGCGCCCTGCCGGCCGTGCGCGGCTACGGCGACTTCCTGACCTGGCGCGCACGGCAGGACCGTCAGGAGTCGGCCCGGGCCTGGGCGGCCGAGCTGGAAGGGCTCCAGGAGCCCACCCTGCTCGTCCCCGGCGCCGAGGGCGCGGGCGACGACGGCCTCGGCCGGGTCGAGGTCGCGCTGCCGCCGGAGGTGGCCCGCGATGCCGGCCGCGCCGCCGCCGAGCTGGGCGTCACCGTCAACAGCCTGGTGCAGGGCGCGTGGGCGCTGCTGCTCGGCCAGCTCACCGGCCGCCAGGACGTGGTGTTCGGCGCGACCGTCTCCGGGCGCCCGCCCGCGGTGACGGACGTGGAGTCGATGGTCGGACTTTTCATCAACACCCTCCCCGTCCGCGTCCGGTACGAGCCCGGGGACACCCTCGCCGACATCCTCACCCGCCTGCAGAACCGCCAGGCCGGCCTGCTGGAGCACCACCACCACGCGCTCACGGAGATCCAGCGGGCCGCCGGGCTGCGGTCCCTGTTCGACACACTGGTCGTCTTCGAGTCCTACCCGGTCGACCGGGAGAGCCTCGGCGCCGCCCTCGACGCCACCGCCGGGATCACCCTCACCGGCATGACCGCGGACACCGGCACCAACTACCCGCTGACCCTGATGGCACTGGTCGAACCCCACCTCCAGCTGTCCCTCCAGTACGCCGAGAAGGTCCTGGACCGCGAGACGGTGGAGACCTACGCGGCCCGCCTCGTCCGGGTCGTGCGGCAGCTCACCGCCACCCCCGGGCTGCCGGCCGCCCGACTGGAGACCCTGGACGCGGCCGAGCGCCACCGGTTGCTGGCCGGCTTCAACGACACGGCCGAACCGACCCCGGACACCACGATCGGCGGGCTCGTCGAGGCGCAGACGGCGCGCACCCCGGACGAGACCGCCGTGGTCGCCGAGGGAGTGACGCTCACCTACCGCGAGCTCGACACCCGGGCCGGCCGCCTGGCGGCCGAACTGGCCCGCCGGGGCGTCGGACCGGAGTCGGTGGTCGCGGTGTCCCTGCCCCGGTCGGCGGACCTGGTCGTCGCCCTGCTCGCGGTACTGAAGTCGGGCGGCGCGTACCTGCCGGCCGACCCCCGCTACCCCGGCCACCGTCTGCGGGCCGTCCTCCGGGACGCGCGGCCGTGCCTGGTCCTGACGGACTCCGCCACGGCCGGCACGCTGCCGGAGCACGACGCCCCGGACCTGTGCCTCGACACGCTCGACCTCACCGAGGGCCCCGCCGGTCCGGTGCCGCCCACGCACGCGCAGCAGCTGGCGTACGTGATGTACACCTCCGGCTCCACCGGCACCCCCAAGGGCGTCGCCATCACCCACGCCAACGTGGTCAACGGCGTGCTCCGGCTCGCCTCCCGCGTGGGGCTCGGGCCGGGCAGGCGGATGCTGGCCGGCGCGTCCGTCAACTTCGACGTCTCCGCGTTCGAGATCTTCACCACGCTCGCCACCGGCGGCGTCGTCGAACTGGTCCGGGACGTCCTGGTGCTGGGGGAGCGGAAGAGCTGGAGCGGCGCCGTCATCTCCACCGTGCCGTCCGCCTTCGCCGAACTCGTCGACCGGATCGCGGACCGCACCAGCGTGGAGACGGTCGTCTTCGCCGGCGAGGCCCTGCCCGTCCCGCTCGCCGAGAAGGTGCGCGCCGCCTTCCCGGGGGTGCGGATCGTCAACGCCTACGGGCAGAGCGAGTCGTTCTACGCCACCACCTGCGACGTCCCCGGCGGCACACCGGACGCGTCGGGCAACGCGCCCGTCGGCACCCCGCTCGGCAACATGCGCGCCTACGTCCTCGGCCCCGGCCTCGCCCCGGTGCCGCGGGGCACGGTCGGCGAACTGTACGTCGGCGGCAGCGTGGGCCGCGGCTACCACCGCCGCGCCGCACTGACCGTCGAGCGGTTCGTCGCCGACCCGTACGGCCCGCCCGGCTCGCGCATGTACCGCACCGGCGACCTGGCCCGCTGGAACGCCGACGGCCTGCTGGAGTACGCGGGCCGCGCCGACACCCAGGTCAAGGTGCGCGGCTTCCGCGTCGAACCCGGCGAGGTCGAGGCCGCGTTCACCGCGCACCCCGACGTCGCCCAGGCCGCCGTCGTCGCCCGGGGCACCGGCGTCGGCAAGCGGCTCGTCGCCTACGTGGTGCCCTCGGGCCGGGCGACGACCGCGCAGGAGCTGCGCGGATTCGTCGCCGAGCGGCTGCCGGACTTCATGGTGCCGTCCGCCCTCGTCCTCCTGGACCGGCTGCCGCTGATGCCCAACGGCAAGCTGGACCGGGCCGCGCTGCCCGAGCCGGAGTTCACCGGCGCCCCCTACCGCGAGCCCCGCACCCCCCGTGAGAAGGCCCTGGCCGAGCTGTTCGCCGAGGTGCTCGACGTGGACCGGGTCGGCCTCGACGACGGCTTCTTCGCGCTCGGCGGGCACTCCCTGCTCGCCACCCGGCTGATCAGCCGCGCCCGCGCCGAGCTGGGCGTCGAGATCCCCATCCGCCAGGTCTTCGACCAGCCGACGGTCGCCGCGCTCGCCGCGTGGTCGCAGGCCTCGGCCGCTCCCCGTCGCCCCAGCATGCGCCAGATGTTCAATAAGGAGTGAAGCAATGATTCCGCTGTCATTCGCACAACGCCGCATGTGGCTGCTGCACAAACTGGAGCGGGGCGCGGCGACCTACAACATATCGGCGGCGTTCCGGCTGACCGGCACCCTGGACCAGGACGCCCTGGTCGCGGCGATCCACGACGTGGTCGAGCGGCACGAGATCCTGCGCACCACGTACGGGACCGACGACGCCGGCGAGCCGTACGCGCGGATCCGGCCGGTGGCCGAGGCGGCGCCGCGGGTGCCGGTGGCCGAGGTGACGCCCGAGGAGCTGCCCGCCAAGGTCGACGAGGCCGTCGCGCACCGCTTCGACCTGGCGGCCGACCTGCCGTTGCGGGCCACCCTGCTGCGCTGCTCGCCCGAGGAGCACGTCCTGGTCCTGGTCATCCACCACATCGCCTCCGACGGCAGCTCCAGCGCGCCGCTGATGCGGGACCTGGTCGACGCCTACACCGCCCGCCGGGGCGGCCGGGCACCGGCGTGGGAGCCGCTGCCGCTCCAGTACAAGGACTACGCGCTGTGGCAGCGCGAGGTGCTCGGCGACGTGGCCGACCCGGGCAGTCTCGCCGCGGCGCAGATCGAGTACTGGCGGGGGGAACTGGCGGGCGTGCCGCAGCCGCTGAACCTTCCGCTGGACCGCCCGCGGCCCGCGGAGGCCGGTTCCCACGGCGACACGGTCGGCATCGAGGCGCCCCCCGAGGTGGCGGCCGGGCTCCAGAAGCTCGCCGACGAGCGCGGGATGAGCCTGTCGATGGTCGTGCAGTCCGCGCTGGCGGTGCTGCTGAGCAAGCTCGGCGGCGGCGAGGACGTGACGATCGGCTCCCCGATCGCCGGGCGCACCGACGAGGCGCTGGCCGACATGATCGGCTGCTTCGTCAACACCCAGGTGCTGCGCGCCGACCTCTCCGGCAACCCGAGGTTCACCGACCTGCTGGCGCAGGTGCGGAACAAGGCGCTGAGCGCCTACGAGCACCAGGACGTGCCGTTCGACGTGGTCGTCGAGTCGATCAACCCGGACCGCTCCGCGGCGTACCAGCCGCTGTTCCAGGTGATCTTCTCCTGGCAGAGCTACGAGAAGCCGGACCTCGCGCTGCCCGGCCTTCAGATGAGGTTCGAGCAGGCCATCCCGTCGACCGCCATGGTCGACCTCACCTTCTTCCTCGCCGTGGACGGTACCGGCGCGCTGCGGGGCGACCTGCAGTACGCGACCGACCTGTTCGACCGCGGCACGGCCGAGGAGATCTCCGCCCGCCTGGTGCGGGTGCTGGAGCGGTTCGCCGCCGACCCGGACCTGCGCGTCGGGGACGTCGACGTGCTGAGCGCGCGGGAGCGCGAGCGGCTGCTGGTGGAGGTGAACGCCGCCGGTGAGAGAGTCGACGAGGTCACCCTGGTGGAGCTGTTCGAGCGGCAGGCGGCGCGGCGGGCCGACGAGGTCGCCGTGGTGTACGACGGCACCACCCTCACCTACGGGGAGCTGAACGCCCGCGCCAACCGGCTCGCCCGGCACCTGGTCGCCCGCGGGGTGGGCCCCGAGTCCCTGGTCGGGGTCTGCCTGGAGCGCTCGGCGGAACTGGTCGTCGCGCTGCTGGCGGTGCTCAAGGCGGGCGGCGCCTACCTGCCGATCGACCCCGACTCCCCGGCCGACCGCATCGCCCACATCGTCGAGGACGCGGCACCGGTCCTGCTGGTCACCACCGGCACCACCGGCGCCGTGCCGGATCTCGCGCACGACCTCCCCCTGGTCCACCTCGACCGGGCCGGGGCCTTCGAGGGGGAACCGGCCGCCGACCTCACCGACGCCGAGCGCCGCACGGTGCTGCGCCCCGCGCACCCCGCGTACGTCATCTACACCTCCGGGTCGACGGGCCGCCCCAAGGGCGTGCTGATCCCGCACCGCAACGTGGTCGGACTCTTCACCGCCACCCGGGACTTCGGCTTCGGCGCGGACGACGTGTGGACCCTCTTCCACTCCTACGCCTTCGACTTCTCGGTGTGGGAGCTGTGGGGCCCGCTGCTGCACGGCGGACGCCTCGTCGTGGTCCCCTTCGACGTCTCGCGCTCCCCGGCCGACTTCCTCCGGCTCCTCGCCCGCGAGCGGGTCACCGTCCTCAACCAGACGCCCTCGGCCTTCTACCAGCTGGCCCAGGCCGACGCCGACGCCCCCGGCCAGGACCTGGCCCTGCGGTACGTGGTGTTCGGCGGCGAGGCCCTGGACCTGAACCGCCTCACCGACTGGTACGCGCGCCACGCCGGTGACGCGCCGGTGCTGGTGAACATGTACGGCATCACCGAGACCACCGTCCACGTCACCCGCGTCGACCTGGACGAGCACTCCGCGGCCCGCTACCGGGGCGGCGTGATCGGCCCGGCGGTCCCGGGGCTGCGCGCCTACGTCCTGGACGCGCACCTGAGGCCGGCGCCCGCCGGCGTGATGGGCGAGCTGTACGTGGCGGGCTACGGCCTGGCCCGCGGCTACCACGGCCGCCCCGGCCTGACCGCGCAACGCTTCGTGGCCTGCCCGTTCGGCGGGCCGGGCGAGCGGATGTACCGCAGCGGCGACCTGGTCCGCTGGGGCCGCGACGGACGGCTGGAGTACGTGGGCCGCGCCGACTCCCAGGTGAAGATCCGCGGTTTCCGTATCGAGCTGGGCGAGATCGAGCACGCGCTGGCCGGGCACCCGGACGTGGCGCAGGCGGTGGTCCTGGTCCGGGAGAACCAGGAGGGCGACAAGCGCCTCGTGGGCTACGTCGTACCCGAGCCCGGCGCCGCCCGCACGGGGGAGGAGCTGACGGAGTACCTGCGCGGGCGCCTGCCGGACTACATGGTGCCGTCCGTGGTGATCCCGCTGGCACAGATCCCGCTGACCTCCAACGGCAAGCTCGACAAGCGGGCCCTGCCCGCGGAGGACGCGACGGCGACCGCGGCCGGCCGGGAGCCGCGCAACGCCTACGAGCGCGCGCTGTGCGAGCTGTTCGCCGAGCTGCTCGGCCTGGAGAAGGTCGGCATCGACGACGGCTTCTTCGCCCTGGGCGGCCACTCGCTGCTGGCCACCCGGCTCAGTGTCCGCGTCCGCGACCGGTTCGACATCGACATCCCCATCCGGACGATCATCCGGTACCCCACGGTGGCCGAACTGGCCGCGCTGATGCTCGCCGGCGGTGTCCCCGACGACGACGCCGACTCCTTCGCGGTCGTCCTGCCCCTGAACAACGACCCCGGCACGGGCAAGAAGCCGGTGTGGTTCTTCCACGGGGGCGGCGGTCTGGGCTGGGCGTACTACAGCTTCGTGCTGCACCTGCCGGACCGGCCCGCCTACGCGCTGCAGTCCCGCGGCTCGGACGGCGTGGAGCCGCTGGCCGGCTCCGTGCCGGAGATGATCGAGGACTACGTCGGCCAGATCCTGAAGACCCAGCCGGAGGGTCCGTTCAACCTCATCGGCTGGTCCTACGGCGGCTCCGTCGTCCAGGCCGTCGCGGACGCCCTGGAACGGCGCGGCCACGAGGTCGCCCTGGTGGCCGTCCTGGACGCGCAGCCGGGCGGGCACGGCTTCGAGGAGGTGCACGCCGGAAAGGACTCGTCGGACTTCCGGGCGGAACTGGAGGACGACTTCGGCCAGTACATCCGCACCGGCAACCGGCAGCGGTTCCTGGACACCATGTCGAAGGTCCTGGCGAACAACACGGCCCTGATGATGGACTTCGAGTCCCCGGTCTACCGCGGCGACGTGGTGTATTTCAACGCCACGCTCGAGGACACGTCGTACGCGCACCTGTGGCGGCCGTACGTCCAGGGCTCCCTGGAGGTGCACGACGTACGGGTCACGCACCACGAGATGCACATGCCCGGGCCCGTGGCGGAGATGTTCGAGGTCCTCCACCGAAAGCTGGCGTAGCGCACGCGCGCCCGAGCCGGTTTCAACGAACAGTCGAATGGATGATGGGGGTTGGTCGTGGTGACGGATCCAGGCGTGTCCGCGGGGCACGGCGAGGGGAGCACGCTGTTGTGCGTGCCGTTCGCGGGGGCGGGTCCCTCGTTCTTCCACCCGTGGCGGGAGCTGGCCGACGGCCGGTGGCGGGTGACCTCGGTCGAACTTCCGGGCCGGGAGCGGCGGTTCCTCCAGACGCCGTACCGCAACGTGGTCGAGGCGGCCCGGAGCGAGATCGACGACATCGTCGCGGACCTCGGTGAGGGGACGCGGACCGTGCTGTTCGGGCACAGCCTGGGCGCGGTGCTCGCCTACGAGCTGGTGCACCTGCTGAGCGCGCGCGGCGTGCCCGTCGAACGGCTGGTCGTCAGCGGCTCGCCGGGACCGTGGACGCGGCGCGAGCGGCGGGCGGCGGGGCTCGAGGGCGACGAGTTCCTCGCCCGCGTCGAGGAGTTCGCCGGATTCCGGCACGAGGCGCTCGACCATCCGGAGATGCGGGAACTGATCCTCCCCACGCTCCAGGCCGACTGCGAGATGCACGAGGCCTACGTGCCCAGCACCGACGACCCGGTGTCGGTGCCGATCACCTCGCTGCGGGGCGACCACGACGGGCTCGTCACCGCTCAGGAGGCCCGGCAGTGGCAGGCGGCGACCACGGGCCGCTTCGACTACGTGGAGTTCCCCGGCGACCACATGTACCTGGTCGACCTCGGCCGGCAGGTGCTGGACGTGATCGGGGAACGGTCCGCGCGCGAGCGCCGTGTCAGCGCCGCGACAGGCCCGTGACAGGTCCCCGGAGGAAGGTGGGACCATGAGAAGTTCAGCGATCGCGGTCTCGGGGCTGCGCAAGGCACATGGCGACAAGGTCGTGCTCGACGGCGTCGACTTCCATGTCGCCGAGGGGTCGGTCTTCTCCCTGCTCGGCCCGAACGGGGCGGGCAAGACGACGACCGTCAACGTCCTGACGACACTGATGAAGGCCGACGCCGGCACGGTGCGCGTCGCCGGACACGACGTGGTGACCGAGACCCGGCAGGTGCGCGCGGCCATCGGCGTGACCGGACAGTTCGCCGCGGTCGACGAGCTGCTGTCGGGCCGCGAGAACCTGCGGCTGATGGTGGACCTGAAGCGCGTGCGCTCGGGCGACCAGGTCGTCACGCGGCTGCTGGAGCGGTTCGACCTGGAGGAGTCGGCGGACAAGCTGGCGGGGACCTACTCCGGCGGTATGCGCCGCAAGCTCGACCTGGCGATGACGCTCGTCGGCGATCCGCGGATCATCTTCCTGGACGAGCCGACGACGGGTCTGGACCCGCGCAGCAGGCGCACCATGTGGAGCATCGTCCGCGAGCTGGTGGCCGACGGCACCACCGTCTTCCTCACCACCCAGTACCTGGAGGAGGCCGACCAGCTCGCCGACCAGATCGCCGTGCTCGACAAGGGCAGGCTGGTCGCCCGGGGCACCCCCGAGGACCTCAAGCGCCAGATCCCCGGAACCCACGTCCGGCTCCGGTTCGCCGGCGCCCACGAACTCGACGCGGCGGCGCGGCTGTTCACCGGCGCCACGCGGGACGACGAGGAGCTGACCCTGCGGGTGCCCAGCGACGGAGAGTCGCGGTCGCTGCGGCTCCTGCTCGACCGGCTCGACGAACACACACTCAACGCCCAGGGCTTCTCCGTGCACACACCGGACCTCGACGACGTCTTCCTCGCCCTGACCGACACCACCGGCGCCCCGGTCGCCGACGAGCACACGAGCAAGGAGGCGATCGCGCGATGAGCACCCTCTCGACGGCGCTGACCGACTCGTCGATCATGCTGCGCCGCAATCTGAAGCACACGATGCGCAACCCGGTCACGGTGTTCAACGGGGTCCTGCTCCCCATCGTGATCATGCTCATGTTCGTCAAGGTGTTCGGCGGTGCGTTCAGCGTCGGTGACGACTACATCGACTACGCGACCCCGGGCCTGCTCGTGATGGCCATCAGCTACGGGCTGGGAGCCACCGCGACGGCCGTGAACGACGACATGACCAAGGGCGTCATCAACCGGTTCAAGGTCATGGACGTCTCCCGCGGATCCGTCCTGACCGGGCACGTCGTGGTCACCACCGTGCGCTGCGTGGTGGCCTGCGCGGCCATCGTCGCGGTGGCCTTCGCGATGGGGTTCGACCCGGACGCGAGCGGACTGGAGTGGCTGGGCGCGATCGGACTGATCCTGCTGCTCAGCTTCGCGGCGGGCTGGCTCACCGTCGCCGTGGGGCTGGCCGCCAAGACCGCGGAGTCGGCGGGCATGGCCACCGTGCCGCTGATCATGCTGCCGTTCCTCAGCAGCGCGTTCGTGCCCGCGGACACGATGGGGGCGGGCGTACGGCAGTTCGCGGAGTACCAGCCCTTCACCCCGGTCATCGAGGCGCTGCGCGGGCTGCTGACCGGCAACCCGTCGAGCGGTGACACGATCGCGGCACTCGCCTGGTGCGCCGGGTTCGCCGTCCTCGGATACGTGTGGGCGGTCTCCACGTTCAAGAAGCGAGCGTGACGCGGGCCGGCTCGCCCGGCATCCCCTTCAGCGCCGCCCCGGTGAGGCAAGTGCCGCCGGGGCGGCGCCGCGCTGTCCGCCCGCCGCGTGCGAAGACCACGAGCCGCAGCACCAGGAACCGGCCCACACCGGCGAGCGCCGAGGCGGACAGGTAGACGGCCTGCTCCAGCACCGTGCCGGGCGCCGCCACCAGCAGGTGCAGGGCGAGCGTCGCCGCGCACGTCACCGCGTACGCGACCGCGGCCGACCCGGCCGACTGCATGTGCTGGCGCCGGGTCGCGCGCCCGCCGGCGCCGAAGGTGAAGCGCGCGTGCAGTTCGGTGGCGAGGAGCGTGGACGCCACGGTGATCACGGCGTTGGCCAGCGCCCAGGGGAGCCGGGTGGCGAGGGCCGCCACGGCGAAGCTGGAGGCGAGCCCCACCCCGCCACCGCAGAGCACGAAGCGCGCGAAGGCCGTGCAGGCGCCGGGTGCCGTCCCCGGCCGACGCGGTGCTGTCTCCATGGTCCGGCCCCCTTTCTGGCTCACTCGCAACATCGTGGTGCCATCGTGGCACACGAGTGGCGCCACGTCGAGGCGTTTTTTCGGTGACAGCCGTTGCCCAGGGAACGCCCGGCGAATTCCGGTCATGTTGGAGTGCGGGCGCGGTGATCCTCCGGCCTGGCGCTTCAAGGGGTGTGGCGGTTCACTTGACTCCGGCTCGGTGGGCGTCGGGGCCAGAATGGCTCGGTATGGCGCTATGCGTGTGCCATGGTGGAGTCACCGGTGTTGGCCGGTGCTCCAGCCGTGCTGCGAAAGGAAACCCGATGAGCCAGACGGTTCCCGTCCCGAACGGCCTGCCCACGGAGCGGGACGCGGGCCCCTTCGACCCGCCCCGCGCGATCACCCGGCTGGCCGCGGCCCGCCCGGTCAGCCCCCTGCGATTCCCCGACGGACACGAGGGCTGGCTGGTCACCGGCTACGAGGAGGTCCGCCGGCTCATGGCCGACACCCGCTTCAGCTCCCGGCAGGACCTCGGGGTGCTCCACGTGCCCTACGACATCCCCGGCATGCCCGTCCCCACCGAACCCTCCCCCCAGATCCCGGGCGTCTTCATCGCCATGGACCCGCCGGACCACACCCGGCTGCGGCGCAGGCTCACCGGTGCCTTCACCGTCAAGCGGATGAAGGAGCTGGAGGAGTACATCACCGACGTCGCCGAACGGCAGCTGGACGCTCTGGCGCGGCTGACCCCGCCGGTCGACCTGGTCGAGGAGTTCGCGCTGCCGGTGCCCTCGCTGGTCATCTGCGAACTGCTCGGTGTCCCCTACGAGGACCGGGCGACCTTCCAGAGCAACACCGCCAAGTTCCTCGTGAGGGACCAGGCGTTCGACGAGAAGATGGCCGCGTACGGCGCCATGACCGCGTACCTCGCCGAACTGGTCACCCGCAAGCGCGCCGAACCCGGCGAGGACATCCTGTCCGACCTGGCCCGCCAGGAGGACCTCACCGTCGAGGAACTGACCGGCTGCGCCTTCCTGCTGCTGCTCGCCGGCCACGAGACCACCGTCAACCAGCTCTCGCTCGGCACCTTCGCGCTCCTGGAGCACCCCGAGCAGCTGGCCGCCCTGCGGGCCGACCCGGAGCTGATCCCCGACGCCGTCGAGGAACTCATGCGCTACCTGTCCGTCGCCGACATCTTCTACCGGTACGCCACCGAGGACATCGAGCTGGGCGGCGAGACCATCGGCGAGGGGTCGACCGTCGTCGTCTCCCTGCTGGCCGCCAACCGCGACCCCCGGCGCTTCGAGAACCCCGACACCCTCGACATCCGCCGCGGGGCACGCGGGCACCTGGCCTTCGGCCACGGCGTCCACCAGTGCCTCGGCCAGCAACTGGGCCGCATCGAGATGCGCGCCGGATTCGGCGGACTGCTGCGCCGCTTCCCGACCCTGCGGCTCGCCGTCCCCGCCGGCGAGGTGCCGCTGAGGACCGACATGAACATCTACGGCGTCCACGCGCTGCCGGTCACCTGGACGACGACGGCACCGTGAGCCGCCGGCCGGGAGCGGTCAGGGCCTGGCGCGGCGGACGTCGATGTTGCCGTGGCGGGTGCGGGCCCGGATCGTGACCGTCTCCTCGGAGCCGCCCGGAGCGTCGGAGGCGGTGAGGGTGTTGCGCACCTGCCCGGAGCCGGAGTGGGCGTCGAGCCAGGCGGCCGTGCCCGCGCGGACGCCCACCTCGATGGCGCCGCTGGAGGTCTCCAACTGGACGGTGCCCCGGGCCACCTCGCCCAGCCGTACGGTGCCGTGCGCGGTGGTCGCGGTGACCGAGTCCTCGGCGCGGGCGACGTCGATGTCGCCGTGGGCGCCGCTGACCCGCAGCTCGCCGGTGGCCGCGCCGACGGTGGTGGTGCCGTGGGAGTTCTTCAGGACGGCGGGACCGTCCAGCAGACCGGCGCGCACACTGCCCGAGCTGGTGGTGATCCCGGCGGCGCCGGCCACGCGGTCCACGGTGACGGAGCCGTGGGAGGCGGTGACCGTCAGCGGACCGGTCGCCCCGAGGCGGACGTCTCCCGAGGAGGTCTTCACCCTGACCTCGCCGAGCAGGCCCTCGCCGAACACCTGTGTCCAGGCGCCGGTCAGGTCGACGCGCGAACCCGTCGGCAGGTCGACGGACACATCGACGGTGCCGGTGCGGCCGAACAGGCCCGACTTGGGGGTGCGCACGGTCAGCACGCCGCCCGCGCACGCGACCTCGGTCTGGCCGGCCGCGCGGACGTCCACATCCTTGTCCGGGTCGCGGGGCCGTACCTCGACGACGGTGTCGGCTCGGTCGCCGGCGGTGAACTGGATGGACCCGGCCTCCACACGCGCGATGACCGAGATCGCCTCGGGGGTGTCGAAGGAGGACATGGCGGTCCCGTCTGGTGAGGTGGGTGACGTGGTGCGGGAAGCGGGAGCGGTCAGCGTACCCAGCCCGTGAGGCTCTGTCCGGCGCCGCGGGCCTTCTGCGCCGGACGCGGCGGGGCGCCGTTGCCGACCGCGGCCGACACGGCGCGCACCAGCCACGCGTTGACCGACAGGCCCTCACCGGACGCGGCCTCCTCGGCGCGGACCTTGAGGTGGGACGGCAGACGCAGGTTGACGCGGACGGTGCCGCCCTCGTCGCCCGCGGGCGGTACGGAGGTCCGCGGTGGTTCGGCGGGCGTGGCGGGCTGCCCGGCACCACCGCCGTCGGCGGGCGGCGGTGTCACCACGAAGTCGGGGTCGAGCCCGCGCAGCCGTACGTCGACCGAGCCCGGGGCGAGTTCGCGGGTGATCTCGTCCATCGCGGCGGAGAGCACGCTGAGCATGGTCAGCCGGGCCGCCGACTCCAGCGGAGCGGACAGCCGGTCGGCCAGCTCGCGGGCTTCGCCCCCGCCGGCCTCGGCGGCCACCGCGAGGGTGCGGCGGAGAGTGTCGACGTACGGCGTGAGGTCCATGACGTCATGGTGGTACTGCCGTGGCGCCATACGCAAGCCCGGTGAGCTGCGACGAAACGGGACCCCGGCACCCCCGGGGGAACGGCGGGGCGCCGGGGTGGTGTGAGGTGGCGTCGTTGTGGCGCGGCGGCGGACGGCCGCTCACCCCCGCAGAGCCGGGCCGAACCAGGTGGTGAGGGCCGCCCGGAGCGCGGAGAGGTCGAGGGGACCGTCGGCGGCGGCCGCCCACGCGACATGGCCGTCGGGCCGGATGAGCAGCGCGGCGGGAGCGGGGACGCTGCCGAGGGCCGGGACCGTCCAGAGGTCGTCCGCGCTGCGCGCCTCGACCAGGTCGACGCGGTCGGCCCAGCCCTTGACGGCCGCCGCCACCTCGGCACTGCCGCCCAGGTCGAGCAGGACGGGCCGGGCGGCGTGCAGCAACTCGTGGACGAACGCGGGACCGCCGGACGTGTCGAGGTCGGCGTCGGGGACCCGGCGGCCCTCGAGCGGGTGGTCGCCGTCGACCGGGTAACGGATGTCCAGGGCGTTCAGCATGTGGCGCAGGTACCGGTTGACGTCGTCGAACACCATGAGCGAGCCGAACACCTCGCGCAGCGCGTCCGTCTGGGCGCCGGGGCGGACCAGCGCCGACTGGGCGCGGGTGTTCTGCAGCACGCGCTCCCCCACGGGGTGGCGCTCGGTGTGGTAACTGTCCAGGAGACTCTCCGGCGCCTGGCCGCGCACCACCGCGGCGAGCTTCCAGCCGAGGTTCACCGCGTCCTGCACGCCCATGTTCAGGCCCTGGCCCCCGGCCGGGAAGTGGATGTGCGCGGCGTCGCCCGCGAGCAGCACCCGGCCCGCCCGGTACCGGGCCGCCTGCCGGGCGGCGTCGGTGAAGCGGGAGGTCCACCGGGGCTCGCGCATGCCGAAGTCGGTGCCCGCGACCCTGATCAGCGACTCCCTGAGCTGCTCGAACGTCACCGGCTCGTCGCGTTCGGGGACGCGGTCGTACTCCGAGGTGATCACCCGGTACCAGCCGGGCTCGAACGCGATCGCCGAGTAGTCGCCGGCCGGGCGGCGCCGCACCCAGACGTAGTCCTCGGGCAGGTCGGGCAGTTCGACGTCGCCGATCAGCGCGGTCATCGTCGGCTCGGTGCCGGGGAAGTCGACGCCCGTCAGCTTGCGCACGGCGCTGCGCCCGCCGTCGCATCCCACCAGGTAGCGGGCGCGCAGCGTCTCGGGCGCCGCCTCCCCGGTGTCCAGCCGGGCCGTCACGCCGGTCTCGTCCTGGCTCAGGCCGCTCACCGGGGACGACCAGCGGATCCGCACGCCGAGTTCGGTCGCCCACTCCTCCAGCAGCCGCTCGATGGCGGACTGAAGGATCATCAGCGGGTACGGGTGCCGGGACTCGGACTCGTCGAAGTCCAGGTAGAGCCCCGAGAAGTGGCCCACCGGCTGCAGTTCGCCCTGGGCGAGGAAGCGGTCCAGGACGCCGCGCTGGTCCAGTACCTCCAGGGTACGGGAGTGGATCCCGCCGGCACGCGACTCGCCCGTCCGCTCCGCGAGCCGCTCGACCACCAACACGTCGGCGCCCGCGAGCCGCAGCTCACAGGCGAGCATCAGACCGGTCGGCCCGGCGCCCGCGATGACCACGTCCGCGTCCATGCCGGAGTTTCCCACGTTGTCCGCCCCTCTGCGTTCCTGCTCGTCGCGATTTCCAGTGCGTTCCAGCGGTAATCCAGTACGCCTCCAGAGCCTGTCCGGCGAAATTCCCCGTCCGCCCGCGGGGCAGGCGGAGTTGTCGGAATGGCCCTGGCGCCTCGCATCACTTTCCCCTTGCCCTGTCCCGCCGGCGGGACGGTTTCGGCAAGCGGATGCCGCGGGGGTTTCAGCATGCGAGGACGCGGGCCCATCCTCAACCTCACCGGCCGACGCGAGTCGGCAGGCCGCCGGCACGGTGGGAGCGGACCCGCGTTCACGCGACACTCGGTCCGGCCATTCACCCGGCCCTCAAGGGATTTCGTCCCGTCGGCGGGACGGCGGAAAAGAGCTCGGCGGAGGAAGGAAAATGGCAATGGAGCGACAGGCCGCGCCTTCGAGTGCGCCGGTTTCCCTGGTGCAGGAAATAGCGACGCTGTGGGGAGAGTGCCTGGGCGGCCGTGAGGTCGGGGCGGAGGACGACTTCTTCGCGCTGGGCGGCAACTCACTGGCCGGAATCAAAATCATCGAGAGGGTGGCCGAGGACTACGGCGTCCAGCTCTCCGTACGCGACTTCTACCTGGCGGGAACCCCGGCCCGCTGCGCCGAGTTGATCGAAAAGGGGAGGGCGGGGACGTGAGGCTGACGCCGGGCCCCGCGCACGACGCCGACCTCACCGGCATCGACCTGTTCGACCTGGACCTGTACACCGGGGGCGACCCACACCCCGTCTGGGACGTGATGCGGGAGAAGGCGCCACTGCACCACCAGGTGCTGCCCGACGGCCGGGAGTTCTGGTCGGTGACCCGCTTCGACGACGTCTGCCGGGTCCTCGGCGACCACCGCGAGTTCACCTCGGAGCGCGGCACCGTCCCCACCCACCTCGGGACGGACGACGTCGCGGCCGGCGTGCTGCTGACCTCCACCGACCCGCCCCGGCACACCGAGGTCCGCCGGCCGCTCGGCTCCAAGCTCACCGCGCGCGCGGTGAAGTCCTGGGAGGACTCCGTCCGGGGGACGATCATCCGCTTCCTGGAGCCCGCGCTCGACGGCGAACCCTTCGACCTGGCCGAGCGGGCGCTGCTCCTCCCGGCGATGGTCACGGGACCGCTGCTGGGCATCCCCGAGAAGGACTGGGCCGAACTCGTCCAGCTCACCGCGATGGTGACGGCCCCCTCGGACCCGCACTTCCTGGAGGGCAGCGAGGCGGCCACCCTGGCCATCGCCCACCACGAGCTGGTCACCTACGTCAGGGAGTGGGTCCGCACACGGCGGGCGTCCGGCTTCGAGGACGACAGCCTCCTGCACCACCTGATGAACGTCCGCCCGGGCGGGGCCCCGCTGTCCGATGAGGAGATCGCCCTCGACGGCTACAGCATCCTGCTCGGCGCCAACGTCACCACCCCGCACACCGTCTCGGGCACCGTGCACGCGCTCGTCGAACGGCCCGAGCAGTTCGCCAAGGCCCAGGCCGACCCCACGCTGATCCCCAACCTCGTCGAGGAGGGGCTGCGCTGGACCTCGGCCGCGTGCAACTTCATGCGGTACGCGGTGGACGACGTCGAGATCGCCGGAGGCACGATCCCGGCCCGCGGGGCGGTCGTCGCGTGGATCGGCTCGGCCAACCGGGACGCGTCCCGGTTCCCCGACCCGCACACCTTCGACATCACGCGCGCCAACGCCAAGCGCCAGGTCGCGTTCGGGTTCGGACCGCACTTCTGCATCGGGGCACCGCTGGCCCGGCTGACCCTGCGCGTCTTCTTCGAGGAACTGCTCCAGAGGTTCGGCTCGATCGACCTCGCCGGCGAACCGCAGCACCTGCGGTCGTACTTCATCGCCGGGATGACCCACCTGCCCATCACCGCCCAGAAACGGCAGACGCCATGACCTCCGGCCCCACCACCGTCGCGTCGCCGTGGTTCGTCCGGCCGCCGGCCGCCGGCCACGCCGCCCGGCTCTTCGCCTTCCCCTTCGCCGGGTCCGGCGCCTCGGCCTTCAGCGCCTGGCCGGCCGCGCTCGGCGACACCGAGATCTGTCCGGTGCAGTTCCCCGGCCGCGAGAACCGCCTGGCCCACCCCCACTACGGCACCTACGAGAACCTCGCCGCCGGCCTGGCCGAGGCGCTGCGGCCGCTGCTGGACGTGCCGTACGCGTTCTTCGGGCACTGCGCGGGCGCGCTGCCCGCCTACGAGACCGTGCTCCGGCTCGCCGAACTCGGTCTGCCCACGCCCGCGTGCCTGATCGTGTCGGGCCAGCCGGCACCGCACGACGCCTCGCGCGACCGGATGCTGGCCCTGACCGAGCCCGAACTGCGCACCGAGGTGGAGTCGTTCCTGCGCGGCCGGGGCATCGAGCCGCGGCCCGACATGGTCGACCTAGGCCTGATGGTGCTGCTCCGCGACCACGCCGCCGCGTCCGCCTACCGGCGGACCGAGCCGGTTCCCCTGCCCTGCCCCGTCGTCGTCCTGCACTGGCGCGACGACCCCGACGTGAGCCCCGACCAGCTCCAGGGCTGGCGCCGGTACGCGGACCCCGTCGAGTTCGTGTCCGTCGACGGCGGTCACTACGACTTCATGGACGCGCCGGACGAGCTGCGGAACGTGCTGACCCGTTGGCGATGAGCGCGGCACAGCCGCCCGCGAGAGCCGTACACCGAGGGAACCGGAAGGAATTCGAATGAGTGGTGCAGCCACCGGCATCGCCGTCATCGGGATGTCGTGCCGCTTTCCCGGTGTGCACGACGTGGACGCCTTCTGGCGCCTGCTGCTCGACGGCGAGTCGACCTTCGGCACGTTCCCCGAGCACCGGACGGTCCCGGACCGCACGCCGCACCCGGACGCCGCGACCGTGAACTCCGGGTCGTTCCTCGACGCCGTCGACGCCTTCGACGCGGAGTTCTTCGGCACGCCCGCGGCGGAGGCGGCCGCCATGGACCCCGTGCAGCGGCTGGGCCTGGAGCTGGCCTGGGAGGCCGTCGAGAACGCCGGCGTCCCGGCGACCGCGCTCGCGGGCCGCGAGGTCGACGTCGTGGTCGGCGCCGGCCCTTCCGGGTACGAACTGCTGCGCAGACTCTCCGGCAGCGACAGGGACGACCACTACGCCGTCCTCGGGTCGGGCGGCTCGCTGATCGCGAACCGGATCTCGCACCTGTTCGACGTGCGGGGCATGAGCCTGTGCGCGGACTCCGGTCAGTCCTCCTCCCTGGTGTCACTGGCGCTGACCTGCGAGCGGATCCGCGGCGGCGCGGTCGACATGGCGCTCGCCGGCGGTGTGCACCTGATCGCCGACCCGGAGGCGGGACTGGGCCTGGCCAACCTCGGCGCCCTGTCGCCCGACGGCCGCTGCCACCCCTTCGACGCGCGCGCCAACGGCTTCGTGCGCGGTGAGGGCGGGGCGTTCGTCCTGCTCAAGCGGCTCGACCGGGCCGTCGCCGACGGCGACCACGTCTACGCGGTGGTCCGCGGCTGGGGCGTCGGCAGCGGCGGCGCCTCCTCCCGGATGCCGGACCCCAGCCCCACCGGGCAGGCGGCGGCCGTGCTGTCCGCCCTGAAGGCCGCGGACGTCACCTTCGACGGTGTCGACTACGTCGAGGCGCACGGCACCGGCACCCGGCGCGGCGACCCGGCCGAACTCGCCGGTCTGCGCGAGGTGTCCCGGCACACCGGCCGCGGCCGCCCCCTGGTGATCGGCTCGGTGAAGGCGAACGTCGGGCACCTGGAGCCGGCCGCCGGGATCGTCGGCTTCGTGAAGGCGGCGCTCTGCCTGGACCGCGCCCACCTGGTCCCGCATCCCGGCTTCCGGTCCCCGAACCCCGACGTCCCCGGCTTCCAGGAGGACTTCGAGATCCTGAACACCGCGCGCCCCTGGCCCGACACCCCCGACCGGCCGCGGCGGGCCGGAGTGACATCGGTCGGCATGGGCGGCACCACCGCCCACGTGATCCTCGAACAGGCCCCCGAGACGCCGGCCGGACCCGAGCCCGAGGACCGGGCGCCCGGCGTCCCCGCCGCCGTGCCGTGGGTGCTGTCGGCACGTTCCGAACCGGCCCTGCGGCAGCAGGCGGCACGGCTGCGCGACCGCGTGACCGCGGACCCCTCGCTGACGGCGGCCGATGTGGGGCACTCGCTGGTGACGACGCGGACGGCGTTCGCGCACCGGGCCGTGGTGCTCGGCGCCGACCGCGAGGAGGCGCTGGCCGGTCTCAACCTGGTGGCGGCGGGCGGCGGCGCGGCCCGCGCCGTGCGCGGGGTGGCCGGCGGGCCGGCGGGGCCGGTCGTCCTCGTCTTCCCCGGCCAGGGCTCGCAGTGGCTGGGCATGGGCCGGGAGCTGTACGCGCAGTCGGAGGTCTTCGCCCGCGCGATCGACGACTGCGCGCAGGCGCTGGAGCCGTGGCTGGACTGGTCCCTGCCGGACCTGGTGACCGGCGCGCGGTCGGCGCCGTCGCTGGAGCGCGGGGACGCCGTGGTCCAGCCGGCGCTGTTCGCGATGATGGTGTCCCTGGCCCGGGTGTGGCGGTCGCTGGGTGTCGTGCCCGACGCGGTCGTGGGGCACTCGCAGGGTGAGATCGCCGCGGCGTGCGTGGCGGGCGCGCTCTCCCTCGAGGACGCGGCCCGGGTGGTCGCCCTGCGCAGCCGGGCGCTGACCGCGCTGGCGGGCCTCGGCGGGATGAACGCGGTCGCCGCGCCCCTCGCCGAGGTCGAGGAACGGCTGACCCGGTGGCCCGGGCGGCTGTCCGTGGCCGCGGTCAACGGGCCCGGCTCCGTGGTGGTCTCCGGAGATCTGGAGGCACTCGACGAGTTCGCGGCCGAGGCCGCCGCCGACGGGGCGCGGGTGCGCCGCGTCAGGATCGAGTACGCCTCCCACTCCCACCAGGTCGAGCGCATCCGCGACCAGGTGCTCGCCGCCGCCGCGGACGTGACGCCGCGGCGGACTCCGGTGGAGTTCCACTCCACGGTCACCGCGGGGCGGCTCGACACCCGCGTCCTGGACAGCGCGTACTGGTACGACAACCTGCGCTCGACGGTGCGGTTCGGCGAGGTCGTCGGCGCGCTGATGCGGGAGCGCGGCGGTGTGTACGTGGAGGTCAGTCCGCATCCCGTGCTCCAGGTGGCGATGGAGGAGACCGCCGACACGCTGGCGAGCCCGCCCCTGGTGGTGAACACCCTGGACAAGCATGACGGCGGCGCCGCCAAGATCCTCGCGTCGGCGGCCGAACTGCATGTGCGGGGTGTGCCGGTGAGCTGGGAGACGGCGTTCGCGCCGGCCCGGCCGCGCCGGATCGGCCTGCCCGCCTACCCGTTCCAGCGGCAGCGGTACTGGCTGACCGCGCCGGACGACACCCCCGCCCCGGACACGACCTCCGCGGGGCCGGACCTGGCCTCGGAGGCGTCGGTCCGCGCGCTGGTGTGCGCCGAGACGGCGGCACTGCTGACCGCGAAGGACGCGGACCTCGCGGGCGTCGACCTCACGTCGAGGTCGGGCGAGACCTTCAAGGCCCTGGGGTTCGACTCCTCGATGGTCGTGGCGCTCCGCAACCGGCTCACGGCGGTGACCGGAGTGCGTCTTTCGGCCACCGTCGCCTTCACCTACCCCACGCCGCGGCAGCTCGCCCAGCACCTCTTCTCCCTCCTGACGCCGGCGCGGCCCGGCCCGGCGGAGACGGTGCCGGGAGCAGCACGGAAGACGGCAGCGAACACGGCAGCGAACACGGCAGCGAAGACAGAGCAGGAGACAGTGCCGGATGAGCGCCCGGAAAGTCGTAGTGATGACGATCTGTACGCATTGATCGACCGTGGATACGTGTAGCAACACCGTTCGTCTCAGCAACCGTTAGGGGGAGGCCCTGGTGGAGGATGTCGACAAGCTCCGGTCCTATCTGCGTCGCGCCGTCGGTGACGCGCAGCACCTGCGTGAGCGTGTGCGCGAGCTGGAGGAGTCCGCGCGCGAGCCCATCGCGGTCGTGGGTGTGGGGTGTCGCTTCCCGGGTGGGGCGACGTCCCCCGAAGGGCTGTGGGGCCTGGTGTCCGACGGCGTGGACGCGGTGGGCGACTTCCCGTCGGACCGCGGCTGGGACGTGGAGGCGCTCTACGATCCGGACCCCGAGGCGCACGGGAAGACGTACACCCGCTCGGGCGGGTTCCTGCACGACCTCCCCGAGTTCGACGCGGAGTTCTTCGGCATCAGCCCGCGCGAGGCGCTGGCCATGGATCCGCAGCAGCGGCTGATGCTGGAGACGTCGTGGGAGGCGCTGGAGCGGGCGGGCATCGACCCGGCAGGGCTGCGGGGTTCGGCGACCGGGGTGTTCACCGGGATCTACGGCGTCGACTACGGCCCCCGGATGGGCGGCGGGGCGGCCGGCGAGGTCGAGGGATTCACGCTCACCGGCACCTACCTGAGCGTGGCCTCGGGCCGGGTGGCGTACACACTGGGCCTGCACGGTCCGGCGGTGTCGACCGACACCGCGTGCTCGGCGTCACTCGTCGCCGTCCACCAGGCCGTGCGGTCGCTGCGGTCGGGGGAGTGCACCCTGGCGCTGGCCGGTGGAGTGTCGACGCTGCCGACCCCGGGGATGTTCGTGGAGCTGTCCCGGCAGCGGGGCCTGTCCGCGGACGGGCGGTGCAAGGCATTCGCCGAGGCGGCCGACGGCACCGGTTTCTCCGAGGGGGCGGGCGTACTGGTCCTGGAGCGGCTGTCCGACGCGCGGCGGGCCGGACGTCGCGTCTGGGCGGTGATCCGGGGATCGGCGGTCAACCAGGACGGCGCGTCCAACGGGCTGACCGCGCCCAACGGTCTGGCGCAGCAGCGGGTCGTCCGGGCGGCCCTGGCCGACGCGGGACTGACGGCCCGTGAGGTGGACGCCGTGGAGGCGCACGGGACCGGCACGCGGCTGGGCGACCCGCTGGAGGCGGAGGCGCTGCTGGCCACCTACGGGCAGGAGAGGGACTCGGCCGGCCCGCTGTGGCTGGGGTCGCTGAAGTCGAACATCGGCCATACGCAGGCGGCGGCCGGTGTCGGCGGCATCATCAAGATGATCATGGCGATGCGGCACGGGGTGCTGCCCCGGACGCTGCACGTCGACCGCCCCTCCACGCACGTGGACTGGTCGGCCGGGGCGGTGGAACTGCTCACCGAGGCCCGGGAATGGACCACGGAGGCGGGCCGGCCCCGACGCGCGGGCGTGTCGTCCTTCGGCATCAGCGGCACCAACGCGCACCTGATCCTGGAGCAGGCCCCGGAGCCCGCCCAGGCCGCCGACGCTCCCGAGCCGTTCCAGGCGCCGGAGCCCGCCCAGGCCGCCGACGCTCCCGAGCCGTTCCAGGCGCCGGAGCCCGCCCAGGCCACCGACGCTCCCGAGCCGTCCCGGGCCCCGGAGCCCGCCCAGGCCACCGACGCTCCCGAGCCGTCCCGGGCTTCTGACGCCTCCGAGGAGCCCGGCCCCGCCCAGGCACCCCAGGCCCTTCGTGCCGCTCAGGCCCCCGAGGCTCACGAGCGGAACAGGCCCCCCTCCCGTGAGACCGACGTGGTGCCATGGGTGCTGTCGGCGCGCTCGCGGCAGGCGCTGCGCGAGCAGGCGCGGCGGCTGCGCGACCATGTCGCCGCCGACCCCGCCCTGCCGGTCGCGGACGTGGGCCACGCGCTGGTGACGACACGGTCGCTGTTCGAGCACCGCCAGGTGGTCGTCGGCGCCGACCGGGAGACCCTGCTCGCCGCCCTCGCCGCCGTGGCCGCGGGCGAGGAGCCCGGCTCCGCCGCCGCGGTGTCCGGCGTAGCGCGGCCCGTCGGCAGGACGGTCTTCGTCTTCCCGGGCCAGGGGGCCCAGTGGGCCGCGATGGGCCGGGAGCTGTGGGAGACCTCCCCCGTCTTCGCCGAGCGGTTGCGCGCCTGCGCCAAGGCGCTGGAGCCGTGGGTGTCCTGGTCGCTGGTCGACACCGTGTGCGGCGGACCGGACTCCGCCGACCTGGAGGACATCGCCGTCGTCCAGCCGGTGCTGTTCGCCGTGATGGTGTCCCTGGCACGGGTGTGGCAGTCACTGGGCGTGGTGCCGGACGTCGTGATCGGCCACTCCCAGGGCGAGATCGCCGCCGCCCACGTCGCGGGCGCGCTGACCCTCGAGGACGCGGCCAGGATCGTAGCCCTGCGGTCCCGGCTCCTGGCCACCGTCGCCGGACAGGGCAGCATGGCCGGGATCCTGCTGCCCGAGCAGCGCGTGCGGGAGCTGATGGCGGGCCAGGAGTCCCGGATCGGGATCGCCGCCGTGAACGGGCCCCGCTCCACCACCGTGTCGGGCGAGACCGGGGCGGTCGAGGAGCTGGTCGAGGCCTGCCGGGCCGAGGGCGCCCGCGCGCGGCTGATCAAGTCCAGCGTCCCCGGCCACTCGCCGCTGATGGACCGCTTCGCCGAGCGGCTCCCCCGGGAACTGGGCCGCGTCACCCCGGCGCCCACGCCGGTCGAGATCTACTCCACGGTCACCGGCGGCCCGATCGACCCGACGGCGCTGGACGCCGCCTACTGGTTCCGCAACCTGCGCGAGCCGGTCCAGTTCGCGGCGGCCATGGGGCGCCTGGTCGAGCAGGAGCCCGACGGCGCGGTCGTCGAACTCAGCCCGCACCCGCTGCTCGTGATGAACATCCAGGAGATGTTCGACACCACCCCCGGCGCCACCGGCTTCGTCGTGGGCTCCCTGCGCCGCGACGAAGGCGGCCTCGCCCGGCTGTACCAGTCGGCGGCGGAGGCCTTCGCGGGAGGCGTCGAGGTGGCGTGGCGGGCGGCGTTCCCCGGCCGGGACGGCCGTTGGGCCGAGCTGCCCACGTACGCCTTCCAGCGGCGGCGCTACTGGCTGAACACCCCTCAGGAGACCACCACCGGCGCCACCTCCGACCATCCGCTGCTCGACGCCGTGGTCGACCTGCCCGCCGACGGCGGGCCCGGGGGAGTGGTCGCCGGCGGACGCCTGTCGCTGGAGCGCCACCCCTGGCTCGCCGAACACGTCGTCCACGGCGCCCACCTGGTGCCGGCGACCGTACCGATGGAGCTGGCGGCGTGGGCCGCGCACAAGGCCGGGTACGACACCGTCGGCGAACTCACCCTGGAGACCCCCCTGGTGCTGTCCCGCACGGCCGAGCGGGAGATCCGCGTCGTGCTCGACGGCACCGGCACCGTCGGCGTGCACTCGCGCGGCGAGGGCGAGAGCGAGTGGACGCGCAACGCCGTCGGCACCGTCGGCACCGCGGCACCCGCCGAGGACGGCCTCGTCGCATGGCCCCCGCCGGGCGCGGACCAGGTGCCGTTCGAGGAGGAGTACACCCGGCTGTCCGACCTCGGCTTCGGCCACGGTCCCGTGTTCCGCGGCCTGAAGGCGGTGTGGCGGCAGGGCCAGACCCTGTTCGCGGAGGTGGAACCGCCCGCCGTCGGCGGCGCCGGCCAGGACCGCTTCCGGATCCACCCGGCGCTGCTGCACGCCGCGCTGCTCCCGGTCGGCCTGGGCCGGCTCGTCGACACCTCCCGCCCCGAGGGCTGGCTGCCGTACCGCGCCACCGGCATCCGGCTCGGCTCCGCCCGTCCGGCCGCGCTGCGCGTCCGGCTCGCGCCGGCGGGCGAGAACACACTGTCCGTGACCCTCGCCGACGAGCGCGGCACACCCGTCGGCGGCATCGCGTCGCTGACCCTGCGTCCCGCGGACGTCGAGCGGCTGACCGCGCTGAGCTTCGACCACCAGGACGCGTTGTTCCGCCCGGACTGGACACCTGTGCCCGCCCCGTCCGAGGCGACGGCCGCTCCCTACGCGGTGCTGGGCACGCCCGCGTTCCCGGCACCGGACACGGCGGTCGTCGCGGGCCTCGACGAACTCACCGCCGGCGGCGGTCCCGTGCCCCCGGTCGTGATCGCCGCCGTGGACCGCGCCGACCCGGACGGCGCGGACACCCCCGCCGCCGTCGAGCGCGCCCTGCACCAGGTGCTGCGCTGGACGCGCACCTGGCTGTCCGACGACCGCTTCGCCGAGTCGCGGCTGGTCGTCGTGACCCGGGGCGCGTTCCACGACGGGCAGGTGTCCCGCCCGGACCCGGCGGCAGCCGCCGTCTGGGGATTCGTGCGCAGCGCGCAGACCGAGAACCCGGGCCGGTTCACGCTCGTGGACACCGACGACCGGCCGGCCTCGTGGGACCTCCTGCCGGCCGTGACCGGAACCGGGGAGGCCCAGCTCAGGATCCGCGCCGGCGCACTGGACGCCCCCCGGCTGGCCCGCGCCGACGCCGGCGCACGGGCCGGAGCCGGGGACGTACCCGCCCTCGGCTCCGGAACGGTGCTGATCACGGGCGGCACCAGCGGCCTGGGCGCGCAGCTCGCCCGGCACCTCGTGGACCGGCACGGTGTGCGCCGCCTGCTGCTGACCAGCAGGCGGGGACCGGCGGCCCCGGAGGCGGCCGGGCTGGCCGCGGAGCTGACCGGAGCGGGCGCGCACGTCGACATCGAGGCCTGCGACGTCACCCGCCGCGACTCCGTCGCCGCGCTGCTCGCCGCCGTACCCGACGAGCACCCGCTGACGGCGGTGATCCACTGCGCCGGTGTGCTGGACGACGGTGTCGTCGAGGCGCTGACCGAGGACCGCCTGGACGCCGTCCTGGCACCGAAGGTGCGCGGCGCCTGGCACCTGCACGAGCTGACCCGGTCGCTGGACCTGTCCGCGTTCGTACTGTTCTCCTCGGTCGCGAGCGTCCTGGGCACCGCCGGACAGGCGAACTACGCGGCGGCCAACGCCTTCCTCAACGGCCTCGCGGACGCCCGCCGGGCCGACGGGCTGCCCGCCACCGCGCTGTGCTGGGGCTTGTGGGCCGAGCGCAGCGAGATGAGTGCCGGCCTCGACGCCACGGACCTCGGGCGCCTGCAACGGCAGGGCGTGCTGCCGATGTCCTCGCGGGAGGGCCTCGCGCTGTTCGACACGGCGGTCCTGGTGGACGACGCGCCGGTGCTGGTGCCCGCCCGGCTGAACCTCGCGGCCCCGCGGACCGGCCGGCTGGGCTCCCCGCTCCTGCGCGGCCTCACCGGGACGTCCGCCGCGGCAGGCGGCCCGGAGGGCCGGGAGACCGCGGACGGCTCGCTCGCGGACGACCTGGCGTCGTTGCCGCCGGCCGAGGCCGAGGCGGCGCTGCTCGACGCCGTCCGGGCCCGGACAGCGACCGTCCTCGGTCACGCCGACCCCACGCGGATCGGCCCCGCCGTGGCGTTCAGGGAACTGGGCATCGACTCGCTCACGGCGCTGGAACTGCGCAACAAACTCGCCGCGGTGACCGGTCTGAAGCTGCCCGCCACCCTGGTGTTCGACCACCCCAACCCGGGCGCCCTCGCCCGGTTCCTGACCGGGAGGATCACGCCCGGCGACACGGCCACAGGGCAGTCACCGGCCGCCCACCTGATCAAGGAGATCGAGCAACTGGGCGTCCGGCTCCAGGACGCCTTCCCCGACCTCGCGGCTCAGGAGCGGACCACCGTCTCCACGCTGCTCGGTGAACTCCAGGGCCGGGTCCGTTCGATGGCGAGCGCCGGAGCACCCGTCGGCATCGCCGACCAGATCGGTTCGGCCTCGGCGGGAGAGCTTCTCGCGCTGCTGGACAAAGAGCTCGGCTAGGGAGAGCCATGACGAACGACAACAACGCCGACGTTCTCGACTACCTGAAGCGGACGTCGATCGAACTGATCGAGACCCGCGAGCGCCTGCGGGAGCTGACCGACGCCGCCGCCGAGCCCATCGCGGTGGTGGGCGTCGCCTGCCGCTTCCCGGGCGGGGCGGCGTCCCCCGAGGAGCTGTGGGAGCTGGTGCGGTCGGGCGCGGACGTCGTGTCGGACCTCCCGCGGGACCGCGACTGGGACGTGGAGAACCTGTACGACCCCGACCCCGACCGGCCCAACAGCTGCTCCGCCCGCGCGGGCGGGTTCCTCTACGACGCGGGCGACTTCGACGCCGAGTTCTTCGGGATCAGCCCGCGCGAGGCGCTGGCCGCCGACCCGCAGCACCGGCTGCTCCTGGAAACCTCCTGGGAGTCCCTGGAACGCGCCGGCATCGACCCGCACGCGCTGCGCGGCAGCGACACCGGCGTCTTCGCGGGCCTGGCCTACTTCGGGTACGGCAACCACTTCTTCACCCCCGAGGCCATCGCGGGCTACGCGCAGACCGGCTCCCTGCTGAGCGTGGCGTCCGGGCGGGTGTCGTACGCCCTGGGCCTTCAGGGGCCGGCGGTGTCGACCGAGACCGCGTGCTCGTCGTCGCTGGTGGCGGTGCACCAGGCGGTGCAGTCGCTGCGGCAGGGAGAGTGCGGCCTCGCCCTGGCCGGCGGCGTCACCGTCATGGGGACCACGCAGGTGCTGCGGGAGATGACCCGGCAGCGGGGCCTGGCGGAGGACGGCCGGTGCAAGGCGTTCGCGGACGCCGCGGACGGCGCCGGCTTCTCCGAGGGCGTCGGCGTGCTGGTCCTGGAGCGGCTCTCCGACGCGCGGCGCAACGGGCGCCGGATCTGGGCGGTGATCCGGGGCTCGGCGATCAACCAGGACGGCGCGTCCAACGGGCTGACCGCCCCCAACGGCCCGGCGCAGCAACGGGTGATCCGGGCGGCGCTCGCCAACGCCCGGGTGCGGGCGGCCGACGTGGACGTCGTCGAGGCGCACGGAACCGGCACGACGCTGGGCGACCCCATCGAGGCCCAGGCGCTGCTGGCCACCTACGGGCAGGAGAGGGACCCCGGCAGGCCACTGTGGCTGGGTTCGCTGAAGTCCAACATCGGCCATGCCCAGGCGGCGGCCGGCGTCGGCGGCATCATCAAGATGATCATGGCGATGCGGCACGGGACCATGCCCCGCACGCTGCACATCGACCGCCCCTCGACCCACGTGGACTGGTCGGCCGGAGCGGTCGAACTGCTCACCGAGGCCAGGCCGTGGCCGAGCACCCCGGGCCGGCCCCGGCGCGCGGGCGTGTCCGCCTTCGGCGTCAGCGGCACCAACGCGCACATCCTCCTCGAAGAGGCCCCCGAGGACGAGGAGGCTCCCCACACCGCCGGGCAGATGCCCGGCGCCCTGGTGCCGTGGGTCGTCTCCGCGCGCTCGGAGCAGGCGCTGCGCGCCCAGGCGCGCAAGCTGCGCGGCCTCGCCGCCGCCGACCCGGACCTGGACCTCGCCGACGCCGGGTGGTCACTGGTGTCCGGCCGGGCCCGGCTCGAACACCGCGCCGTGGTGCTCGGACATGACCGTGACGAACTGCTCGGCGGCCTGGCGGCGCTGGCCGAGGGCGAGGAGTCGGCCGCGGTGGTGCGCGGCGTCGCCGGGGAACCGGGCGGTTCCGTCTTCCTGTTCCCCGGCCAGGGCTCGCGGTGGGCCGGCACGGCGGGCCCGCTGTACGAGGCCTTCCCCGTCTTCGCCGAGGCCCTCGACGAGGTGTGCGCGCACTTCGACGCCCACCTCCCCTTCGCCCTGAAGCCGCTGCTGCTCGCCGCCGAGCCCGCGGACCGCGAGCGGACGGACGTCGCGCAGCCCGCGCTGTTCGCCCTCCAGGTCGCCCTCTACCGGCTGCTGACCCGATACTGCCCGGCGCCGGACCGCCTGATCGGCCACTCCGTCGGCGAGATCGCCGCCGCGCACGTCTGTGGAGCGCTCGGCCTGGACACCGCGACCCGCCTCGTGGCCGCCCGCGGACGGACCATGCAGACCGTCACCGAGCAGGGCGCCATGCTGGCCGCACGCCTCCCGGAGGCCGAGGCGACCGCCCTGCTCGGCGCGTACGACCGGGTCGGCCTCGCCGCCGTCAACGGCCCCGAGTCGATGGTGTTCTCGGGCCTGCGCGAGCAGGTCCACGCCCTGCGCGACCGGCTCCTGGCCGACGGCGGGTCGGCGAAGCTCCTGCCGGTCGACCACGCCTTCCACTCCCCGCTGATGGAGCCGGTCCTGGACGACTTCGCGGCCTCGCTCGGCGAGCTGCCCGCCGTCGAGCTGCCCGCCGGCGAGCCGACGATCCCCGTCGTCTCGACCCTGCTGGGCCGTGAGGCCACGTCCGAGGAGCTGACGTCCGCCGCGCACTGGGTGTGTCACGTCCGCGAACCCGTCCGCTTCCACGACGCGGTGGAGCACGCCCGCGCGGCCGGCGCGGACGTCTTCGTCGAGGCCGGCCCGGGCGCCACCCTCACCGGCCTCACCAAGGACGCCTTCGCCACAGCCGGCGTCGACGACGTGCTCGTCGTCCCGGCGTCCCGACGGGACCGCGAGGCTGCCCCGGCACTGGCCGGCGCACTGGCCGCACTGCACGTGCGGGGCGTCCCGGTGGACTGGTCCGCGCTGTTCGGGACGCGCCGGCAGGTGGACCTGCCGACGTACGCCTTCCAGCGGCAGCGGTACTGGCTGGACTTCCTGGCCGGGACAAGGCCGGCGGACGTGGCCTCGGCCGGACTGGCGGCGCCGGACCACCCGCTGCTGGGCGCCGTGGTGGACCACCCCGGCACCGACGAGGTCGTGTTCACCGGCCTGTGGTCCCTGAGGACGGACGACTGGCTGGCCGGCCACATGGTGTTCGGCGCCGTCGTCGTACCGGCGACGGCCTATCTGGACCTGGCCCTGACGGCGGGCGGGCACGTCGGGTGCGCCACGCTGGAGGAACTCGCCCTGGAAGTCCCGCTGATCCTCCCCGAGACGGGCGACGTGCAGGTGCGGGTCGTCGTCGGCGCGGCGGACGGGACGGGGCGCCGCTCGCTGGAGGTGTACTCGCGTCCCCGCGAGGACGCCCGGACCGTCGGCGGCTGGACCCGCCACGCCCTGGGCGGCCTGGCACCGGGCACCCCGCCGGCCGGCGACGCCGCCCGTTCGCTCGCCGTCTGGCCACCGGCCGGCGCGAGCCGGCTCGCCCTCGACGGCCTCTACGACTCCTTCGCCGACGCCGGGTTCGACTACGGCCCCGCCTTCCGCGGCCTGCGGGAGGTGTGGCGGCACGGCGACGACCTCTTCGCCCTCGCGACCCTCCCGGAGAGCGCCGGGACGGGCGCCTTCGCCCTGCACCCGGCGCTGCTGGACACCGTGCTGCACGCGTCGGTGGCCGGCGGCGTCATCGAGGTGACGGGCGAGCGGGGCCGGATGCCCTTCGCGTGGGCCGGCGCGCACCTGTCCGGCGCGTGCGGACCGACCGTCCGGGTCCGGCTCACGCCGGCCGGCGAGGACGCCGTGTCGCTGACCGTCGCCGACGAGGACGGCCGCGAGATCGCCTCCGTCGCCTCGCTGACGTTCCGCCCGGCCGGCGCCGAGCAGGTGCGCTCGGCGCTCGTCGGGCGGCAGAGCCCGCTGTACGAGGTCCAGTGGCGGCCCGCTCCACGGAGCCGGCCCGCCGGCCGGCCCGGCCGGTGGGGCGTCGTCGGCGCGCGCGCCGGCCTGGCCGCCCGGCTCCTGCGGGCGGGCGGCGACCGCGCCGTGTCCTACGCGTCCCTCGACGAGCTCCGCCCCGGGGACGCCCCCGCGCACCTCGTCCTGTGCCCGGACGACCACATCACCGGCGAGCCCGATCCGCTCACCGCCGTCGGCGCCGCCGACCGGCACGTCCTGGACCAGGTCCAGCGGTTCCTGACCGAGGAGGCGTACGCCTCCTCCACGCTGGTGGTCCTCACCCGCCTGGCCCTCGACACCGGCGCGGGGGAGCACGTGGAAAGCCTCCCCGGCGCGTCCCTGTGGGGCCTGGTCAGGTCCGCCCAGACCGAACACCCCGGCAGGTTCCGGCTGGTGGACATCGACGACGAGGAGACCTCCTGGGCGGCCCTCCCGGACGCGCTGGCCCTCGGCGAGGAGCAACTGGCGCTGCGCGACGGTACCTCCCTCGTCCCCCGCCTCGCCCCGGCCACGCCCGCGGACCAGCGGCTCCAGGACCCGCCGGACGGCGCGTACCGGCTGGGCATCCCGGACAAGGGCACCCTGGAGAACCTGACCTGGGTGCCGTGCCCCGACGCCGAGGCGCCCCTGGCGAGCGGACAGGTCCGCATCGCCGTCCAGGCCGCCGGACTCAACTTCCGCGACGTCACCATCGCCCTGGGCCTGGTGGACCGCACGGCCATCGACGCCGGCATCGGCAGCGAGGGCTCCGGCGTGGTCCTGGAAGTGGCGGACGACGTCACGGCCTTCGCGCCCGGCGACCGGGTGACCGGCATCTTCACCGGTGCCTTCGGCCGCGTGGCCGTGGCCGACCACCGCCTGCTCACGGCCGTCCCCGACGGGTGGAGCCACGCCGAGGCGGCCTCCATGCCGAGCACCTTCCTCACCGCCTACTACGCGCTCTTCCACGTCACCCGGCTCGAGAAGGGACAGCGGATCCTCATCCACGCCGCGGCCGGCGGCGTCGGCATGGCCGCCGTCCAGCTCGCCCGGCACGTCGGCGCCGAGATCTACGCGACCGCCAGCCCCGCCAAATGGCCCGTCCTGCGCGGCCTGGGACTGGACGACGCGCACCTGGCGTCCTCCCGCGACCTGGAGTTCGCCGACACGTTCCTGGCCGCCACGGACGGCCGGGGCGTGGACGTCGTCCTGAACTCCCTCGCGCACGCCTTCGTCGACGCCTCGCTGACGCTGCTGCCCGAGGGCGGACACTTCATCGAGATGGGCAAGACCGACATCCGCGACCCCCGCCAGGTGGCCGCCGACCACCCGGAAGTGGCGTACGACGCCTTCGACCTGTACGCGGCCGGGCCCGACGCCATCCACGCGATGTTCCGCGACGTCATGGCACTGTTCGCCGACGGGCGGGTGCGCCTGACGCCGGTTTCCGTCCGCGACATCCGCGACGCGCGCGGGACGTTCCGTGAGATGAGCCAGGGCCGCCACGTCGGCAAACTCGTCCTCGACGTCGGCGGCGGCTTCGGCGGCGGCACCGTGCTGGTCACCGGCGGCACCGGGGGAGTGGGCTCCCTGGTGGCGCGGCACCTCGTCACCGGGCACGGGGTGCGCTCCCTGGTGCTGGCGAGCCGCCGGGGGGCGGCCGCCGACGGGGCCGACGCCCTGGTCGCCGAACTTCGGGACGCGGGCGCCGAGGTCCGCGTCGTGGCCTGCGACATCGCCGACCGGGCCGCCGTGGCGGACCTGCTCGCCGACATGCCCCCGCGGTATCCGCTGACGGCCGTCGTGCACGCGGCGGGTGTACTGGCGGACGGCACCGTGGAGTCGCTGACGGCCGAGAGCGTCGAGCGGGTGCTGCGGGCCAAGGCCGGCGGCGCGCTCGTCCTGCACGAACTGACCCGGGACCGCCCGCTGACGGCGTTCGTGCAGTTCTCCGCCCTCGCGGGCACGCTCGGCACCGCCGGACAGGCGAACTACGCCGCCGCCAACGCCTTCCTGGACGGCCTGGCGGCGCGGCGCAGGGCGTCCGGCCTGCCCGGCACCTCGCTGTGCTGGGGCTGGTGGGAGCAGAGCAGCGGCATGACCGGGGATCTGGACGAGGCGGACCTCGTGCGGCTGCGGCGGATGGGCATCGCCGCGATGCCCACGCCCGAGGCGCTGGCCCTGTTCGACGCGGCGTGTGCGAGCGGCAAGGCGGTCCTCGTCCCGGCCCGGGTGGACGTCGCCGCGCTGCGCGGCAGGACCGACGCGGAACTGCCACCGCTCCTGCGTGGCCTCGCCGACCTCCGCCGCCCCCGCCGCGACCAGGCCGGGGGCACCGGGGACGACGGCCGGCGCGACCTGCCCGCCCTGCTGGCCGGCGTGCCGGCCGACGAGGCGGAGACGGCCGCCCTGGACTGGCTCCGCGACCAGGTCGCCCTCGTGCTCGGCTACCCCTCCGGCGCGTCCGTCGACGCCGAGCAGGCGTTCACCCAGCTCGGCTTCGACTCGCTGACCTCGGTCGAACTGTGCAACCGCCTGGCGTCCCGGACCGGACTGCGCCTGCCGACCACCCTCGTGTTCAGCTACCCGACGCCTCGCGAGCTGAGCGACCACCTCGTCGGCCTGCTGCGCCCGGCACCCGACACCGCCACGGCGACCGCGGCCGACGCCCTGACCGCGGCGGACGCACTGGCCGACGCGGACACCCTGGCCGAGGCGGAGGAGCTGTCCGAACTGGACCTGGACGCACTGGTCGACCTGGCTCTGGAAGAGAAGAGGTAAGTGAGATGACCAACTCCGCGGAACGCACGGCGGACGGCGCGGACCGGGTCCAGCGGGCGCTCCGCACCCTGCTGGAGGAACGCGACCGACTCCGGCGTGAGAACGACGCCCTGAAGGCCGGCCGCGGCGAGCCCGTCGCCGTCGTGGCCATGGCCTGCCGCTACCCGGGCGGTGTGTCCTCGCCCGAGGACCTGTGGGACGTGGTCCGCGACGGCCTGGACGTCGTGGACGACTTCCCCGCCGACCGGGGCTGGCGGGACGTGTACGACCCGGACCCCGACGCCGTCGGCAGCTCGTACACCCGTCAGGGCGGCTTCCTGAAGGACGTCGCCGACTTCGACGCCGACTTCTTCAACATCAGCCCGCGCGAGGCCCTCGCGGTCGACCCGCACCACCGCCTGCTGCTGGAGACCTCCTGGGAGGTCTTCGAACGGGCCGGTATCGTCCCCGCCGACGTACGCGGCACGGACGTCGGCGTCTTCTCCGGCGTCAGCTCCTCCGAGTACGGGTGGCGCTTCCTGGACGGCGGCCAGAAGGAGCTGGAGGGCTACCTGCTGTACGGCAGCGCGCTGAGCGTCGCCTCCGGCCGGGTGGCGTACGAGATGGGGCTGACCGGACCGGCCGTGTCCGTGGACACCGCCTGCTCGTCGTCCCTGGTGGCCCTGCACATGGCGGTGCGGTCGCTGCGCTCGGGAGAGTGCTCGCTCGCGCTGGCGGGCGGGGCACTGGTGATGGCGACACCCGCGATGTTCGTGGAGTTCTCCCGGCAGGGCGCCCTGTCGGCCGGCGGCCGGTGCAAGGCGTTCGCGGACGCTGCCGACGGGACCGGCTGGGCCGAGGGGGTGGGCGTCCTGCTCCTGGAGCGGCTGTCCGACGCCCGGCGCAACGGCCACCCGGTGCTGGCCGTCGTCCGCGGCAGCGCGGTCAACCAGGACGGCGCCAGCAACGGGCTGACCGCCCCCAACGGCCGCGCCCAGGAGAAGGTGATCCGGCAGGCTCTGGCCAACGCGGGCGTCGCGCCCGGCGAGGTGGACCTGGTCGAGGCCCACGGCACCGGGACCACGCTGGGCGACCCCATCGAGGCGGACGCGCTGCTGGCGACCTACGGCCGGGACCGCCCCGCGGACCGGCCGCTGTGGCTCGGGTCCCTGAAGTCGAACATGGGGCACGCCCAGGCCGCCGCCGGGGTCGGCGGAGTCATCAAGGCCGTGCAGGCCATGCGGCACGGGTACATGCCCAGGACCCTCCACGTGGACGCGCCCTCACGCCATGTCGACTGGTCCTCGGGAGCGGTCGAACTGCTGGTGGAGGGCCGCGAGTGGACCCGGCGGGACGGCCCCCGGCGGGCCGGGGTGTCGTCGTTCGGCGTCAGCGGCACCAACGCGCACGTGGTCCTGGAGGAGGCGCCGCCCGAGGAACCGCCCGAGGAGCGGGCCGAGGAGCACGGGCCGGACGCGGGCGTCGTCGGCGGACCGGTGCCGTGGGTGCTGTCCGCCAAGAGCGCCCGGGCCCTGCGCGGACAGGCGGGCAGGCTGCGCGACTTCGTCGCCGCCGGCGCGGACCCGGACGACGCCGCTGTCGGCTGGTCGCTGATGTCGGGCCGGTCCCGGTTCGGGCACCGCGCGGTGGTGCTGGGACGCGGCCGGGACGAGCTGCTGAGCGGCCTGACCGCGCTGAGCGAGGGCGCCGAGTCCCCCTCGGTGGTGAGCGGCAGCGCCGGCAAGCTCGGCGGCGTCGCCTTCGTCTTCCCCGGCCAGGGGTCGCAGTGGTCCGGCATGGGCCGGCGGCTCTACGACACCTTCCCGGTCTTCGCACGGTCCCTCGACGCGTGCGCCGACGCCCTCGCCGAATGGGTCGACTGGTCGCTCCTCGACGTCATACGCGAGGTGCCCGGAGCGCCCGCCCTGGACCGGGTGGACGTGGTCCAGCCCGCGCTGTTCGCGGTGATGGTCTCCACGGCCGCGCTGTGGCGGTCCTGGGGCGTGGAACCGGGCGCGGTGGTCGGCCACAGCCAGGGTGAGATCGCCGCCGCCTGCGTCAGCGGCGCGCTGTCGCTGCGGGACGCCGCCCGGACCGTGGCACTGCGCAGCAAGGCGCTGGTGGGCCTCAAGGGCCACGGCGGGATGGCCTCGGTCGCGGAGTCCGCGGACGTCGTGGCACGGCGACTGGCTCCGTGGGGCGACCGGGTGGGCGTCGCCGTCGTCAACGGACCCCGCTCCGTCGTGGTGTCCGGGGAACCGGACGCGCTCGACGAATTCGTCGAGAAGACGAAGGCCGACGGCATCCAGGCCCGCCGGATCCCGGTCGACTACGCCTCCCACTCCCCGCAGGTCGCCCGGGTGCGCGAACAGGTGACCGGCGCGCTGACCGGCGTACGCCCGAGAACGTCGGACATCCCCTTCTGCTCGACGCTGTACGGCGAGGTCGTCGACACCGCGGGGCTGAACGCCGAGTACTGGTACGACAACCTTCGCGAAACGGTCCTCTTCGAAACCGCCGTCCGGCGGCTGGCCGACGACGGTTTCCGGGTGTTCGTCGAGATGAGCCCGCACCCGGTGCTGACCGTCCCCGTGCAGGAGATCGTCGAGGACCTGGACGACACGCTGGTGCTGTCGTCCTCACGGCGGGACCGCGACGAGGCGGAGGCGCTGCTGGGCTCGCTGGCCCAGCTCCACGTCCGGGGCGGGCCGGTGGACTGGGACGCCCTGTTCACCACGCGCCGGCGGGTGGATCTGCCGACGTACGCGTTCCAGCGGCAGCGGTACTGGCTCAGCTCCCTCGCCGGCGCGGCGGCGACGGCCGAACTGCCCGCGGCCCGGCCCGCCGAGGGCGACGAGCAGGCCGTTCCCCTGCCGGAGCGGATCGCGGCCCTGAGCGACCACGACGCGGAGGCACTCGTGCTGGAGCACGTGAGGGAGAAGGTCGCCGTCGTGCTCGGCCGGCCCTCCGCCGAAGTCGTCGACCCCGACCAGGAGTTCAAGGAGCTGGGCTTCGACTCGCTGCTGTCGGCGGAGCTGAGCAAGCGTCTGACCGCGACGACCGGACTGAAGCTGAGGGCGAACGTGGTGCTGCGGCACCCCTCGCCGCGGCGGATCGCCGGGCACATCGTGTCCTCGCTCGCGGCGTAGGACCGTCCCGCCGGCGGGACACCGCAAGGGCTGCGCGCGGCCCGTCCCGCCGGCCCCGAGTTGTCTCGAACGGCCGGCCCACTTCCCGGAAGGTGGGGGTGATCCGCGAATTGCCGATGTCCGGGTCTGTTTGCTGAGGGGTTGATCTGTGTGTCTTCGTTCGGAGCGTCGTCCGCGCATACGGGCATGTGGCGAGCGCAGGAAATGGCTCCCGACACGCCGAACCACGCGCTGACCATGTGGGACGTGGCGGGCGAGTTGGACGCGGCCGTCATGGAATCCGCTTTCCTGCACGTGATGGGCGAGGCGGAGGTGCTGCGCGTCAACTTCGTCGACGACGGGGGCGGACTGCGCCTCGTGCCCCGCCCCCTGGGCGACTGGCGGCCGTTCTTCTGGGACCTCTCCGCCGAGGCCGACCCCGAGCAGGCGGCCCGCGAGGCCCTGGCCGACCTGGTGCGCCGGCCGTTCGACCTGGGACGCGACCTGCTGTTCCGGCTGGGAGTGGTCAGGCTCGCCGACAACCGCTCCCTGCTGGTGATCGCCTACCACCACCTCGTCTCCGACGGATTCGGCGCCGGCGGCCTGCTCTCCCGGCGCCTCGCCGAGGTCTACACGGCGCTGGCGCGCGGCGAGCGGGTGCCCGGGCTGCCGCACCCCTGGGACACCGCCTCCTTCGCGAACGAGGCGGTGGAGTACCTCGCCTCCCGGAAGTTCGCCGAGGACAAGGAGTTCTGGGGCGACTACCTCAAGGACGCGCCCCCGCCCGCGCGAATCCCCCGCGTCGCCCTGTCCGAAGCGCGGCGCACCGCGCTGTCGGAGCCGCTCAGCAGCGTGGACCGCTGGTCGGAGGTGGCCGAGACCATCGGCATGGTGAGCCGGACCCTGACCGTCCCGCGCGCCGAGGCCGACCGGTGGACCGAGACCGCGCGGTCCATGGGCGTGTGGATGTCGCAGATGCTGACCGCCGCCGCGGCGGTGTACTTCCGGCACCGCTGCGACCGCCCGGAGTTCCTCCTGTCCCTCGCCGTCGGCAACCGCGTCGGCGTGGCGAGCAGGACGCCCGGCCTCGCCGTCAACGTGGTGCCGGTGCGGGTGAAGGTCCCGCTCGGCGCGACCTTCACCGAGATCGCCGACACGCTCGTCGACGAGACGTACGAGATCTTCGACCACACCGCCTGCCACTACTCCGACATCCAGCGCGCGAGCGGTACCGCCCTCAGCGGCCGCGGCAGCTTCGGAGCCGTCGTGAACGTCGTCGAGTTCGCGGAGCAGCTCCACTTCGGCGACAGCCCGGCGCGCTACTCGGGCGCCACGACCGGCACCTTCGAGGAGCTGTCGATCGGCGTCTACACCGACGGCAGCCCCGACAGCGACCTGTACATCCGGCTCGACGCCCCCGCGGGCCTGTACCACCGCGCCGAACTGCGCTTCGTCGGCGAGGAGCTGATCTCCTACATCCGCGCCGCGCTGGACGCGGGCACCCGGCCGGTCGGCGCCCTGGACGTGGTCGACGGCGACGAACGGGACCGGGTGCTCGCGGCGCCGGACGCCGTCGAGGCGCCGCTGCCGGGGCTGTCGGTCCCCGAGCTGTTCACCCGGCAGGTCCGGCGCGACCCGCACGCCGTCGCACTGGTCTCCGGCGGCACGTCGGTCTCCTACCGCGAGCTGGACGAACGGTCCGGCCGGCTGGCCGAGGCGCTGCGCCGCCGGGACATCGGCCCCGAGACGGTCGTCGCGGTGGCCCTGCCCCGCTCGGTGGAGCTGGCCGTCGCCCTGCTGGCCGTGGCGAAGGCGGGCGGCGCCGCCCTGCCCCTCGACCCGGCGGCACCGGCCGACACCGCTTTGGCGGGCGCCCTGCTCACCGACGCAGCCACGGCCGGCACGCTCCCGGCGGGCCCGGACGTACCGGTGCTGCTGCTCGACGACCTTCACGCGGACCCCGCCGACGAGAGCGTCACCGGCCCCGCGACCGCCGCCCCGCCGCACCCCGACAACCTGCTGACCGTGCTGCACGGCACCGGACCGGACGCCGCCGCCGGACCGGTCGCCGTGACCCACCGCAACATGGAGCGGTTCGTCCTGGACCGCCGGTCCCGGGACGCCGGGCGCGGCACGGTGCTGTGGCACGCGCCGCACACCTCCGACGCGCTCCCCCTGGAGCTGTGGACGCCCCTGCTGAACGGCGGCCGCGTGGTCGTGGCCCCCGAGGGGGAAGGGGACACCGAGGCACAGGCCGGACCGCGCGCGGCCCACGGCATCACCACCGTGTGGCTGTCCGCGAGCCGGTTCATGGCGATCGCGGCCGCGCACCCCGGTCGCCTCGCCGGGCTGCGCGAGGTGTGGACCGGCGGCGACCGGGTGTCCACGGCCGCGCTGCGCCGGGTCCGCGAGGCCTGCCCCGAGCTGACGATCGTCACCGGGCACGGCCCGGCGGAGACGACCGTCCTCGCCGCCTGCCACCGCCTGCCCGCGGGCGAACCCGTCCGCCACGCGGGCGCCGTCGGGCGCCCGGTGGACCACACCGCCCTCTACGTCCTCGGCCCCGGCCTCGCCCCGGTCCCCGTCGACGTGGCCGGAGAACTGTACGTGGCCGGCCCCGGCGTGGCCCGCGGCTACCCCGGACGGCCGGCGGCGACCGCGGAACGCTTCGTGCCCTGCCCGTTCGGCCCGGCCGGCACGCTCATGTACCGGACCGGGGACCGGGTCCGGTGGACCGCCGACGGCCGGCTCGTCCACGTCGGCCGCGCCGACACCCGGGCCGACGTCCGGGGCGTCCGCGTCGAACTGGCAGAGGCCGAGGAGACGCTGTCCGAGCACACCGCGCTCGCGCAGGCCGTCGTGGCCGTCAAGGAGGACGCTTCCGGCCGGCGGCGCCTGGCCGCCTACGTCGTCCCGGCCGCCGGCCGGACCGTGTCCGCCGACGAACTGCGCGGCTTCGCCGCCGAACGGCTGCCGGAGGCCACGGCACCGTCGGTGTTCACCGTCCTGGACCAGCTGCCCCTCACTCCGGGCGGCCGGGTGGACCGGGCCGCGCTGCCGCGGCCCGCCGGCGACGACGAGAAGTACCGGGCACCGCGCAACGAGACCGAACGGGCGCTGGCCAAGGCCTTCGCCGAGGTACTGGAACTGGACCGGGTCGGCATCGACGACGACTTCTTCGACCTCGGCGGCAACTCGCTGCGGGCGATCAGGCTGGTCGGCCTGATCCGGGCGGAACTGAACCAGGAGGTGTCGATCCGCAGGCTGTTCGCGGCCCGCACCGTCCTCGGACTGTCGGACATGTGGAAGGACCTCGGCCGCTCCAGCCGGCCGGCCCTGCGCAGGCGGACGAGGGAGGGCGCGGTCCTGTGAGCACCGCCGAGAGTGCGTTCGCCGTCGATCTGCCCAGCGGAGGAAGGGAATCATGGACGCGTTGACACAGACCCCGCCGTCCGGGGCCGGCCCGGAGGAGCCCGGGCGCCACGCACGGCCGGCGCGGTACGGGACCGCGCTCCTGCCCGCCTGTGGAAAGGGCCCCGGCGTCACCCGAGCGGCCCGGCCCGGCCCGCTGCGCCCGTCCGCCTTCGCAGGGGTGTCCTGACATGGGCATCGGCATACTCTCCACCGGCTCCTACCTGCCCAAGCACGAGGTGGGCAACGAGGAGGTCGCCGAGCGCGTCGGCGTCACCGCGGAGTGGATCGAACGCAAGACGCAGATCCGCTCCCGCCGTTACGCCGCCCCGCACGAGGCGACGTCCGACCTCGCCGCCAAGGCCGCCGAACGCGCCCTCGCACAGGCGGGACTGACCGCCGACGACATCGACTACCTCATCGTCTCCACCTCCACCGGCGACCACCCGCAGCCCCCCACGTCCTACCTGGTGCAGCACCTGCTGGGCGCCTACGGCGCCGCCTGTTTCGACGTCAACGTCGTGTGCAGCGGCTTCGTCTACGCCCTGTCGCTGGCCCACAGCCTGGTGACCGTACGGCCGGACACCCGGGTCCTGGTGATCGGGGCGGACGTGTACTCGCGGATCCTGGACTTCACCGACCGCAGGACGGCGATCCTGTTCGCCGACGGCGCGGGCGCCGCGGTCGTCGGGGCGGTGCCGGAGCCCTACGGCATCATCGCCACCGACCTGTCCAGCCGCGGCGACGCCCATCACCTGATCCGCGTCGAGGCGGGCGGCAGCCGCCACCCGGCGTCGGCGGCGACCCTCGCCGAGGGCGGTCACTTCTTCCGGATGGACGGCCGCGGCGTACGGGACTTCGTCGCCGAACACGTCCCGCCGGCGCTGACCGCGCTGGCACGCCGGGCCGGCGTCGACATCGGCGCCGTCGACCACTTCGTACCGCACCAGGCCAACGGCGTGATGCTGACCGAGGTCGTCGAACGCGCCGGCCTGGGCGCCGCACGAACCCACCGCACGCTCGTCGAGTACGGCAACGTCGGCAGCGCCTCGGTACCGGTCGCCCTCGACGAGGCCAACCGCACGGGCGCGCTGACACCGGGCGACCTGGTGCTGCTCGCCGGCTTCGGCGGCGGCATGTCGATCGGAGCGTCCCTCCTCACCTGGGGCGCCCGCACCTGACCAGGCGCCCGGCCCGCGTCTCACGACGCCGCCGCGCCGTACGCGTGACACCGCCCGGGGACGGCCCCGGGCGGTTCAGGAGGCGGGAGCCTCGGTGAGGAGCCCCTCGGTGACGGCCGCGGTGACCGAGTCCAGGTGGTCGAAGAGGTAGAAGTGACCGCCGGGGAAGACCTTCACCACGACGTCCTCCCGGGTGTGCGCCCGCCAGGTCCCGGCCTCCTCGACCGTCACCATCGGATCGCTCTCCCCGACCAGCACGGTCACCGGGGCGGCGAGCGGTTCGCCCCCGCGCCAGCCGTACGTGCCGAGCGCCCGGTAGTCGGCCCGCAGCGCCGGCAGCACCATCTCCATGATGTCCGGGTCATCGAGCATGGACTGGTCGGTGCCGCCCAGCCTGCGCACCTCGGCCAGCACGTCGGCGTCGTCGTACAGCCCGAAGCGGGCCGTGCTGTGCGCGTCCGGCGCGCCCCGCCCGGACAGGAACAGCCGCCGCGGCCCGGGCAGCGGGCCGCGCGCGATCAGCCGGGCCGTCTCGAACGCGACGAGCGAGCCCATGCTGTGGCCGAAAAGGGCGTACGGCCGCCCGGGGTCCGCGGCCAGCACCCGCGCCAGCTCCTCGGCCACCGCCTCGGCGAGCCGCGTCAGGTCGGTGAAGGGCGCCTCGAGGTAGCGGTCCTGACGGCCCGGGTACTGCACGCACATCACGTCGAGGTCCGCGGGCAACGCCTGCGCGAGGGGCCTGTACGCCGTCGCCGAACCCCCCGCGTGCGGGAAGCACACGAGCAGCGGCCCGTTCCCCGGGGTGGTGAAGCGCCGGAACCACGTGTTGTTCACAGTCGGTGTGTCCCTTCGTCTGGGCCGGCCGGTCCGCGCGGAAACGGCCCGCCGGTGCCCTCGGTGGAGAGTGGGGCACCGGCGGGCCATCGCCCCGCGAGGGCTCACGCCCGTCCGTCACCGGAGCTCGCGCCCCGAGCGTCCCACCCCGTTCTCGACGGGGGGTCGCGAGGCGGTCGAGAGCCTGGCCCGCTCCGCGCGTGCGGCCCGGCCGGCGCGGCGTCTCAGTGCACGAGGTCCCGCTCGTGGTCCGCCGCTCCGCGCTGCTGTGGCGGTGCGGCGGACCGCAGCCGCCGCTGGAGCTTCTCGCCCTCGACGTCCACGTTCGGCAGCAGCCGGTCGAGCCACCGCGGCAGCCACCAGGCCACGTCGCCGAGCAGCGAGTGCACGGCGGGCACGATCACCATCCGGACCACGAAGGCGTCGAACAGGACGGCCGCGGCGAGGCCGAAGCCCATCATCGCGACGAGGTCGTCGGTCTCGAGGACGAAGCCCGAGAAGACGCTGATCATGATGATCGCGGCGGCCGCGACCACCCGGCCGCTGTGCCGGAAGCCGGTGACGACGGCGTCCTTGGCCGAGGCGCCGTGGACGTACGCCTCACGCATCCGCGTGACCAGGAAGACCTCGTAGTCCATGGCGAGGCCGAAGACCACGCCGATCATGAAGATCGGCAGCGTCGTCATGATCGGTCCGGCCTGCTCGACGCCGAAGAAACCGGAGGCCCAGCCGAGCTGGAACACCGCGACCAGCGCGCCGAGGGCCGCGCTCACCGAGAACAGGAAGCCGAGCGCCGCCTTCAGCGGGACCAGGACCGAGCGGAACACCAGGAGCAGCAGCAGGAAGGCGAGGCCGACCACCAGGCCCAGGTAGGGCAGCAGCGCGTCGGACAACGTCTGGGAGAAGTCGATGAACATCGCGGTCTGGCCGGTGACCAGGATCTCGGTGGCGCCCGAGGCCCCCTCCAGCGCCGTCGCCCGCGCGCGGATGTCCTTGACCAGTTCCTCGGTCTCGGTGTCGGTCGGACCCGTCTTCGGGACGATGCTGAAGATGGCGGTGTCGCCGGCCTCGTTGGCGGTGGCCGCGGACACCGAGGCGACGCTCTCGTCCTTCTTCAGCTCCGCGCCGATCCGCCGGCCGGCCGCGGCCGCGTCCTCGCCCTCGACGGCCATCGTCAGCGGGCCGTTGAAGCCGGGTCCGAAGGAGTCGGACAGCAGATCGTAGGCCTTGCGCTGGGTGGTCTCGGTCGCCATCGTGCCCTCGCCGGGCAGGCCGAGCTCCAGCCTGGTGGCGGGCAGGGCGATCGCCCCGAGGCCGACCACCGCGAGGAGCAGCACACCGAGCGGGCGGCGCACCACGAAGGACGCCCAGCGCGTGGACAGGTTCGGCCTGGTCCGCGCGGCCAGCTTCGCGGCCTTCGCCTCGGACTTGCGCTGCGTGCGCGCCGACAGCGGCTTCCCGGCCCGCACGAGGCGCCGGTCGGCGACGCGCATCACCCGGCGCGGCGCGAAGCCGAGCAGGGCGGGCACGAAGGTGACCGCGATCAGCACGGCCACGGCGACCGTACCCGCCGCGGCCGTCGCCATCTTGGTGAGGATCGGGATGTTGACGACCGCGAGGCCGCCCAGCGCGATGATGACGGTGAGCCCGGCGAAGACGACGGCCGAGCCGGCGGTGCCGGTCGCGATGCCCGCGGCCTCCTCCGGGGCGCGGCCCTCGGCGATCTCGGACCGGTAGCGGGAGACGATGAACAGGGCGTAGTCGATGCCGACCGCGAGGCCGATCATCATCGCCAGCGTCGACGTCGTGGCCGACAGCCCGAGAGTGGAGCCCAGCGCGGTGATGCCCAGGACACCGACCCCGACACCGATCAGGGCGGTGAGCAGCGGCATGCCGGCGGCGATCACCGAGCCGAAGGTGAGGAGCAGGACGATGGCCGAGATCAGCACGCCGATCTGCTCACCGGTGCCGGACACGGTCTGTTCGATCGGGACGGCGTCACCGCCGGTCTCGACGGTCAGTCCGCCGTCGCGGGCCCGGTCGGTGGCCTCGGTGAGCGCGTCGTGCGCCTCGTCGGTGAGGTCGGGCCCGGTGACCTCGTACGTCACCACGGCGTAGGCGGTCCGGCCGTCCTGGCTGACGGTGCCGGCGGCGAAGGGGTCGGCGACGCCGGCCACCTGGGGCGCCTCGCCGAGTTCGCCGAGGAGCGTCTCGATCGCCGGCTTCTCGTCGGCGATCTTCTGGCCCTCGGGCGCGCGCATCACGACACGGGCGGTGGCACCGTCGGCGCCCGCGGCGGGGAACTTCTCCTCGAGCAGGTCGAACGCCTTCTGCGATTCGGTGCCCGGCATCGAGAACTGCTCGGCCGGCGGCGGGGGCGCGGAGGAGGCCGCGGCACCGACGCCGACGACGATCAGCATCCACACAAGGGTCACGAGGCCCCGCCGCCGGAAGGCGAAGCGGCCGAGTCTGTACAGGAAGGTAGCCACGGGTAACCGCACTTCCGTCGAGTGGGGGGCAGGGGGAACCTGTGCGGCCGACCGCCCCGGCTGAGCACAGGGCGGTGGCTCTGACACGCACACACGTTGACCCGTCGAGTGGCCGACGGGCCGGATCGTGCGGCAGAACGGAACCGACACTCGAGCGACCGTCGAGCGGACAGGCCGGATCCGGCCACCGACGGTGCTGCGCGGGGCCGCTCGCCGAGAGCCGTCCTGACCGCCGGGACGGGCTTCCCCGGGCCGGGCGCATCCGCGATCATGCGGCATGCGTCCGGACGAATGGCACCTCACCGAAGACATCGACGGCTTCCTCACCCGCGCCGGGGACTTCCTGCGCTCGAGCCCCGCCCTGCACAACACGCCGCTCACCGTGCTGGAGAACTGGCGGACCCGCCCCGGCGCGTTCCGCCCCGGAACCGTCCTCTTCGGCCGGCTGGAGTCGGGCGGCGAGACCCGGGCGGTCTTCTACCGCCCCGCCACCCGCCGCCTGACCCTCACCCCGCTCTCCCACGACCGGGCCGACGCCCTCGCCGCCCACCTCGCCGGCCTCGGCCACACGCTCGCCGGAGTCACCGCGGACCACGACACCGCCACCGCGTTCGCCGGGGCCTGGCAGCGGCACACCGGCGCGAGGCCGGCACTCCGCGTCCGGATGCGCCTGTACCGCCTGGAATCACTCACCCCGCCCGACCCGCGTCCGCGGGGACACGGGCGGATCGTGGGCGATCAGGACCACGAGCACCTCATGCGCTGGTGCCGTGAACTCGCCGCGGACCTCGGGGAGACCGTGACCGTCGACGCCGCCTCCTGGCCCGGCACCCGCTTCGCCGAGAAGCGCTACACCTTCTGGGAGACCCCGGACGGCACCCCCGTCTCCATGGCGGGCGTGAACCCGATGGTCGCCGGCATGGTCCGGCTGGACCCGGTCTACACCCCGGCCCACCTCCGCGGCCGGGGCTACGCGGCCGCCGTGACCGCCGAGGTGAGCGGGGCCGCGCTCGACGCGGGCGCCACGGAGGTCGTGCTGTACACGAACGCGGCCAACCCCACCAGCAACGCCCTCTACCGGCGTCTCGGCTACCGCCGGATCACCGACTGGGCGCCGTACGACTTCGAGGAACCGGGATCCTGACGCCGTCCTCGTAGCCCGCCGACCGCCTCGATCGGCCGACGGGGTCCGCCAGGACGTACGGTCAGGAAACGGCGGTTCCGGAGAGCAGCCCTGCGGTGACGGTCGCGGCGACGCGGCCGACCTGGTCGGCGAGGTAGAAATGGCCGCCGGGGAAGACCTCGAGACGGAAGTCGCCGCTGGTGTGGTCCCGCCACGTCGCCGCCTCCTCGACCGTCACCATCGGGTCGCGGTCCCCGATCAGGACGGTCAGCGCGGTGTCGAGCGGCTCTCCCCCGTGCCAGTCGTACGAGGCCAGGGCCCGGTAGTCGGCCCGCAGCGCCGGCAGGACCATCTCCAGCACCTCGGGATTGTCGAGCATGGTGTGATCGGTGCCGCCCAGCCTGCGCACCTCCGCCAGCACGTCGGCGTCGTCGTACAGGGGGACGTCGGCGCCGGCCCGCAGGCCCGGCGCGCCCCGGCCGGAGAGGAACAGCCGCTGGGGCCGCGGCAGTCCGCGCCGGCGGAGCAGCCGTGCCGTCTCGAACGCGACGAGCGCTCCCATGCTGTGACCGAAGAACGCGTACGGCCGTCCGGGGTCCGCGGCCAGTTCGTGGACCAGTTCCCCGGTCACCGCCTCCACGAGAGGGGCCAGGGACGTGAAGGGCGCCTCGTCGTACCGGTCCTGACGGCCCGGGTACTGAACGGACACCACGTCGAAGTCCGCGGGCAGCGTACGCGACAGGTGCGTGTACGCCGTCGCGGAGCCCCCCGCGTGCGGAAAGCACACGAGCCGCGGCCCCTTGCCCGTGGCCGTGGTGAAGCGCCGCAACCACGTACTGTTCACTGTCGGTGTCCCTTCGTCCGTGCCGGCCGGCCCTTCTTCGACAGGCGAAGGCCCGCCGGTGCCCTCGGGGGATGCGGGCGCCGGCGGGCGGGTCGCTCCGTGGGGGCCAGTGCCCGTCCCTACCGGAGCTCACCACCCGAGCGTTCCGTCCCGCCCTCGACCGAGGCTCGCACCACGGTGGATCGCCGGCGCCCGGCTCCGTCGTCCCGGCCGCTCCCGGATGCCTGCCCACGGCCCACGCTGTCCGACCGCACAAGCGCTCCTCCACCCGCCCTGCCTAGCCTCCGCGGAAGTGCGTACGACCCCGCTCCGGCCTCGCCGACAACCTCCCCCGGACGGCCGGCGCCGCTCCCTCGCCCCAGCGGACCAGTGAGTGTTCGGGAAAGAGAGACAATGGACCACACGAGAACACGCGAGTCTGAGTCCGGACTGCCCATCGAACCGGTCTACGGGCCCGGTGTCCGGGCGGGCTGGGATCCGGTGGAGAAGCTGGGTGAGCCGGGGAGGTATCCGTTCACGCGGGGTGTGTATCCGTCGATGTACACGGGGCGGCCGTGGACGA
>NZ_JBIRNE010000022.1:0-129445 GCF_044331465.1 Streptomyces sp. NPDC017225 | reverse complement strand
TGCTGGACCGGCACCTGCACCACCTGCCACCGCCCCCTGCCCAGCAGACCGCACACGACATCAAGATCGAGACAGACCTAACGGAGCCCTACTAGTGCTCTGACCACGATGGTTCACCGGGTTGGAGGTACTGTCCGCGCATGCGCCAGTTCCCCTGCACTTTGGAAGCCCCGGCCGTGCGCACCGACTTCTCGGTAGATGGCGCTGGGGACGCTCTGAGGGCGGCGCTGGACGGCGCTGTTCTCGCCGGAAAGGACGGCGTCCTGGCCAACGTCGCCCTTGTCGACGACCGGCAGTACGAAGACCTGACGCCCGACCAGGCCCTCGACCTGATCCCCGCGGAGTGCCAGCATCCACTTCTTGTCCTGGCGGACTCCATAGCTGTCGCCTCGGCTGGATTGCCGCTCCTCGTGGTGGACAGGCGCGGTGATTGGTCATGCGCCGCATGGCGGTGCATCCGTCCAACGAATTGGCGCAGGGCGCGTTCTGCCGGGGTGGGCAAGAGGACTCAGCCTTCCGGCGGGCGGTTCTGGTATCGCCATGTGCTGAACAGGCCCACCCCCGTACCGCCTACCGCGGAGAGGGCAGTGGGGCCGCCCATGGCGTACACGGCCAGAGACAGGCCGACCAGGGCGAACAGCGCGGCGAGTTCGAGCAGTCGACCTCGTGCATGGGCGGGCTCGTTGTTCTTGTTCTCATCCATGCCGGCAAGTGCAGCAGCTCGTCATGCGGATGTGCGAGGAACGCGAACATGCGCGTCAGGAGACGGAACACGGGCTGTACGCCGCAGAACAAGCAGGCTGTTCCGGCGAACAACGCGTTTGTACGGCGTTGTTCGCCGATGTTAGCCGCATCCCCACTGCTGTCGCCCTACCATGATTGCCACGCGTCGTCAGGGGGGCATGTGATCACTCGGAGCAGCGGACCGGAGCAGTCGCCGGAGAACGAGTACCAGAGGGAACTTGCGGCCTTCGCAAGAGATCTGAAGGATCTCAAATTGGTGAACGGCATCGGCTACCGCGACTTCGAAAAGATCTCACAGAAGCACTCACTCTCCGTACCTCTGTCGGCTTCCGGGGTCAGCGAGGTGATGAGCGGGAAGCGCTGGCCAAGCCGAGACTTCCTGCTCGCCTTGGTTCGCGTCCTACTGATCCAGCAGGACGGGTGCCTGGTGGAGCTCGGTGACAGCCGCCTGCAGCAGTGGGACCACCGCTGGAAACGCTTGGTGCAGCTGCGTGACCGGGCCAAACAATCCACGCCGCTCGAGGTTCAGCACGGCAGTCCCCCTGACAAGCCCGCAACAGTACAAATCGACTTCGTGCCCCCGCCGGGTGACGCGACCCTCCAGGAGCTGGACTCCGCGAAATCGGATCTCCGGGAGATCCTCTCTAATCTCGAAGAGCATGCGACTCATGTGCGCAACGAATTTCGCCAAGTTCTTGGTGAACAATCCAGGGTCGCGGCTGAGCTGAGTCGCCTTGCAGAACTACTCGAAAAGGAGCGAAATCACAACGAACAACTGGAGCGGCAGATCGAGGAACTCGAACAGCTGCGCGGCGAGCTGGGCCGACAATTGGAGGGTCTGCGTGACCAACTCGCTGAAATTGATTCGGATAAGGCAGTCCTCTTCGAGGACGCAAGCGAACTCAATGACCGGCGGGCCATGTTGAACTTCGATTGGGCCCGCTACGAAGAAGACCGAAGGGCGCGCGCGGAAGCCGAAGCTGCTCGACTTCGAGAAGAACTCGCGGACGTCAAGCACAAGTTGGAGGCAGCGGACCGGCTGATCCGCGATGGGCAGTCCTACTGAACTTCTCGATCAACAGCCCGGGGGCCTCGCTCGTTGCGCTTTGAGGGCCGTCACCTGATCGGAGGCCAGGTCGAAGAAGCCCACTGGCCGCCGGGTGGTGTCAGGCTGCGCGTACTCGGGGGCGTCCGCCCCAGCGGATGCCCTTCTCGCTGCGGATGCGGGCGCGTTCCTTGCGTTCGGCGGCCAGGACGTCGCGGTGTCGAGTGTTGGCGTTGCGCCACCTCAGGTAGGCGTGCAACGCCCGGGTCTGCACGGTGTGGTTGGGGTAGTTCGAGTTGGCGATCGTGAATTGTCGCAACGGCCCGAAGTGGGCTTCGATGGGGTTGGCCCACGAGGCGTAGGTCGGGGTGAAGCACAACTCGACCTTGTTCTTCTTCGCCCAATGGCGGAGGCCGGTGCCTTTGTGGGCGGACAGGTTGTCCAGGATGACGTAGATCGGTGCACCGTCCGGGCGAGCGGCTCGGATCGACTTCAGAGCGGCCAGCGTGTTCGCGGACCCTTTTCTACGGTGGTTGACGCCCCACAGAGTGTCGTCGCCGATCGAGTAGCAGCCGTGGAAGTAGCGCACCCCGTGCGTGCGGTGGTAGGTGGCCGGCACCCGGTCGGGATGTTTGCGTTCGGCCCAGCCCGAGCCCGCGGTGGGCCGGATTCCGAGCGGTCCGAACTCGTCGAAGGCGAACACCCGGTCGGAGAAGCGGTCAAGGAGCTCCTCGATCCGGTCCAGCTTCGCCTCACGGTCCGGGTCGGGGGATTCCTTCCAGGTCTTGGTGCGCTGGAAGGTGACCCCGCGGCGGGCGAGCAGGCCGCGTAACGTCTCACGGCCGATGCGGATCACTCGGTCGTGGACTCTCCGCAGGTAGGCGACGAGTTTGCGCAGTGACCAGCAGGTGAAGGGCTGGCCGAGTTTGGTGGGGCGGGTGGTGGCCGCCTGGACGACGAAGTTCTCGTCGTCAGGGCTGAGTCGGCGGGGACGGCCTCCCGCCCATCGAGGGTCCAGGCAGGCCAGGCCGATCTCGTTGAAGCGGTGGATCACATCTCGGACGGTGTCCTCGTCGGCCTGCACCAGCTGGGCAATCACTGGCGCGCGGTTCCCACCGGCCGAGGCCAGCAGCATTATCGCCCGCTGGTAGCGCACCGAGTTGGCACTGCCCCGGCGCACGATCTGCTGCAACCTCTGCCCCTCCTGGTCGGTCAGTCTGCGCACACGGACAGGCTCGGCCACCGCGCCTCCAACGGTCGAAACGGACGTCACCCCACATCTAACCGCCACGACCGTCACCCCGGCGAACCTATGCGGTCAGAGCACTAGCTAGGGGTGCCTCTCGACCGCCGCCCAGAAGTGCTCCACGATCCGGTCGAGGAAGTCGTGGCCCTGGGCGCTCGCGTCGGGGCCGCCGCCACCCCACCGGAGGGTGGCGGCCATGTGCCCCTGATAGTCCTGGTGCAGTACCTGGAGGACGTTCTCCAGCACTCGCCGGTCCAGCGGCGCCACCTTGGCGACCTGGCGCACATATCCCTGCCAGCGGGTGGTCACCGCGCTCGACAGCAGGCCGGCGAGCTTCTCCTCGCGCCCCGTGACGGTCACGAAGTCGGGCAGCGCGAGGGCGAGCACGTCGGCGAGCGCGGACGACTGGCGGTCGGTGCCGCGCCAGCCCTCCGTCTCCTCCATCCGCAGATAGGCCGGGAGCGCGACCCCGACGGCACGGGCCACGTCCTCCGGTGCCAGACCGCGGGCGACGCGGTGCTCGCGCAGGGTCTGCGGCCGGCCGATCAGCTCGCCCGGCGAGCACCACAGCACCCCCGCGAGGGCCGTGAGCTCCGCGGTCCCGGGCGAGGCGACCCCCCGCTCCCAGGCGGCGACGAGGTCCGGGGTGACGTACGGCAGCCCGTAGGAGACCCGCATGCCGTGGGCGACGTGCTCGGGCCCCATGTTCAGGGCGGCACGGAGCCGGCGGGCGGCGAGGGCGTTGAACGGGGGTCCCGACTGGTTCGGGTGGGGTGAGGGTCGGCGCACGCGCCACACCGTAGGGGGCCGGGGGAGGCCTTGACTACCGGGTGTTCAACCAGCGATACGGATCGTACGAACGTACGGCTGGCCGTTCCTCGATCGGACGGACCCGGTCACCCCATGGGCGTTACTGCACGGGAGCGGTTCGCTTCCCCCGGATATGGCGCGGGGGAAGCGGTCCACTGTCGTGAGCGGAGGTCAGGGCCTCAGCTCGCGGTGCGAGCTCACGGCGCCGACGAACGAGGACCAGGCGGCGGCTGGTACCACGAGGGCGGGGCCGGCCTTGTCCTTGGAGTCGCGGATGCCGACCTGACTGGCCAGATTCGCGATCTCAACGCATGCTCCGCCGGTGTCGTTGCTGTACGACGACTTGAACCAGGCGGACTCGGGCGCTACGTCTGAGGGTGCGGTGTTGGTATTGATGGCTATGCCCACTCTCGTGCTAGTTGTTGCAGGAACCCGGCCGTTCGCGCCGGAGGTAGGGCGCTGTCGCGCATGGCGTCGAACCGGCGGACGTTCCGCTGGACCTCCAGACGCTCGTCCGTCACAGAGATGGTGTTCGACATGTCCACCTGTACGACAGGGGCAAGGTTCTCGGAGAAGTCCAGCAGGATGAAGTTGTTTTCCGAGCGGTAGGTGACGACATCGTGGGGCAGGACCTGGATGGTCACGTTGTCCAGTTCCCCCAGCTCCGCGATCTCCTTGTACTGGGGCAGCATCACCTCGGGGCCGCCCACCGTCCGACGGACGGCCGTCTCGTCCATGATGACGCGGAGCTTCAGCGGATCCTCCGAGCGGGTGATCAGTTCCTTCCGCTCCAGTCTCAGCCGGACGTTCTGTTCGACGTACTCGGTCGTCGTCTCCTCGACCGGCTTGGCGATCTGGTACAGCGCTCGCGCGTAGCCCTCTGTCTGGAACAGTCCGAACACGAAGGCCGGCTGCCAGGCGCGCATGACGGTGGCGTCCTGCTCCAGACCGCGGTACGTCGGCATCTTCGACGGCATGTACGCCTTGTACGGCGTCCACGGCTCCTTGCTCAGGGACTCCCTGTGCAGCTGTAGCAGCGTCTCCAGGTCTTCCTTCGGCAAGTCGGGGGCCAGATGGTCGATCAGGGTCTCGAGGTCACTCACCCGCGGCAGGTCGTTCTCGCCGATCTCCACGCGCGCGAGTTTCGTGTACGAGAAGCCAAGCGCCCTCGCCACCTCTTGAAGGGTCTCGCCTCTCTTGTCCCGGAGCTTGCGCAACTCCTTGCCCAGTTCCCTGCGTCGGAAGGTCGCTCCGCGCTTTGCTGCCACTGCGTAACCCTTTCCCCAACCCTGTTGGTGCTCAACGTGCCCTGTGCCCGGCACCGTTGCGGGTCGTGCTCTTGAGTGTGCCACCGCGTGCAGGCCCTTGAGTAACCCCTTGCCGGTGCTTGGGCATGTGTCAATTCTAGAGCTCTTGCGAATGGCCTTGCATAGTAAATCGCACATGCAGCACGGTAGTTCAGCGAGCCGATCGCAGACCACTGTCCGCAGAGGGGCTGCGCGGCACGCAATCCAACTGCGATGTCCGGGTCCGGGGAAGACCCGCCCAGGAGCTCTCTGGACTCGGACTACGCATCCCCACCACCCCTGACGAGCCGAGGCCAGCCATGCGTCAGAGCACCACCGCCCGACACAGCGGGCGCGACTGGATTGACCCGGAGCCTCAGGTGATGGCTCGCGCGTCCACCACACCGTTCGCTGTCGAGCCACAGATCCCAAACCCTCGTGCTTTCGAGGTGGCCTTCGCCCCGGACAAGGCCGCCGTCGGCCGGATGCGCCGGCTCACGGCGGCCTTCCTGCGGCTGTGCAATGTGCGCGGCACGCCGGCCGACAACGCCGTGCTCGCAGTCTCCGAACTGGTCACCAACGGCATCCAGCACGGTTGCGGAGACATCGGGCTGCGAGTCCGGTACTGCTCCGGCGAACTACGCATCGAGGTGACCGACGGGAGCTCCTCCCTGGCCGAACTGCGTACCGCCGAGGACAACGACGAATCCGGCCGTGGCCTGTTTCTCGTCGCCGTCCTCGCACCGGACTGGGGGGTCAGCGACGACGGCAGGACGACGTGGTGCGCCTTCCGTGTCCCCACGGGGGCGTCGTGATGGCAGTCGAGACCGACTCCACCGGTGGCGCCCTGATGCGCGCATGATGCGCGCTGCCGGGCCTGCCCCGGCAATCGGCCTCCTGCTGCGGCAGCCCCGGCCCAGCGCCCGGCGCTTCGCCTGGTGGTCCAACCATCCATTTCCCGACCTGGAGAGTGCCTTGCTCACAGCACCGGCTTTCCGCAGCATCGAAGGCGCCTACGTCGCCCTGTTACAGCTGGCGACCAAGGAGCCCGAGCAACACATCGACGCCCGCGGCAACGCGGCCCGTGAGGTGATCGGCGTCAGCTTCCGGCTGACCGACCCGAGGCAGCGTCTGCCGTACCTGGCCGAACGGAGGGTCAACCCGGTCTTTCAGTTCGCCGAAGCACTCTGGTACCTCGCCGGCCGCCGCGATCTGGAGATGATCAGTTATTACGCGCCGTCCATGCGAACGAGCAGCGTCGATGGTGTCAGCCTCGGCGGGTCCGCCTATGGGTACAGGCTCTTCAACGCCGACGACGGTGGTGAGCAGTCGCCGTTCGACCGGGTCGTGGAGCTCCTGCGGAAGGAGCCGGACAGCAAGCGAGGCTACCTGCCCGTGTTCTCGGCGAAAGAGCTGGCCGACCGCACCAATCCGGACGTCGCATGTCTGAGCGGTCTGCATATCCTCTCCCGCGAGGGCCGCCTGCACATGGTGTGCAACATGCGCGCCAACGACCTCGACTGCGGTCTGCTGTCCGACGTGTTCTCCTTCACGATGATCCAGGAGTACGCGGCCGTCCGACTCGGCCTCCAACTCGGCACGTACACCCATGTCATCGGTTCCGCGCACGTCAACGACACCAATGCGGAACGCGTCCACCGCGTCATCAACGAGGCCGCCACACGGCACGCGCCGACCACGTTCCTGTTCCCGCCGATGCCGAAGGGCACCACTTCGGGCACCATCAAAGACGTTCTGGAGCACGAGGAGGCGCTGCGCACGAACCAGATGCGCTACAGCGCCAAGCACATCCAGAGCCTCGGCCTGGAACCGTACTGGCAGCAGGTCGTCATGCTGTTCGAGCTGTACCGCCAGCTCCAGCACGGCCGGAGTGGCGCCGTCGACTCCGCTCTCCTGGCAGCGCTCGACCCGGGTCTGCGCTGGCTCATGGAACACAAGTGGCCCGTCTGTGCCGCGTCCGCCGCAGGGGGCGGTCGGTGAGCGCGGGGAAGCCGGTGAGCGGCGATGTGGTGCTGGGTGTGGGGTTCGACCGCTGGGCGGTCGTGCTGTGCAAGCCGGATGCTGTGACACGCGGCCTGGTCTCCCGCGTCCTGGAGAGGATCTCGTCCGCCGGCATCGCCTTGACGAGCCGGATGGACGTGGTCGCTGAGCCGTGGCAGGCGCACGTCGCCTACCGGGACATGCTCGCCGACACCGGCCGTCTCGACCTGCGCGACCTGCCCGCCTACATCGACGCCGCCTACTCGGGACAGCCCGTCACCGTGGCCCTGGCACACGGCGGGCCCGGCATCCACGCACGCCTGCGCCAGCTCATCGGCCACACTGACCCGGCCCGCGCCACGGCCGGCACGATTCGCGGTGACCTCGGTCAGGACAGTCTCGCCGTCGCGAGGGCCGAGAACCGCCTCGTGCGGAATCTGGTCCACACCTCCGACGACCCCGCCGGCGCCCGCCGGGAGTACGGAACCTGGTACGGGCCGGGCCGCCGGCTACAGATCACCGACTTCAACCGCTGCTCGGTCGTCCTGTGCAAGCCGGACGCCGTAGCGCGCGGCTTGGCCGATGAGGTGCTCGGCCGTGTTGCGGCCGCCGGTGCCACCATTGCCAACCGGGTCGACGTCACCGTGCAACCGTGGCAGGCGCACGTGCACTACTGGGACCTTCTCGTGGATGCCGACTGGTTCCCCGACCGGGACATTCCCGCGTGCCTGGACGACACATACGCGGGCAAGCAGGTAACCGTCGCCCTCGCGTACGGCGAACCGGGCATCCACGCCCGCCTGCGCCGGCTCATCGGGCATTTCGACCCCACCCGGGCCGCCGTCGGCACCATCCGCGGCGATCTCGGAAACGACAGCCTCGAAGCAGCCCTCGAACAGAAGCGCCTGGTGCACAACCTCGTGCATACCTCCGACGACGCGGACGCCGCCCGCCGCGACTTTGGAACCTGGTTCGGCGCCCGCAGTCGCCTGCTGCTCACTTCGCCGCCCGGCGTACCGCTCCAGCCCGCGCCCGCCGACCGCTGACCGTCCCGAGCCTTGGAGGCACCGTGACTGCTCTCCCCGTAGCGCGCCGTCTGCTGCCCCTGCTGAGTCATGAACAGATCAGCAGCCTCAAACCCGAACTCGCCGACGTGATCGAGTACCGCAAGTCGGGCCTGTCGCTGAACCACATCGTCGGCTGCCCGCTGGAGTGCGGGTACTGCGTGCGCCACCTGTTCGACAACTTCGAGATGAAGACCCCGTGGCGCCTCATGAGCGACGAAGCCGCCGTCGACCGGCTGGTCACCCATCCGTACTTCCGGCCCCACAAGACGCCGATCCAGTTGTTCAACCGGGCCACGGACTCCATGCTGCCGGTGGTCAAGCCGCACCTGTTCGCGGTGCTGCGGGACCTCGACGACCGTGGTCTGACCAACCACGTCCTCGTCATCACCCGGTGGCGGGTGAGTGCCGAAGACTGCGCGGTCCTGAACTCCTTCCGCAATCTGCGGCTGACGGTCCTGGTCACCCACTCCGGCATCGACCACCCGAAGATCGAGCCCGTGAACTCCAGGTACGCCGCCGACAGCCTGCGCATGCTTCACGAAAATGCCGACAACTACCGGACCGTCCTGTACTGGCGGCCGATCGTGCCGGGCCTCAACGACTCCGACGAGCACATCGAGCACGCTCGTGAGCTGTCCCTGTACGCGCACGCCACCGTGTTCACCGGCCTCTTCTTCCGCGACGAGATCAAGGCGTACTACAAAGATCTCGCCCTGCCGCAACCGTACGAGGACACAGCCCGGCGAAAGATCATGCCGGAGCAGGCAGAGCGGCGCATCCTGGCTGCCTTCGACTTGGGGAAGGTCCCCGGCGGGGCGCCTTGGGGGACGCTGTTCCGTAAGACGAGCTGCGGAGTCGCCTACGCCTGGGGCGAGGCCGACTACAACGGCCACTACGGGGTGCGGGAGCTGTGCGACATCTGCCCACCCGAGCAGGTCGACTTGTGCAAGAGGGGATGGTCCAAGCCGGACTTGGCGGACATCACCCGCGAGGCGCGCGCCCTCGGGGCGGTCGGCGCCGTTGAGGTCAACGACCGTGCCATCGTCGTGGAGGGACTGGACGAGCCGCCCCGCTACTTCTTGCAGCACGGCTTCGGCTTCCAGTGCCACGACCGGACCAAGCCCCATCACTACCGCCAGCACGGCCGGGCGTCCATCGGCTGGGAGGCGGAGGACGGACCCGACACGCCATGAACTTCGCCACCTGGCCCGCGTTGCTCGTCGTCGACGTCGAAGGCAACGGCACCAGCCCTCCCGATCTGGTGGAGGTCGCCGCGCTGCCCGTCCGGGACGGCCGCCCGGACAAGAGCACCGCGGGCTGGTGGCTGACCCGCCCGAACCGCCCCGTCACCCCCTTCGCGACCCGCGTGCACGGGCTGACCAACGACGCCTTGGCCAAGCAGCCGAGATGGACAGAAGTCGCGGACCAGGTGCGCGCCTTCCTGGGCGCTGCGTGGATCTGCGCGCACAACGCTCACACCGACTACCGCGTGCTGGGCGCGCACCTGTCCGGTTGGCAGCCTGCCGGCGTGCTGGACACCCTCCGGCTGGCCAAGGCCAGCTACCCGGACCTGGGCAAGTACAGCCTCGATGCCCTCATCGAGCACGTGCAGCCCGACCTGAGCGAGGCCCCCGGCGCCCGGCACCGGGCGGCGTTCGACGCCTTCGCCACGGCGCGGCTCCTCACCGCCATGGCCTCCCGCTTCGATACCTGGGACCAGATGATCGCCGCGGCTGTACCGCCCGGCCTGCCTGGCGCCCCCGAACCAGAAAGGGACCCCACCCTGTGGTGACCTCCTCCCAGCCCATCCGGATCGCCGTGCTCGGCACCCACTCCACGGGCAAGACGACACTCCTGAAGCGCATAGAGATGGAACTGCGCAGCCACGGCCTCGCCGTGGCGCGCACCGGACGGCTCGGCAAACGTGCCGCCGCAGTCGGCCTGCCCAAGATGCAGCATCACACCGCCCAATCCACCGAGTGGATCATCGCTCAAGGCATCCTGGACGAAGTCAGCGCTGCCGCTCAGGGTGCTGAGGTCATCCTCATCGACCGCGCCGCGCACGACGCCATCGCCTACTTCCAGGCCGCGATGGCGTTCCGAGCCGAAAACCCGCCTCGTCTCGAACGGGAACGCCTCCTGACTCTCGCCGGCACACAGCTCCCCAAGCACGACCTGCTGTTCGCCACCGTGCTCGACGAGAGCATGGCCGTCGACATCAGCCACGACGACTACGACCGCGGTTTCCGGCGTCTCGTCGACCAGCACGCGCACCTTCTCCTGGCCGACGGCGCCATTCCCCACCAGCGGGTGACCAGCGCTACCGACAGCCAGACCCACGCCGTGGAAGTCGCCGTCCAGCGTTGCCTGAAGGAGGAGCCCGTATGACCTTCGCACCGCCCTCGGGCACCATCACCATCGCAGGGAAGAGCGTGTCGCGGCTCGGGTTCGGCACCATGCGACTGACCGGGCCCGGCATCTGGGGCGATCCCGCGGACCGAGAGCTGGCGCTTGGTGTGCTCCGCCAGGCGGTTCACACGTACGGCATAAGCCACATCGACACCGCCGACGCGTACGGTCCGCACACTGTCGAGCACCTGATCCGCGACGCGCTCTACCCGTACCCGGAACACATCCTGATCGCCACCAAGGTCGGCATGATCCGCCCCGCTCCGGGACAGTGGAAGCCGCTGGGTAACCCGGTCTTCCTGCGGGCAGCCGTCGAGGCGAGCCTTCGCCGCTTGAAGGTCGAACGGCTGGAGCTGTGCTACCTGCACCGCATCGACCCTGAGGTGGCGCCGGACGATCAGATCGCCGTTCTCCAGGCCATGAAGGAGGAAGGAAAGATCGGGCACATCGGCCTTTCGAAGGTCACGCCCGAGGACATCCGCAGGGTCAACAAGGATCAGCCCGTCGCCGCGGTGCAGAACGTCCTCAACACCACCGACTGCTTCGACCCCGCCGTGGAGTTCTGCCAAGACGCCGGAATTCCGTACGTGGCCTACCGGCCGCTGGGCGCCGGTGACCTGGCACGCAGGCACGGGCCACACAAGCCCCTGGCCTGGCTCCTGAACCGGGGGCCCCTCACATCACGCCCATCCCCAGCACCAGCCGGCCCCGCCACCTGAAAGAGATCGTGGCGGCCGCCCAGGGTGGTCCGGCCTGATGCCGGCCGCCGCTGTGACAAGGGCGCACCGGCCTCACGCGACATATGAGAACTGGCGACCGCCGGTGGTCGGCGTCGTGCTCCTGGTCCCGGTCGGCGCCGACTGCCTTGCCGTGGCCGACCTCCGCGGGTCCATCGTGCTGCCGGTCGGGGCCGTGTACGACGGGCAGACGCCGGAGCGTGCCGCACATGAGATCCTCTCCGGCCCACCCGATGAGTTGCGGCTGCTGCGGCGCGTTGCGGTGGACTGGGTGCAGATGCGGCGCCGGAAGGTCGTCACACATGTCCTGGCGGCAGCGCCGATCACCCGCGAGGCGGTGATGGACCTCTCCTACCGTGACCCGCGCGCCACCATACGCGTCATGCTCACCCTTCAGGTGATCGATCAGGTTTGGCCGCCTGCGCGGACTCGCATCCTGGTTGGCCTCCAAGCCCTGGCCACCGGCGAGATGGCCTGTATAGAGGCGGGGCAAGTCCACTACGGCATCTGACCGGCCGACAGGCCGGATCCGTCATCCTGGCCGAGCCGGAGAAGGCGAAGACAGCCATCGAGTGTCCTACCGCCCCTTCTCCACCCCCCGGACCCACCGATAAACCAGCTCCGGCCGCCCCACCTGCCCGTACAGCGGGCGTCGCCCCGCCCGCCCCGCGTCCACCAGGTGTTCCAGGTAGCGCCGGGCGGTGATCCGCGAGATACCGACGGTCTCGGCCACCCCCGCCGCCGTGAGTCCCTCGTCCGCCCCCCGCAGCGCGCCCGTCACCCGTTCCAGCGTCGGCGCGCTCAGTCCCTTCGGCAGGGCGGCCGGGCCGGGGGCCCGCAGCGTGGCCAGCGCTCGGTCGACCTCGTCCTGGCCGCTGGCCTCCCCGGCGGCGCCCCGGAACTCGGCGTACCGGACGAGGCGGTCCCGCAGGGTGGCGAAGGTGAACGGCTTCAGCACGTACTGCACGACGCCCAGCGACACCCCCTCCCGCACGACCGCCAGGTCCCGCGCCGACGTCACCGCGATCACGTCGGCGTGGTGCCCCGCCGCCCGCAGCGAACGGGCCAGCTGCAGTCCGTGTACGTCCGGCAGATGCAGGTCGAGCAGGAGCAGGTCCACCGGCGTACGGTCCAGCATGCGCCGTGCCTCAGCTCCGGTGTGCGCCTTGCCGACGGCCGTGAACCCCGGCACACGGCCGACGTACATCACGTGCGCGTCCGCGGCGACGGGGTCGTCCTCGACGACCAGGACACGGATGGGCTGCGGGGCGGCGGTCATACGGCGCCTCCGGGGGCCGGTCTGAGAGCCGGGGCCCCGGGCGCGGACGTGGACCGGGGCCGCCGGCGGGGACGGACCGGGCGGGCCGGGATGACCGGGTGGACGGGGTGGCCCGGGCGGACCGGATGGACCCGGAGGGCCGGGCGGACCGGATGGACGGGGCGGTACGGCTGCCCGGCGTTCATGCCTCGCCCCCCGGTATCGCTCCGCCCGTCAGGGCGCCCGGCGCCGGTGCGCGGTCCCCGGCGCCGGAGGGCGCACGCCGGCCCCCGCCGTCGGACAGCGGAAGCCGGGCCTCGAAGCGGGCGCCGCCGCCCTCGGCCTCCGCCACGGTCAGGGTGCCGCCGTGCCGCCGCACCGCCTGCCGCACCAGCGCCAGCCCCAGGCCCCGTCCGCCCTCACCGGCCGGCTTGGTCGAGTAGCCCCGCTGGAAGACCAGGTCGGCATGGGCGGGGTCGACCCCGGCGCCGGTGTCCGACACCCGCAGCACCAGCTCCGGGCCGCCGTCCGGCGCCGCCCCCGTGTACGCCGCGACCGTCACCCGTGAGGGCACCCCGTCCTGCGCCGCGTCCACCGCGTTGTCGACCAGGTTGCCCAGGATCGTCACCAGGTCCCGGGCGGGCAGGGACGGCGGCAGCAGCCCGTCGTCCAGTCGGCTGTCCTGCGACACCACCAGCTCCACTCCCCGCTCGTTGGCCTGCGCCGTCTTGCCCAGCAGCAGCGCGGCCAGCACCGGCTCGCCGACCGCCGCCACCACCTGGTCGGTGAGCGCCTGCGCCAGTTCCAGTTCGGCCGTCGCGAAGTCCACGGCCTCCGCCTCGCGCCCCAGCTCGATCAGCGAGACGACCGTGTGCAGCCGGTTGGCCGCCTCGTGCGCCTGCGAGCGCAGCGCCCGGGAGAAACCCCGCTCCGAGTTCAGCTCGCCCGTCAGCGACCGCAGCTCGGTCACGTCGCGCAGCGTCACCACCGTGCCCCGGTGCTCCCCGCCGGAGACCGGCGAGGTGTTCACCACCAGGACCCGGTCGGCCGCCAGATGCACCTCGTCCACCCGTGGCTCCGAGGCCAGCAGCGCCCCCGTCAGCTGCGCCGGCAGCCCCAGGTCGACGACCGAGGCGCCCACCACGTCGCCGCTCACCCCGAGCAGCTCCCGTCCGCCGTCGTTGATCAACGCGACACGGTACTGCCCGTCCAGCATCAGCAGCCCCTCCCGCACCGCGTGCAGCGCCGCCTGATGGTAGTCGTGCATCCGGCTCAGCTCGTCCGCGTTCATACCGTGCGTGTGCCGCCGCAGCCGCGCGTTGATCACGTACGTGCCGACCGCGCCGAGCAGCAGCGCGCCGGCCGCCACCCCGAGCAGCGCCGTCAGCTGCTCCTGCGCCCGCTTGCTGATCTCCTCGACCTTGATCCCGGCGCTGACCAGGCCGACGACCCGACCGGCGTCCGCCACGGGGGTCACCGCCCGCACCGACGGTCCGAGCGTGCCCGTGTAGGTCTCGGTGAGGGTCTCGCCCCGCTGCGCGCGCTCGATGTGGCCGCGGAAGGGATGGCCGATTTGGCTCGGGTCCGGGTGGGTCCAGCGGATGCCCTCCGTATCCATGATCGTCACGAAGTCCACGTCGGTGTCCCGCATGACCCGCACCGCGTACGGCTGGAGCCGCGCCGTCGGGTCGGGCGTGCGGATCGCCTCCGGCACCGACGGCGAGTCGGCGATCGCCAGCGCCACCGACCTGGCCTGCCGCCCGGCCGCCTCCTGTGCCTGCTGCCGGTCGCTGACGTACGTGAACAGCGCGTAACCGGCGACCACGACCGCTATCAGCACCGCCTGCATGGCGAAGAGCTGACCGGCCAGGCTACGGGGTCTCGGGACGCGGAGGTGCATGCCGCCAGTCTCCCTCGTGGCTTGATTGTGAACTAAATGAACGCAAGGGTGACCGCGCTCACAACACGGGAGATAGTCGCCAGATCCCCGATACAAACCCCCGGACGTGAGCCGCACGCCGGTGATGCCGATGACGTCGTCAAGGAGGGCCGCCGTGACCAGCGAAGCCGCTACGGCACCTGCCGCACCCAAAGCCAAGCGGGACCGCACGCACTATCTCTACATCGCGGTGATCATCGCGGTCGTCCTCGGTATCACCGTCGGTCTGGCCGCCCCCGACTTCGCGACCGAGCTGAAGCCGCTGGGCACCGGCTTCGTGAACCTGATCAAGATGATGATCTCGCCGATCATCTTCTGCACGATCGTGTTGGGTATCGGTTCGGTGCGCAAGGCCGCCAAGGTCGGCGCGGTCGGCGGTATCGCCCTGGTCTACTTCCTCGTGATGTCGCTGGTGGCCCTCGCCATCGGCCTGGTCGTCGGCAACATCCTGGACCCGGGCACGGGCCTCGCGGTCACCGACGCCGTCAAGGAGACCGGTCAGGCGCAGGTCGACGCGGAGGCCAAGGGCACCGTCGAGTTCCTGATGGGCATCATCCCGACCACGATCGTCTCCGCGTTCACCGCGGGCGAGGTCCTGCAGACCCTGCTGGTCGCCCTGCTCTGCGGCTTCGCCCTGCAGGCCATGGGCTCCGCCGGGCAGCCCGTCCTGCGCGGTATCGAGCACATCCAGCGGCTGGTCTTCCGCGTCCTGGCGATGATCATGTGGGTCGCTCCGATCGGTGCGTTCGGCGCCATCGCCGCGGTCACCGGCTCGGCCGGCGTGGACGCGCTCAAGAGCCTGGCCGTGCTGATGCTCGGCTTCTACGTCACCTGCTTCCTGTTCGTCTTCCTGGTGCTGGGCGCGATGCTGCGCCTCGTCGCCGGCGTCAACGCCTTCTCGCTCTTCAAGTACCTGGGCCGCGAGTTCCTGCTGATCCTGTCCACCTCCTCGTCGGAGTCGGCGCTGCCGCGCCTCATCGCGAAGATGGAGCACCTGGGCGTCAGCAAGCCGGTGGTCGGCATCACCGTCCCGACCGGCTACTCGTTCAACCTCGACGGCACCATGATCTACATGACCATGGCCTCGCTGTTCATCGCCGACTCCATGGGTACGCCGATGGCGATCGGCGAGCAGATCACGCTGCTGCTCTTCCTGCTGGTGGCCTCGAAGGGCGCGGCCGGTGTCTCCGGTGCCGGACTCGCCACGCTGGCCGGCGGTCTGCAGTCGCACAAGCCCGCCCTGGTGGACGGCATCGGCCTCATCGTCGGCATCGACCGCTTCATGAGCGAGGCCCGCGCCCTCACCAACTTCGCGGGCAACGCCGTCGCCACCGTCCTGATCGGTACCTGGACCAAGGAGATCGACAAGGGCCGGGTGGACGAGGTGCTCGCCGGGCGGGCCCCGTTCGACGAGAAGACGCTCCTGGACGACCACGTCGGTGACGGCACCCCGGAGGTCCCCGAGCAGGGCGGCGAGAAGGAGCTCGCCAGGGCCTGAGGCCCGCGCGACGCCCCCGCACACTCCGGGCGGCCGAGGTGCTCCCCCCGTTGCTCGGCCGCCCGGCCCCGAGAACCCCGCGCTCTTCGCGCGGGGTTCTTGCCGTTCTCCTTGTTCTCCTTGCCTTGACGTCCGGGTCAAGGCTTACGTTCGTTCCCATGCGAATCGGCGAGCTGGCCGCGCGGGCCGGTACCACGACGCGGACGCTGCGGTACTACGAGTCGCGGGGGCTGTTGTCCGCGCGGCGCACCGGCAACGGATACCGGACGTACGACGAGGACGACCTGAAGCTCCTGCGGCAGATCAGGACGCTCCAGGACTTCGGGTTCGACCTGGAGGAGACCCGTCCGTTCGTGGAGTGCCTGCGTGCCGGGCATCCCGAGGGTGACGCGTGCCCGGCCTCCCTCATGGTCTACCGGAGCAAGCTGGCGGAGCTGGACGCGCTGATCGAGGAGCTCACGTCGGTGCGGGCGCAGGTCGGTGCGCAGCTGGCGCGGGCCGAGGCGGCGGTTCCGGGGGGTCCGGAGCCCAAGTGCGAACTGGGAGGACACGCATGAGGAGCAGTGGGGTGGCCGAGGTGACGGACGCGGAGTTCGCCGCTCAGGTGCTGGGCAGTGAGCTGCCGGTGCTGGTGGAGTTCACCGCGGACTGGTGCCCGCCGTGCCGGCAGATGGCTCCGGTACTCAGCGCCCTCGCCGAGGAGGAGGGGGACCGGCTCCGGGTGGTGCAGCTGAACGTCGACCAGAACCCGGCGACCACCAACGCGTACAAGGTGCTGTCCATGCCGACCTTCGTGGTGTTCCGCGGAGGTGAGCCGGTGAAGTCCATGGTGGGCTCCCGGCCCAAGCGGCGGCTGCTGGAGGAGCTGTCGGACGTGCTGTAGCCGGCCGGTGGGCAACGGGTGACAGCAAGAAATCCCCCGAGCAATTGCGCTCGGGGGATTTCTTTGCGTATATTCGTTGATTCGTGACTTCAGCAGGGTGAAGGCACGAAGAAGTTCATGGGCACAGTATATTCGGGCGGGAGTGGAATTGTCAAACACCGAATTTCCGGACGATGAATTGCGGCACGAGCAGCAATTCATCGACGGACTCTACGCACGCGTGGACGCGCTGCGCGGTGACACCGAGGTCTCGGTCACCCAGGCGCTCGCGCAGGGCAACACGCCCCAGCAGGCCCGGCTGGAGCGGGACATCCTGGTCTCCGAGCGCTCCGGGCTGCTCGCCGCGCTCAACGCGGTGGACGGCTCCCTCTGCTTCGGCCGGATCGACCTCACCTCCGGCGTCGGCCACCACATCGGCCGCATCGGTCTCCGTGCCGACGACGCCGAACGCACCCCGGTCCTGATCGACTGGCGGGCCGACGTCGCCCGCCCCTTCTACCTGGCCACCGGCCACACCCCGATGGGTCTGCGCCGCCGCCGGCACATCGCGAGCGAGGGCCGCACGGTCACCGCGCTGCACGACGAGATCCTCGACCTCGGCGACGAGACGCGGACCGGCCACGAGGACCCGTCCGGCGACGCCGTGCTGCTCGCCGCGCTGAACTCCGCGCGTACCGGCCGCATGGGCGACATCGTGCAGACCATCCAGGCCGACCAGGACCGCATCATCCGCGCCCCGCACCGCGGCGTCCTGGTCGTCGAGGGCGGCCCCGGCACCGGCAAGACCGCCGTCGCCCTGCACCGCGCCGCCTACCTGCTCTACGAGCACCGCGAGTTGCTCGCCAAGCGCGCCGTCCTCATCGTCGGCCCCAACCCGGCCTTCCTCGGCTACATCGGCGAGGTACTGCCCTCCCTGGGCGAGACCGGCGTGCTCCTGTCCACCGTCGGCGAGCTGTTCCCCGGCGTGAGGGCCACGGCGGCGGACACGCCCGAGGCGGCCGCGGTGAAGGGCCGCGCCGACATGGCCGACGTCCTCGCCGAGGCGGTACGCGACCGGCAGGCACTGCCCGACCCGGTCATCGCCATCGAGCACGACCGCGAGATCCTCATGCTGGACGACGACCTGGTGAGCGTCGCCCGCGAGCGCACCCGCGGCGCGAAGCTGCCGCACAACGCGGCCCGCGAGCACTTCGAGGGCCACATCCTCAACACCCTCACCGACATGGTCGCCGAACGCATCGGCACCGACCCCTACGACGGCTCCAACCTCCTCGACCCCAGCGACATCACCCAGATCCGCGACGAACTGGCCGAGAACCCCGAGGTCTGGTCGGCCATCGACCGGCTCTGGCCCCGGGTGACTCCCCAGCGCCTGGTCGCCGACCTCCTCGCCGCACCCGAGGCCTTCCTGGCCGCCGAGGACGCCGCCGCCGTCCGCCGCCCGGTCACCCGGCACTGGACCGTCGCCGACGTACCCCTGCTGGACGAGGCGGCCGAGCTGCTCGGCGAGGACGACCGGATCGCCCGCACCCGCGCCGAACGCGAGCGGGAGGCGCAGATCGCCTACGCGCAGGGCGTGCTGGACGTGTCGTACGCGTCCCGGACCTACGAGTTCGAGGACAAGGACGAGGAGGAGGCGGAGGTGCTGTCGGCGCACGACATCATCGACGCCGAGCGGTTCGCCGAGCGCCAGGAGGAGGACGACCACCGCAGCGCCGCCGAGCGCGCCGCGGCCGACCGTACCTGGGCCTTCGGGCACATCATCGTGGACGAGGCGCAGGAGCTGTCCCCGATGGCGTGGCGGCTGCTGATGCGCCGCTGCCCGACCCGCTCGATGACCCTGGTCGGCGACCCGGCGCAGACCGCGGAGGCGGCGGGCGTCGGCTCCTGGTCGAAGATCCTCGCCCCCTACGTGGAGGACCGCTGGGAGCACACCCGGCTGGGCGTCAACTACCGCACCCCGGCCGAGATCATGGACGTCGCGGCGGCCGTGGTCCGCGCCGGCGACCCGGAGTTCGATCCGCCGAGCTCGGTGCGGTCCACGGGCGTACGGCCCTGGATCCGCGCCACCGGCGACCTCCCGGCCGCCGTCGCCGAGGCCGCCCGGGAGCTGACCCCCGAGGAGGGCCGCCTCGCCGTCATCGCCCCGCGCGAGCTGCACCGGGACCTCGCGGCCCGGCTGGACGGCGTGACGGCCGGCGCCGAGCCGGACCTGACGCGCAACGTCGTCCTCCTCGACCCGCGCCAGTCCAAGGGCCTGGAGTTCGACTCCGTCCTGGTCGTCGAGCCCGGCCGCTACGGCACCAGCGACCTGTACGTGGCTCTCACCCGGGCCACCCAGCGGCTCGGCGTCCTGCACACCGAGCCGCTGCCGAAGGGACTCGTGGACGTGTCCTGAGCGCCGGTTCTCAGGCCGGACGCAGCCACACCGTCGCCAGGGGCGGCAGGGTCAGCCGGACGCTCGCCGGCCGGCCGTGCCACCCCTGCGGCTCCGGCTTGACCGGGTCCGGGTTGCCCACGTCGCCGCCGCCGTACCGCGCGGCGTCGGTGTTGAGCACCTCGTGCCAGGCGGGTACGTCGTCGGGGACGCCGAGGCGGTAGTCGGCGCGGACGACCGGGGCGAAGTTGGACACCGCGAGCAGCGGGGTGCCGTCGGCGTCCAGCCGCAGGAAGGCGAGGACGTTGTCCTCGGCCGCGTCCCCGACCACCCAGGCGAAACCGGAGGGGTGGGTGTCGCGCTGCCACAGCGCCGGCGTGGCCCGGTAGACGGTGTTCAGGTCGCGGACCAGGTCCAGCACCCCCCGGTGGTCCGCCGCCGCCCCGTACCGCGGGTCGAGCAGCCACCAGTCGGGGCCGTGCGCCTCGGACCACTCCGCGCCCTGCGCGAACTCCTGCCCCATGAAGAGCAGCTGCTTGCCGGGGTGGGCCCACATGAAGCCCAGGTACGCCCGCTCGCCCGCACGCTGCTGCCACCAGTCGCCCGGCATCTTCGAGACCAGCGACTTCTTGCCGTGCACCACCTCGTCGTGGGATATCGGCAGCACGTAGTTCTCGCTGTACGCGTACACCATGGAGAAGGTCATCTCGCCGTGGTGGTACTTGCGGTGCACCGGCTCGTGGCTCATGTACGTCAGCGAGTCGTGCATCCAGCCCATGTTCCACTTCAGGCCGAAACCGAGCCCGCCGAAGCCGCTGGGGCCCTTGTGGTGGGTGGCGCGGGTGACGCCGTCCCAGGCCGTCGACTCCTCGGCCACGGTCACGACACCGGGCACCCGCCGGTACACCGTCGCGTTCATCTCCTGGAGGAACGCCACCGCGTCCGGGTTCTCCCGGCCGCCGTGCTCGTTCGGCGTCCACTGGCCCGGCTCGCGCGAGTAGTCCAGGTAGAGCATCGAGGCGACCGCGTCGACGCGCAGCCCGTCGATGTGGAACTCCTCGCACCAGTACACGGCGTTCGCCACCAGGAAGTTGCGCACCTCCCGCCGCCCGAAGTCGAACTCCAGCGTGCCCCAGTCCGGGTGCGCGGCCCGCAGCGGGTCGGAGTGCTCGTACAGCGGGCGGCCGTCGAACTCGGCCAGCGCCCAGTCGTCGCGCGGGAAGTGCGCCGGCACCCAGTCCATCAGGACACCGATGCCGGCCTGGTGCAGCCGGTCGACCAGGTACCTGAAGTCGTCGGGGTCGCCGAGGCGGGCCGTGGGCGCGTAGAAGCCGGTGACCTGGTAGCCCCAGGAGCCGCCGAAGGGGTGCTCGGCGACCGGCATGAGTTCGACGTGCGTGAAGCCGAGGTCCGCCACGTACGCCGGGAGCTGGTCGGCCAGCTCACGGTAGGTCAGCCCCGGCCGCCAGGAGGCCAGGTGGACCTCGTACACCGACAGCGGCGCCTCGTGCGCGGGCGCTTCGGCGCGGCGGGCCAGCCAGTCCTCGTCGCCCCAGGTGTACTCCGAGGCGTGCACGACGGAGGAGGTGGCGGGCGGCACCTCCGTACGGCGGGCCATCGGGTCCGCGCGGAACGTGCGCGAGCCGTCGGGCCGGGTGATCTCGAACTTGTACAGCTCGCCCGCGCCGATGCCGGGCAGGAACAGCTCCCACACCCCGGTGCCGCCCAGTGACCGCATCGGGTGGCCGGTGCCGTCCCAGAAGTTGAAGCCGCCGGCGACCCGGACCCCGCGCGCGTTCGGCGCCCACACCGTGAAGCGGGTGCCCGCGACGCCCTCGTGGGTGACCGGGTGCGCGCCGAGCGCCTGCCACAGCTGCTCGTGCCGGCCCTCGCCGATCAGGTGCAGGTCCAGGTCGCCCAGGGTGGGCAGGAAGCGGTACGGGTCCTCGACCTCCTGGGCCGCCCCCTCGTACGTCACGCGGAGCCGGTAGGAGGGGACGTCGCCCAGCGGCAGCAGGCCCGAGAAGAACCCGTCGCCGTCGTCGTGCAGCTCGGCCCTCGGCTCCCCGCACAGGACGGTCACCGCCAGGGCGTACGGCCGGAAGATCCGGAAGGCGACGCCGCCGGGCACCGGGTGGGCGCCGAGTACGGAGTGCGGGTCGTGGTGGGTGCCGGCGAGCAGCCGTTCCCGGTCGCCGGTGTCCAGACGGGGGGAGACGACGGCGACCTCGGCCGGCGCCGCCCTCTTCACCGCCTTCCTGGCGGCCGGTTTCCCGGCGGCCGGCTTCTTGTCGGGTGTCTTCTCGCCGGGCGGCTTCTTCGCGACCGCCTTCTTCCCGACCGTCTTCCTGGCCGCGGCCTTCTTCGCGGCCGGCTTCTTCGCGGCCGGTTTCTTGGCGCCCGTCTTCTTCGGGTCGGGACCGCTGGACGAGGGGCGGGGGGTCACGGGCGGAGCCTCCTGGGCGACGTGGGATCGAGAGGGGGTGTCGAGGGGTGTCCGGGACCCGGCGTCATGCCGGTTCGGGCGTGGACAGGCGGCGTACCGCGGACAGCGGCACCGGCAGCCAGTCGGGACGGTGCCGGGCCTCGTACAGGACCTCGTAGACCGCCTTGTCCGTCTCGTGGGCGCGGAGCATCACCGGGTCGGTGCGCGGGTCGCTGCCGGCGACCTCCGCGTACCCGGTGCAGTACGCGGCCCGGCAGGAAGCGGCCCAGCCCGGCACCGGGGCGCCCACCGAGTGCGCGGCGTAGTCGAAGGAGCGCAGCATCCCGGCGACGTCCCGCACCGGCGGCTGTGGCATCCGCCGCTCGGCGAGCTGTTTCGCGGGCTCTCCCTCGAAGTCGATCAGCGACCACTGGCCGGACGGTGAGCGCAGGCACTGGCCGAGGTGCAGGTCGCCGTGGACCCTCTGGGCGGTCCAGGTACGGCCCTCGGCGGCCAGGTCGCCCAGCGCGGTGAACGCCGTGCGCAGTGCGGGCGCGTACGGCCTCAGCAGGGGCACCGCGTGGGCGGCCTCCTCCAGCCGCCCGATCATGCCGTCGGCGAGGTGCCGCAGCTGGCCCTGGCCGAGGGTGACGGTCGGCAGCGCGCGGGCCAGCGCGGTGTGCACCTCGGCGGTGGCCCGCCCGAGCGCCCGCGCCTCGGCGACGAAGTCCTCTCCCTTGGCCAGTTCGCGCAGGGCCAGCTCCCAGCCGTCGCCGGCGCCCTGCACGTAGGGCTGGAGCACGCCCAGCACCCAGGACCGGCCGGCCAGGTCCGCCACCATCCAGCCCGCCGGTGCCGGGACCCTGGGGCAGCCCTCGCGGGCCAGCGCCAGCGGCAGCTCCAGATCGGGGTTGACGCCGGGAACGATCCGGCGCAGCACCTTGAGAATGAACGTATTTCCATACACGACCGACGAGTTCGACTGCTCGGCGGTCATCAGCCGGGGCACCAGACCGGTGCGTATCTCCCGGTCCCTCTCCCGCTCGAAACGGAGCCCGCCGATGCGGGCCCCGGTGCGTAACGCCTCCAGGAGCACCTCGGCGGGCCGGGTGTCGTACAGGGCGTCGTAGGCGGTACGGCCGGCCAGCGGGCCCTCGGTCACATGCCCGATGAGCGCGGGCGCCAGCCGGGGCGGCAGCGCCTCGCGCGCGCCTATGAGGAGCTGGTAGCAGTCGCCGGGCTCCTCGGGCGGGCCGGCGGCCGGCGTGTGCTGCTGATGGGCGCGCACCAGCACGTGGTGGAGACCGACGCGGGCGTCGGCCGGGAGCAGTTCGGTGGCCGCGACCAGCGAGAATCCGGTGATCGGACGCCCCTTGCCCGCGAACCAGCGTTGCCGCGGCAGCCAGTCCCGCAGCAGTGGATCAAGTGACGCAAGAAGGCCTGGCGGACTCGTGACGGTGCGTGTGACGGCTTCCGACATGGCGTCGCGTCCTTTCCCCGGGTAGTCGGGGTGTTACTGATGCGTGCCCCGGGCGGGGCGGCGGAAACCGCCCCGCCCGGGGATCGGGGCCGGTGCGGCCTAAACGGCGTCCTTGCGGAGCCTGAACCAGAAGAAGCCGTGCCCCCCGAGAGTCAGCAGGTACGGGAGGTCCCCGACCGCCGGGAAGCGGACTCCGCCGAACAGCTCGACGGGGTGGCGTCCCCCGAAGGCGCTCAGATCGAGTTCGGTGGGCTGGGCGAACCGGGAGAAGTTGTGGACGCACAGCACCAGGTCGTCCTCGTTCTCCCCGTTCGAGGGGGTCTCCCGCAGGAAGGCCAGGACGGCGGGGTTGGAGGAGGGCAGTTCGGTGTAGGTGCCGAGGCCGAAGGCGGGGTTCTGCTTGCGGATCTCGATCATCCGGCGGGTCCAGTGCAGCAGGGACGAGGGCGAGGCCATGGACGCCTCGACGTTCGTCACCTGGTAGCCGTGGACCGGGTCCATGATGGTCGGCAGGAACAGCCGCCCCGGGTCGGACGACGAGAAGCCCGCGTTGCGGTCCGGGGTCCACTGCATGGGCGTGCGGACCGCGTCGCGGTCGCCGAGCCAGATGTTGTCGCCCATGCCGATCTCGTCGCCGTAGTACAGGATCGGCGAGCCGGGCAGGGAGAGCAGCAGGGCGGTGAACAGCTCGATCTGGTTGCGGTCGTTGTCGAGGAGCGGGGCCAGACGCCGGCGGATGCCGATGTTGGCGCGCATGCGCGGGTCCTTGGCGTACTCCGCGTACATGTAGTCGCGTTCCTCGTCGGTGACCATCTCCAGGGTCAGCTCGTCGTGGTTGCGCAGGAAGATGCCCCACTGGCAGCCGGACGGGATGGCCGGGGTCTTGGCGAGGATCTCGGAGACCGGGTAGCGGGACTCGCGGCGCACGGCCATGAAGATCCGCGGCATGACCGGGAAGTGGAACGCCATGTGGCACTCGTCGCCGCCCGCGGCGTAGTCGCCGAAGTAGTCGACGACGTCCTCCGGCCACTGGTTGGCCTCGGCCAGCACCACCGTGTCCGGATACTGGGCGTCGATCTCCTTGCGCACCCGCTTCAGGAAGGCGTGCGTGGCCGGGAGGTTCTCGCAGTTGGTGCCCTCCTCCTGGTAGAGGTACGGCACAGCGTCCAGCCGGAACCCGTCGATGCCCAGGTCCAGCCAGAACTTCAGGGCGGAGATCATCTCCTCCTGTACGGCCGGGTTCTCGTAGTTGAGGTCCGGCTGGTGGGAGAAGAAGCGGTGCCAGTAGTACTGCTTGCGCACCGGGTCGTAGGTCCAGTTGGACGCCTCGGTGTCGACGAAGATGATCCGCGCGTCCTGGAACTGCTTGTCGTCGTCGGCCCAGACGTAGTAGTCGCCGTAGGGGCCGTCCGGGTTCTTGCGGGACTCCTGGAACCACGGGTGCTGGTCACTGGTGTGGTTCATGACGAAGTCGATGATCACGCGCATGCCGCGCTGGTGGGCGGCGTCCACGAACTCGACGAAGTCGGCCAGGTCGCCGAACTCGGGGAGCACGGCGGTGTAGTCGGAGACGTCGTAGCCGCCGTCGCGCAGCGGCGACTTGAAGAAGGGCGGGAGCCACAGGCAGTCCACGCCCAGCCATTGCAGGTAGTCCAGCTTGGCGGTGAGGCCCTTGAGGTCGCCGACGCCGTCGCCGTTGCTGTCCTGGAAGGAGCGGACGAGGACCTCGTAGAAGACGGCTCGTTTGAACCAGTCCGGGTCACGGTCCTTGGCCGGTGTGTCCTCGAAGGTGTCCGGCACGGGCTCGTTGACGATCATGTGGTGGGTGACCCTCCGATCTGCGGGTGGGACGGTCGCAGAACCGTGCAGACGTGCGCGGGCGTACGGCCCGGCTCCAGGCGCACATAGTTGGCCCTGCCCCAGTGGTAGGTCTCGCCGGTCAGCTCGTCGCGCACCGGCACCGACTCGTGCCAGTCCAGGCCGAGTTGCGGCATGTCCAACGAGACCGTCGCCTCCTGGGTGTGGTGGGGGTCGAGGTTGGCGACCACCACAACCGTGTTCGACCCGTGCCGCTTCGAGTAGGCGATCACCTCCTCCTTGTCCGTGGGATGGAAGTGCAGATCGCGCAGTTGGCGCAGCGCCGGGCTTTCGCGCCGGATGGTGTTGAGGCGGGTGATGAGGGGGGCGATGGTGCGGCCCTCGCGTGCGGCGGTGGCCCAGTCGCGGGGTTTGAGCTGGTATTTCTCGGAGTCGAGGTATTCCTCGCCGCCTTCGCGCAGGGGGGTGTTCTCGCAGAGTTCGTAGCCGCTGTAGATGCCCCAGGCGGGGGAGAGGGTGGCGGCGAGGACGGCGCGGACCTCGAAGGCGGGGCGGCCGCCGTGCTGGAGGTGGGCGTGCAGGATGTCGGGGGTGTTGGGGAAGAGGTTGGGCCGCATGTAGGAGGCGGCGTCGCCGGTGAGTTCGGTGAGGTACTCGGTGAGTTCCTGTTTGGTGTTGCGCCAGGTGAAGTAGGTGTAGGACTGCTGGAAGCCGATCTGGGCGAGGGTGTGCATCATCGCGGGGCGGGTGAAGGCCTCGGCGAGGAAGATGACGTCGGGGTCGGTGTGGTTGATCTCGCCGATGACCCTTTCCCAGAAGGCGACGGGTTTGGTGTGGGGGTTGTCGACGCGGAAGACGCGTACCCCGTGGTCCATCCAGTGGCGCAGGACGCGGACGGTTTCGGCGGTGATGCCGTCGGGGTCGGCGTCGAAGGCGATGGGGTAGATGTCCTGGTACTTCTTGGGCGGGTTCTCGGCGTGGGCGATGGTGCCGTCGGGGCGGTGGTGGAACCACTCGGGGTGTTTGTGGACCCAGGGGTGGTCGGGGGAGCACTGGAGGGCGAAGTCGAGGGCGACTTCGAGGCCCAGGCGGGTGGCCTCGGTGACGAAGTGGTCGAAGTCGTCGAGGGTGCCGAGCTGGGGGTGGATGGTGTCGTGTCCGCCTTCGGGGGAGCCGATGGCCCAGGGGACGCCGACGTCGTCGGGGGTGGCGGAGAGGGTGTTGTTGCGGCCCTTGCGGTGGGTGGTGCCGATGGGGTGGATCGGGGGGAGGTAGACGACGTCGAAGCCCATCGCGGCGATGGCGGGCAGCCGGCGGGCGGCGGTGCGGAAGGTGCCGTGGGGCTGGGTGGGGGTGCCCTCGGAGCGGGGGAAGAACTCGTACCAGGCGCCGTACAGGGCGCGTTCGCGTTCCACGAGCAGGGGCAGCGGGTCGGAGGTGGTGACCAGCTCCCGCAGCGGATGCCGGGCCAGCACCGCGTCCACCTCGGGCGTCAACGCCGCCGCCAGCCGCGACGCGGCCGGTCGGGTCTCGTCCCGCAGCGCGTCGACGGCGGTGAGCAGCACCCGCCGGTCCGCGCCGCCCGGCACGTCCGCGGCGGCGCGCTCGTACAGCCGGGCGCCCTCCTCCAGGACCAGGTCGGTGTCCAGGCCGGCCGGGATCTTGATCCGCGCGTGGCGCCGCCAGGTGGTGACCGGATCGCCCCACGCCTCCACCGTGTACGACCACAGCCCGGGCTCACCGGCGGTGACGGTGGCGCCCCAGCGGTCGGTGCCCGGGGCCAGTTCGCGCATCGGCGTCCGCGGGGCCGGCCGGCCCCGCGGGTCTCTGAGGACGGCGTGGGCGGCGACCGCGTCGTGCCCCTCGCGGAAGACGGTGGCCGAGATCTCGAAGGACTCGCCGGTGACGGCCTTGGCGGGCCTGCGTCCCTGCCGGACCATCGGGCGGACGTCCAGGACGGGGATGCGTCCGACGACGGTGGTGCCGTCGGCGAGAGGGGACGCGAGGGGAGCCGCGGCGGGCGCGGCGGAGGGTACCGAGGGGGGTGCTGACGAGTGGTGCGTGGCGGGCATGACCGCTCCTGTCCGCGTCAACGTGGGTGGGCGGATGACTCTGGGGAGGTGGGTCCTGCGGGGTGCGTGCGGGGTGTACCGCAGGAGCCTTCCCACACTCTTCGGGTGGGCAATCCGGCGCTTTGTTACCTACTCACGCGTATGTCGACACACGCGAGGACCTGACCGGACACCTTCCCCGCCGGAAGATCGACACGCCGGTCGTTATTAGCCCGTCCGGCGAACGCGAACGACGCCGTTCAGGCCGAATCGGAGGTCTGAGGGCGAAGGCCCCGGCGAGGGACACATCACGCCGGTAACGTCGTCGGGGTGAAGGCGATTCGTCGACTGACCGTCCGTCCCGTTCTCCCCGACCCCCTCCGGCCCCTCAGCGATCTGGCCCGGAACCTGCGCTGGTCCTGGCATCCGGACACCCGCGACCTCTTCCAGTCCGTCGACCCCGAGTGCTGGACCGCCTCCGGCTGCGACCCGGTACGGCTGCTCGGCACCGTCCGGCCCGCACGCCTCGCGGAGCTGGCCGAGGACCGGCGCTTCCTGCGCCGGCTGACCGCGGTGGCCGACGACCTCGACCACTACATGACCGGCGACCGCTGGTACCAGGCACGGTCCGGCCGACTCCCCGCCGCCGTGGCCTACTTCTCGCCCGAGTTCGGCATCACCGCCGCCCTGCCCCAGTACTCCGGCGGCCTCGGCATCCTGGCCGGCGACCATCTGAAGGCGGCCAGCGACCTGGGCGTGCCGCTCATCGGCGTCGGCCTGCTCTACCGCCACGGCTACTTCCGCCAGTCCCTCTCCCGGGACGGCTGGCAACAGGAGCACTACCCCGTCCTCGACCCCCACGAGCTGCCCCTCGTCCTCCTCAAGGAGACCGACGGCACCCCCGCCCACGTCGCGCTCGCGCTGCCCGGCGGCCGCGAACTGCGGGCCCGCGTCTGGCTGGCCCAGGTCGGCCGGGTGCCACTGCTGATGCTGGACTCGGACGTCGAGGAGAACGACCTCGGCGAACGCGGCGTCACCGACCGGCTCTACGGCGGCGGCAGCGAACACCGGCTCCTCCAGGAGATGCTCCTCGGTATAGGAGGTGTCCGGGCGGTACGGACGTACTGCCGGCTCACCGGTCACGCCGCGCCGGAGGTCTTCCACACCAACGAGGGCCACGCCGGCTTCCTCGGGCTGGAACGCATCGCCGAACTCTGCGACAAGGGACTGGAGTTCGGTGCCGCGCTGGAGGCGGTCCGGGCCGGCACCGTCTTCACCACCCACACCCCCGTCCCGGCCGGCATCGACCGCTTCGACCGCGAGCTGGTCGCCCGCCACTTCGGCCCCGACTCCGAGCTGCCGCGCATCGACGTCGAGCGCGTTCTCAGGCTCGGCATGGAGACCTACCCGGGCGGCGAGCCCAACCTCTTCAACATGGCCGTGATGGGCCTGCGCCTGGCCCAGCGCGCCAACGGCGTCTCCCTGCTGCACGGCGGGGTCAGCCGGGAGATGTTCTCCGGACTGTGGCCCGGCTTCGACGCCGACGAGGTGCCGATCACCTCCGTCACCAACGGGGTGCACGCCCCGACCTGGGTCGCCCCCGAGGTGTTCCGGCTCGGCGCCCGGCAGATCGGCGTCCAGCGGGCCGAGGACGCGCTGTCCGTCGGCGACTCGGACCGCTGGGACTCGGTCGCGGACATCGCCGACCAGGACATCTGGGAGCTGCGCCGCACCCTGCGCGAGCAGCTCGTCACCGAGGTACGGCAACGGCTGCGCGCCTCCTGGCGGCAGCGTGGCGCCGGGGCCGCCGAGCTGGGCTGGATCGACGACGTCCTCGACCCGGACGTGCTCACCATCGGGTTCGCCCGGCGGGTCCCCTCGTACAAGCGGCTGACGCTGATGCTGCGGGACCGCGACCGTCTGACGGCCCTGCTCCTGCACCCCGAGCGGCCCGTCCAGATCGTCGTCGCGGGCAAGGCGCACCCGGCGGACGACGGCGGCAAGCGGCTGGTGCAGGAGCTGGTGCGGTTCGCGGACGACCCGCGGGTGCGGCACCGGATCGTGTTCCTGCCGGACTACGGCATGGGGATGGCGCAGAAGCTCTACCCGGGCTGCGACATCTGGCTGAACAACCCCCTTCGCCCGCTGGAGGCGTGCGGCACCAGCGGCATGAAGGCGGCGCTCAACGGCTGCCTCAACCTTTCGGTGCTGGACGGCTGGTGGGACGAGTGGTTCCAGCCGGACTTCGGCTGGGCGATCCCCACCGCCGACGGCGCGGGAACCGACCCGGACCGGCGCGACGCCATAGAGTCCGCCGCCCTCTACGACCTGCTGGAGCAGCGGATCACCCCCCGCTTCTACGAGCGGGGCGCGAGCGGCCTGCCCGACCGGTGGATCGAGATGGTCCGCCGGACCCTGAGCCTGCTCGGCCCGAAGGTGCTGGCCGGCCGCATGGTCCGCGAGTACGTCGAGCGGCTCTACACCCCGGCGGCCGAGGCGCACCGCGCGATGGACCCGGACTCCGCCCGTGCGCTGGCCGAGTGGAAGGCCCGGGTGCGGGCCGCCTGGACCGGGGTGAGCGTCGACCATGTGGAGACGTCCGCCGCGAGCGCCACGGCGGAGCTGGGCTCGACGCTCGGGCTGCGGGTGCGGGTGAACCTCGGCGATCTCGCCCCGGACGACGTCGAGGTACAGGCGGTCTCCGGCCGGGTGGACTCCGAGGACCGGATCACCGACGCGACGGCCGTGCCGCTGAAACCGGCGGGCGGTCCCGACCTGGAGGGCCGCTGGCTCTACGAGGGCCCGCTGGCCCTGGACCGCACCGGCCCCTTCGGCTACACGGTCCGCGTCCTGCCCGCGCACCGGCTGCTGGCGTCCGGCGCGGAGGCGGGGCTGGTCGCGGTGCCCTCCGACGAGCTGGCCCAGGCGGCCGGGCTGCTGATGAGGTGAGCACGCCGGTGAGGTGAGCGCCCGGGCGGCGAGGACGGGCTCAGTCCTCCTCGTCGCCGCCGCTCAGCCGTCGCAGGACGGTGCCGCAGCGGCGGGCGTAGGCGTGCTGGAAGGCACGGGCGGCCGGTCCGCCGGCCTTGGCGTACCACTTGGCGGGCCGGCTGAAGGCGGTCACCGTCAGCCAGACGGTGCCGTCGCCGGTCCGGTCGACGACGAAGGCCTCCTCGCCGGACTCCGGGTGGCCGGGCAGCGTGCCGTAGGCCCAGCCGGCCCGGCGGGGTTCGTCCAGGGTCCAGACCACCCGGCAGGGCGCCTTGATCATCCCGGCGAGGGTGACGGTGACGTCGACGCCGGGCGCGGCACGCTCCGCGCCCGCGTCGATGCCGACGCCCATCTCGCGGTGCATCTGCCAGGTCAGCACGGCCTCGACCGCGCGCTGGAACACCGGTTCGCCCTCCCCGAGGCGTGTGCGTACGTGCATGGGGCGGAAGCCGGGCGGGCAGTGGCCCTGCTCGCGGGTGGCGCCGACGTCGTCGTACGTGAAGGACATGGGTCCCAAGAGTAGGGCGACACCCTGGAACCTGGGGTTCCGGGTGTCGCCCTCGGGCCGTGTCGGATCACGGCCCGTGTCGGATCACGGGTCGACCCGCGTACCGTCGATCCGGGTACGGGCTTACGGGAAGGTGAGCCGCCAGGCGTCGATGTAGCCGGTGTCCTGCCGGCCGAGGTCCTGGACGCGCAGCTTCCAGGTGCCGTTGGCCGCCTCGGAGGAGGCGTTGACCGTGTAGGTCTCGTGCACGTCCTCGGCCGGGTCGTAGCCGCTGTTCTTCAGGCGGTACGCCGTCCCGTCGGGCGCGACCAGGTCGATCCGCAGGTCACCGCGCCAGCTGTGCACGATGTCCACGCCCACCTTCAGGTCGCTCGGCGCGTTCCCGGCGCGGCCGGAGACGGTGAGCGAGGAGGTCACCGCCGACCCGTAGTCGGGGATGTTCACGTTCGTGCCGCTCTCGAAGGTCGTGCCGTCGCCGCCACCGCCGCCGTCACCGGGGCGCGCGCCGACGTTGATGCCCGCCCACGCGTGCTGCACCGCCGTGTACTCGGCGCTGTCGGTGCCGTACAGCTCACCGGCCGCCGCGAGGGTGCCGGTGCGGGCGCCCGCGTAGTTGGTGGTCGACGTGAACTTCGTGGTCAGCGCGCGGAACCAGATCTTCGCCGCCTTGTCGCGGCCGATGCCGGTGACCGGGAGGCCGTCCGAGGTGGGCGAGTCGTAGCTGACACCGTTGATGGTCTTGGTGCCGCTGCCCTCGCTCAGCAGGTAGAAGAAGTGGTTGGCCGGGCCCGACGAGTAGTGGACGTCGACGTTGCCGATCCCCGAGTACCAGTAGTCCTTGGACGCGCCGTCCTTGCTGGGCTCGTCCATGTAGCGCAGCGGGGTGCCGTCGCCGTTGATGTCGATCTCCTCGCCGATGAGGTAGTCACCGACGTCGGAGGAGTTGTTGGCGTGGAACTCGACGGACGCGCCGAAGATGTCGGAGGTGGCCTCGTTCAGCCCGCCGGACTCACCGCTGTAGTTGAGCCCCGCGGTGTTGGAGGTGAGGCCGTGCGTCATCTCGTGCGCGGCCACGTCGATGGAGGTGAGCGGGTTGGCGTTGCCGGAGCCGTCGCCGTACGTCATGCAGAAGCAGCCGTCCGACCAGAAGGCGTTGACGTAGTTGTTGCCGTAGTGGACCCGGGAGTAGGCGCCCACACCGTCGCCGCGGATACCGGACCGGCCCTGGACGTTCTTGTAGTAGTCCCAGGTCAGCGCGGCCCCGTAGTGGGCGTCGGCGGCGGCGGTCTCCGCGTTGCTCGCGCTGCCGTTGCCCCAGGTGTCGTCGGGGCCGGAGAAGAGCGTGCCGGTGCCGGAGGTGCCCCGGTTGAGGTTGTACGTCTTGTGGTTGCCGCGCGTGGTGTCGGTCAGCGTGTACGACGACCCGGACTGGGCGGTGCCCAGCGTCACTGTGCCGCTGTACAGGGTGTTGCCGGTGCCGTTGTGGATCGCCTGGTACTCGTAGAGCTTGGCACCGGTGGCGGCGTCGGTGACCACGTGCAGCTCGTTGGGGGTGCCGTCCTCCTGGAGGCCGCCCACGACCGTCTCGTAGGCCAGTACCGGGGTGCCGCTCGCCGCCCAGATCACCTTGCGCGGTGCGCGGTCCGCGGCCGGCTTCTCGGCGCCGGCGGCCTGCGCGGCGGACACGGCCTGCCGCTCGGCCTTCCCGGCGGCGATCCTCGGCGTCACGGTGGCCGGTGCGATCGCCTTGGCGGTGGCCTTCACGACCCGCTCGGTCTTCCCGGAGTCGGTGCTGACGACCAGGTCACCGCCGAGGACGGGCAGCCCGTCGTAGGTGCGCTCGTAGCGGGTGTGCACGGTGCCGTCGCGGTCCTTGACCACGTCGCGGACGACCAGCTTCTCCTTGGCGCCCAGGCCGAGGCCGTCGGCGGTCTTCGCCTTGGCGGCGTCGGCGTCGCGTATCAGCCCGGCGCGCTGGGACGGGGTGAGCTCGACGGACTCGGCACCCGGAGCCGGGGCCGGGGCGGGTGCCGCGGTGGCGGCGCCGGACTGGACCGCGGTGGCGATCAGCGCGGCGACACCGGCCAGGGCGACGGCGGCGGCACGACGGTGCGTGGCGCGGTGCCCGGTGGTGCGGGGGGACGCGGTGTGGGAGGTGCGTCTGTGGGGAGTACTGCTGCTCAACACTGACTCCTTCTGCGTGGCCACGGGTCGCGCGGCCAGGGGAGACCGGTCGGCGGGTGAGCCGGCCGGGCGGTACTGGGCGGTACGCAGAAACGACGTGCCAGGAGCTGGCCGCGGCACAGCGCTCGTGGGCGAAGCTGTGGGGGCGCTGTGGAGCGGCCGTGGGAAGAGTGGCAGGAGAACCCGGCGTCTGTCAGGAGCGCGTCAGAAAGTTCCGCGAAGTTGGCCGGAAATCGTTCGTTGTCCGGGCGTTCATGTTCGATATACGGAGGAGACGCCTCGGTGCGGCGGCGACCGCGTGGTACTGACTGTTCGCTCAGTCGGTACCGGGCTCGGACGACGGCTCCCCGTGCCAGGAACCCCACAGCGCCGCGTACGCCCCGCCCGCCGCCACCAGCTCGTCGTGCGTGCCGAGTTCGGTCAGCAGGCCGTCCTCCATCACCGCCACACGGTCGGCGTCGTGCGCGGTGTGCAGGCGGTGCGCGATGGCGATGACCGTACGGCCCTCCAGTACGGCGGCCAGGGCCCGCTCGGTGTGCCGGGCCGTCGCCGGGTCCAGCAGGGCGGTGGCCTCGTCCAGGATCAGGGTGTGGGGGTCGGCCAGCACCACGCGGGCCAGAGCGAGCTGCTGCGCCTGCGAGCCGTCCGCCCGGTGACCGCCCCTGCCCAGCTCGGTGCCGAGCCCCTCGGGCAGCTCCCGCACCCACTCCTTCGCGCCCACCGCGCCGAGCGCGGACCACAACTCCTCGTCCGTGGCCTGCGGTTCGGCGATGACGAGGTTGTCGCGGACCGTGCCGAGGAAGACATGGTGCTCCTGGGTGACCAGCACGACCTGACGGCGCAGCCGCTGGGGCCCGAGGCCGGCCACGGGCACCCCGCCCACCGTCACCGACCCCTCCGTCGGCGCGTCCACGCCCGCCAGCAGCCGGCTCAGCGTGGTCTTGCCGGCCCCGGACGGCCCGACGACCGCCAGCCGCTCACCCGGCCGCACCGTCAGATCCACCCCGCGCAGCACCTCACCGCCCCGGTCGTAGGCGTACCGCACCCCGGACACGTCGATACGGTCGTCCGCCGGGACCGGCGAGTCGTCCGTCGCCGCCCGCGGGGCGCGCGCCAGCCCCTCCACCCGGGCGAAGGAGGCACCACCCGCCTGGAGCTGCTCGATCCGCATCAGCACCTCGTCGAGCGGCCCGGCCAGCTGCTGGAGATACACCGCGGACGCCACCACCGCCCCCAGGCTCACCGACCCGTGCGCGTGCAGGACCCCGCCGCACAGCAGCACGCCCGCCACGGGAACGACGTAGGAGATCTCCACCGCCGGGAAGAACACACTGCGCAGGTACAGCGTGTGGAACCGCGTGCGCCGCGCGGCCTCCAGCGCACGCCGGTTCGTCGTGACGCACCGGCCGGCCAGCCCGAACGCCTCGACGGTGCGGGCCCCGGCCACCGTGGCGGCGAGACTCTCGGCGACCTCCGAGGTGGCCGCCCCCTCGGCGAGATAACCGGCCCGCGCCCGGCGCAGGTACCAGCGCAGCGCGAACCAGACCGGCGTCAGCCCCAGCACCCCCACGGCACCGAGCAGCGGGTCGAGCACGAACACCGCGGCGGTGAGGAACAGCGCCTGCACGGAGTTGACCAGCAGGTCGGGTCCGGCGTCGCGCAGCGTCGTGCCCACGGCGGACACGTCGGCGGTGCCGCGCGTCGTCAGGTCCCCGGTGCCGGCCCGCTCCACCACGGACGCCGGCAGGGCCAGCGCCCGGTCCACGAACCGCTCCCGCACCCGGGCGAGGGTCCGCTCCCCGAAACGGTGCCCCACGTAGCGCGCCCAACGGGCCAGCAGCAGCTGCGCCAGCGAGCACAGCAGGATGGCGAGCGCCATCCGGTCCACGGCGCCGACCCCGCCCCCGGCACGCACCTCGTCGACGATCCGGCCCAGCAGCCACGGGCCCGCGAGCCCGGCGAGGGCGGCCAGCGCGTTGAGACCGAGGACGAGGGCGAAGGCCCGCCGGTCGGCGCGTACGAGGTGGGCCGCCGCCCGGCGGACATCGGCGCGCCCGGCGACGGGGAGCTGTCCCGAGGACGTCATCGGACCACCTCGTCGTCCCGTGCGACCAGTGACCGGTAACCCGGCTCGGTGTCGAGGAGTTCGCGATGACCGCCGGTGGCGACGACCTTGCCGTCGACCACGTAGTGCACGACGTCCGCCCGGTCGAGCAGCAGCGGGGAAGTGGCGGCCACCACGGTCGTACGGCCCCGGCGGGCGTCCCGCAGCCGGTCCGCGACCGTGGCCTCGGTGTGCGCGTCGAGCGCGGAGGTCGGCTCGACGGCGAGCAGGACCTCGGGGTCGGCCAGCAGGGCCCGGGCCAGCCGGATCCGCTGGCGCTGGCCGCCGGAGAGGGTGCGGCCCTGGGCCGCGACGGGGGTGTCCAGGCCGCCGGGGAGACCGCGGACGATGTCGTCCGCGGCGGCGGCGTGGACGGCGTGGGCCAGGTGCGCGGGCGCCCCGGCGGGCGGCCGGGAGGCGTCCGCGGGTCCGTCGCGTCCGGCAGCGGTCACGCGAGGGAGCCCCACGCCGGTCCTGTCCACGCCCGCGCTGCGGTGTCCCGGGTCGGTGCCGTCCATGCCCGCGCTGCGGTGTTGCGGGTCGGTCCCGTCCGCGCCCGTGCGACGGAGCACCGTGTCGGTCCCGTCCGCGCTGCGGTGTCCCGGGTCGGTGTTGCCCATGCCCGCGCTGCGGTGTTGCGGGTCGGTCCCGTCCGCGCCCGTGCGACGGAGCACCGTGTCGGTCCCGTCCGCGCTGCGGTGTTCCGGGTCGGTGTTGCCCATGCCCGCGCTGCGGTGTTGCGGGTCGGTCCCGTCCGCGCCCGTGCGACGGAGCACCGCGTCGGTCCCGCCCGCGCCCGCGCGGCGGTGCCGCACGTCGGTGCCGCCCCTGCCCCCCGGGCCGGCCCCGTCGGCTTCCGGCGCGCCGAGCACCTCGCGCAGGACGCCCGCGAACAGGTCGGCCTCCGCTTCCGCGACCAGGATGCGATCCCGTACCTGTCCGAGCGGCACCCCGGTCAGCGGCACCCCGCCCCACGTGACGTCGGAGGGCGTGTAGCGGCCGAGGCGGTCGATCACCGCGGCGGCGTCGGCCGGCCGGGCGCCGGCCAGCGCGGTCAGGCGGCCCGGCAGTACGCGGACCCCGGAGGCCGGGTCGTGCAGGACCGCGGGCTCCGCGGGGGCGTCGAGGGTGCCGTCGTCCGGTTCGGGCTCCAGCCGCAGGAACGCGACGACACGGCGGGAGGCCACCACCCCCTGGTTGAGCTGCTGGGCCATCTCGATGAGGAACGCCACCGGCCACCCCAGCGCCACCACGTACCCGTACACCGCCACCAGCTCACCCACGCTGATCCGCCCCTGCACGGCCAGCCGGGCGCCCAGCCAGGTCACCAGCCCCAGGAACAGCGTCGGCAGGCCCAGACCGAGGGCCTGGATCCAGCTGGTCACCGCCCCGACCCGGTAACCCTGCTCGCGCAGCCGCCCCGAGTCCCGGCGGAACGCGTCCGCGACCAGACCCTTGCCGCCCAGCCCGTTCAGCACCCGCAGCCCGCCCGCGAGGTCGCCGATCCGGGCGGTCAGTACGGCCTGCCGCTCCCGGTACTCGGTCTCCGTGCCCTGCAACCGCCCCATGAGCGGTCCCATCAGTACGCCGATCACCGGCACCCCGAGCAGCACCACCAGGGCGAGCCGGGGTGACACCGACAGCATCAGCCCGCCGACCGCGGCGTAGGCGACGACCGCGCCGACACCCGGCCCCACGGCGGTCAGGGCCCTGCTGATCGTCTGCACGTCCCCGACCCCGATGGTGACGACCTCACCGGCGCCCACCTGCCGGCGCAGCGCCGCACCGAGCCGCGTGGCGTGCCCGACGACCACCTTGACCGTGCGGAAGTTGGCGTCCATCCGCACCCGTGTCATGGTCCGGTGCCGCATGACGCCCAGCCAGGCGTTGAACGCCCCGACGGCGACCAGCGCACCCGTCCAGCCCGCCAGCGCGCCCAGGTCACCGGGGACCAGGCCGTGGTCGACCGCCCGGGCCATCAGGTACGGCGTCGCCGCCAGCAGCACCATCCAGACGCTGGCGAACACCGCCCCCGCCAGGCACCGCGGCCACTGCCGCGTCACCAGCCACCCCAGGTAGCGCCAGCCGCCCCGGCGGTCGGGCGTGCCGGGATCCTCGTACGCGTCGATCATCGCTGCCTCCCCCGGCGGCGTCCCGCACGGACCTCTCGGACCGCCGCCCTCACGCCAGACTGTCCCGCCAGGCCCGGTGCAGGTCCGCGAAGCGCCCCGTACCGGCGATCAGCCCGGCCGGTGCGCCGTCCTCCACGATCCGGCCGTGCTCCATCACCAGCACCCGGTCGGCGATCTCCACGGTGGACAGCCGGTGCGCGATCACGACCGCCGTACGGCCCTTCAGCACCGTCGCCATCGCCCGCTGCACCGCCCGCTCGCCGGGGACGTCCAGCGAGCTGGTCGCCTCGTCCAGGATCAGCACCGCCGGGTCGGCGAGCAGCGCCCGCGCGAACGCCACGAGTTGCCGTTGCCCGGCGGAGATCCGGCCGCCCCGCTTGCGGACGTCGGTGTCGTAGCCGTCAGGCAGCGCGGCGACGAAGTCGTGGGCGCCGATCGCCTTCGCGGCCCGCTCGATCTCCTCCCGCGTGGCCTCCGTACGGCCGATGGCGATGTTCTCGGCGACCGTCCCGGAGAACAGGAACGCCTCCTGCGTCACCATCACCACCCCGCGCCGCAGTTCGGGCACGGCCAGGTCGCGCAGGTCCGTGCCGTCCAGCAGGACCCGCCCGTCGGAGGGGTCGTAGAACCGGGCGAGCAGCTTGGCCAGCGTCGACTTGCCCGCGCCCGTCGAGCCCACGACGGCGACCGTCTGCCCGGCCGGGATCGTCAGGTCGAAGCGGGGCAGCACCTCACCGCCGGTGCGGTAGCCGAAGCGGACCGCGTCGAAGACGACCTCGCGCCCGGGGTGTTCGGACTTCAGCGGCGGCAGTTCCTTCGGCGCGGCCGGCTCGGGCACGGACGGCGTCTGGGCCAGCAGTCCGGCGATCTTCTCCAGCGAGGCCGCCGCCGACTGGTAGGAGTTCAGGAACATGCCGAGCCGGTCGATCGGGTCGTACAGCCGGCGCAGATACAGCACCGCCGCCGCCAGCACGCCGAGGGCCAGCGTGCCGTCCGCGACCCGGTAGGCGCCCCACAGCACGATCCCCGCGACGGCCGTGTTGGCGACCAGCCGGGAACCGACGACGTAACGGGCCATCTCCAGCAGCGCGTTGCCGTTCGTCCGCTCGTGGTGCCGGTTCAGTACGGCGAAGTCGGCGTCGTTGGCGGCCTCGCGACGGAAGGCGCGCACCGGCCGGATGCCGTTCATCGTCTCCACGAACTTCACGATCACCGCCGCGATCGCCGTGGACCGCTGCCGGTACACCCGCCCCGCCCGCCGCTGGTACAGCCGCACCAGCCCGTACAGCGGCACGAACGACACCACCGCGACCGCGCCGAGCCCCAGGTCCAGCCAGAGCAGCAGCGCCGCGATGCAGACGAAGGAGAGGATGACCGTCACCAGCTCCTGGAGGCCCTCGTCGAGCAGCTCGCGCAGGGACTCCACGTCGGTGGTGGAGCGGGAGATGAGCCGGCCGGAGGTGTAGCGCTCGTGGAAGTCGACGCTCAGCGCCTGGGCGTGGCGGAAGATCCGGTCGCGCAGGTCCAGCAGCACGTCCTGGCCGACGCGGGTCGCGGTGGCGATGAACGCGTACTGCAGCCCGCCCGCGGCCAGTGAGCACAGCAGGTAGCCGGCGCCCACCGCGATCAGTGGACCGTGGTCGTCGTCGCCGAGGGCCGGCACGGCGCGGTCGATGGCGTACGCCACCAGCAACGGGCCCGCCTGCACCGCCGCCTGCTGGAGCAGCAGGAGGAAGGCGGTGAGGGCGACCCGGGTCCTCCTGGGCGCCAGCAGGGAGCGCAGCAGGGCGCCGGTCGCGCCCGGCGGGCTGGGCAGGACGTCCCGGTCGAAGAGGTCGTCGGCCGCGCGGGTCTCCGCATCGGCCGCCGGGTCCCCGTCCTCCGGTCGCTCCCTGTCCGGCGCGGTGGCCGTGGGCGCGGTCATCGGCCGTCCCCCTCCTCTGGCTCCTCGTGCCCTTCGTGCCCGTCGTGCCCGGACATCAGATGGGCGTACTCGGCGTTGGTGCGCAGCAGTTCCTGGTGGGTGCCGACGGCGGTGACGCGGCCGCCCGAGAGCAGCGCCACGCGGTCGGCCAGCAGCACCGTGGACGGACGGTGCGCCACGATCAGGGCGGTGGTGTCCGCGAGGACCTGCCGCAGGGCGGCCTCCACGGCGGCCTCGGTGTGCACGTCCAGCGCGGACAGCGGGTCGTCCAGGACGAGGAACCTCGGTGTGCCGACCACCGCCCGGGCGAGCGCGAGGCGCTGCCGCTGGCCGCCGGACAGGGTGAGGCCCTGCTCGCCGACCTGGGTGCCGGTGCCCTGGGGGAGGGCGTGCGCGAAGCCGGCCTGCGCGACGGCGAGCGCGCGCCCCAGCTCCTCGTCGCCGGCGCCTTCACCCGCGCCCATCAGCACGTTCTCGCCGACGGTCGCCGAGAAGAGCGTGGGCTCCTCGAAGGCCACGGCGACCATGGAGCGCAGCTCCTCGCGGGGCAGGGCGGTGATGTCCCGGCCGTCCAGCGTGATCCGTCCGGAGGTCACCTCGTGCAGGCGGGGGACGAGCGCGGTGAGCGTCGTCTTCCCGCTGCCGGTGGCCCCGACCAGGGCCATCGACTCGCCGGGGCGGATGTGCAGGTCGACCCGGTCGAGGAGGGGCGGGGAGTCGGGGGGCGCGTCGGGGTACCGGAAGCGGACGCCCTCGAACCGCAGGCCGCCGCCGTCCCCGTCACCGCCGCAGCCGTTACTGCCGTCACCGCCGCAGCCGTCACTGCCGCCGCCGTCCCCGTCACCGCCGTCACGGCCGGCCCGGGAGCGGGCCGCCGCAGCGGCCGCACCGGTCTCGACCTCCGCGTCCATCACCTCGAAGTACCGGTCCGTGGCCGTGGCCGCCTCCTGACTCATCGCCAGCAGGAAGCCGATCGACTCCACGGGCCACCGCAGCGCCAGCGCCGTGGACAGGAACGCGACCAGCGTCCCCGCCGACAGCGACCCGTCCGCCACCCGCACCGTGCCCACCACCAGCGCGGCGGCGATCGCCAGCTCCGGCAGCGTCACGATGACCGCCCAGATGGCCGCCAGCAGCCGCGCCTTGCGCAGCTCCGTACCGCGCAGCGTGTGGGACAGCTCGTGGAAGGCCCTCGCCTGGCTGCGGTGCCGGCCGAACCCCTTGATGATCCGGACGCCGAGCACGCTCTCCTCGACCACGGTCGTCAGATCACCGACCTGGTCCTGCGCCAGCCGCGCCACCGCGGAGTACTTCTTCTCGAAGATCGCGCAGGTGATCATCACGGGGATGGCAGGCCCCAGGACGACCAGCCCCAGCGTCCAGTCCTGCACCAGCATGATGCCCACGCCGACGAGGATCGTCACTCCGTTGACCAGCAGGAACGTCAGCGGAAAGGCCAGGAACATGCGCAGCAGCATCAGGTCCGTCGTCCCGCGCGACAGCAGCTGCCCCGAGGCCCACCGGTCGTGGAAGGCCACCGGCAGCCGCTGGAGATGCCGGTACAGGTCCGCCCGCATCCCCGCCTCGACCCCGGCCAGCGGCCGCGCCACCAGCCACCGCCGCAGCCCGAACAGCAGCGCCTCCACCAGCCCGAGCAGCAGCAGGTACAGCGCCCCGAGCCACACGCCGGCCGGGTCGCGGTCGGCGACCGGCCCGTCCACCATCCACTTGAGGACGAGCGGGATCACCAGCCCCACGCAGGAGGCGAGGATCCCCACGCACGCGGCGGCCCCCAAGCGCGCCCGCACGGGCCGCACATAGGGCCACAGCCGCAGCAGGGAGCGTACGGCGGACCGTTCCCCGGCGGGATCCGGCGAGCTGTCCGGCCCGGGCCGCGGAGCGGTTTCCTTGGTGGGCACAGGTGTCGTGGGCATCAGCAGCGAGCTTACGGTTCACCTGCTTCTTGCGAGGAGGCCTCGGCGTTCACGCCGGGGAGGAATCGCATCCGGGTGTCGCGACGTGGAGCGTTGCCGTACCCGGGCTCAGGGCGAGGAGCGCCCGTACCACTGCCGGTATCGCTGAAATGATGTGAATGTGTGTGCCTGTAGTCGCTGGTTGGGGTGGTGGCTGTGGGTTCGGGGCGTGTTTGTGCGGCTGTCGTACGTATGGTCCTTCGCAGGGTTCGGGACGGCACGGTCCTGGTTGGGGCTGTGAGGGGGCGAGATGGCGCGGGTGGGGGCGGGTGCTGGGGTCGGGCATGCGCGGTACACGTATCGGTTGCGGGTGTCGTCCGCTGCCCGCACCGTCCTGGGGGCGGAGTGGGGCCGGTGCCGGTGGGTGTGGAACGAGTGCGTCGCCAAGTCCCGGGCCGTGCACCTGCACAACGGGGCGACCGGCGAGAAGGCCACGTGCGGCCCGGCCCAGCTCGACAGGATGCTGACCGAGGCCCGTGCCCGTACGCCGTGGCTGCGTGCGGGTTCGTCGGTTCCCCAGCAGCAGGTCATCCGCGACTTCGGCCGCTCCCGCGCCAAGGCGCACCAGGACATCACAGCGCGCCTGTCCATGGCGCGCCGGGCCGGGATGCCCACATGGAAGACCAGACGCGAGTCGCTGCCGACCCTGAACTACACGAAGCGCGGGTTTCGGTTGAGGGACGGCCGGCTGTACCTGGCGGGCGGCATCGTCCTGTCGGTGGTGTGGTCGCGGGAGCTGCCGGGTGAGCCGTCCTCGGTGCGCGTGTACCAGGACAGTCTCGGGCACTGGTACTGCTCGTTCGTCGTCCCCGCTCAGCTCCAGCCGCTGCCGGAGACCGGCCGGGTCCTCGGCGTCGACTGGGGGGTGCGGGAGACGGCGACGACCACGTCCGACGCGCACGATCTGCCGCACCCCGGGCACGGCGGGAAGGCCCGGGTGCGGCTGGCCCGGTACGACCGGATGACGGCCCGCCGCAGGCCGAAGAAGGGCAAGGCCGTGTCGAAGGGCTACCGGACGGCGCGGAGACTGCGGGCGAAGGCCCACAAGAAGGTCGCGAGGCAGCGTGCGGACACCGGCCGCAAGTGGGCCAAGAAGGTGGTCCGTGACCACGACGTCATCGCGGTCGAGGACTTCCGCCCCAAGTTCCTGGCCAAGTCGACCATGGCCCGCAAGGCCGCTGACGCCGCCATCGGCGCCACCAAGGCCGCCCTGACCGAGATGGGCCGCAAACACGGGCGGGACATCCGCCTCGTCCACCCGGCGTACACCACGATGGACTGCGCGCAGTGCGGAGCGAGAGCCAAGCACGCCCTGCCGCTGGGTGAGCGCACCTACACCTGCACCGCCTGCGGAACCACGTCCCCACGGGACAAGAACTCCGCACGCGTCATGCTCGTCCGGGCTGGTCTCAAACCGGCTGGCGTCGAGGGCGGAAGACCTCCTGGAGCGCTGCTCCAGGAGGCGGCCTGAGCCAGGAATCCCCTCCCACCAGGGAGGGGAGGATTCAACACTGACACTGCCCACCGGGTTTTCGAGCTCACCGGGGTCGTACGGAGGCATCAACCGATCGGCTGATGCGCCTTCGAGCGCGTCGGCCGATGTGCCGCACGCCCGTGTCCCGGGACCCTGACGTCATGCCCGTCATCGAAGTCACCGATCTGCGCAAGTCCTACGGCGACCACCCCGCCGTCGACGGTGTGTCGTTCGCCGTCGAGGAGGGCGAGATCTTCGGCATCCTCGGCCCGAACGGCGCCGGCAAGACCACCACCGTCGAGTGCGTCGAGGGCCTGCGCGTCCCCGACGCGGGCCGCGTCCGCGTCACCGGCCTCGACCCCGTCGCCGACCACAGGGAGGTCACCCACGTCCTCGGTGCCCAGCTCCAGAAGAGCGAGCTGCAGCCCAAACTCACCGTCCGCGAGGCCCTGGAGCTGTACGCCGCCTTCTACCCGGAGCCCGCCGACTGGCGCCCGCTCGCCGAACGCCTCGGCCTCACCCCGAAGCTGGACTCCCGGTTCGGCAAGCTCTCCGGTGGCCAGAAGCAGCGCCTGTCCATCGCGCTCGCCCTGATCGGCGACCCGCGGATCGTCGTGCTGGACGAGCTGACCACCGGCCTCGACCCGCGCGCCCGGCGCGAAACCTGGCAGCTCATCGAGGACATCCGCGCGGACGGCGTCACCGTCCTGCTGGTCACGCACTTCATGGAGGAGGCGCAGCGCCTCTGCGACCGGATCGCCGTGATCGACAAGGGGCGGGTGGCCGCCCTGGACACGCCGGTCGGGCTGATCCGCCGGTCGGCGGGCGCCACCGTCATCAGCTTCACGCCGTCGGCGCCGCTGGACGACGACGACCTGAACGCGCTGCCGGAGCTCGCCTCGGTGGATCACAAGGACGGCCGCGTCACCCTGTCCGGGACCGACGAGACGGTCAACGCCGTCATCACCCTCCTCGCCCGCACCCGCGTCACCGCCCACCAGCTGCGTGTCACCGACGCCACGCTGGACGACGCCTTCCTGGACCTCACGGAGGCCACGGCATGAAGACCGACGTCCTCAACACCGCCGTACTGAAGACGGAGATCCGCCTCTTCGGGCGCGAACCGGGCGGCGTCTTCTGGATCCTGCTCTTCCCCACCCTGCTCCTGGCCATCCTGGGCTCCATACCGTCCTTCCGCGAGGCCGACCCCAACCTCGGCGGTCTGCGGCCGGTCGACGCCTACGTGCCGGTGGCCGTCCTCCTCGGGCTGATCGTCGGCGGGCTCCAGGGCATGCCGCCGACGATCGCCGGCTACCGGGAGAACGGCATCCTGCGCCGGATGTCGACCACGCCGGTCCGGCCCGCCGCCCTGCTCACCGCGCAGATGCTGGTGCTCGGCGCCGGCGCGCTGCTCTCGGCCCTGGCCGCCCTCGCGGTCGGCCGGCTCGCCTTCGACGTGACGCTGCCGCGGCAGCCGCTCGGCTACCTCCTGGCGCTGCTGCTCGCCCTGGGCGCGTCCCTCGCCCTGGGGGCCCTGCTCTCCGCCCTGTCCCGCACGACGAAGATCGCCACCGCGCTCGGGTCGACCGCGCTCTTCCCGGCGATGTTCTGCGCGGGTGTGTGGCTGCCGGTGGAGGCGATGCCGGACATGCTGGGCGACATCGTCGGCTGGACCCCGTTCGGCGCCGCCGCGCAGGCCCTGAACGACGCCGCGGCGGGCGACTGGCCGGGCTGGATCCACCTCGGCGTCCTGGCGGCCTGGACGGTGCTGCTCACGGCGGCGGCCTCGCGCTGGTTCCGCTGGGAATGAGCACATGGGGTGGTGCGCGGGCGTGGCCGACAATGACGTCATGACGGAGACCACGCTCGACGAACGGTGGGCGTTGTTCGAACGCTGGGGCCCGTACGGCCTGTTGCTCCTGAGCGGCCTGATCGCCTGGGCGACCGCCGACGCACTAGGCATGACCACGGCCGAGCGCTGGGCGTGCGGCGCACTGATCGGCGCGGCCGTCGTCCTGCACCTGTGCTGGAGCGGGATGGCCCGCACCCGTCCCGGGCCGTCCACCGCGGGTACCTGGTACTACGCGATCCGCTGGGCGGTCGGGTTCGCGCTCACCTGGGCGAACCCGCTGTTCGCCTTCTACGCCGCCATCGGCTACTTCAGCGTCGAACACCTGCTTCCCCGCCGTCTGCGCAAGGTCGGTCTCTTCGCCACGGCCGTGACCGCGGCGGGCTCCCAGTCGGGCGGGCTGCCGCCGACCGGGCAGCTGGAGTGGATGCTCTTCGGCGCAGTCCTCGCGGCCAACGCCTTGCTCGTCTTCCTCTTCGGTCACTTCGCCGAGCTGGAAGAGGTCCGCGGCGCGGCCCGGCTGGAGACCATCGCCGAACTGGAGCGCACCAACACCGCCCTGCAACAGGCCCTCGACGAGAACGCCGCGCTGCACGCCCAGCTCCTCGTCCAGGCCCGGGAGGCCGGGGTCGCCGACGAGCGCCGGCGGCTGGCCGCCGAGATCCACGACACCCTCGCCCAGGGACTGACCGGCATCATCGCCCAGCTCCAGGTCGTGGCGGCCACCCCCGACCAGGACCTCGGCCGCGCGCACATGGACCGCGCCCTGGCCCTGGCCCGCCACAGCCTCGGCGAGGCCCGCCGCTCCGTGCACAACCTCTCCCCGGTCGCCCTGGCCGACGACGGACTGCCGGACGCACTGAAGAAGACGGTGACGGAGTGGGGCGAACGTACGGGCATACAAGCGGGGTTGACCGTCACCGGCACCGCCGAGCCGCTCCACGACGAGGTGGCGGCCACCCTCCTGCGCGTCGCCCAGGAGGCCCTGTCCAACACCGCCCGGCACGCCGCCGCCGGCCGGGTCGGCGTCACCCTCTCCTACATGGGCGACGAGGTCACCCTGGACATCCGCGACGACGGCCGGGGCTTCGACGGCGGCGCCGTCCGGCAGCGCACCCCCACCGGGGGCTTCGGCCTCGACGGCATGCGGGCCCGCGCCGAACGCATCGCCGGCACGCTGACCGTCGAGGCCGAGCCCGGCCAGGGAACGGCCGTCTCGGCTCGCGTACCGTTGGTCCGCCATGACTGACGAAGCCGTGATCTCCCTCCTCATCGTCGACGACCATCCCGTGGTCCGCGACGGCCTGCGCGGCATGTTCGAGTCCGCGCCCGGCTTCCGCGTCCTCGGCGAGGCCGCGAACGGCGTCGAGGCGCTGGAGCGGGCCGCCGCACTCGACCCGGACGTCGTCCTCATGGACCTGCGGATGCCGGGCGGCTCCGGCGTGGACGCCATCCGGGAACTGACCCGGCGCGGCGCCCGCGCCAAGGTCCTCGTCCTCACCACGTACGACACCGACTCCGACACGCTGCCCGCGATCGAGGCCGGCGCGACCGGCTACCTCCTCAAGGACGCGCCCCGCGACGAGCTGTTCACCGCGGTCCGCGCGGCGGCCGAGGGGCGCACCGTCCTCTCCCCGGCCGTCGCCACCCGCCTGGTCTCCGCCGTCCGCGCGCCCAGGACGCCCGGCGGCGAACCGCTCTCCGCCCGCGAGCGCGAGGTGCTGGCCCTGGTCGCGCGGGGCACCTCCAACAAGGAGATCGCCCGTGAACTGTTCATCAGCGAGGCGACCGTGAAGACCCACCTCACCCACCTCTACGCCAAACTCGGCGTCAACGACCGCGCGGCGGCGGTGGCGGTGGGCTACGACCGGGGCATCCTCGGCTGAGCCGCGGCCGGGCTCAGGAGACCGGACAGGGCAGCAGCCCGTCGTCCACCCGCTCCCAGGCCGCCCGCAGTTCGGCCAGCAGCTCCGGCCGGACGGCGGCCAGGTCGGCCTGCTCACGGGCGTCGGTGCCGAGGTCGTACAGGTGGTCCCCGCCGTCCGCGTCCCGGTAGTACTTCCAGTCGCCGCGTCGCAGTGCTCGGTTGCCCCGCACCCGCCAGAACAGGTCGCGCCCGGGCACGTCCTCGCCCCGCAGGAGGTAGCCGGCCAGACTGTGGCCGTCCAGCGGGTACGCCGGGTCCGGCCGGGCGCCGCCCAGCTCCAGCAGGGTCGCCGTCCAGTCCGGTGAGTACACCGGCTCGTGGCTGACCTGCCGGGCGTCGACACGGGCGGGCCAGCGCAGGATGGTCGGCACCCGGATGCCGCCCTCCAGCAGCTCGGACTTCCCGCCGCTGAGCGGCCACTGGTACGAGAAACGCTCACCGCCGTTGTCGCTGGCGAAGACGACGACGGTGTTCTCCTCCTGTCCGAAGCGGCGCAGCGCGCCGAGTACCTCGCCGACCGACGCGTCCAGGCTCCGCACCATCTGCCGGTACTTCTCCACCGATCCGCCGTCGTCGTGCCGCAGCCCGCCCAGCACCTTCCCGGCGCGCACCCTCGCGGCGATCTCGGCGCCGGTCTCCTCGTCGTCCTCGGTGAGCCACGGCCGGTGCGGGGTGGTGAAGTTCAGGTTGAGCAGCCAGGGCCGGTCGTGGTCGCGGCCGACGTACTCGACGGCCCGCTCGGTGAGGACGGTGGTGTAGTAGCGCAGGTCCTGGTAGGTGGCGTCGCCCTCGTACAGGTCGTAGTCGCCGAGCTGGCCGAGCTTGGAGAAGTACTCCAGCGCCCCGCCGAAGTTGCCGAAGAACTCGTCCCAGCCGGACTTGGTGGGGCTGTGGTCCGGCAGCCACCCGCAGTGCCACTTGCCGATGAGCGCGGTCGCGTAGCCCGCCCCCTTCAGCAGGGAGGCCAGCGTGGGGTGGTCCGGGTCCAGGCCCTGGGAGCGGTTGCCGAGAGGCTCCGCCAGACCTCCCTTCGCGCGCCCCGGGAAGCGGCCCGTGTAGAGGCTGAACCGCGTCGGGGAGCAGGTGGCCGAGCCGGAGTAGCCCTGGGTGAACCGGACGCCCTGGGCGGCGAGCCGGTCCAGGTGGGGCGTGCGGATGTGCGGGGCGCCGTAGGACGACAGGTCGGCCCAGCCGAGGTCGTCGCCGAGGATGAACAGGATGTTGGGACGTCTGCGGGGGCGGGCCGCGCCGGGGCGGGCCCGGAAGGGGCGTTCGGCGGGGGCGGCCGCGGCGGTTCCGGAGGTGCCGGCCACGGCGCCCGCCGCGCCGCCGCCCAGCAGTCCGCCGAAGACACGACGGGATATCTCAGGCATGCGTCATCCCTGGGGAAGAGGAGAAGAGACGTGAAGCGAGGAGAGGTGAAGCGAGGAGAGGCCAGGAAGCAGGCGTGCGCGGGTCAGCGACAGACGGCGCTGGACTGCCGGCACAGGTCGACGTGGCGTCGCACCACGAGCGCGACGCCCACGCACCGGCGGGCAGCGGAGGACCTCATGCCCCGGGACGCTGCCAGCCGGCCGGTACGCCGGTCAAGAAGACCGCCGCCGAGTTCACGGAGCCGAAACGAGACCTCAGCCGACGACCCGCAGCAGCAGCACCGACCGCGCCGGCACCGTGGCCTTCGCCCCCGCCGGGAGCGTCCCGCCCGGCGCGTCGGCCTGCCGCTCCCGGCTGGTGTCGACGACCACCTCGTACCGCTGTGCCCACGGCGGGCCCGGCAGCACGAAGCCGGCCGGCCGGTCACCCGCGTGCAGGACGGTCAGGAAGCTGTCGTCGACGATCGCGGCGCCGCGCTCGTCGCGGCCCGGGATGTCCCGGCCGGACAGGTACATGCCGAGGGTGGCGGCGGGGGCGTACCAGTCCCGCTCCGTCATCTCCGTGCCCCGGGCCGTGAACCAGGCCAGGTCGCGCAGGCCGTCCGCGGAGTGCGCGCGGCCGGAGAAGAAGGCCCGGCGGCGCAGTACCGGGTGTTCGTGCCGTAGCGCGATCAGCCGGGAGGTCAGCTCGAACAGGGGCCGCCACTCCGGGTCGTCCAGCAGGCTCCAGTCCACCCAGCTGATCTCGTTGTCCTGGCAGTAGGCGTTGTTGCTGCCGCCCTGGGTGCGGCCCAGCTCGTCGCCCGCGACCAGCATCGGCACCCCGGTCGACAGCAGCAGCGTGGTCAGCAGGTTGCGCAGCTGGCGCCGCCTGAGCGCCCGTACGTCCTCGTCGTCCGTCTCTCCCTCCGCGCCGCAGTTCCAGGACCGGTTGTCGTCGGTGCCGTCCCGGTTGCCCTCGCCGTTCGCCTCGTTGTGCTTGCGCTCGTAGGACACCAGGTCCCGGAGCGTGAAGCCGTCGTGCGCGGTGACGAAGTTGACCGACGCGTACGGCCGCCGCCCGCCCCACGCGTACAGGTCGCTGGAGCCCGACAGGCGGTAGCCCATCTCCCGCACGTCCGGCAGCGCGTGCCGCCAGAAGTCCCGGACCGAGTCGCGGTACCGGTCGTTCCACTCCGTCCACAGCGGCGGGAACGCGCCCACCTGGTAGCCGCCCGAGCCGACGTCCCACGGCTCGGCGATCAGCTTCACCCGCCGCAGCACCGGGTCCTGCGCGATCACCGCGAGGAACGGGGACAGCATGTCGACGTCGTGCATGGAGCGGGCCAGCGCCGCCGCGAGGTCGAAGCGGAAACCGTCCACACCCATCTCCGTCACCCAGTAGCGCAGGGAGTCGGTGATCAGGCGCAGGACGTGCGGCTGGACGACGTGCAGCGTGTTGCCGCAGCCCGTGTAGTCGGCGTACCTGCGTGCGTCCGGCTGGAGGCGGTAGTAGCCGCGGTTGTCGATGCCCTTCAGGGAGAGCGTCGGGCCCAGCTCGCCCGCCTCCGCCGTGTGGTTGTAGACCACGTCGAGGATGACCTCGATGCCCGCCGCGTGCAGCGCGCGCACCATCCGTTTGAACTCGCCGACCTGCTCACCCGTGGTGCCGGAGGCGGCGTAGGCGGCGTGCGGGGCGAAGTAGCCGATCGAGTTGTAGCCCCAGTAGTTCTTCAGGCCGCGCTCCAGCAGATGACTCTCGTGCGCGAACTGGTGCACCGGCAGCAGCTCCACCGCCGTCACGCCCAGCCGGGTCAGGTGCTCGATCGCCGCCGGATGCGCCAGACCGGCGTACGTGCCGCGCAGCTCCTCGGGGATGCCGGGGTGCAGTTTGGTGAAGCCGCGCACGTGCAGTTCGTAGATGACGGAGTCCGCCCACGGCGTCTTCGGGCGCCGGTCGTCCGCCCAGTCGTCGTCATCGTGGACGACGACGCCCTTCGGGACGTACGGCGCCGAGTCCCGGTCGTCGCGCACGGTGTCGGCCACGTGCTGCTCGGGCCAGTCCCGCACATGCCCGTACACCTCGGGCGGCAGGGAGAAGTCGCCGTCGACCGCACGCGCGTACGGGTCGAGCAGCAGCTTCGCCGGGTTCCAGCGGGCGCCGGTCCACGGGTCCCAGCGGCCCCGCACCCGGAAGCCGTACCGCTGCCCGGGACCCACGTCCGGCACGAAGCCGTGCCAGATCTCGTGCGTCAGCTCGGTCAGCCGCACCCGGCGCTCCCCGCCGCCGGGACCCGGGCCGTCGAACAGACAGAGCTCCACCGACTCCGCCCCGCCCGCCCACAGCGCGAAATTCGTCCCCGCCACCTGGTCCGGACCGGTCCGGAACCGGGCGCCCAGCGGCACCGGGGTGCCCGGCCAGGCCGGCACGGCGGGCGGCGGCGCGGCACGCCGCGCGCCGTTGACCACGACGGCGGGGCGCCCGTCCTCGGCGGCCTGGTCGCCGGCCACCGCCTCCTGCTCGGCTGCGCTGGACACCTGTCAGCCTCCTGCGGCTCGTGGAACGAAGTGCCTCAGACAGGAAGACGGGAGGAGGGCGTGCGGCGTCCCGACCGCCGCTCCCCGTCGCGTCGTCCTCCCCACAGTTCTGCCCACCGCATGGCTCGCACTCACGTTTCCCCAGGGCCGACCGGTCGTTACGGGTGGATGTGAGGCACGTACATGGACGCGCACGGCGCGCGGGGGCCGCTCTGGCCGCCGTACTGACATGGGCAGGACTGCTGGCCGGAGCCGCCGGATGCACCTCGGACGGCGGGGGATCCGGTGGTGGCATCGGTGGCATCGGCGGGGTGTTCGGCAAACCCCCCGCCGCCGAGGAGGTCATCCGCATCACCCCGGACGACGGCAGCAAGGCCGTCCGGCCGGAGAAGAAGCTGTCGGTCCGGGTGCCCGACGGGCGGCTGGAGTCGGTGAAGGTGGTCAAGTCGCAGGACGCGCAGGAGACCCCGGTGCCCGGCCGGATCTCCGACGACGGCCTGCGCTGGGAACCCGACGACGACCGGCTGGCACTGGCCGCGAGGTACACCGTCGACGCCGTCGCCCTGAGCGGCGAGGGGCGCCGTTCCGCCCGGCACACCACCTTCACCACCCTCGTCCCCGACGAGCGCTTCATCGGGTACGTCGCCCCCGAGAACCGCTCGGTCGTCGGCACCGGCATGATCGTCTCGCTCGAGTTCAGCCGGGAGATCACCGACCGCGCCGCCGTCGAACGCGCCGTCTCGGTGACCTCGGAACCCGCCGTCGAGATCCGCCCCCACTGGTTCGGCAAGGACCGCCTCGACTTCCGCCCGAAGGAGTACTGGAAGCCCGGCACCGAGGTCACCGTCGGCCTGCGCCTGCGCGACGTCGAGGGCGCGCCCGGGATCTACGGGCTCCAGCACAAGACGTTCTCCTTCAGCGTCGGCCGCAGCCAGGTCTCGCTGGTCGACGCGGCCGAGCGCACCATGGAGGTGCGCCGGGACGGCACCCTGCTGACCACCGTGCCGATCACCGCGGGGGCGCCGAAGACCCCCACCTACAACGGCAAGATGGTGATCACCGAGATGCTCGACGTCACCCGTATGAACAGCCGCACGGTCGGCTTCGGCGGCGAGTACGACATCCCCGACGTGCCGCACGCCATCCGTCTGACCAGCTCCGGAACCTTCCTGCACGGCAACTACTGGGCGCCCGAGGACACCTTCGGCCGGGCCAACGTCAGTCACGGCTGCGTCGGACTGCGCGACGTCAAGGGCGGCGGTTCCGACACCCCGGCGGGCTGGTTCTTCGACCGCAGCCTGATCGGCGACGTCGTCGAGGTGGTCCACAGCAAGGACAAGAAGGTCGCCCCCGACAACGGTCTCGGTGGCTGGAACATGAACTGGGAGAAGTGGAAGGCGGGCAGCGCGGTGAAGTGACGCCGGCGTCTTCCCGGCCCCCGATCGCCAACTCGGTACGGAACAGTGACAATTCCGCTGCCCCTCACGCCCCTGGCCTGCGGTTACGATGCGCCCGTGCGCGCGCCGGCGCACTGGGGCGCGGGCCCGACCAGGCCCGGCGAGGGGAGACAAGTTGAACGTGCGTCCGATATCGGGGACGTCGTCGGCCGGCATCCGGGGGCGGGGCGGCAAGGGACGCGGCAGGGCGCTGTCGGCACTGGCACTGGGCGTGCTGCTGACGGTCACCGCGTGCGGCGGGGGAGGGTCCGGCTCGGGAGCCGGGGCGGGGGAGGGCGGCGGGGAGAACGTGAAGGACTCCACCGCGGCACAGAGCAAGCAGTCCGAGGCCGTCGTCACCATCGCCCCGAAGGACGGGGCCGAGGCCGTCGACACCAGCGGAGCCCTGAAGATAGCCGCCGCGAAGGGCAAGCTCACCGAGGTCGTGGTCAAGGACGGCGAGGGCGCGAAGGTCGACGGCGAGATATCCGGGGACGGCGCCACCTGGACGCCGTCCACCCATCTGGCCGCCGCCACGAAGTACACCGTGCACGCGGTCGCCAAGGACTCCGAGGGCCGTACGGCGGCCGAGGACTCCCGCTTCACCACCCTGACGCCGAAGAACACCTTCATCGGCACCTTCACACCGGAGGACGGCTCGAAGGTCGGCGTGGGCATGCCGTTCTCGATCCGCTTCACCCGGGGCATCACCAACCCCGAGGAGGTCGAGAGGGCCATCCGCGTCAAGACCGAGCCGGCCGTCGAGGTCGCGGGCCACTGGTTCGGCAACGACCGCCTGGACTTCCGCCCGGAGAAGTACTGGAAGGCCGGCACCAAGGTCACCGTCGACCTCAACCTCGACGGCGTCGAGGGCCGCGACGGCGTCTACGGCGAGCAGGCCAAGACCGTCTCCTTCACCGTCGGCCGCAGCCAGGTCTCCGTCGTCGACGCCAAGAAGCTCACGATGCAGGTCGTCCGGGACGGCAAGACCGTCAAGACGATCCCCATCACCACCGGCGCGCCCGGCTACGAGACCTGGAACGGCCAGATGGTCATCACCGAGCGGCTCCCCGTGACCCGGATGAACGGCGAGACGGTCGGCTACGGCGGCGAGTACGACATCAAGGACGTCCCGCACGCCATGCGCCTGTCCACCTCCGGCACCTTCATCCACGGCAACTACTGGGGCGGTGACGCCTTCGGCAACCGCAACTCCAGCCACGGCTGCATCGGCCTGCGCGACGTGCGCGGCGGCTGGGACGAGAAGGCGCCGGGCGCCTGGTTCTTCGAGAACTCCCTCATCGGCGACGTGGTCGTGGTGAAGAACTCCAACGACGCGACCATCGCCCCGGACAACGGCCTCAACGGCTGGAACATGTCCTGGGAGAAGTGGAAGGCCTGAGCCCTCCGGCGAGAGTCCGGCGTACGGCCCCGGTGCCCGTCCTCGATATGAGGTGCGGCACCGGGGCCGATGCCGTTGACAGTCGTGCTGTGCCTGCCCGGGGGCGACCCCCGGACCCCGGCCGAGTGTGAGCGACGGCACCGACCGAGTTTCCGTTAGGCGCCGTTAACCTGCTGGGCATGACCGTACATCTCGAAGTCGCGGACGGCGTCGGCACGCTGCGCCTGGACCGCCCGCCCATGAACGCGCTGGACGTCGCCACGCAGGACCGCCTGAAAGAACTCGCCGAGGAGGCCACCCGCCGCGAGGACGTACGCGCCGTGGTGATCTACGGCGGCGAGAAGGTGTTCGCGGCCGGCGCGGACATCAAGGAGATGCAGGTGATGGACCACGCGGCGATGATCGCGCGCTCCCGTGGCCTGCAGGACTCCTTCACGGCGGTGGCCCGCATCCCCAAGCCGGTGGTCGCGGCGGTCACCGGATACGCCCTCGGCGGCGGCTGCGAACTCGCGCTCTGCGCCGACTTCCGCATCGCCGGCGAGAACGCCAAGCTGGGCCAGCCCGAGATCCTGCTCGGCCTGATCCCCGGCGCGGGCGGCACCCAGCGGCTGTCCCGGCTGGTCGGCCCCTCCAAGGCCAAGGACCTCATCTTCACGGGCCGCCAGGTGAAGGCCGACGAGGCGCTCGCGCTCGGCCTGGTGGACCGCGTGGTGCCGGCCGCCGAGGTCTACGAGCAGGCGCACGTTTGGGCCGCGCGGCTCGCGAAGGGGCCCGCCATCGCCCTGCGCGCGGCGAAGGAGGCCATCGACACGGGTCTGGAGACGGACATCGAGACCGGCCTCGCCGTCGAGCGGAACTGGTTCGCGGGTCTGTTCGCCACCGAGGACCGCGAACGGGGGATGCGCAGCTTCGTGGAGGAGGGCCCCGGGAAAGCCAAGTTCCTCTGAAGTTCGCCCGTAGCACGCGCAGTTGACGCGGTGTCTGATTCGGGGTCCCTCGATGGGGCGGTTTATGGCAGCCTTGACGCACCATTGAGCGCGTCGTGTCGAGGGAGCCCGCCGTTCGTCTCCGGCAAGGTCGTCCGCGCAGGTCAGTGGGGCTGTCCACGGCTCCGAACTGCCTGTGGCATATGCCGATCGACCGTCGCCGGACCGTGGCCCGGCAGGGGCGTATTCCCCGGGAACGGCCCCGGGGCCCTGCGGGTACGGCCATGATGGGGGTATGGCGGGGCTGGAGGGTACGGAACAGCCGCGGGGAGCCGGACGGGCGACCGCGGCGCGCTGGTCGCCGGCGGTCGAGGACGAACACGCGCTCAAAGCGCTGGAGTTGTTCGGCAATCCGACGGAGCGCGAGATTCCGCTACCCTCCCGCCCCGAGTCCGCCGCCACCGCCCGCAGACTGGCCCAGGTCGTGGCCCTGCGCCAGTGGAACCTCGGCCCCAAGGCCACCGAGGACACCGTCCTGCTCGTCTCCGAGCTGGTCGGCAACGCCGTACGCCACACCGGCGCCCGTATCTTCGGCCTCCACATGCGCCGCCGCCCCGGCTGGATCCGCGTCGAGGTCCGCGACCCCTCCCGGGGGCTGCCGTGTCTGATGCCGGTGCAGGAGACGGACATCAGCGGACGAGGCCTCTTCCTCGTCGACAAGCTGTCCGACCGGTGGGGCGTCGACCTGCTGCCGCGTGGCAAGACGACCTGGTTCGAGATGCGGGTGGTGGACCGTTGAGGGCCCATCTGCCGCTGAAATCAACCCCGTTCGACGGACACGCCACCTACGGGTGAAGGTCCGCGGCCCGGCGTCCCGCGGGCGGGATCGTACCGGCATGATCACCACTCGTCTGCGGCGCCGAGCCGCCGCCGCCGTCCTCTCCCTCTCCGCCGTCCTCGCCACCTCGGCCGCCACGGTCCCCCAGACGGCGACCCCGGCGGCGGCTCCGGCCAAGGCCGCCCCCGCCTGCCCCCAGTTCGACGACAAGCTCGAGGCCGCCGCCGACCCCGGCGTCGACATCGACCGCATCACCCCCGAGCCGGTCTGGCGCACCACGTGCGGCACCCTCTACCGCAGCGACAGCCGGGGACCGCAGGTCGTCTTCGAAGAGGGCTTCCACGCCAGGGACGTCCAGAACGGCCAGTACGACGTCGAGAAGTACGTCCTGGTCAACCAGCCGTCGCCGTACGTCTCCACGACCTACGACCACGACCTGTACAAGACTTGGTACAAGTCCGGCTACAACTACTACATCGACGCCCCCGGCGGCGTGGACGTCAACAAGACCATCGGCGACACCCACAAGTGGGCCGACCAGGTCGAGGTCGCCTTCCCCGGAGGCATCAAGCGGCAGTACATCATCGGCGTCTGCCCGGTCGACCGGCAGACCAAGACCGAGATCATGAGCGAGTGCGAGGGCAACCCGCACTACAAGCCCTGGCACTGACGGCCCCGGCCCGCAACAGGCCGTGACCCGGGGCCGGAGGAACAGCGCCTCCGGCCCGACCGTCCGGTGACCCGCCGCCCGGCACGCCCGCAGACCGCGGGCGTTCCGGGCGGCATCCGGGGCCCGGCCGCCCCGGCCGGCTGCCGCGCCGCCGCACCGGGCCCCGCCCCGGCCCCCGGTGCCGTACCCCCTCCGCCGTCTCCACCGCGGCTTCCAGCCGCCCAAAGACCCCGCCGCCGGGCACGAGCACCCCGTCGTCCGCCGCGGGGAAGACACTCCGAGCCACCGCGTCCGGGACGTCCCGCGGGCTCTGGGTCACACCGCGCTCCTTGAGTCTCCACCCGCTGGAAGGCCCAGACTCACCCACGTGATCGACGACAGCACCGGACTCATGACCATCGGCGAACTGGCGCGGACCACCGGGCTCACGGTGCGCACCATCCGCTACTGGTCCGACGAGGGCGCCCTGCCCCCGGCAACCCGCTCCGCGGGCGGCTACCGGCTCTACGACGCCGCGTCCGTCGCCCGCCTGGAGCTCATCCGCACCCTGCGCGAACTCGGCCTCGGCCTGGACGCCGTACGCCGTGTCCTGGCCGGCGAGACGACGGTCGCGCAGGTCGCGGCGGCGCACGTGAGCGCGCTGGACGCGCAGATCCGCTCACTGCGGGTGACCCGTGCGGTGCTGTCGACCGTGGCGCGACGCGGCTCGACCGCTGAGGAGATGACACTGATGAACAAACTGGCGCGACTGTCCGCCGCCGAACGACGGCGCGTCATCGAGGACTTCATGGCCGAGGTCTTCGAGGGCATCGACACCGCGGACCCCGACATCCGCACCCGCCTGCGCTTCGCGGCGGCCGACCTGCCCGACGACCCCACCCCCGAGCAGGTGGACGCCTGGGTGGAGCTGGCCGAGCTGATCCAGGACCCGGAGTTCCGCGCGACGATGCGCCGGATGATCGAGTTCAACGCGGCGGACCGGGGGCCGGACGTCCCCCCGGGCTCCTCCCTGTGGTTCGTGAGCCGCATGGTGCGGCTCGCGGGCGAGGCGCTGAGCGAGGGCGTCGCGCCCCACTCGCCGCGGGCCGCCGACATCCTGCGCGAGCTCATCGGCGACGCCGACCCGGCCGTCGTGCGGGAGCGCCTCACCGCGGTGACCAACGTCCGCCTCGCCCGCTACCGGGAGCTCTCCGCGATCGTGAACGGTCTCGAGCCCCCTTCCGCCTACGCGGAGCGGTTCGGGTGGGTGGTCGCCGCACTGGACGCCCGAACGGGCAGCTAATCTGACCTGCGTCAGAAGGACCCGAGTATGAGATGAGGGGCGGACCGGTGGCCGACATCGAGGAAGCACGCAAGCAGTTCGAGCGGATCGACACGGACAAGGACGGCTTCGTCACCGCGGCCGAGTTCAAGACCGCGCTGGCCCAGGGCGGCGACTGGAACGTCACCGAGTCGGTGGCCGAGGCGATCATCGCCGGCCGCGACCTCGACGGGGACAAAGTGCTGTCGTTCGACGAGTTCTGGGCGCACCTGAACAAGTGACGACGCGGTGAGGGGCGCCCGACCGGTCACCCGGGGCGCCCCTCGGGCGGAATACCCCGTCCCCGCCGGAGGTTGGGCCCGTCACCGGCGCGAGCCGCCGGGCCAGGCACCACACGACCTCCGAAAGGCCAGGCGAGTCGGCACCATGAAGATCGGCATCATCGGCGCGGGCCACATCGGCGGTAACCTCACCCGGCGGCTGACCGCCCTCGGACACGACGTCTCGGTCGCCAACTCCCGCGGCCCGTACACACTCGCCGCACTGGCCGAGGAGACCGGAGCCACGCCGGTACCGGTCGGGGAGGCGGCGCGCGGCGCCGACATCGTGGTCGTCACCATCCCGCTCAAGGCGGTCCCGGACCTGCCGTCCGGCGTCCTCGACGGGGCGGCCGACGGTGTGACGGTCATCGACACGAACAACTACTACCCGCGGGAGCGCGACGGGCGGATCGCGGCCATCGAGGACGAGGGCCTCACCGAGAGCCGCTGGATCGAACGCCACCTCGGCCACCCGGTGGTCAAGGCCTTCAACGGCACCTACGCCCAGGACATCCTGGACCGTCCGCGCCCGGCCGGCGACCCCGAGCGCATGGCCCTGCCGGTCGCCGGCGACGACCAGGCGGCCAAGACCAGGGTGCGGGTCCTGATCGACGAGCTCGGCTTCGACACCGTGGACACCGGCGGCATCGACGACTCCTGGCGCCAGCAGCCCGACACCCCCGTGTACGGCCTGCGTGCGGGCGTGGAGGGTGTCACCAAGGCCCTGGCGGAGGCGTCGCCGGAGCGTCCGGCGGGGTTCAGGGGGTAGGGGTCAGGCGCCCTCGGCCCACTTCTTCAGCGCGGCCTTGCTCTCGAAGTCCGCGACGTTGGTGTCGACCGGGTCGTCGGTGTACTGGTGGAAGCGCCACTTGGCCTTGATGCGGGGCTCGCCGGCGGACACGTAGTCGGCGATCCACAGGCCGTCGCCCGCGTAGGACGTGGTGTCCTCGTTCAGCCAGTAGTTCCTGTTCGCGTAGAGGATCACCCGGTTGTCCGGCCGGAGCTTCTTCACCTTCCGGATGAAGCTGTCCTTCTCCGCGTTGCTGGCGTGGGTGCCCTCGCCGGTCGTCTCCCAGTCGACGGCGAGGATGTCCCCCTTCTTGTCGGGTGCCTTGGAGACGAAGTACTCGGCCTGGGCCGTGAGATTGCCCGGCCACAGGAAGTGGTAGAAGCCGACGACGAGTCCGGCGTCGCGGGCCCGCTCCGTCTGGTCCTTGAGCTTCGGATTGACGTACGAACGGCCCTCCGTCGCCTTCATGAAGACGAAGGAGAGACCGTCGGTGTCGTAGGTGGAGGACTGGTACGCGCTGACGTCGATGCCGCGCAGCATGACGACTCCCTCGGTTGCCGGTGGGGCGGAAGTGCCCCGGGGGCGTAGGTAGTTGTTATGCCCGGCAGCGGATGCCGTACGCCGGGCGTGTGGACGCTCGGCGTACGGCGGTGGTGAACGCCGGTGGGATCAGGGGGCGGAGGAGGAGACGGGGGTGGCGGTGGCGCGGGAGCCGCCGTCGGGCGTCTGCCCGGAGGCGGCCTCGTCCTCGCCCTCGTCCAGGGAGACGTCCTTGGTCTCCTTGCCGAGCAGCAGGGCGGTCAGCGTCAGCACCGCCATCGCCGAGAGGTAGACGCCGACCAGCCAGGGTGAGCCGTCACCGGCCTCCCACAGCGCCACCGCTATGAACGGGGCGACGGCCGCTCCGAGGATCGAGCTGACGTTGTACGAGATCCCGGAGCCGGTGTAGCGCACGCTCGTCGGGAACAGCTCCGGCAGCAGCGCGCCCATCGGTCCGAAGGTCATGCCCATCAGCGTGAAGCCCAGCACCAGCCACAGCACCACGCCGAGCGTGCCCAGCTCGATCAGCGGCACCCAGACCAGGCCGAAAACCACGATCGCGGCGGTGACGCAGATCAGGGTGGCGCGGCGGCCGTACTTGTCGGCGAGCGGTCCGGAGACCAGGGTGAACACGGCGAAGAAGAGCACACCGAAGATCATCATCAGGACGAACGTGGTGTAGCTGTACCCCAGCCCCGGCACGTCGGCGTCCTTCGCGGTACGCCCGTAGCTCAGCGAGAAGGTGGTCATCAGGTAGAAGAGCACGTACGTCGCCAGCATGATGAACGTGCCCAGGACCAGCTGCTTCCAGTGGCCCTGGACCACCGTGGCCAGCGGCAGCTTCCGGACCTTCCCGGCCTCGCGGGTCTTGGCGAACACCGCCGACTCGACGAGCCGCGAGCGCACCCACAGGCCGATCGCGACCATCACCGCGGAGAACAGGAACGGGATGCGCCAGCCCCAGCTCGTGAAGGCCTCGGAGGGCTGGGTGGGGTCGGCGCCGGCCGCGGACGGCAGCAGCGCCCCGATGATCAGGAACAGGCCGTTGCCGATGATGAAGCCGAGCGGCGCGCCCAGCTGCGGGAAGGTGCCGTACAGGGCGCGCTTGCCGCGGGGCGCGTTCTCGGTCGCGACCAGCGCGGCCCCGCTCCACTCGCCGCCGAGCGCGAAGCCCTGTGCGAGCCGCATCAGCACGAGCAGCGCGGTGGCGACCCAGCCGGCCTGTGCGTAGGTGGGCAGCACACCGATCAGGAACGTGGCGATGCCCATGGTGAGGAGTGAGATCACCAGCGTCTTCTTGCGGCCGAGCCGGTCACCGAGGTGCCCGAAGAAGACGGCGCCGATCGGCCGGGCGACCATCGCGGCGCCGAAGACCGCGAAGGACGACAGCAGTGCCGTGGTGGGGTCGCTGTCCGGGAAGAAGAGCGCGGGGAAGACCAGCACGGCGGCGGTCGCGTAGATGTAGAAGTCGTAGAACTCGATCGTCGTGCCGATGAGGCTGGCGATGAGGACGCGGGACCGCGAATTGACGGGTGCCTGAGCGGGAGCGGGGTGGGGGGACGGTGCGGGCATCTCTCGGTCTTTCACGTGCGGTACATGGGTAGCGCAACGATCTCAGGCGTCTTATTTTTCGGAAAGCCGGTATCGCGATGTGAGACGCCGGACATCGCGAGGTCGCGCGACCGGGGATGCTAGAAGCTACGTTTTCGCATTAAGGTGGAACGCATGAGCCCCAAGCCCATGACGCGCCCCGGCGGGCGCAGCGCCCGTGTGCAGGAGTCCGTTCACGCCGCGGTCCGCGAACTCGTCGAAGAGACGGGCCGCGAAGCGCTGACGGTCCCCCTGGTGGCGGCCCGGGCCGGCGTGACACCGTCCACGATCTACCGCCGCTGGGGCGACCTGCAGGAACTCCTGTCCGACGTCGCGGTCGAACGGCTGCGCCCGGAGACCGACCCCCTCGATCTCGGCAGCCTGCGGACCGACCTCGACGCATGGGCGGAGCAGTTCCTCGACGAGATGGCCTCCCCGCCCGGGCGCGCCTACATCAGGGACGCGCTCCTCGGTGATCCGGACGGCACCAATGCCGGCCAGTGTTCCGCCTACGCCGCGGAGCAGATCGACGCCATCCTGAGCCGGGCCACGCGGCGCGGAGAGGCGGTGCCCGAGACGGAACGGGTGATCGACCGGGTGGTGGCGCCGATGATGTACCGCATCCTCTTCCGCCCCGGCCGGCTGGACGCCGCGTACGCGCGCGAACTCGTGACGAACGCCCTCGAAGGGCCCTGACGGCGCGAAACCCGCACACCGCCGCTCACGTGCTGGTGGGGGCTTGCCCCTCAGCACTCGATGATGTTCACCGCGAGTCCGCCGCGCGCGGTCTCCTTGTACTTGACCGACATGTCCGCGCCGGTGTCCTTCATGGTCTTGATGACCTTGTCGAGGGACACCTTGTGGGAGCCGTCGCCGCGCATCGCCATCCGGGCCGCCGTGACCGCCTTGACCGCCGCCATGCCGTTGCGCTCGATGCACGGGATCTGGACGAGGCCGCCGACCGGGTCGCAGGTCAGACCGAGGTTGTGCTCCATGCCGATCTCGGCGGCGTTCTCCACCTGCTCCGGCGTGCCGCCGAGCACCTCGGCCAGCGCGCCGGCCGCCATGGAGCAGGCGGAGCCGACCTCGCCCTGGCAGCCCACCTCGGCGCCGGAGATGGAGGCGTTCTCCTTGAAGAGCATGCCGATCGCGCCGGCGGCCAGCAGGAAGCGGACCACGCCGTCCTCGTCGGCGCCGGGCACGAAGTTCATGTAGTAGTGCAGGACCGCCGGGATGATGCCCGCCGCGCCGTTCGTCGGGGCGGTGACGACCCGGCCGCCGGCCGCGTTCTCCTCGTTCACGGCCATGGCGTAGAGAGTGATCCACTCCATGGACAGGGCCTGCGGGTCGCCCTCCGAGCGCAGCTTGCGCGCGGTGTTGGCGGCGCGGCGGCGGACCTTCAGGCCGCCCGGCAGGATGCCCTCGCGGGACATGCCGCGGTCGACGCACGCCCGCATCGCGCCCCAGATCTCCAGCAGGCCCTCGCGGATCTCGTCCTCGTCGCGCCAGGCCCGCTCGTTCTCCAGCATCAGGGCGGAGATGGACAGACCCGTCTCCCGGGCCAGGCGCAGCAGCTCGTCGCCGGTGCGGAAGGGGTACTTGAGCACCGTGTCGTCGAGCACGATGCGGTCCGCGCCCACCGCGTCCTCGTCGACGACGAAGCCGCCGCCGACCGAGTAGTACGTCTTCGAGAGGACTTCCTCGCCGGCCGCGTCGTACGCCCACAGCGTCATGCCGTTGGCGTGGTAGGGGAGGGCCTTGCGGCGGTGCAGGACCATGTCGTCGTCGTAGGCGAAGGCGATCTCGCGCTCGCCGAGGAGGCGGAGGCGGCCCGAGGACCTGATCGTCTCGACGCGTTCGTCGGCCGTCTCCACGTCCACGGTGCGCGGTGTGTCGCCCTCCAGGCCCAGCAGCACCGCCTTGGGAGTGCCGTGGCCGTGGCCGGTGGCGCCGAGCGAGCCGTACAGCTCGGCGCGGACGCCGGCGACGGTGCCCAGCAGCTCCTCGCCCCGCAGCCGGCGGGCGAAGATACGGGCCGCGCGCATCGGGCCGACCGTGTGGGAGCTCGACGGGCCGATGCCGATCGAGAACAGGTCGAAGACCGAGATGGCCACGGGGACTCCTCAGAACGGGGGTGGTGCGGAGGCGGTGCTTCGGGTGGGGCGCCGGGCTCGCTTGTGGCGGGCACGGCGCCCCGGACACACGGGGTCTACTTGTTCAGACCCGGGTACAGCGGGTGCTTGCCGGCCAGGGTCTTCACCCGGGCCTTGAGGGCCTCGGCGTCGTAGGACGGCTTCAGCGCCTCGGCGATCACGTCCGCGACCTCGGCGAAGTCCTCGGCCGTGAAGCCTCGGGTCGCCAGGGCCGGCGTACCGATGCGCAGACCGGAGGTCACCATCGGCGGACGCGGGTCGTTCGGGACGGCGTTGCGGTTGACCGTGATGCCGACCTCGTGGAGACGGTCCTCGGCCTGCTGACCGTCCAGCTCGGAGTCGCGCAGGTCGACCAGGACCAGGTGGACGTCCGTGCCGCCGGTCAGGACGGAGACGCCCGCCGCCTTCGCGTCGTCCCGCACCAGGCGCTCGGCCAGGATGCGGGCACCCTCCAGCGTACGGCCCTGGCGCTCCTTGAAGTCCTCGCTCGCGGCGACCTTGAAGGCGACGGCCTTGGCGGCCACCACGTGCTCCAGCGGGCCACCCTGCTGACCGGGGAAGACGGCGGAGTTGATCTTCTTGGCCAGCTCGGCCGTGGAGAGGATCACACCACCGCGCGGGCCGCCCAGCGTCTTGTGCGTGGTGGTGGTCACCACGTGCGCGTGCGGGACCGGGTTCGGGTGCAGGCCCGCCGCGACCAGACCGGCGAAGTGCGCCATGTCGACCATCAGGTACGCGCCGACCTCGTCCGCGACCTCGCGGAACGCGGCGAAGTCCAGCTGCCTCGGGTACGCCGACCAGCCGGCCACGATCAGCTTCGGCTTGGTCTCCTTGGCCAGGCGCTCCACCTCGGCCATGTCGACCTGGCCGTCGTCACCGACGTGGTACGGCACGACGTTGTAGAGCTTGCCGGAGAAGTTGATCTTCATGCCGTGGGTGAGGTGCCCGCCGTGGGCGAGGTTCAGGCCCATGATGGTGTCGCCGGGCTTGAGCAGCGCGAACATCGCGGCCGCGTTGGCCTGGGCGCCCGAGTGCGGCTGCACGTTGGCGTGCTCGGCGCCGAAGAGCGCCTTCACCCGGTCGATGGCGATCTGCTCGACCACGTCGACGTGCTCGCAGCCACCGTAGTAGCGGCGGCCGGGGTAGCCCTCGGCGTACTTGTTGGTGAGGACCGAGCCCTGGGCCTCCATGACCGCGACGGGCGCGAAGTTCTCGGAGGCGATCATTTCCAGGGTGGACTGCTGGCGGTCCAGCTCGGCGTCGACGGCGGCGGCGACGTCGGGGTCGAGCTCGTGCAGGGGTGTGTTCAGAAGCGACATGCGGTCGTGACTCCTCAGCCGGCGGTGAAGGCGGTGTACTCGTCGGCGGAGAGCAGGTCGGCCGGCTCGTCCGTGATCCGCACCTTGAACAGCCAGCCGCCCTCGAAGGGCGCGGAGTTCACCAGCGACGGGTCGTTGACGACGTCCTCGTTGATCTCGCTGATCTCGCCGGAGACGGGGGAGTACAGGTCGGAGACCGACTTGGTCGACTCCAGTTCGCCGCAGGTCTCGCCCGCGGTCACGCTGTCACCGACATCGGGGAGCTGGACGAAGACCACGTCACCGAGCGCGTTGGCCGCGTGCTCCGTGATGCCGACCGTCGAGGCGCCGTCCTCGGCGCCCGACAGCCACTCGTGCTCCTTGCTGTAGCGCAGCTGCTGGGGGTTGCTCATGGCCTGAATTCTCCTGTACGCGGGAAAGTGCTGATGAACGGGGGACCGCTGACACCACGGGTGAGCAGCGGAAACATGCGCGCGGCCAGGGACGGCCGCGACCGGTGTCCCTCTACTGTCTACTTCTGCCGCTTGTAGAACGGCAGCGCCACGACCTCGTACGGCTCGTGGCTGCCCCGGATGTCCACGCCGACACCCGCGGTACCCGGCGCGGCGTGCGCGGGGTCGACGTACGCCATGGCGATCGGCTTGCCCAGCGTCGGGGACGGCGCGCCGGAGGTGACCTCGCCGACGACCTCGCCGCCCGCGACGACCTGGTACCCGGCGCGCGGCACCCGGCGGCCCTCGGCGACCAGGCCGACCAGGACACGGGGAGGCGTGGCGGCGGCGCGCTCGGCGGCCTCGGCCAGCGCGGCGCGCCCGACGAAGTCGCCCTCCTTCTCGAACTTCACCACCCGGCCGAAGCCGGCGTCGAAGGGCGTCAGCGCGGTCGACAGCTCGTGCCCGTACAGCGGCATGCCCGCCTCCAGGCGGAGCGTGTCCCGGCAGGACAGACCGCAGGGGACCAGCCCGGCGCCCTCGCCCGCCACGGTCAGCGCCTGCCACAGCTCCACGGCGTGCTCCGGCTTCACGAACAGCTCGAAGCCGTCCTCGCCGGTGTAGCCGGTGCGCGCGATGAGCGCCGGGACACCGGCGACCGTGCCGGGCAGGCCGGCGTAGTACTTCAGGCCGTCCAGGCCGGCGTCGGTCAGCGACGCGAGGATCGCCGGGGACGCGGGGCCCTGCACGGCGAGCAGCGCGTACGCGTCGCGGTCGTCGCGGACCTCGGCGTCGAAGCCGGCGGCCCGCTCGGTCAGCGCGTCCAGGACCACCTGGGCGTTGGAGGCGTTGGCGACCACCATGTAGTGGGGAGTGCCGGCGCCGGTCTCGTCCAGGCGGTAGACGATCAGGTCGTCCAGGATGCCGCCGTCCTCGCGGCAGATCATGGTGTAGCGGGCGCGGCCCGGCTTCACGGTGCCGATGTTGCCGACCAGCGCGAAGTTCAGCAGTTCGGTCGCCTGCGGACCGGTGACGGTGATCTCGCCCATGTGCGAGAGGTCGAAGAGACCGGCCCGGGAGCGCACGGCGAGGTGCTCGTCCCGCTCGGAGCCGTAGCGCAGGGGCATGTCCCAGCCCGCGAAGTCGGTCATCGTCGCGCCCAGCGCGCGATGGGTGGCATCGAGCGCGGTACGGCGGGGTTCGGTACTGCTCATCGGTCGTTCGTCTCCCAGGACAGGACGTGGCGAGGTCGATCCTCCCCATCTGTCATCGGAACCTGAGAGGTTCGCCACGACCACCGGAGCACGGCGGTCAGGACTTGCACCTTGGGTGGGGCAGCCGTCGAGCGGCGGCCCGCTTTTCAGATGTGCCTCGCCCGCGCGGTAACGGGGCCTGAGAGATTCAAGGGAGGGACTTGCTCCTTCGGCGCCCCGGCGACGGCCGGGGACTCTCCCGCGCGGATTCAAACGGCCGGTATGCAGTTGGCGCCGCCATCATTGCACGCCCCGCCCGTTCGTGGGCAGACAGCTATCTGTAACCGGCTTGTGGCAGTAAGCGCACGAAAACGCGAGACCTGCGCATTACCTTCTCTTTACACTCGACGGGGATGGTGACTCGTGAACCGCCCCAGGGGAGGACGACCACGGTGAACAGGACCACGGCGTACGCCACGACCTCGGGTCTCGCGCTGCCCAAGCAGCCCGTCGCCCCGGCACCGGAGGCGTGCGCCGAACTGCCCGCACCCGTCGTCCGCGACCTGCGGGACCGGAAGGGCCGCAGCCCGCACGCCCTGCTCTTCGGACCCCGGGACCTGGTGGTGATCACCGGCCTGCCCGGCAGCGGCAAGTCCACACTGATGAAGCGCACCGTGCGCGGGGCGCGCATCGACTCCCAGGACACCCGGGACCGCTGGGACCAGCGCATGCCGCGCTTACTGCCGTACGGGCTCTACCGCCCCCTCGTCCGCCTCGCCCACTACGCCGGCCTGCGCCGCGCGCTGCGCTCCGGCGAGGGCGTCGTCGTGCACGACTGCGGCACCCAGGCCTGGGTGCGCGGCTGGCTGGCCCGCGAGGCCCGCCGCCGCGACGGCACCCTGCACCTGCTGCTGCTCGACGTGGACGCCGACGACGCCCTGGCCGGCCAGCGCGAGCGCGGCCGGGGCGTGTCGCGGTACGCGTTCCTGCGCCACCGCTCGGCCAACACCCGCCTGCTGCGGGCGGTGGCCGAGGGCACCCTGCCCGCCGGCTGCGCCTCGGCGGTGCTCCTGGACCGGGCGGCGGCGGACACGCTCCACCGGATCGCCTTCACGGGGTGACGCGCCCAAGGGGCCGTTCCCGGGGGCCCGCCCCAGGGGCCCTCCCAAGGACGGGTCCCAAGGGTTCAGCCCGAGCACCGAGCACCGAGCACCGGTCCGCGCTTCGACGTCCGGGACGGGCCCTGGGGCAGCCGGGCCGGACGGGTTAGCCTTTTCAGCCACAGCAGCGGTACCAGGCAGGCGGTAGGTAGGCAGATGGACTTCCCGGCACAGGCGCACCCCCACCCGCACGGCGGGTGGCCCGGCAACGAGCTGGAGGAGGTGCTGTCCGCCTCCCTCGGCGTGCCGGGCGCCGGCGGCCGGATCGTGGAGGTGCTCGGCCGCAGCTTCGTGTGGATCCCCCTGCCGAACGGCGGCGGCCCGCACAGCGGCCCCCTCGACCTGCCCTCCCTGGAGGTCGACGGCCAGGCCTACGTACCGGTGTTCAGCTCCGAGGAGCAGTTCCGCCAGGTCGCCGGCGCGCAGATGGCGTACACCGTCGCCCCCGCCGCGGAGTTCGCCCGCGGCCTTCCCCCGCAGATCGGCATCGCCGTGAACCCGGAGGGTGTGGTGGGCGTCCCGCTGCCGCCGCAGGCCGTGGCCGAGCTGAGCCGGGCCGGCCGCACCCCGCTGGACGGGCCCGCGTCAGGTGGCAGGGTCCGCCTCTTCGAGCCGGACTGGCAGGACGACCCGGTGGAGTTCCTGGCCGCGGCCTCCGCCGAGTTCGCCGCCGTCGGCGTCGTGCGCACCGCTCGCCGCTGCCTCGCCACCATCGAGACCGCCGACCCCGTCATGTTCGTCGGCGTCGAACTCGCCCACTGGGAGGGCGACGCCCGCGCCCTCCCTCTGGACGCCCTCGGCCGGGCCCTGGCCAAGGCACCCCTGAAGACGCAGGTCAACCTCGTCCTCCTGGAGGCGGCCCAGGACCCGGTCTGCGACTGGATGCGGGCCAACGTCCGCCCGTTCTACGACCAGGACTTGTAGGCGGTCGAGGGAACTCGTGGGCGCCGGCCAGGGGCGCGGGGCTGTATCGGCGTGCGGCTCCGCCGCGTGGGCGCGACAAGCCACAGCGGCGCCGCAGACGCAAGACAACCGCACCCCCCGAGCTCGTAGGCGCCCCCGGTCCGCGGAGCCTTAAGCTGGTTTCACAACCGGGGAACTTCTCGAAGGGGCGATACGCGTGAGCGCCAGCGGCACCACGACCGGACAGGTCGAGCACATGCTGCGCCAGGTGACGCCCGGGCGCTACGACGCCTACGAGGCCCTGCTGCGCGCGCTCGCCACCCCCACTTCCGGCCAGGTCTGGATGCTGCTCTGGCACGGCCAGGCCGGCTCCCCGGACGCCCAGTACGGGAACATGGAGGTCGACGGCTACGGCTACGCGCCCTGCGTCACCTCCGCCCAGGAGCTGTCCGCCAGTGGCTGGAACCGGTCGTACGAGGTGGTCGACGGCCTGGAGGTCGCCCGCGCCCTCTATCCGGACCACTTCGGCCTGTGGCTCAACCCGCACGCCCCCGGCGGCGGTGTCGGCATCCCCTGGCTGGACCTGCGCCGCATCGCCTCCGGCCTGGACCGCCAGCCGGCGGGCCCGCTGCGCCTGTCCGAACCGGCCATCGAGATCCCCCAGTTCTACGCCCTGCTCGCGCAGAACGCCCACCGCACCGCGGCGGTCCGCGCGCTGCGCCGCGCCTGGGTGCAGCCGGCGCTGGGAGCGCCGTATCTGGCCATCGGTCTCGACGTGTACGACACGTCGCCGCCCGCCGTCGACGCGGTGCGCGGGATGATGCAGCAGTCCGTCGGCGCGGTGCCGGACGGGCTGCCGGTGTCGACGGTGGCGATGACCGACACCCATGACCCGGTCGCCATGTGGCTGCGGGCCCACGCCCGCCCCTTCTACGACCGTGAGGCCCACGCGGCCGCCCCCGCCCAGGCACCGGCGGGCGGATACGGATACCCTCCGGCCCAGGGACGGTACTGACCCGTCGCGGACTCGTCCCGTCGGTGTCGGGGGACAGCCCGGGGGACATCTTCGCGCGTAGACAACGGTGCAAGATCCCGATCCGTCCTCGATGTCCCAACTCGTCCACGTCCGGCCCCCGTTACCCAGTGTCCGGATAACGGAACACCTCAAACAGCATCACGGTTACGCATCCATTCCCCTTCAAGTCTGGCTACAGATCGCCAAAGCGTTGAAGACTCCCGAAACGAGGGGTGGTTGCTCGCTCCTGTGTACGACGGACTGATCACGCCGCTACAGCGGCAAGTGCGGGCCGGCTACCGCCGGTTGAGAGGGGTCCCTGCCAGATGACGGCACCATTGCACGAGCCGACCGCGGAAGCGGCCCCAAGTGCTGCCGAGGAAGCGGCGGTTGCCGGCGCCGACGCCAAGGCGGTACAGGGGCGTTCCCTGGGCCGGATCGCCTGGGAGCGCCTGAAACGGGACAAGCTTGCCCTGACGGGCGGAATCGTGGTGCTCGTCCTCATCGTGATCGCGGTGTTCGCGCCCATGATCACGTCCCTCTACGGGCAGGATCCCAACGCCTTCAACGAGGACAAGATCGACCCGCTGTTCGGCACCCCCGTGGGGTCCCTGGGCGGGATCAGCGGCGAGCACTGGCTGGGCGTCGAACCGGTCAACGGCCGCGACGTCTTCGCCCGCATCGTCCACGGCGCCCGGATCTCGCTGCTCGTCGGCTTCCTGTCCGCGTTGGTCGCCGTGGTCATCGGCACCGTCCTGGGTGTCCTGGCCGGCTTCTTCGGCGGCTGGGTCGACGCCCTCATCAGCCGCGTCATGGACGGCCTGCTGGCCTTCCCGCAGCTGCTGTTCATCATCGCGCTGGTCTCCGTCATGCCCGACAACATGCTCGGTCTGAGCGGCACGGGCGTGCGACTGCTCATGATGATCCTGGTCATCGGCTTCTTCGGCTGGCCCTACATCGGTCGCGTGGTCCGCGGCCAGACACTCTCGATGCGTGAACGGGAGTACGTCGAGGCGGCCCGGTCCCTGGGGGCCGGACGGTTCTACATCCTGTTCAAGGAACTGCTGCCCAACCTGGTGGCGCCGATCATCGTCTACACCACGATGATGATCCCCACCAACATCCTCACCGAGGCGGCACTCAGCTTCCTGGGCGTGGGCGTCAAGCCGCCCACCTCGTCCTGGGGGCAGATGCTCTCGAGCGCGATCGACTACTACAAGTCGGACCCCATGTACATGGTGGTCCCCGGTGTGGCGATCTTCATCACCGTTCTTGCCTTCAACCTCTTCGGCGACGGCGTGCGCGACGCGCTGGACCCGAAGGGCTCCCGCTGACCTGCCGTACCGGCAAGCGACCCGTGGTTCCCGCACGGGGTCTCTCATCTAATCCGGAGGATCCGAGATCGTGACTACCCAACGCACCTCAGGGCGGCGCAAGCAGGCTTTGGCCGCTGCCGCAGTGGTCGCCGCGCTGCTGACCACGGCGGCGTGCGGCGGCGGCGGCGACGACGGCGGCAACGGCGGCGGCTCGAAGAACGGCGCGGCCACCTTCGACGCGGCCAACAACAAGGTCCTTCAGGCCTCCGAGGCCAAGAAGGGCGGCGAGCTGAAGTTCGCCAGCACGCAGGACGCCGACTCGTGGGACACCACGCGCGGCTACTACGGCTTCATGTGGAACTTCTCCCGCTACTACAGCCGCCAGCTCGTCACGAACAAGACGGAGCCGGGCAAGACCGGCGCCGAGGTCACCCCCGACCTCGCCACCGACGTCGCCAAGGTCTCGGAAGACGGCAAGACCTACACGTACACCCTGCGTGACGGCGTCACCTGGGAGGACGGCAAGCCGATCACCTCCAAGGACGTCAAGTACGGCATCGAGCGCGTCTGGGCGCAGGACGTGCTGTCCGGCGGTCCGACGTACCTGAAGGAGGTGCTCGACCCGAAGGACGAGTACCAGGGTCCGTACAAGGACAAGTCCAAGGACAAGCTGGGTCTGAAGGCGATCGAGACGCCGGACGACAAGACCATCGTCTTCAAGCTGCCGCAGGCCAACTCGGACTTCGAGGAGATGCTCGCGCTGACCTCGGCGTCCCCGGTCCGCCAGGACAAGGACACCAAGTCCAAGTACGGCCTGCGTCCGTTCTCCTCGGGCCCGTACAAGTTCGAGTCCTACAGCCCGAACAAGGACCTGATCCTGGTCCGCAACCCGGAGTGGAAGCAGGAGTCGGACCCGGTCCGCAAGGCGTACCCGGACAAGATCTCGATCAAGTTCTTCTCCAACGCCAACGACCTGGACGCCCGCCTGATCGCCGGCGACTACGACCTGGACCTGGCCCAGACCGGTCTGTCCCCGCAGGGCCGCACCACCGCCCTGAAGGAGCACAAGGGCAACCTGGACAACCCGGTCTCGGGTTACATCCGGTACGCCTCGTTCCCGCAGAACGTGGAGCCGTTCAACGACATCCACTGCCGCAAGGCCGTGCTCTACGGGGCCGACCACGTCTCGCTGCAGACCGCGCGCGGCGGCCCGGTCGCCGGTGGCGACATCGGCACCAACATGCTGCCGCCGGCCGTCCCGGGCTCCGAGGGCCAGAAGTACGACCCGTACAAGATGGCCACCGACAACAAGAACGGCAACGTCGAGAAGGCCAAGGAAGAGCTGAAGGCCTGCGGCAAGCCGAACGGCTTCAAGACCACCATCGCGGTCCGCAACAACAAGCCGGTCGAGGTGGCCACCGCCGAGTCCCTCCAGGCGTCGCTGAAGAAGGTCGGCATCGACGTCGAGATCGACCAGTACGACGGTTCGCAGTACGCCAGCGTCATCGGTAGCCCCACGAACGTGAAGAAGAAGGGCTACGGCATCATCATCATGGGCTGGGGCCCGGACTTCCCGTCCGTGCAGGGCTACGGTCTGCCGCTGTGGCACAGCGACTACATCCTCGACAGCGCGAACAACAACTTCGCGATGATCGACGACCCGAAGATCGACGGTCTCTTCGCCGACTACCTGACGCAGAAGGACAGCGCGGGCAAGGAGAAGATCGCCACGGAGATCAACCACAAGATCATGGAGGGCGCGTACTACCTGCCCTTCGTCTTCGAGAAGTTCATCAACTGGCGCTCCCCCCGGCTGGCGAACGTGTACACGACCGACGCTTACAGCGGTATGTACGACTTCGTCAACCTCGGCCTGAAGAACCCGCAGAAGTAACCGGTACACCCGCCGTACGGCACGAAAGGCAGGTGAAGGCCGGCGCGGCGTGACCGCGGGCCGCCGGACGATCTCCGGCGGCCCTGGTCCGCAGCGGGCCGCAACCCGTGCTCGCTTACCTCATCAGGCGGCTGTTCGCCGCCGCTGTGATGCTCGTCGTCATCATTCTGGTGGTCTTCGGCATCTTCTTCCTCGTCCCCAAGTGGGCGGGCGTCGACATCGCCCTGAGCTTCGTCGGCAAGCAGGCGGACCCCGCCGCCGTCGAAGGGGTGCGGGAGAAGCTGGGCCTGGCCGAGCCGGTCTACGTCCAGGCCTGGGAGTTCTTCAAGGGCATCTTCGCGGGTCGCACCTACGCGGCCGGCGGTGACGTCACCAACTGCTCCGCGCCGTGCTTCGGCTACTCCTTCCGTACCGAGCAGTCCGTCTGGCCGGTGCTCACCGAGCGTTTCCCGGTGACCCTGGCTCTCGCGCTCGGCGCGGCCGTGCTGTGGCTGATCTTCGGTCTCGCCGCCGGTGTGCTCTCCGCCCTCAAGCGGGGCACCCTGTGGGACCGCGGCGCGATGGTCGTCGCGCTGGCGGGCGTCTCCCTCCCCATCTACTTCACCGGTCTGGTCAGCCTCGCGGTCTTCTCCTACGGGCTGGGCTGGATCAACGGTGAGTTCGTACCCCTGGAGGAGAGCTTCACCGGCTGGGTCGGCGGCATGATCCTTCCCTGGGTCACCCTGGCCTTCCTGTACGCCGCGATGTACGCCCGGATCACCCGGGCCACCATGATGGAGATCCTCGGCGAGGACTACATCCGCACCGCGCGCGCCAAGGGCCTCAAGGAACAGGTCGTCATCCGCAAGCACGCCATGCGGTCGACCCTGACCCCCCTGCTCACCATGCTCGGCATGGACCTCGGCGCCCTCATGGGCGGCGCGATCCTGACCGAGACCACGTTCAGCCTCCCCGGCCTCGGCCAGAAGGTCCTGGACGCGATCCAGAACCAGGACCTGCCCTTTATCCTTGGCGTCGTCCTGATCACTTCTCTCGCGGTGCTGATCGCCAACCTCGTGGTGGACGTCCTGTACGCCGTGATCGACCCCCGAGTGAGGCTCGCATGACCGACCTCAGCAAGAGCGGAGCCGCCGTGGGCGAGCCCACCGGCACCTCGCCCGCGCCGAAGGCCTTCCTGGAAGTACGCGACCTGAAGGTGCACTTCCCGACCGACGACGGGCTGGTCAAGTCCGTCGACGGGCTCAGCTTCCAGCTGGAGAAGGGCAAGACCCTCGGCATCGTGGGCGAGTCCGGTTCCGGCAAGTCGGTGACCTCGCTCGGCATCATGGGCCTGCACACCGCCGGCCAGTACGGCAGGCGCAAGGCGCAGATCTCGGGCGAGATCTGGCTGGACGGCACCGAGCTGCTGTCCGCCGACCCGGACCACGTGCGCAAGCTGCGCGGCCGTGAGATGGCGATGATCTTCCAGGATCCGCTGTCCGCGCTGCACCCGTACTACACGATCGGCCAGCAGATCGTGGAGGCGTACCGCATCCACCACAAGGTGGACAAGAAGACCGCCAAGCGCCGTGCCGTGGAGATGCTGGACCGCGTCGGCATCCCGCAGCCGGACAAGCGGGTGGACAGCTACCCGCACGAGTTCTCCGGCGGTATGCGCCAGCGCGCGATGATCGCGATGTCGCTGGTCAACAACCCCGAGCTGCTCATCGCCGACGAGCCGACCACCGCCCTGGACGTGACCGTCCAGGCGCAGATCCTCGACCTCATCCGGGACCTGCAGACGGAGTTCGGCTCCGCGGTCATCATCATCACCCACGACCTGGGCGTCGTCGCCGAACTCGCCGACGACCTGCTGGTGATGTACGGCGGCCGGTGCGTCGAGCGGGGCCCGGCGGAGAAGGTGTTCTACGAGCCCCGGCACCCCTACACCTGGGGTCTGCTCGGCTCGATGCCGCGGCTCGACCGCGACCAGCAGGAACGCCTCATCCCGGTCAAGGGCTCCCCGCCCTCACTCATCAACCTCCCGTCCGGCTGCGCCTTCAACCCGCGCTGCCCGTACGCCGACGTGCCCAAGGACGACGTCACCCGCACGGTCCGCCCCGACCTGACCGAGGTCGGCAGCAAGCACTGGGCCGCCTGCCACATGTCGCAGGAGCAGCGGGAGCGTATCTGGACCGAAGAGATTGCGCCGAAGCTGTGAGCGAGAACGCCAAGGACGAAGCAGTGGCCATCCCTGCGCAGAGCGACGGCACACAGAGCGAGGCCGCTGGCACCGCCACCCTCACCCAGGACGCCGCCCCCGGCGAGGTCCTGCTGAAGGTGACCGGGCTGCAGAAGCACTTCCCGATCAAGAAGGGCCTGCTGCAGCGCCAGGTCGGCGCGGTGCGCGCCGTCGACGGCATCGACTTCGAGGTCAAGTCCGGCGAGACCCTCGGCGTCGTGGGCGAGTCCGGCTGCGGCAAGTCGACCATGGGCCGGCTGATCACCCGGCTCCTGGAGCCGACCGCCGGCAAGGTCGAGTTCCAGGGCAAGGACATCACCCACCTCGGGGTCGGCGGCATGCGCCCGCTGCGCCGCGACGTGCAGATGATCTTCCAGGACCCGTACTCCTCGCTGAACCCGCGCCACACCATCGGCACGATCGTCAGCGCACCCTTCCACCTCCAGGGCGTCGAGCCCGAGGGCGGGGTCAAGAAGGAGGTGCAGCGGCTGCTGTCGGTGGTCGGTCTCAACCCCGAGCACTACAACCGCTACCCGCACGAGTTCTCCGGCGGTCAGCGCCAGCGCATCGGCATCGCCCGCGCGCTCGCGCTGAACCCGAAGCTGGTCGTGGCGGACGAGCCGGTCTCCGCGCTCGACGTGTCGATCCAGGCCCAGGTCGTCAACCTCCTCGACGACCTCCAGCAGGAGCTGGGCCTGACGTACGTGATCATCGCGCACGACCTGTCCGTCGTCCGGCACGTCTCGGACCGGATCGCGGTGATGTACCTCGGCAAGATCATGGAGCTGGCCGACCGCGACCTGATCTACAAGACGCCGATGCACCCGTACACCAAGGCGCTGATGTCGGCGGTCCCGATCCCGGACCCGTCCCGCAAGTCGGCCAAGAGCGAGCGCATCCTGCTCAAGGGCGACGTGCCCTCGCCGATCGCCCCGCCGAGCGGGTGCCGCTTCCACACCCGGTGCTGGAAGGCGACGCAGATCTGCACGACGACCGAGCCGCCGCTGAAGGAGCTGCGTCCCGGACAGCAGGTCGCCTGCCACCACCCGGAGAACTTCGAGGACCAGGCCCCGCAGGACGTCGTCCTGCTCTCCGACGCCAAGGAGGCGGCGGAGCTGGTGTCCGAGGAGGCGCTGGCGGCGTCGGCGGCGACCTCGGCGGCGGTGGCCGCGGAGGTCGAGGCGGTCGAGGCGGAGGCCGAGCGCACCAAGGACGCCGGGGCAGCCGAGGACACCGAGGCCACCGAGGACACCGAGGACACGGGGAGCGGTGACAAGCCGGGTGCCGAGGTCGCCGAGAGTGCCGAGGTCGCCGAGAGTGCCGAGAGTGCCGACGAGGAGCCTCCCGCCAAGGGGAAGCCCGGGAAGCCGGGGAAGCCCGGGAAGCCGGGCAAGCCGGGGAAGTGACCTTGCCCTGCCGATGAGCCCCCGCCTTCGTTTGTAAGGCGGGGGCTCATCGTCGGGTAAGAATGGAAGGGTGTACGAGCAAATCTTCACCCCTACCGTCCAGCACACGCTCGACCTGGTCGGCATCTTCGTCTTCGCCATCTCCGGCGCGCTGCTGGCCGTGCGCAAGAACTTCGACGTGTTCGGCATCGCCGTACTCGCCGAGGTCACCGCGCTGGGCGGCGGGCTGTTCCGGGACCTGGTCATCGGCGCCGTACCGCCCGCGGCCTTCACGGACCTGGGGTACTTCATCACCCCGCTCTTCGCCACCCTGCTGGTCTTCTTCCTCCATCCCCACGTGGAGCGCCTCCAGACCGGCGTGAACATATTCGACGCGGCCGGCCTCGGCCTGTTCTGCGTCGCCGGCACGGTCAAGGCGTACGACTACGGGCTCGGCCTGACCGCCTCCGCCTGCCTGGGCCTGACCACCGCGGTGGGCGGCGGCGTGCTGCGGGACGTGCTGGCCAACGAGGTGCCCTCGCTGCTGCGCTGGGACCGCGACCTGTACGCCGTCCCGGCGATCGTCGGCGCCGCCATGGTCGCCCTGTGCATCCGCTACGACGCCCTCACCCCGTTCACCACCGGGCTCGCGGTGCTCACGGCCTTCGTCCTGCGCCTGCTCGCCCTGCGGTTCCACTGGCGGGCGCCGCGCGCCTGGAACCGGCGGTCGACGGTGACGGAGGGGGAGTGAGGCCCGGCGGCGCTATCGCCGGTCCGGAACCTCGACGTCCTTGACGAACACCAGCCCGTCGATCGAGGCCAGGTGGGCCGGGTCCAGCGAGGCGTAGCCGAACCAGGGGGACACGCGGGCCGCGGGCCGCGGGTCGCCGAGAGCGGTGGCCAGGCGGGAGGGGTCGACGACGCAGCTCTCCTCCGGGAGCTCGTACAGGAGCCCCTCGACGGTGTCCGGCGGTGGTGTGCCCACCCCCTGGTGCCGGATCGTGCCGAGGGCCGTGGCGAAGAAGGCGTACTCCTCGCCGAGCCGCGCGCCGACCAGCGCGCCGGCACTCCACCACTCCACCGGCCCCTGCCACATCCGCATCGAACTCTTCTCCCGCTGGAGATGGGCGTTCTGGGCGTTGACGAGGGCCGGGCCCCGGGCGGCGAGCGCGAGGAGGTTGTCGGCCATCATCCGGTCCCGCAGGCCCAGCAGCCGGTTCATGCGGGCCGGTGAGGCGTCGGCCATCCAGTGGTGGTAGCGCAGCAGGCCGGTCGCGGTACGCCCGTACAGGTCCGCCCGCTCCCAGTCGTCCCGCGAGGTCTCCGCGAGCAGGTGCGGCGTCTGCTCGTCGAGCAGCGACACCAGGTCGTCGGCGAGCAGCCGCAGCTCCCGGGCCTCGGGCGACCGCCCCACGGACCGGGCCGGGTCCGACATCGCGGCGGGCTCGGTCCACCGGTCGTCGGCGCCGAGCAGGCGGTCGAGCGTTTCCGCGGTGCACGGGAGCAGGCCCGCGTCCACCCGGGCCGCGAGACAAGCGTGGAGCGCGGTGAGGGCCTGGCGGGGGCTCGCGGCGCCGGTGATCTCCAGCGGGCCGTCGAATCCGGCGAAGCGGAGCCGCTCGGAGGCGGGCCGGCCGTCGTGGTGGAGGCGCTCGTTGTGGGCGCGCATCCAGCGCACCAGCTCGCGGTTGCCCGCGTACGCGCCCCAGCCGTGGCTGAACCCACGCTCCATGACCTCGTCGAGGGTGCCCGTGCCCGAGGTGACGTAGTCGTCCACGACCAGGCCCCTCAGGCAGTCGCTCTCGATCGCGACCGTCCGGTAGCCCTCCTGCTCGACGAGTTGCCGGAAGAGAGCGTTGCGCACTTCGAGCAGAGTGTCCGCGCCGTGGGTGGGCTCGCCCAGGGCGAGCAGCCGGGGCCGGGCGGGAAGCAGCCCCATGACGGCGGCGGTCTCGACGGGGTGGACGGTGTCCTTGATGCCAGTGACCATGCCCTCAACGCTATCGTTGAACCTTCGGTGGAGACTTTTCCGCGCTACAGTCCGCCTCATGGTCGGAAAGCTTCAAAACGGTGACAGGCTCAGGCCGATCGACCTCGCGCGCGGGCACGGTCTGTCGACGCAGGCCGTCAGGAACTACGAGGAGGCCGGCATCCTTCCAGCCGCCGGTCGCACGGCCCACGGCTACCGCACCTACACCTCCCTGCACGCACGGGCGCTGGGGGCGTTCCTCGCCCTGCTGCCCGGCCACGGCCACCGGTCGGCGGCCTCGATCATGAGGGCCGTGAACCGGGGTGCGGCGGGCGAGGCGTACCGGCTCATCGACGAGAGCCACGCCCAGCTGCTCGACGACCGGCGGACACTTTGGGCCGTGGAGAGCGCGCTGCGTGACCTGGCACACGCGGAGGTGCCCGTGCCCAGCGCGGTGGCGTCCCGTCCGGGCGGTACGTTCGTCGGGCCGCTGGCGGCGGAGCTGGGGATCCGGCCCGCGACGCTGCGCAAGTGGGAGCGTGCCGGGCTGGTGCGCCCGCGCCGCGACCCGCTGACCGGGTACCGCGTCTACGGCGAGGCCGACGTACGGGACGCCCGGCTGGCCCACCAGCTCAGGCGGGGCGGCTACCTGCTGGAGCAGATCGCCCCCGTGATCGCCCAGGTGCGGGACGCCGGTGGGCCGGAGCCGCTGGAGGCCACCCTGCGCGACTGGCACGACCGGGTCTCCGCGCGCGGCCGCGCGATGCTGTCGGGGGCCGCCGAACTGGAGGCGTACCTCCGCGAACGCGGATGAAGCCCTGACCGGACATTCACAAGCTACCGCTTAGTAGCCTGTCTGTTGTACCGTGCAGCCATGCCAGAAGCAGCCTCCGCAGCGGCCATACGGGCCACCATCGGCGACAGCGAGTTCGACCGGGACACCACCGCCACCCGGCGTGCCCCCGGTGTCTACGACATCGACCTCTCCGCCGGCTGGACGATCATCAACGCCGTCAACGGCGGCTACCTGCTGGCCGTCCTGGGCCGCGCCCTCGGGGACGCCCTCCCGCACCCCGACCCCTTCACCATCTCGGCGCACTACCTCACCGCCTCCCGGCCGGGCCCGGCGGTCGTACGCACCGAGACCGTCCGCACGGGACGCACCCTCTCCACCGGCCAGGCCTCCCTCTTCCAGTACGACGACGAGGGCGACGAGGTGGAGCGCATCCGCGTCCTCGCCTCCTACGGCGACCTCGACGCGCTGCCCGACGACGTCCGCACCTCGGCGAAGCCGCCGGCGATCCCGCCGATGGACCAGTGCTTCGGTCCGGAGGACGGCCCCGCCCCCGTCGAGGGCAGCTCGGCGATCGCCGACCGGCTGATGCTCAAGCTGGACCCCGCCACGCTGGGCTGGGCGCTCGGGAAGCCGTCCGGCCGGGGCGAGATGCGGGCCTGGTTCGGGCTCGCCGACGGCCGCGATGCGGACCCCCTGTCGATGCTCCTGGCGGTGGACGCGCTGCCTCCGACCGCCTTCGAGCTCGGGCTCAAGGGCTGGGTCCCCACGGTCGAGCTGACCGCGCACGTGCGGTGCCGTCCGGCGCCGGGGCCGCTGCGCGTCTCCATCACCACCCGCAACCTGGCCGGCGGCTTCCTCGAGGAGGACGCGGAGGTCTGGGACAGCGCCGACCGCCTGGTGGCCCAGTCCCGTCAGCTGGCCCGCGTCCGGCTCGGCTGACCCACGCCCCCGCGCGGCACGCCGGAGCCGTGAAGTCCGGCCGTACCGTCCACCGGGACGCCGAGGTCCCTGTCCGCTTCCGGCGTCCCGGTTTCGGCGGCCTGGTCTCCGGTGTGCCTTCCGACGGCCGACGGTCGACGGCCGACGGCAGGTTGCCAGTTGCTGGTCGCCGACAGCCGACAGCCGACAGCCGACAGCCGGTCGCCGATGGCCGACCACGGGCGGCCGTCAGTCCAGCCAGTGCCGGCGGCCGAGGCTGATCAGCCGCATCTGGCGGGTCGCGGTGTCGGCCGCCCTCCGGCGCGCCGCTTCCGCCGCCTCCCGCCCTTCCGCCACCTCCGCCGCTTCCGCTGCCTCCGGCGTCTCCAGGGCTTCCAGGAACAGGGAGCCCGTGGCGAGCATCTGATCGACGTAGAGACCCGCCAGCATCAGCAGATCGGCGTCGCTCCAGCCCACCGACAGGGGGTCCTTGGCCAGCTCGGCCTTCACCTCCTCCGCGAACCGGGCCAGTTGCTCCCGTATGGCCTCCCGCACCGGCTGCACCCCGCCGTGCCGCTCGCGCGCGATGAACCGGACGTGGGCGGGGTACGCGGCCACGTGACCGGCGATCAGCTCGACCGCGCGGGCGATGCGTTCGTCGCTGTCCTCGGCCGGTGACACCGTCGTCCGGATCATCGGGTGCAGGCTGCCCAGCGCCTCCTCGACCAGCGCCACGCCGAGATCGGCGGTGGAGCGGAAGTGCCGGTAGAAGGCGGTCGGGGCGACGCCCACGGCGCGGGTGACCTCGCGCAGGCCCAGGCTGCTCAGGCTCTGCTCCTCCAGCAGCCCGAGGGCCGCGTCCAGGAGCGCCTGCCGGGTCTTCCGCTTCTGGGCCTGCCGAACGCCGGCGGTGTGACTCATGCCATGCAGTCAACAACTGTTCTCTGAAATTGAAAAGCCGTGCCGCGCGTTAGGCTGGAAGTCAGTGAACAACTGTAACCGCAACCGTTCACGAAAGGTCGGGGGATTCGCCCCATGCTGTTTCTCGTCGCCGCACTCCTGCTCCTCGGCGTGGTGCTGGGCACCGTCGCCCACGCGCCGCTCAGCTTCTCCGTCGCCGCCGGCCTGGTCATCGCCGTCTGGCTCGGCGTCTTCGCGCTCCGCGAGCGGCACGGCCGCCGACGGAGCACCTCCGCCCGCTGACGCACGGCACACACGCACAGCACCGACGCACGGCAGGGAGAACACCATGCAGCTCACCGCACCGGCCACCGCCCGCCGCACCGGCATCCGGGACACCGACGGCATGGCCGTCGCCTCCTTCGTCCTCGGCCTGCTCGGTCTGCTCGTCCTCAACGTCTTCCTCGGCCCGATCGCCATCGTGCTGGCGGGCGTCGCCCTGTGGCGCGGCACCGCCCGCCGCGGCCGGGCCCTGCTCGGCCTCGGGCTGGGCGTCGCGGACCTGTTGGTCCTGGTGGCGTTCATGGCCGCGGACGACACGATGTCGTGGAGTCTGTGAGCCGCGCCGAGCCGCGCCGAGTCGCGCCGCGCCGCGCCGCGCCGCGCCGCGCCGCGTACCCGTACGAGCCCCGCCCCTCCGCGCGGGCCCTCCGCGAGCGCCATCCGCGCGCCATTCGCACGGCCGTGCGGGGAAGAGGCCAACCTTGGCCTGAGGCCGGGCGGGAGTGCCCCGTAGAATCGGCCCCACCATGGCTTACCTCGACCACGCCGCGACCACCCCGATGCTTCCCGAGGCGGTCGAGGCACTCACCGCGCACCTGAGCGCCACCGGCAACGCCTCCTCCCTCCACGCGTCCGGCCGCCGCGCGCGGCGCACCGTCGAGGAGTCCCGCGAGGCCCTTGCCGAAGCCCTCGGCGCCCGCCCCAGCGAGGTGGTCCTCACCTCCGGCGGCACCGAGGCCGACAACCTCGCCGTCAAGGGCCTGTACTGGGCCCGCCGCGACGCCGACCCGGCCCGCACCCGGGTCCTGGCCAGCCCTGTCGAGCACCACGCCGTCCTCGACGCCGTCCACTGGCTCGGCGAACACGAGGGCGCGCGGGTCGAGTACCTGCCGGTCGATGCCCACGGCCGCGTCCACCCCGAGGCGCTGCGCGAGGCCATCGCCCGCGACCCCGCCGACGTGGCCCTCGCCACCGTCATGTGGGCCAACAACGAGATCGGCACCATCATGCCGGTCCGTGAACTCGCCGACGTGACCGCCGAGTTCGACGTGCCGCTGCACGCCGACGCGGTCCAGGCCGTCGGTCAGCTCCCGGTCGACTTCGCCGCCTCCGGGCTCGCCGCCATGACGGTTTCCGGCCACAAGATCGGCGGCCCCTACGGCATCGGCGCGCTGCTGCTGGGCCGCGAGTACAGCCCCGTACCGGTCCTGCACGGCGGCGGCCAGGAACGCCACGTCCGCTCCGGCACCCTCGACGTCCCCGCCGTCGCCTCCTTCGCGGTCGCCGGGCGCCTCGCCGCCGGGCAGCGCGAGTGGTTCGCCCGCGAGATCGGCGCCCTGCGCGACGACCTGGTCGACGCCGTCCGTACGGCGGTCCCGGACGCCATCCTGGGCGGCGACCCGGCACCGGAGGGCCGCCTCCCGGCCAACGCCCACTTCACCTTCCCGGGCTGCGAGGGCGACTCCCTCCTCCTCCTGCTCGACGCCCAGGGCATCGAGTGCTCCACCGGCTCGGCCTGCACCGCCGGCGTCGCCCAGCCCAGCCACGTCCTGCTGGCCACCGGCACCGATCCCGACCTGGCCCGCGGCACCCTGCGCTTCTCGCTGGGCCACACCTCCACCGAGGCCGACGTCGAGGCCCTCGCCAAGGCGATCGGCCCGGCGGTGGAACGCGCCCGCGCGGCGGGACTGAGCTGAGACCCGGCTAGGCGCCGGACCGGGAGGGACCGCCCGACGGGCCGCCCGACGGGGCGCTCGTGGCCGCCCGCCGCACCAGCTTCATGTACCGGTCCCAGTCCCAGTGCGGCCCCGGATCGGTGTGGTCGGTGCCGGGCACCTGTACGTGGCCGATGATGTGCTCGCGGTCCAGGGGTATGTCGTACCGCGCGCAGATCCCCGCCGTCAGCCGCGCCGAGGCCGCGTACATCTCGTCGGTGAGGTCCTGCGGGCGGTCCACGAAGCCCTCGTGCTCGATGCCGACGCTGCGTTCGTTGTAGTCGCGGTTGCCCGCCTGGTAGGCCACGTCCAGCTCGCGGACCATCTGGGTGACGCGCCCGTCCTGCCCGACGATGTAGTGGGTGGCCGCCTTGTGCCCGGGGTCCTGGAAGGCCCTGACCGCACTCTCGAAACTGCCCTGTGTGACATGGACGATCACCATGTCGACACCGAAGTCGTCGGGCCGGTCGGCACGCCGCCAGTTCTCGTCCGAGGCCGCCACCCAACTCGCGCCGGCGTAGTCGACCACTCCCTCCTCGCGGGGCCGCTCGACTCCCGGCACGCGCCACCACAGGCGGGCCAGCTCGTCGCGCGCCAGCACGGCCGTGCCCACGGCCGCCGCCGTGCCGCCGACGATCAGCGCGCGGCGGCCGATGCGCCGGTCCGCGTCCCCGGGCCTGCCCGTGGGTCCGCCGGAGGACCCGCCCGCGGACCCGCCGGCGGACTCGCCGGCCGACCCGCCGGTGGATGAGCTTCTGGATTCGTGCTTCGCCCCCATGCGATCAACAACGCATACTCGCGGGCTCCGGTTCCCGCCTCCCCGTACCCTGGAAGGGCTATGACTGATGACACCCCGCAGCGCACCCGTCCCCTCCGCGTCCTCGCCGCCATGTCGGGCGGAGTCGACTCCGCCGTCGCCGCCGCCCGCGCGGCCGAGGCGGGGCACGACGTGACCGGCGTCCACCTCGCGCTCTCCGCGAACCCGCAGTCCTTCCGCACGGGCGCGCGGGGCTGTTGCACCATCGAGGACTCGCGGGACGCCCGCCGCGCCGCGGACGTCATCGGCATCCCGTTCTACGTGTGGGACCTCGCCGACCGCTTCCGGGAGGACGTGGTCGAGGACTTCGTCGCCGAGTACGAGGCCGGCCGCACCCCCAACCCCTGCCTGCGCTGCAACGAGAAGATCAAGTTCGCCGCGCTGCTCGACAAGGCGCTCGCCCTCGGCTTCGACGCCGTCTGCACCGGCCACTACGCCAAGGTGATCCTCAAGGACGACGGCACGCGCGAGCTGCACCGCGCCTCCGACATGGCCAAGGACCAGAGCTACGTCCTGGGCGTGCTGGACGACCGGCAGCTCGCGCACGCGATGTTCCCGCTCGGCGACACCCTCACCACCAAGGACGAGATCCGCGCGGAGGCCGAGCGCAGGGACCTGGCGGTCGCCAAGAAGCCCGACTCGCACGACATCTGCTTCATCGCCGACGGCGACACCCAGGGCTTCCTGGCCGACCGGCTCGGCAAGGCCGAGGGTGACATCGTCGACGAGGCGGGCAACCGGCTCGGCACCCACGAAGGCGCGTTCGGTTACACCATCGGCCAGCGCAAGGGCCTCAGGATCGGTACCCCGGCCCCCGACGGCAAGCCGCGCTACGTCCTGGACATCTCCCCGGTGACCAACACGGTGACCGTCGGCCCCGCGGACTCCCTGGACGTCCACGCGCTGCGCGCGATCAAGCCCCGCTGGTGCGGCGCCGCCCCCACCGGCCCCGGCACCTACACCGCCCAGCTCCGCGCCCACGGCGGCGAGACCGAGGTACGGGCCGAGCTGGTCGGCGAGTCCCTCGAGGTCTCCTTCACGGAGCCGGTGCGCGGCGTCGCCCCCGGCCAGGCGATCGTGCTGTACGACGGCACACGCGTGGTCGGCTCGGCGACGATCGCGTCCACCACGCGCGCGACGGCCGGCGTGGCCTGAGCCGGAGGTGCCGACGATCGGTCGGGACACACGAATCGGTCAGGACACCTCGACCTCGTAGAAGCAGAGGTGGTCCTTGATGTCCCGTACCTCCGGCTTCGGGTCCGGGTACGCCCAGACGACGTCCGCCGCCTGGGGCAGCGACCAGTAGGACGCGTCGCCCTTGAAGGGGCAGTGCGTCCGCGTGTCGGACGGGGTCAGCAGGTCGAGGCGTACGTCCCGGGGCGGGAGGTAGTAACGCTCCGGGAGGCCCGTCTCCCGCAGGACCAGTGCCTCGTCGCTCTCCGCCAGGACCTGCCCGCCGTGCACCACGCGCACGTGCCGGTCGCTGCGCTCGACGGTGATGCGGTGTCCCTTGAGTCCCTTGAGCTTTTCGAGTCCCACGATCGTCCTCCTCGGTGGCAGTGGCCCCGGTCACTTCAGCGCGGCCGGAAGCCGGGTTCTTCCCCGTGGGGTGCCGAACGTACCGTTGCCCCATGAACATCTGCGTCTTCCTCTCCGCCGCCGACCTCGACGAGCGCTACACGCGCCCCGCGAAGGAGTTCGCCGAGCTGCTCGGCAGGGGCGGTCACACCCTGGTGTGGGGCGGCTCCGACGTCGGGCTGATGAAGGTGGTCGCCGACGGCGTGCAGGAGTCCGGAGGGCGGCTGCTGGGGGTCTCGGTGGACTTCCTGGCGGCCAAGGCGCGCGAGGGCGCCGACGAGATGGTGATCGCCCGGGACCTCGCCGAGCGCAAGCGGCTGCTGCTGGAGAAGGCCGACGCCGTCGTGATCATGGTGGGCGGCACCGGCACGCTGGACGAGGCCACGGAGATCCTGGAGCTGAAGAAGCACGGGCACACCGACAAGCCGGTCGTCCTGCTCAACACGGCGGGCTTCTACGACGGGCTCAGGGAGCAGTTCCGCCGGATGGAGGACGAGGGGTTCCTGCCCCGCCCCCTCACCGAGCTGGTGTTCTTCGCCGAGGAGCCCGTCGGGGCGCTCGCCTACCTGGAGGAGGGCCAGGGCATCGAGTGAGGCCGCGGTGGTGCGAGCATGGCGGCATGGCTACACATGTGATCACCGGAGCGGGCTCCGGCATCGGCGCCGCCGTCACCCGCCGCCTGCACGAGCGCGGCGACGAGGTCGTGCTCCACGCGCGCGACGCGGGCCGGGCGAAGGAACTGGCGGCCGCGTTCCCCGGCGCCAGGACGCTGGTCGGCGACCTGGCCGACCCGGAGAAACTCTCCTGGGCCTTCTCGCACCAGACCCTGCCCGACCGGGTGGACTCGCTGCTGCACATCGCCGGCGTGGTCGACCTCGGCCCGGTCGGCGACCTCACCCCGAAGACCTGGCGCCACCAGCTGGGCGTCAACCTGATCGCCCCCGCCGAGCTGACCCGTCTCTTCCTGCCCCAGCTGCGCGTCGCCCAGGGCCACGTGCTGTTCGTCAACTCCGGATCCGGCCTGAACGCCCACGCCGGCTGGTCCGCGTACGCCGCCTCCAAGCACGGGCTGAAGGCACTGGCCGACTCCCTGCGCCAGGAGGAGCACGCGAACGGCGTCCGCGTCACCTCGGTCTACCCCGGCCGCACCACCAGCCCCATGCAGGCCAAGGTGCACCGGCAGGAGGGCAAGGAGTACGACCCCACCAAGTGGATCGACCCCGAGTCGGTCGCCACGACGATCCTGATGGCCCTGGACCTGCCCAGGGACGCGGAGGTCAACGACCTGACGGTGCGCCCGGGGCGGTGACGGCCCGCCGGGGCGCGGGCGGCGTCCTGCCGCATAGGCTGGCCGGGTGAGCGACAACAGCCAGACCAGCCCGCGCTTCGGCCCCGCCACCGGCATCGGTTCCCTGCCCGGCCACGACGCCCGCGAGGCCGTCAAGACCGTCACCGGCACCTTCGAGGACTTCCCCCACCTCCCCGAGCTGCCCGCCCGCGGCCCCGGCGCCGACATGATCGGCCGCACCGCCGGGATGCTCGTCGAGCTGTACGCGCGCGTGGAGCCCAGCGGCTGGCGGCTCGGCGACCGGCCGGGGCGCGACACCAAGCGGGCCCGGGCCTGGCTCGGTGAGGACCTCGACGCCCTGGAGGAGTTCACCCAGGGCTACGAGGGGCCGCTGAAGGTCCAGGCCGTCGGCCCCTGGACGCTGGCCGCCGCCCTGGAACTCAGGAACGGCGAGGCGGTCCTCTCCGACGCCGGCGCGTCCCGCGACCTCGCCGCCTCGCTCGCGGAAGGGCTGCGGCTGCACCTCGCCGAGGTCCGGCGCCGGGTGCCCGGTGCCGGGATCGTGCTCCAGCTGGACGAGCCGTCCCTCACCGCCGTCCTGCGCGGCCGGGTACGGAGCGCCAGCGGCTACCGCACCCACCGGGCCGTCGACCGCCAGGCCGTCGAGGCCGCGCTCCGCGACGTCGCCGCGGTACACGGCGACGACCCCGTCGTGGTCCACTCCTGCGCACCGGACGTGCCGTTCGCCCTGCTGCGCCGGGCCGGCGTCGCGGGTGTCTCCTTCGACTTCTCACTCCTCACCGAGCGTGACGACGACGTGATCGGCGAGGCCGTCGAGGGCGGCACCCGGCTGCTGGCCGGTGTCGTACCGGGCACGGACACCGCATTGTCAGACCCTGCCGGTAGCGTCATGGGGGTCAGGACGCTGTGGCGCAGGCTGGGGCTGCATCCGGGGCTTCTCGCGGAGGCGGTCACCGTGACGCCGGCGTGCGGACTCGCGGGCGCGTCCCCCGAGTACGCCCGCCGGGCGCTCGCCCACTGCGCCCGGGCGGCGAGATCCCTCGCGGACAACCCAGAGTAACGGGAGGACGACACGGTGGCCGGCGACAAGCAGGCGGAGACGACGAGCGTGCCCGCCGAGGCGCGCGAGAAGCACGTGCAGCTCGCTGAGCGGATCGAGGAGCACCGCTTCCGGTACTACGTGAAGGACGCCCCCGTCGTCAGCGACGCGGACTTCGACCGGCTGCTGCGTTCCCTGGAGGAGCTGGAGGAGGAGTATCCGCAGCTGCGCACCCCGGACTCTCCCACCCAGAAGGTCGCCGGGTCCTACGAGACGGAGTTCACGGCCGTAGAGCACCGCTCGCGCATGCTCTCCCTCGACAACACCTTCAACGACGACGAGCTCGCCGCCTGGACCGAGCGCATCGCCCGGGAGCTGGGCGAGCAGAAGTACCACTTCCTGTGCGAGCTGAAGGTCGACGGACTCGCCGTCAACCTCACCTACGAGCGGGGCCGGCTCGTCCGCGCGGCCACCCGCGGCGACGGCCGCACCGGCGAGGACATCACCCCCAACGTCCGCACCATCGCCGACATCCCGGAGCGCCTCACGGGGGACGAGGTCCCCGACCTCGTGGAGATCCGCGGCGAGGTCTACTTCCCGATGGAGAAGTTCCAGGAGCTCAACAAGCGGCTGAACGAGGCGGGGGACAAGCCCTTCGCCAACCCGCGCAACGCGGCGGCGGGTTCGCTGCGCCAGAAGGACCCGCGCGTCACCGCCACCCGCCCGCTCCACATGGTCGTCCACGGCATCGGCGTCCTGGAGGGCTTCAAGGGCATGACCCGCCTCTCCCAGGCCTACGACCTGCTGAAGACCTGGGGCCTGCCCACCTCCCCGCACAACAGGGTGGTCGACGGACTCGACGGCGTACGGGAGTTCATCGCGTACTACGGCGAGAACCGGCACTCCGTGGCGCACGAGATCGACGGTGTCGTCGTCAAACTCGACGAGATCCGCCTCCAGGGACGGCTCGGCTCCACGGCCCGGGCGCCGCGCTGGGCCATCGCCTACAAATACGCGCCGGAAGAGGTCAACACCAAGCTCGTCGACATCAAGGTGGGCGTCGGCCGCACCGGCCGCGTCACGCCGTACGCGCAGGTCGAGCCGGTCACGGTGGCCGGCAGCGAGGTGGAGTTCGCCACGCTGCACAACCAGGAGGTCGTCAAGGCCAAGGGCGTGCTCATCGGCGACACCGTGGTGTTGCGCAAGGCCGGTGACGTGATCCCGGAGATCCTCGGGCCGGTCGCCGACCTGCGGGACGGCGGCGAGCGGGAGTTCGTCATGCCGGTCGAGTGCCCCGAGTGCGGGACGCCGCTGAAGGCGATGAAGGAGGGCGACATCGACCTCCGTTGCCCCAACGCCCGCACGTGCCCGGCCCAGTTGCGGGAGCGAGTCTCCTACCTCGCCGGCCGGGAGTGCCTGGACATCGAGCACTTCGGCGGTGTCGTGGCGGCCGCGCTGACCGGGCCGCTGGAGCCCTCTCGGCCGCCGCTGGTGGACGAGGGCGACCTCTTCGACCTCACCGTCGAGAAGCTGCTGCCCATCAAGGCGTACGTCCTCGACCCGGACAGCGGGCTGCCCAAGCGCGACCCCAGGACGGGCGAGGAGAAGATCGTCACGGTCTTCGCCAACAAGGAGGGCGAGCCGAAGAAGAACACCCTCGCGCTGCTGCGGCACATCGAGGAGGCCAAGACCCGTCCGCTGGCCCGCTTCCTCAACGGGCTCTCCATCCGGCACGTCGGGCCCGTCGCCGCCCAGGCCCTGGCCCGCGAGTTCCGCTCGCTCGACCGCATCGAGCAGGCCACCGAGGCGGAGTTGTCGAACACCGACGGCGTCGGCCCGATCATCGCCACCGCTCTCAAGGAGTGGTTCGCAGAGGAGTGGCACCGCGAGATCGTCCGCAAGTGGAAGGCGGCCGGAGTCCCGCTGGAGGACCGGTCGACGGGGGAGGACGAGGGGCCCCGTCCGCTCCAGGGGCTGACCGTCGTGGTCACCGGCACCCTGGAGAACTTCACCCGGGACGGAGCCAAGGACGCCCTGCAGAGCAGAGGCGCGAAGGTGACCGGGTCGGTCTCCAAAAAGACGTCGTTCGTGGTGGTCGGTGACAGTCCCGGTTCGAAGTACGACAAGGCGATGCAGCTGAAAGTACCGGTTCTGAACGAGGACGGTTTCACCGTCCTGCTCGAACAAGGACCCGAAGCGGCGGCCGACGTCGCACTTTCGGCTGAGGAATAGCGGTTGAAGGCCACCCGTTCGGCGCATACCAGATGCATACGGGTGGCCAGGTCGCATTCGGGCAACCGCCGACGACCGGTGCCCCTGGAAGCCTTCCGCGGCCTACTGTTGAGGTGTGCGCCCGCCGTGCCCGGCTGCGGTCGGGGCATCCCCCTGCCCCGAGGGACGGGAGGAAGAGGTCTCCGACGCGGAGCCGTTGATGGTGGTCGAGGCGGGGGCCGCGTGGCGTGGGCACCGCCGGCTGTGAGAGGGACGGGAATGGAACCGACCGAGAGCGCCGCCGCGGGCTCACGGCTGCGCCTGCGTCGCATGGTGGGCGCGTGGCACGTGAGCCGGTGGCTCGGGCAGCGCGGTGGTGGCGCACCGCATCCCAAGGCCGCCGTCCGGGGCTCCGGGCCGCCCGCCGCCGTCCGCGGCTCCGCCTCTCCGGTCACCGGCCGGGGCTCCGGACCACCGGCCGCCGCTCGCGGCTCGGGGCCGCCCACCACCGGTCGCGGCTCCGGTCCGCCGGCCGCCCGCCACCCCTCCCTCCTGTCCGGCACCGGCACGGACGCCGGCACCGGCACCGACGGTGAACGGCACCTGGCCTGGCCCGCGTTGCCCTCGGCGGTCGTCGCGGCCGCCGCCTTCGTGCTGGGCGCCGGCTTCTACCGGGCGTTCACCGACGGCCAGGCCCTCTTCCCGTCCGGCACCGTCGGCTGGTCCCTGGCCGTGCTGACCGGCGTCGTCGTCGGCCACCTGGTGATGCTCGGCCGCTCCCGCTGGTGGGGCGGCACCGGCTCCGGCGCCGCCCTCAGCCTCGCCGTCCTGCTGCTGTACGGCTGGCTTCCGGCCGGCCTGGTCAGCCTCACCGTCGTCGTCCTGGTCGGCATAGCCCGCCGGGGCCGCTGGCGGCAGGGCGTCCTGCACGGCGCGGTGGACATCCTCGGCATCGCCGCGGGCGCCCTGCTGCTGGGCGTCTGCGGCTCCGTACCGACCGTCGAGGACCCCTGGGACCCGAACACCTGGGGGGTGTACGCGGCGCCCAAGGTGGTGCTCGTCGCGGTCGCCTACCTCGCCGTCACCCGCGCCCTGCTCTGGTACCTGCAGACACCGCGCCCGGGCCTGCCCACCGTCGCCCGCTCCGCCCTGGTCAGACAGGGCCTGGTCGCCGTCGCGCTGCTCGGCATCGCCCCGCTGGTCTGCGTGGTGGCCGTCGCCAAGCCGCTGCTGCTGCCGCTGTTCTCCATCCCGCTGATCGCCCTCGACTCCACGCTGTGGATCGCCCGCGCCCGGGCCGAGGAGCAACTGCGCGACCCGCTCACCGGACTGCCCAACCGTCAGTGGCTGCTCGAGCGGACCTGGGCCGCCCTGGACGACGCCGAGCGCATCGGGGCCCGCGCCGCCCTGATGCTGATCGACCTCGACCGCTTCCGGTCGGTCAACGACACGCTCGGACACCTCGCCGGCGACCGGCTGCTGCTGCAGACCGCCGACCGGCTGCGGCAGGCCCTGCCGCGCGGAGCGGAGGCCGCGCGGCTCGGCGGCGACGAGTTCGCCGTCCTGCTGCCCGTCGCCGACTCGACCACGTCGGCGACCCGGATCGCCCGGAGCCTGGTGGCCGCGCTCAGCTCCCCGATGGACCTGGACGGGCTCACCCTCGTCCTGGAGGCCAGCGCCGGCGTCGCCGTCTTCCCCGACCACGCGCTGGACACCGAAGGGCTGCTGCGCCGCACGGACGTGGCGATGTACCAGGCGAAGCGGGACCGTACGGGCGTGGAGGTCTACGAGTCCAAGCGGGACTCCAACACCCCCGACCGGCTCGGGCTGCTGGGCGACCTGCGCCGGGCCCTGGACGCCCACGAGGTCCAGCTGCACTACCAGCCCAAGGTCCGCTTCGACGGACAGGTCGCGGGCCTGGAGGCCCTGGTCCGCTGGGTGCACCCCGAGCGGGGCAAGGTGCCCCCGGACGAGTTCATAGCGATCGCCGAGTCCTCCGGACTGATGCCCCACCTCACCGAGTACGTGCTGGAGAGGGCCCTCGAACAGGTCGCCCAGTGGCGCTCCCAGGGCCTGTTCGTGCCCGTCGCGGTCAACGTCTCCCCGCGCGACGTCCACACCCCCGGCTTCGCGGGCGCGGTCGCCGCCCGGCTCGCCCGGCACGGCGTCCCGGCGGGAGCGCTCCAACTGGAGATCACGGAACACGTCCTCCTGGAGGACCCGCAGCGCGCCGCCGACACCCTCAACGCGCTGACCGGACACGGCGTGAAGATGTCCCTGGACGACTTCGGCACCGGCTACTCCTCCCTCGTCCACCTGCGCAAGCTCCCGGTCAGCGAGCTGAAGATCGACCGCTCGTTCGTGGCCCGGCTGGCCGTCGACACCGAGGACGCGGCCATCGTGCGCTGCACCGTCGACCTCGCGCACTCGCTCGGCCTGCTCGTCGTCGCCGAGGGCGTGGAGGACGACGAGACCTGGGAGCGCCTGCGCGACCTGGGCTGCGACGCCGTACAGGGCTGGCTGGTCGCGGCCGCGATGCCGCCGGAGGAGACCACCGCCTGGCTGCTGGCCCGCGGCGACCGCGGCTGGCAGCGTCCCGCGGCGGCCCTTCCGGCAGCCGCGGCGGACGACCCGGGGCGGGTGGGATAGCGGCGGGGCCGGCGCCCCCTCGGGGCGCTTCGGCGCCGTCGCTCCGGCGCTGAGGGCGACCGTTTCACGCGCACCGGCCCCCGACCCATAGGATTGGGCCAAACCGACTTGCGAAAGCCGATTTGCCCACACCACACACACTCACCCCAGAGGAACGCTGCATGCCTGGCATCACGCGCGAGGAGGTCGCCCACCTCGCCCGGCTGGCGCGTCTGGAGCTGAAGCCCGAAGAGCTCGAGCACTTCGCGGGACAGCTGGACGACATCATCGGCGCGGTCGCCCGCGTCAGCGAGGTCGCCGACCAAGACGTACCGCCGACCTCGCACCCGCTCCCGCTGACGAACGTCATGCGGCCGGACGAGGTCCGTCCGTCGCTCACGCCCGAGCAGGCGCTCTCCGGCGCCCCGGCCCAGGAGCAGCAGCGATTCAAGGTGCCGCAGATCCTGGGGGAGGAGTAACCGCCATGAGCGACATCATCAAGCTCACCGCGGCCGAGATCGCCGCGAAGATCGCCTCCGGCGAGCTGACGGCCGTCGAGGTCACCGAGGCCCACCTGGCCCGCATCGAGGCCGTCGACGAGAAGGTGCACGCCTTCCTGCACGTCGACCGCGAGGGCGCCCTCGCCCAGGCACGTGCCGTGGACGCCAAGCGCGAGCGCGGCGAGAAGCTCGGCCCGCTGGCCGGCGTCCCGCTCGCGCTCAAGGACATCTTCACCACCGAGGGCATCCCCACCACCGTCGGCTCGAAGATCCTCGAAGGCTGGATCCCGCCGTACGACGCGACCGTCACCCAGCGGCTGAAGGCCGCCGACGTCGTCATCCTCGGCAAGACCAACATGGACGAGTTCGCCATGGGGTCCTCGACGGAGAACAGCGCGTACGGCCCGACCGGCAACCCCTGGGACCTCACCAGGATCCCCGGCGGTTCCGGCGGCGGTTCCTCCGCCGCCCTCGCCGCCTTCCAGGCGCCGCTCGCCATCGGCACCGACACCGGCGGCTCCATCCGCCAGCCCGCGGCCGTCACCGGCACGGTCGGCGTCAAGCCGACGTACGGCGGCGTCTCCCGCTACGGCATGGTGGCCTTCTCCTCCTCCCTCGACCAGGGCGGGCCCTGCGCCCGTACGGTCCTGGACGCGGCCCTGCTGCACGAGGTGATCGCCGGACACGACCCGATGGACTCCACCTCCATCGACGCCCCGGTCCCCGCGGTCGTCGAGGCCGCCCGCAACGGCTCGGTCTCCGGCATGCGCGTCGGCGTCGTCAAGCAGTTCCGCGGCGAGGGCTACCAGCCCGGCGTCATCCAGCGCTTCGACGAGTCCGTCGAACTGCTCAAGGAGCTGGGCGCCGAGGTCGTCGAGCTGGACTGCCCGTCCTTCGACCTGGCGCTCTCCGCGTACTACCTGATCGCGCCCTCCGAGTGCTCCTCCAACCTCGCCCGCTTCGACGGCCTGCGCTACGGCGCGCGCGTCGGCGACGACGGCACGCACTCCGCCGAGGAGGTCACCTCCCTGACCCGCGAGGCCGGCTTCGGCCCCGAGGTCAAGCGCCGCATCATGCTCGGCACGTACGCCCTGAGCTCGGGCTACTACGACGCGTACTACGGCAGCGCCCAGAAGGTCCGCACCCTGATCAAGCAGGAGTTCGAGCAGGCCTTCGAGCAGGTCGACGTGATCGTCTCCCCGACGACCCCGACCACCGCCTTCCCGATCGGCGAGCGCGCCGACGACCCGATGGCGATGTACCTGGCCGACCTGTGCACCATCCCCACCAACCTGGCGGGCAACGCGGCCATGTCGCTGCCCTGCGGCCTCGCACCCGAGGACAACCTGCCGGTGGGTCTGCAGATCATCGCCCCCGCCATGAAGGACGACCGGCTGTACAAGGTCGGCGCCGCGGTCGAGGCCGCCTTCGTGGAAAGGTGGGGCCACCCGCTGATCGAGGAGGCACCGTCGCTGTGAGCGCACTGTCCAAGGCCAAGGGCTTCAAGAGCTCGAAGTCCGGCCTGTACGTCTCGATGGCCACGTCGGCGTTCGGCGCCGTCGGGGTGTACAAGCAGATCAAGAAGGCCCGCGGCGACCACGACACGCTGCGGCTGCTCGACGCCGTCGTGACCGGAGCAGCGGTCGTCACCAACCTCGCCATCCTCTACCGCGAGCTGAAGCGCCTGGGCGACGACGACGTCCTGCTGGGCTGAGAGGGAAGTTTCACCGTGACCACCACGACCGACCTGGTGTCGTACGAGGACGCGCTGGCGTCGTACGACCCCGTCATGGGCCTCGAGGTCCATGTCGAACTCGGCACCCACACCAAGATGTTCTGCGGCTGTTCGACCGCACTGGGCGCCGACCCCAACACCCAGACCTGCCCCGTCTGCCTCGGCATGCCCGGCGCGCTCCCGGTCGTCAACGCGACCGGCGTCGAGTCGGCGATCCGGATCGGTCTCGCGCTGAACTGCGAGATCGCCGAGTGGTGCCGCTTCGCCCGGAAGAACTACTTCTATCCGGACATGCCGAAGAACTTCCAGACCTCCCAGTACGACGAGCCGATCGCCTTCGACGGCTACCTCGACGTGCAGCTGGAGGACGGCGAGACCTTCCGTGTCCAGATCGAGCGCGCCCACATGGAGGAGGACACCGGCAAGTCGATGCACGTCGGTGGCGCGACGGGCCGTATCCACGGCGCCTCGCACTCCCTGCTCGACTACAACCGCGCGGGCATCCCGCTCATCGAGATCGTCACCAAGCCGATCGAGGGAGCGGGCGGGCGCGCCCCCGAGGTCGCGCGGGCCTACGTCCGTGAACTGCGCGAACTCATCCGTGCCCTCGGCGTGTCCGACGCCCGCATGGAGATGGGCCAGATGCGCTGCGACGTGAACCTGTCGCTGCGCCCGCACGGCCGGGAGAAGTTCGGCACCCGCAGCGAGACCAAGAACGTCAACTCCCTGCGTTCGGTCGAGCGGGCGGCCCGCTTCGAGATCCAGCGGCACGCCGCCGTGCTGAACGACGGCGGCACGATCATCCAGGAGACCCGCCACTTCCACGAGGACACGGGGTCCACGACCTCGGGCCGCGTGAAGGAGGAGGCCGAGGACTACCGGTACTTCCCGGAGCCCGACCTGGTGCCGGTCGCCCCCTCGCGCGAGTGGGTCGAGGAGATCCGCGCCACCCTGCCCGAACTGCCGCTGGTGCGCCGCAACCGGCTCCGCGAGGAGTGGGGCGTCTCCGGCAACGACATGCAGTCGATCCTCAACGCCGGCGCGCTGGACCCGATCGTCGCCACGATCGACGCCGGTGCCGACTCGGCCTCCGCCCGCAAGTGGTGGATGGGTGAGCTGGCCCGCAGCGCCAACGAGTCGGGCACGTCGCTCGACGAGCTGGCGATCACGCCGGAGCAGGTCGCGCGGGTCGCCGAGCTCGTCACCAAGGGCGACCTGAACGACAAGCTGGCCCGCCAGGTCATCCTGGGCGTCCTCGCCGGTGAGGGCACGCCGGACGAGGTCGTCGACAAGCGCGGCCTGAAGGTCGTCTCCGACGAGGGCGCGCTGACCGCCGCCGTCGACGAGGCCATCGCCGGCAACCAGGGCGTCGTGGACAAGATCCGCGGCGGCAAGGTGGCCGCGGTCGGCGCCCTGGTCGGCGCGGTCATGAAGTCGACCCGGGGTCAGGCGGACGCGGCGCGCGTCAAGGAGCTGATCCTTCAGAAGCTGGGCGTGGAGGGCTGAGCGCCGCGCCGGCGTGCGATGTGTGAAGGGCGGTGCCGGGACCAAGGGTCCTGGCACCGCCCTTTCGTCCTTACTCGTCAGGGTGTTCCCCGCGGCGAGGCGGGACGGTGGGCGAGGCCGGATGGTGAACAAGGCGGAATTGTGAATAAGCCCACGAAACCGGCAAAGGATCATCTCTGCCTGAAAGAGTGGCGGCGCATTGCTCATGCGTTCTTTGCGGGCTGTTCGCACCATGTACGACTGTTCCCGGCCAAAGATCCACAATCAGACACCCTGGGAGCACGTTCGTGGCAGCCCTCGCGCGCTGGTGTGTCCGGCGCCGCCTCGTCGCAGTCCTGCTCTGGCTCCTCGCGTTCGGCGGGGTCGCCACGGCCGCCGTGGCCGCCGGCTCCGCGTACTCCAACGACTACGGAGTCCCCGGCACCGACTCCGACCGTGCCTCCCGGCTGCTCGCCTCCGGTTTCCCCGGCCTCGGCGGTGACAGCGAGACGATCGTGTGGCACACGACGACGGGAACCGTCCGCGCCCCCGACGTCGAACAGTCCATGACACACACCCTGGACCGCGTCGCGGACCTGCCCGGGGTGGCCTCGGTGACCAACCCGTACCACGACCCCGACTCGCCTCTGATCAGCGAGAACGCCCACACGGCGTACGCCTCGGTCACCTTCGAGGACGCCTCCCAGGACATCGACGCGGGCGACGCGCGGGCCGTGGTCGACACCGCCGAGGAAGCCGAGACCGAGGGGCTCCAGGTCGAACTGGGCGGCGGCGCCGTCGCGCTCACCGAGGCGCCGGAAGGCCATCTCGCCGAAGCCCTCGGTGTGGCCGTGGCCGCGGTCGTCCTCTTCCTCGCCTTCGGCTCCCTCGCCGCCGCCGCGCTGCCCATCGCCACCGCGCTGGTCTCGGTCGGCACCTCCTACGCGGGCATCACCCTGCTCGGCCACGTCATGACCGTCGCCGACTTCGCCCCCATGCTGGGCACCCTCATCGGACTCGGCGTCGGCATCGACTACGCGCTGTTCATCGTCACCAGACACCGGCGCGGACTGAAGCGGGGGCTCACGGTCGCCGAGGCCGCCGAGAGCGCCGTCGCGACCACGGGACGCGCGGTCGTCTTCGCGGGTGCCACCGTTTGCATCGCCCTGCTGGGCATGCTGATCCTCCGGCTGAACTTCCTCAACGGCGTGGCCATCGCCGCCTCGCTGACCGTCGTCCTCACCGTCGCCGCATCCGTGACCCTGCTGCCGGCCCTGCTGTCGTACATCGGCCCGCGCGCCCTGAGCCGGCGCGAGCGGCGCCGGCTCGCGGAGCACGGGCCCGAACCCGAGCTGCCCACCGGGTTCGCCGCCCGCTGGTCCGCGTTCGTGGAGCGTCACCCCAAACTGCTCGGCGCCGTCGCCCTCGTCGTCGTCACCGTCCTCGCGCTGCCCACTCTCGGACTGCGCCTCGGCACCTCCGACCAGGGAAACGACCCCCGCGGCACGACCACCCGCCAGGCCTACGACCTGCTCGCCGAGGGCTTCGGACCCGGCGTGAACGGCCCCCTCACCCTGGTCACAGAGGTCGGCGGGGCCGAGGACCGGCTCGCCCTGGACAATCTCGACACCTCCCTGCGCACCACCGAGGGCGTCTCCTCGGTGACCCCCGTGACATACGACTCCGGCGGCGACACCGCCTACCTCACCGTCGTGCCCGAGTCCGCACCGCAGTCCCGGAACACCAGCGACCTCGTCGAACGGCTGCGCTTGGAGGTGCTGCCCCGCGCCGAGGCCGGCACCGCGCTCGACGTGCACGTCGGCGGTGTGACGGCCGGTTACGACGACTTCGCCGACGTCATCGTCGGCAAGCTGCCCCTCTTCGTCGGCGTCGTCATCGGCCTGGGCTGCGTGCTGCTCCTGCTGGCCTTCCGCTCGGTCGGCATCCCCGTCAAGGCCGCCGCGATGAACGTGGCCGCCGTCACCGCCTCCTTCGGCGTCGTCGTCGCGATCTTCCAGTGGGGCTGGGGGAGTGAACTGCTCGGCCTCGGCAGCGCCGGCCCGATCGAGCCCTTCCTGCCCGTGATCATGGTGTCGGTGCTCTTCGGGCTCTCCATGGACTACCAGGTCTTCCTGGTCAGCCGGATGTACGAGGAGTGGCTGGAGACCGGCGACAACCGCCGTGCCGTCCGCGTAGGCCTGGCCGAGACCAGCCGGGTGATCAACTCCGCCGCGGTCATCATGATCTCGGTGTTCCTCGCCTTCGTCCTCAGCGGCGACCGGGTGATCGCCATGTTCGGCATCGCGCTCGCCGCAGCCGTCGCGCTGGACGCCTTCGTGCTCCGTACGCTGCTGGTACCCGCCCTGATGCACCTGCTCGGCAGCGCCAACTGGTGGCTGCCGAGCCGGCTGGACAAGCTCCTGCCGCGTATCAGCATCGAGCCGCCCGAGTGCCGTGTCACCCATGAGAGGCTGGCCGCCGCGACGGACGCCGAAGTGGCGGACGTCCTTGCGGAGGAGGATCGGCAGCGGGATGTACGCGATACCACTGGGTGACGACGGAGCCGAACTGCGCCCCCTGGAGACCTGGCACGCCGAGGAGTTCCTGGCCCACCTGGACCGGGGCAGGGAGTTCATCACACAGCACATTCCCTTCGGGGCGAAGGCCACGGACGTCGACTCCGCCCGTGAGGTGATCCAGGCCTACGCCGACCGGCACGCCGCCGACAGCGGCTTCCTGCACGGACTGTGGCTGGACGGCAAGCTCGTCGGCGGCCTGCTCTTCCGGGTCTTCGACGCGGCCACCGGCGTCTGCGAGATCGGCTGCTGGCTGGAACCGGCGGGGACCGGGCGCGGCCTGGTCACGCGCGGCGCCCGGGTCCTGATCGACTGGGCGTTCGACGAGCGCGGGATGCACCGTGTGGAGTGGCACGCGTCGTCCGCCAACACCCCGAGTGTCAACGCCGCCCGGCGACTCGGCATGATGCGGGAGGGCGTGTTGCGCGAGACCTTCCCCTACCGGGGTGCCCGCCAGGACACGGAGGTGTGGGCGGTGCTCGCGCCCGAGTGGCGTGCGGCACGTGAGGCACGCGCGCGTGCCGCTCAAAAGGAACGTTAAGGGACCTCTCAGACAGCGTCCGTACGGTGCGAGACATGGGAACGAAGACAGTGGACGAGACCGGCGTGAAGACCGACCTGCACAAGACGGACGAGACGGCCGAGGCCCCCGGGACGGCCGGGACCGAGACCGAGACCGCTGACGTCGCGGGCGCCGCCGAGGACGACGCCACTACGGATGCCGAAGTGACGGACGACGGCGATTTCGCCACCACCGAGAACGAGGACGCCACCGGCGTCGGCCAGGGCGCGGGCGCCGTCGTCTCCGCGGGGCTCGGCATCGTCTCGCTGACGGGGAGCTGGGTCGGCACCGTCGCCTCCGCTCGTGAGTCGGTCTTCGGACAACTGGAGACGACCACCTCCTCGAACGTCCAGGACATGCTGGAGAAGGGCTACGGCGACGCCTGGCAGGCCACTGCCCTCTGGGGCGGCGTCTTCGCGCTGATCGCGCTGATCGTCGGCGTCGTGGTGCTGGTCCGGCCCGCGTTCGGCGCCCCCGGCAAGCCGCAGGCCGCGTGGATCAAGTCGGTCTCCTGGGCCGGCGTCGCGCTGGGCGTGATCGGCCTGATCCTGGCCGTGCTCAAGTACACCAACGTCATCCTGGACGTGCCGGCCGTGGGCTGACGCCCACGCGGCCCCCGAGGGGTCTCAGGGCACCGGCGCGCACCCGGCGCACGCCCTAAGACCCCTCACACACGTCTAAGACCCCTCGCGCGTATCTAAGGCCCCGCGTCCCGCCGAAGATGCGGAACTTACCCGATGTGGCTCACCCCCCTCGGAGACGAAGGTTGAGGCATCGCAAGCAAGCGAAGCCGAAACCGAGCCGAAACCCAGGCCGGAACCGGCTCTCACCGAGGGGCACACCATGTTCGAGTACGAGATCCAGCAGACCCGTTCCGCCGAACTGATCCGCAGCGCCGACCAGGCCCGGCTGGCCCGCGAGGCCGTCCGCGCCCGCCGCGACGCCCGCCGCGACGCCCGCCGCGACGCCCGCCGCGACGCCCGCGACGGTGCCGCCGGTGCGGACCGCCATACGCCGCGGTTCCTCCGGCACCGGTTCACCCGGGCCGCGTGAACGGGCAGTCCGGGGAAGGAGACGGCACGGCCGCCCTCCCCGTCGCCGTTCCGTCCGCCGGCCTCCGTCCCCGGACCGGTGCCCCGCTGTCGGACCCGCGTGCGATGCTCCGGTCCGTGGAGACCAGGCGCCGGCGGCGGCCGGCACGACGAGGTCTCCGCATCCTGGCCGGACTCGGTGTCCTGGGGTGCGGCGAGGCGGCGGCGGTGGCCCGCCGGCCGGCGCTGTTCCCGCTGTGAGGGCTCACGGCCCGTTCGACGCGGTGAGGCTTACGCTGTAAGGACGCCGACCGACGGAGGCTCCGTGTTCAACGCATTCGAGGAACTCTTCTCCCCCGGCCGCAAACACACCCGCGACGAGCAGAACCGACTGGAACTGACCCGCGAGGACGTCGGCGACGGCGACCCCGGCCACGGACCGATAGACCTCACCTCGGGCAAGGTCGTCGTCCACCCGCCGCGCCGCGCGGCGGCCGAGGACGAGTGACGGGCCCCGCCTACGTCACCCGCAGTTCCAGGATCCGGTCGTCGCCCCCCTTGGCGTCACCCCGGCCGTCCGTGTTGCTGGTCACGAGCCACAGCCTGTCGCCGCCCGCCGGGACCACCGTGCGCAGCCGGCCGTACTCGCCCTCCAGGAACGCCTGCGGGTCGGCCGCCGCCTCCGTGCCCTTCAGCGGGACGCGCCACAGACGCTCGCCCCTCAGGCCGGCCATCCACACGGAGCCCTCGGCGTGCGCGATGCCGCTGGGCGAGGCCTCGTCGGTGCTCCACTGGGCGAGGGGGTCGTGGAACTCCGAGCCGCCGGACTCGCCCTCCGCCTCGGGCCAGCCGTAGTTGTCCCCGGGCTTGATCGCGTTCAGCTCGTCCCAGGTTTCCTGCCCGAACTCCGCGGCGAACAGCCGCTGCTTGTCGTCCCAGGCCAGCCCCTGCACGTTGCGGTGCCCGTACGAGTACACCGCACTGTCGGGGAAGGGATTGCCCGGCGCCGGGTCGCCGTCCGGTGTCATCCGAAGGATCTTCCCGCCGAGGGACTCCTTGTCCTGGGACAGGCCGGTGTCACCGCTCTCGCCCGTGCCCGCGTAGAGCATCTTGTCGGGGCCGAAGGCGATCCGGCCGCCGTTGTGGACGACGCCCTTGGGGATACCCCGGAAGACCGTGTCCGGCGCGCCCAGCTGCTCACCGGCCGGCCTCTTCTCGTCGTACAGCATGCGCACGACGCGGTTGTCCGAGGCCGAGGTGAAGTACGCGTAGACCATGTGGTCCGAGGCGTAGTCGGGGGAGAGCGCGATGCCGAGGAGGCCGCCCTCGCTGGACGGGGACACCCCGGGCACCTCGCCCAGCTCCGTCTTCTTGCCCGTCTCCTCGTCGACCCGGGTGATCGTGGCCTCGTCACGGGAGGAGACCAGCAGGTCACCGCCCGGCAGCGGGGCCAGACCCCAGGGGCTCTTCAGCCCCGTGGCGACCGTACGCAGCACCTTCACGGAGCCCTTCGCGGGCGGGGCCTGTTCGGCGGCCGAGCCCGAGGGCGAGGACTGCGCCGTCGTACGGCTCGGGGAGGTGCCGCCGTCGGCGCCGGACGGCTCCCCGTCGTCGGAGGAGCAGCCGGCCGTCAGCAGGAGGGCGGCGGCGGCCAACACGGCCGTCACGGCTCGACGTTGCACGATCATGGTCCCTTCGACGCGGCGGGTTCTCCTTGTCATACACCGCACGCGTCCTACAAGTTCCCGATCGCCGAATCCCGAACCAGGAAACCCGGCCCTCGGTGGATCGCGCCTCAGGAACCGCGTGTCCGTACGGGAAAGCGCGGATCACTCCCACGAGCCCTGCGCCGCGGGCAGCCCGCGCACCTCCGCCAGATCCTCCGCTGTCAGCCGCAGCTGTGCCGCCCGCGCGTTCTGCGTCACCCAGCGTTCCTGCTTGGTGCCCGGCACCGGCACCACGTGCCGCCCCTGCGCCAGCACCCAGGCCAGCGCCACCTGCGCCGGCGTGACCTCGTCACCGTGCCGGGCCGCGATCCGCCGCAGACCGGCCACGATCGGCTGGTTGGCGGCCATCATCTCGGCGGTGAAGCGGGGGTGCCGGGCGCGCAGGTCCTCCGGCTCGAAACCCTGCCCGGGCGTCAGCGTGCCGGTCAGGAAACCGTTGCCGAGCGGCATCGCGGCGAGGAAACCGACACCGCGCGTCACACACCACGGCAGCAGCGTCCGCAGCGCCTCCGGCGACCACACCGACAGCTCCGCCTCCACCGCGCTCACCGGGAAGACCTGCTGCACCCGCTCCAGCTGGCGGATCGTCGCGTCGTGCAGCCGCGCCCCCGGCCGCCGGGCCGACCGCGCGCCGACCGCGCAGAGCCCCAGCGCCCGTACCTTCCCGGCCCGCACCAGCTCCGCCATCGCGCCCCAGGTCTCCTCGACGGGTATCTCGGGATCGGCGCGGTGCAGCTGGTAGAGATCGATGACGTCCGTCTGCAGCCGGCGCAGCGAGGCGTCGCAGGCACGCCTCACATAGCCGGGGCGGCCGTTGGCCACGATGTGCTGATCGCCCACCAGCAGACCGACCTTGGTCGACACGAAGGCATCCGACCGCCGCTCCTTCAACACCCGGCCCAGCAGCAGCTCGTTGGTGAACGGGCCGTACATGTCCGCCGTGTCCAGCAGGGAAGCGCCCAGGTCGAGGGCCCGGTGCACCGCCCTGACCGACTCCTCGCCCCGCTGCCGCGACGCGCTGTACGCCCAGTTCATCGGCATGCACCCCAGTCCGACGGCCCCCACCGCGAGTGCCGTCGCGCCGATCGTCCTGCGCTCCACCGGTCGTGACCCTCCCTCGTCAGGCCACCCAACCTAACCTCTGCCCTTCCGAGCCCCTGACATAGCCTCCTGACCATGACTCCTGACGTGTGGCTGCCCATCCCGCCGGACGAGATCGAGGGGCTCCCCGAGGGCCCCGCCTACCGCTACTGGAACGGCGAGGAGGCCTTCCCCGCCGACCCGGCCGACTGCGCGTACTACGTCGTCCCCTACATGAAGCCCACCGGGATCGGCGTACGCCCGCTGCCGGACATGCGCTCCGTCCAGGTCGTCCAGACCCTCTCCGCCGGCATCGACCACGTGGAGCCCGGGCTGAAGCACCTGCCCGCGGGCGTACGGCTGTGCAACGCGCGCGGGGTGCACGAGGCCAGCACCGCCGAACTCACCCTCGCGCTGATCCTCGCGTCGCTGCGCGGCATCCCCGACTTCGTCCGGGCGCAGGACCGGGGCGAGTGGCTCGGCGGCTTCCGGCCCGCGCTCGCCGACCGGAAGGTACTCGTCGTCGGGTACGGCTCGATCGGCGCCGCGATCGAGGACCGGCTCGTGCCCTTCGAGGTCGCGCCAGTGGTGCGCGTCGCGCGCTCCGCCCGCACCACGGCGCGCGGCCCGGTGCATCCGCTCACCGAACTCCCGGCGCTGCTCCCACAGGCCGACGTCGTCATCATCTCCACGCCGCTCACCGACGCCACCCGCGGCCTGGTCGACGCGGACTTCCTGACCCGGATGAAGGACGGCGCCCTGCTCGTCAACGTCGCGCGCGGCCCCGTCGTCGACACGAAGGCGTTGCTGGCCGAACTGGAGAGCGGGCGCCTCACCGCAGCCCTCGACGTGACCGACCCCGAGCCGCTGCCGCCGGGCCACCCCCTGTGGCAGGCTCCGGGCATACTCGTCAGCCCGCACGCCGGGGGACCGACCTCCGCCTTTCTGCCGCGCGCCAAGCGGCTGCTGGTGGACCAGTTGAGCCGTTTCGTGAACCGGGAGCCGCTGCGCAACGTGATCCTGATGACGGGCGCGTAATCCGTTTCAGGTACCCTCCGCAACTTGCCGGATGCGGTGGGTACGCGCATATCCGCTGGTCGTCACGGAGAGTAGAGAACCTATGTCCCTGAGTGACGAGACTGGTGTATCGTCCGACAGGGGATGCGCCGCGCACCGTTCGGCGCCGGGGATGGACATCTCAGACTGTGAGGGGGGCGACGGGCGATGCACGGCCTATGGACGAAGAACCCGACGCGGCGGAGCCGCCGCCGGCGACCCTGGCGCACGACCACGACCGCACACAGACGCGGTCGGCACCGCCGCCCCGGCGGCCCACACGGCCGGTACGGTCCTCACCAGCGTCGGCAGAGCAGCCGCGGAAAGCACCCCCAGCCGGCGCACCGGGGCCCGGGGGACGCGGGAGCGGCATGGACCGGGAGGCCCCGGTGAGCCCGCCGTCCCCCGTGCCCACCCTGGACGGAGCGCTGCGGACGCAGCCCTCGACCGGGCCGCTGCTGCCCCGGCCCTCGGCCGCCGTCGGCGGGTTCGCCCTCGTCCGCCAGCTCCTGCTGGCCCTGGTTTGCGGGGGATACGCCGTCGGTGCCGCGCTCGGCTGGGGCTCGGACTACGTCGCCAAGATCATGGGCGACTTCGGACTGAGCGCCGCCGCGGCGACCGCCGCCCTCTCCTGCTTCCTCTACGCCCGCGGGCGCCGCGTCCGCTTCCGGCCGGCCTGGCTGCTGTTCGCCCTCTCCTCGGCGATGGCGGCCCTGGGCAATCTGGTCTGGGGGTGGTACGAGGTCGTGCTGCGTCAGCCCGTGCCCAGCCCCAGCTACGCGGACCTGTTCTTCCTGTGCTTCGCGCCGCCCGCCATCGTGGGGCTGCTGGTGCTGGCCAAACGGCCGGTGACGAAGGCCGGCTGGATCTGCCTGGGTCTCGACGCCTGGCTGATCGGCGGTTCGCTGCTGACCCTCGCGTGGAGCCTGGCGCTCGCCCAGGCGGCGAAGGCCGGAGGCGGTTCCAGCGTCGCCCACTCCGCGCTCTCGGTGGCGTACCCGCTGCTCGACATCGCACTGGTCAGCATGGTGCTCGCGCTGCACTTCAGGCGATCACCCGTCTGCAGGTCGGCCGTCAACACCGCCATCGGCGCGCTCGCCCTGACGGTGATGTGCGACGCCCTGTTCACCTCGCCGCTGCTGCACAACAACTACCGCTCGGGCCAGCTGCTCGACGCGGGATGGTTCGCGGGTTCCCTGCTGCTCGCCTACGCCCCCTGGGCCGCGTCCCGGCGGGGGCTGTCGTACGACGCGCGGGAATCCGACGGGCGTGAGCCGGACGGGCACACGCGCGTGGTGCGCGAGCACGTCCCCGGACAACGCGGCACGGTCGGTCACCAGCCCGCGCCGATGTCCGTGCCCGGTACGATGCCAACGCCCGTGCCCGGGACCGCGCCCACGTCCGTGCCCGGCTCAACGTCCGGACCGGAACACGAGGGCGGACCCGGGGCCGGACCCGGTCACGCGGGCGAGCGCGGACGCTATCCGGCCACCCGGCCCATCGCCGGGTCCCTGGCCGCGCTCACGCCGTACCTCGCCGCCGCGGTCTGCACCCTGGGCATCCTCTACAACGTCCTCAACGGCCGCAGCGTCGACCGCGTGGTGCTGCTGACCGGCGGCACCGTGGTCCTCGCGCTCGTCGTACGCCAGGGCATCATGCTGCTCGACAACATCACCCTCACCCAGGAACTGGCCCAGAAGGAGAACCACTTCCGCTCCCTGGTGCAGGGCTCCAGCGACGTCATCATGATCGCCGCACCCAACGGCATCCTGCGCTACGTCTCCCCGGCCGCCGCCGGGGTCTACGGAAGCCCCGCCGAGGAACTGGTGGGCAGTGAACTGGCCGGTCTCATCCACCCGGAGGACCTCGGCTGCGTGGTGCACGAGGTACGCCGGTTCCTCGCCGCGAGCCCGGCCGAGGAACCCACCACACGCATCGAGTGCCGCTTCCGCTCCGGGGACGGCGGCTGGCTCAACGTCGAGTCCACCGTCAACCGTCACCACGGGGGCCTGATCTTCAACAGCCGGGACGTGACCGAAAGAGTGCGCCTCCAGGCCCAGCTCCAGCACAACGCCGAGCACGACCCGCTCACCGACCTGCCCAACCGCGCCCTGTTCACCCGGCGCGTCCAGCAGGCCCTGTCCGGCCGCCGCGCCTCGGACCGGGGCGCCGCCCTGCGCGGCACGGCGGTGCTCTTCATCGACCTCGACGGTTTCAAGGCCGTCAACGACACCATCGGGCACCAGGCCGGCGACGAGCTGCTGGTGCAGGCCGCCCGCAGACTCCACGAGGCCGTCCGCAAGGGGGACACCGCCTCCCGGCTGGGCGGCGACGAGTTCGCGGCCCTGATCGTCGGGGACGGCGCCAGGGACCGGGCCGCCCGCGAGGGACACATCCTGGAACTCGCCGACCGTCTGCGGATGACCCTCTCGCAGCCCTACCTCATCGACGGCAGCGACGTCCGTGTCAACGCCTCCATCGGGGTCGCCTTCGCCGAACCGGGTCTCGGCGCCGGCGAGCTGCTGCGCAACGCCGACCTCGCGATGTACCGCGCCAAGGCGGCCGGCAAGGGACGCGTCGAGCTCTACAGACCACAGATGCAGCAGGACGTCGTGCGCAAGGCCGAGCTGGCCACGCGCCTGCGGGCCGCGCTGCACGACGGTGAGTTCGCGCTGCTGCACCAGCCGGTGGTCTCCCTGACGGACGGCCGGATCACGTCGGTCTGCGCGCAGCCGCGCTGGCGCTCCTCGCAGGGGGTGATGTTCACCCCCGCCGAGTTCCTGCGCGTGGCCGAGGACGGCGACAAGACCGCCGAACTGGACCGCTGGGTGCTCCAGGAGGCCGTGGAGCAGGCGGCCGAACGCGCGGGCGCCGGGCTGCCGGTGGCCGTCGCCATACGGGTCGGTGCCCGCCGGCTGCTGGACCGGTCCATGCCGCTGGGTTCCGTGGAGGCCCTGCTGACCCGGCACGGACTGCCGCCCGGCTCACTCGTGATCGAGCTGTCGGACATCGACCCACGGGTCGGCCTGGACGAGCTGGACCGCCGGCTGAACGCCCTGCGGAGAGTGGGCGTCCGTATCGCCCTGGACGGCTTCGGCAGCGGCTACGCGGCGATCACCGCCCTGCGGCGACTCCCCGTGGACGTCCTCAAGCTCGACCGGGGCCTGGTCGAGGGCGTGGTGGAGTCCGCGCGGCTGCACAAGATCACCAGTGGTCTGCTGCGCATCGCCACCGACCTCGGGCTGCAGTCCGTGGCCGACGGGGTGGACCTGCCCGAGCAGATCGTCGCCCTGCGGGCGATGGGCTGCACGCACGGGCAGGGCATGGCGTTCTCCGGGCCGCTGGACGAGTACCGGCTGCGCAGAGCGCTCACAACCGGCCACTACCCGGTGCCGCACGGCCCGGCCGAACCGGCCTTCGCGGGCGGCGGCGGCGCGGGGGTGTACTCCAGAGGAGTCGGTACGGGAGTCGGGGCGGCCGTCGGTACGGGAGTCGGTACGGCCGTCGGCACGGGGGTCGGTACGGGGATGGGAACGGCCGTCGGCACCGGCGTCGGTCCGGGGGCAGCCCCAGGTGTCGGCCCCGGGCTGCCCGCCGTTCTGGGTGGTGGCACGGCCCTCCGCTCACATGATGAGACTCCCGTCCCACCCACTTGACAGTGGGTGCGTGCCGGGGGGAGGGTCAGTGCCATGCGCACCCGAATTCTCGTACTTGGACAGCGCGTCGGCTGAGCTGGTGACGTCCGGACCGACCCGGACTCCCAGCGACCCACACCCGGCGCGCTCCCCTCGCTTGCCTTATGGCACGAGGGGTTTTTTGTTGCACAGGCACCTGCCGAGCAGCAGCCGCACTCCGCGCAAACCTCGCAAAAACCCTCAGCATCGAGAAGAGAATGCCGATGACCGAGCAGGCCACCGGGGCCCATCACCCGCAGCCGCGGCCCCGATCCGGAGGACAGTCCGCCCCCGAGCACGTCACGGGTGCGCAGTCCCTCATCCGCTCTCTCGAGGAGGTCGGCGCCGACACGGTATTCGGCATTCCCGGCGGCACGATCCTTCCGGCGTACGACCCTCTGATGGACTCCACCAAGGTGCGTCACGTCCTGGTCCGCCACGAGCAGGGCGCCGGCCACGCGGCCACCGGCTACGCGCAGGCCACCGGCAAGGTGGGCGTCTGCATGGCGACCTCGGGACCCGGCGCCACCAACCTGGTCACCCCGATCGCCGACGCGCACATGGACTCCGTGCCGCTGGTCGCGATCACCGGGCAGGTGGTGTCCTCGTCGATCGGCACGGACGCCTTCCAGGAAGCGGACATCGTCGGCATCAGCATGCCGATCACCAAGCACAGCTTCCTCGTCACCAAGGCCGAGGACATCCCCCGGGTGATCGCGCAGGCGTTCCACATCGCCTCCACCGGCCGCCCCGGCCCGGTCCTGGTCGACATCCCCAAGGACCTCCTCCAGAAGAAGACCACCTTCTCCTGGCCGCCGGTCATGGACCTGCCCGGCTACCGCCCGGTCACCAAGCCGCACGCGAAGCAGATCCGCGAGGCGGCCAAGCTGATCACCGCCGCGAAGCGCCCCGTGCTCTACGTCGGCGGCGGCGTGCTCAAGGCGCGGGCCACAGCCGAGCTGAAGGTCCTCGCCGAACTCACCGGAGCCCCCGTCACCACCACCCTGATGGCGCTCGGCGCCTTCCCCGACAGCCACCCGCTGCACGTGGGAATGCCGGGCATGCACGGTGCGGTCACCGCCGTCACCGCGCTGCAGAAGGCCGACCTGATCGTCGCCCTCGGCGCCCGCTTCGACGACCGCGTCACCGGCAAGCTGGACAGCTTCGCGCCGCACGCCAAGATCGTCCACGCCGACATCGACCCGGCCGAGATCGGCAAGAACCGCGCCGCCGACGTGCCGATCGTCGGCGACGCCCGCGAGGTCATCGCCGACCTCGTGCAGGCCGTCCAGAAGGAGCACGGCGAGGGCGGCAAGGGCGACTACACCGCCTGGTGGAAGGACCTGAGCCGCTGGCGCGACACCTACCCGCTGGGCTACGACCAGCCCGAGGACGGTTCGCTCTCGCCGCAGCAGGTCATCGAGCGCATCGGGCAACTGGCGCCCGAGGGGACGATCTTCGCGGCCGGTGTCGGCCAGCACCAGATGTGGGCCGCGCACTTCGTCCAGTACGAACAGCCCGCCACCTGGCTGAACTCCGGCGGCGCCGGAACCATGGGCTACGCCGTCCCGGCCGCCATGGGCGCCAAGGCCGGCGCGCCCGACCAGGCGGTCTGGGCGATCGACGGCGACGGCTGCTTCCAGATGACCAACCAGGAACTCACCACCTGCGCCCTGAACAACATCCCGATCAAGGTCGCCATCATCAACAACGGCGCCCTCGGGATGGTCCGCCAGTGGCAGACCCTGTTCTACAACCAGCGGTACTCCAACACCGTGCTGCACAGCGGCCCCGACGCCGACGGCAGGCAGCCGAGCGCGGGTACCCGCGTCCCCGACTTCGTGAAGCTGTCGGAGGCCATGGGCTGCTACGCCATCCGCTGCGAGGACCCCGCCGACCTCGACAAGGTCATCGAGGAGGCGAACTCCGTCAACGACCGCCCCGTCGTCGTCGACTTCATCGTCCACGAGGACGCGATGGTCTGGCCGATGGTCGCCGCCGGCACCTCGAACGACGAGATCATGGCCGCCCGGGACGTCCGCCCCGACTTCGGCGACAACGAAGACGACTGAGCGAGAGAGACCGAAGAGATCATGTCCAAGCACACGCTCTCCGTCCTGGTGGAGAACACGCCCGGCATCCTCGCCCGGATCGCCGCCCTGTTCTCCCGCCGCGGCTTCAACATCGACTCGCTCGCCGTCGGTGTCACCGAACACCCCGACATCTCCCGCATCACCATCGTGGTGAGCGTCGAGGAGTTCCCGCTGGAGCAGGTCACCAAGCAGCTCAACAAGCTGATCAACGTGCTCAAGATCGTCGAGCTGGAGCCCACCCAGGCCGTCCAGCGCGAACTCGTCCTGGTGAAGGTGCGCGCCGACAACGAGACGCGCTCCCAGATCGTCGAGATCGTCCAGCTCTTCCGCGCCAAGACCGTCGACGTCTCCCCGGAGGCCGTCACCATCGAGGCCACCGGCAGCAGCGACAAGCTGTCCGCCATGCTCAAGATGCTGGAACCGTACGGCATCAAGGAACTCGTCCAGTCCGGCACGATCGCCATCGGCCGCGGCGCCCGTTCGATCACGGACCGCTCGCTGCGCGCACTCGACCGGTCCGCATAACGACGGAAACGGGCGGCCGGTGAAAGTCCGGCCGCCCGCATTCCGAGACCCCGAGACTTCCCTTCCGCCCACCGGCATACGGTGGGACGCAACACCTGCACACAAGGAGAGAACCCAGTGGCCGAGCTGTTCTACGACGCCGACGCCGACCTGTCCATCATCCAGGGCCGCAAGGTCGCGGTCATCGGTTACGGCAGCCAGGGCCACGCCCACGCCCTGTCGCTGCGCGACTCCGGTGTGGACGTGCGCGTCGGTCTGCACGAGGGCTCCAAGTCCAAGGCCAAGGCCGAGGAGCAGGGCCTGCGCGTGGTCAGCCCGGCCGAGGCCGCCACCGAGGCCGACGTCATCATGATCCTCGTCCCGGACCCGATCCAGGCCCAGGTCTACGAGGAGCACATCAAGGACAACCTGAAGGACGGCGACGCCCTGTTCTTCGGTCACGGCCTGAACATCCGCTACGGCTTCATCAAGCCCCCGGCCGGCGTGGACGTCTGCATGGTCGCCCCGAAGGGCCCGGGCCACCTGGTGCGCCGTCAGTACGAGGAGGGCCGCGGCGTTCCCTGCATCGCCGCCGTCGAGCAGGACGCCACGGGCAACGGCTTCGCGCTGGCCCTGTCGTACGCGAAGGGCATCGGCGGCACCCGCGCCGGCGTCATCAAGACGACCTTCACCGAGGAGACCGAGACCGACCTCTTCGGCGAGCAGGCCGTCCTGTGCGGTGGCACGGCCGCGCTGGTCAAGGCGGGCTTCGAGACGCTGACCGAGGCCGGTTACCAGCCGGAGATCGCCTACTTCGAGTGCCTGCACGAGCTGAAGCTGATCGTGGACCTCATGTACGAGGGCGGCCTGGAGAAGATGCGCTGGTCGATCTCCGAGACCGCCGAGTGGGGCGACTACGTCACCGGTCCGCGGATCATCACCGACGCCACCAAGGCCGAGATGAAGAAGGTTCTCGCCGAGATCCAGGACGGCACGTTCGCCAAGAACTGGATGGACGAGTACCACGGCGGTCTGAAGAAGTACAACGAGTACAAGCAGCAGGACTCCGAGCACCTGCTGGAGACCACCGGCAAGGAGCTGCGCAAGCTCATGAGCTGGGTCGACGAGGAGGCGTAAGCCTCGGGTCCGAAGGGGCCGGAGCGAAGCCGCTCCGGCCCCTTCGGCGAACCCCGGGCGACGTCGTGAGTGCGGCGTTGTCCCACCCGTCCGGCCACGGACGGGTGATCCTTCCGCAGAGGCGCAGGACGACCCCCGCCACGCCACTAGACTGCTGACAACATACGCGTCGGGCCCACAGCGTCGTGCGTCTTCCACGCGGCTAGCAACCCTCCACCGCATGCGGCCGTCGGGACGGCCGTCCGCATTGGACCTGTGAGGACTCACGTGAGCTCGAAACCCGTCGTACTCATCGCTGAAGAGCTGTCGCCCGCGACCGTGGACGCGCTCGGCCCCGACTTCGAGATCCGCCAGTGCAACGGCGCGGACCGGGCCGAACTGCTCCCCGCCATCGCCGACGTGGACGCGATCCTGGTCCGCTCCGCGACCAAGGTCGACGCCGAGGCCATCGCCGCCGCGAAGAAGCTCAAGGTCGTCGCCCGCGCCGGTGTCGGCCTGGACAACGTGGACGTCTCCGCGTCCACCAAGGCCGGCGTGATGGTGGTCAACGCCCCGACCTCCAACATCGTGACCGCCGCCGAGCTGGCCTGTGGTCTGCTCGTCGCCACCGCCCGCAACATCCCGCAGGCCAACGCCGCGCTCAAGAACGGCGAGTGGAAGCGCAGCAAGTACACCGGCGTCGAGCTGGCAGAGAAGACCCTCGGCGTCGTGGGTCTGGGCCGTATCGGCGCCCTCGTCGCACAGCGCATGTCGGCCTTCGGCATGAAGGTCGTCGCCTACGACCCCTACGTGCAGCCCGCCCGGGCCGCGCAGATGGGCGTCAAGGTCCTGTCGCTGGACGAGCTGCTCGAGGTCTCCGACTTCATCACCGTCCACCTGCCCAAGACCCCCGAGACCCTCGGCCTGATCGGCGACGAGGCGCTGCGCAAGGTCAAGCCGAGCGTCCGCATCGTCAACGCCGCGCGCGGTGGCATCGTCGACGAGGAGGCGCTGTACTCGGCGCTCAAGGAGGGCCGCGTCGCCGGCGCCGGCCTGGACGTGTACGCCAAGGAGCCCTGCACCGACTCGCCGCTGTTCGAGTTCGACCAGGTCGTCTGCACCCCGCACCTCGGCGCCTCCACCGACGAGGCCCAGGAGAAGGCCGGCATCGCGGTCGCCAAGTCGGTCCGCCTCGCCCTCGCCGGTGAGCTGGTCCCCGACGCGGTGAACGTCCAGGGCGGCGTCATCGCCGAGGACGTCAAGCCCGGCCTGCCGCTCGCCGAGCGCCTCGGCCGCATCTTCACCGCGCTCGCCGGTGAGGTCGCCGTCCGCCTCGACGTCGAGGTCTACGGCGAGATCACCCAGCACGACGTGAAGGTGCTGGAGCTGTCCGCGCTCAAGGGCGTCTTCGAGGACGTCGTCGACGAGACCGTGTCGTACGTCAACGCCCCGCTGTTCGCGCAGGAGCGCGGCGTCGAGGTCCGGCTGACGACCAGCTCGGAATCCCCGGAGCACCGCAACGTCGTCACCGTGCGCGGCACCCTCTCGGACGGCGAGGAGGTGTCGGTCTCCGGCACGCTGGCCGGCCCGAAGCACCTCCAGAAGATCGTCGCCGTCGGCGAGTACGACGTGGACCTCGCCCTCGCCGACCACATGGTCGTCCTGCGCTACGAGGACCGGCCGGGTGTCGTCGGCACCGTCGGCCGCGTCATCGGCGAGGCCGGCATCAACATCGCCGGCATGCAGGTGGCCCGCGCGACGGTCGGCGGCGAGGCGCTGGCCGTGCTGACCGTCGACGACACGGTGCCTTCCGGGGTGCTGGCGGAGGTCTCGGCGGAGATCGGCGCGACGTCCGCCCGGTCCGTGAACCTCGTCTGACGTCGCCGTACCCGGGGGCTGCCGCCCCCGGGCCCCCCGTTCATCCCGAACGGACTCGTCCCTCATACGCCGGACGGGCTGACCTGGTCGGCCCGTCCGGCGTTCTCCGTGCAGGACTCCTCGCGGACCCGCACCCGACGCAGCGTCACCGACGCCAGGACGGCCGCGCCGGCGAGCACCACCGCGCCCGCGATCGCCGCCGCCTGCATCCCCTGGGTGAACGCCTCCCGTGCCGCCGTCGCCAGCGAGTCGCCCGCGCTCCCGGGCGACTGCCCGGCGACGGCCAGCGCCCCGCCCAGCGTCTCGTGAGCCGCAGCCGGTGCCGAGTCCGGGACGCCGTGGCGGTAGACGGCGGTGCCGATGGAGCCCAGGACCGCCATGCCCAGCGCACCGCCGAACTCCGTGCCGGTCTCCATCAGCGAGGACGCCGAGCCCGACCGCTCCACCGGGACGGTCCCCAGGGCGAGATCCATCAACTGGGACATCACCATGACGATCCCGGACGCGAGGACGCCGCACGCGACGAGCACCAGCCACAACGAGTCCGTACCGGCCAGGGCCAGCAGCCCGTAGCCGGACGCGGCGACCACGAAACCGGCGGCGACGACGTGGGCGCGGTGTACGCCCCGCTGGACCAGCCCGGCCGTGACCGGGGCCGCGAGCCCGATCGGCAGGGACGGCAGCAGTGCCCACAGCGCGGCCTGAAGGGCGCTCTTGTCGAGCACCGACTGCAGGTACTGCGTGGTGAAGAAGGCCGAGCCCATCATCCCGAACGCGGAGACGAGGTTGAGGCCGATGGCGGAGGCGAAGCCACGGCCGCGGAACAGAGCCGGGGAGACCATCGGTGAGGCGCTCGTCCGCTGCCGGTGCACGAACAGGGCCGCGAAGAGCAGGCCGACCGTGATCGAGAGGACGTAGCGGGCGTTCCAGCCCTCGGACGTGATCTCCTTCAGGCCGTAGACCACGGGGAGCACGGCGGCCATCGACAGGGGGACGCTCACCCGGTCGAAGCGGCCCGGAGCCGGGTCCTTCGACTCGGGCAGCAGAAGCGGGGCGAGGACCAGCAGCAGCGCCATCGCCGGCAGGTTGACCAGGAAGACCGAGCCCCACCAGAAGTACTCCACGAGCACGCCGCTGAGCACCGAGCCCAGTGCGACCCCGGCCGTCATCACGCCGGACCACATGGCGATCGCCTTCGCCCGCTGGGCGGGATCGGTGAACATCGTGCGGACCAGGGCGAGCGTCGACGGCATCAGGGTCGCGCCGCCGATGCCGAGGACCGCGCGGGCCGCGATCAGGGTCTCGGCGCTGTTCGCGTACGCCGCCACGAGGGAGGCCGCGCCGAAGGCCGCCGCACCGATCAGCAGCAGCCTGCGGCGGCCGATGCGGTCGCCCACGGAGCCCATCGTCATGAGCAGACCGGCCAGGACGAATGCGTAGATGTCGAAGATCCACAACTGCTGGGTACCGCTCGGCTCCAGGTCCGCGCTGATCTGCGGAATCGCGAAGTAGAGGACCGAGACGTCCATCGAGACCAGCAGCAGCGGGAGCATCAGTACGGCCAGCGCGGTCCATTCACGGCGGCCGGCGCGGGGCGGGTTCGTCGTCATGGCGGTGACTGTACGGTCGTCCTATACGATTGTCTAGGACGGTCGTGTAGGACGCTTGTATGGATCCAGCGGTAGAGTGGGCCCATGGGACACCGCGAGGATCTGCTCGAGGGCGCCAAGCGCTGCCTGCTCGCCAAGGGGTTCGTGCGTACGACGGCCCGTGACATCGTCAGGGAGTCGGGGACGAACCTGGCCTCCATCGGCTACCACTACGGCTCGAAGGACGCGCTCCTCGCGCAGGCGTACGTGGCGATGGTCGAGAGCACGTCCGAGGCCTTCGACGGCGAGGTCCGGGGCGAGCCCGGCTCGCTGGAGCGGTTCACCTCGGTCTGGTCGAGCATCATCGGCACCATGCGCGAGCCGGGGTCGATGTGGCGCCTGAGTCTGGAGATCGTGGCCATGGGCGATCAGCTGCCCAAGGTGCGCGACCATCTGGCGCGGGCGCAGCGTGACGGCTCGCGCGGCTTCGTCTCGCTGTTCACGGGCGCGCCCGAGGAGAGTGTGCCGGACGAGGTCGTGGACACGCTCGGCACCTTCTACACGACCCTGATGATGGGTGTCATGGCCCAGTGGTCCTTCGACCCGAAGAGCGCCCCCGAGGCCGAACGTCTGACCGCGGGGCTCCGCCAGGTGATCGAGGCCGCTACAGACCCCATGCCTTGAGCGCCATGTGCAGCAGCAGCCGGTCCTCGCCGTCGTCCAGGTCCAGGCCCGTGAGCTGCTCGACGCGGGACAGGCGGTAGTACAGCGTCTGGCGGTGGATGCCCAGCTCGGCGGCGGTGCGCCCGGCCTGGCCCGCGCAGTCGAGGTAGACCTCGGCCGTGCGGGCCAGTTCGCGGTGGGCGGGGGAGAGCAGCGCCCGTACGGCGGGATCGTGCGCGGCCTGCGCGGGCAGCGCGGTCAGCAGACGGAACGCTCCGATGGACGTCCACTCGGCGACCGGACCGAACCGGCTCTCGGCGCGCGCCGCCCGGGCCGCCGCCGAGGCCTCCCGCCAGGCGGCCCCCAGCTCGGCCAGCCCGGTGCGCGGCGCGGAGACCCCCGCGGCCGCCCCGGCCGCCGCACCGATCGCCCCGGCCGTCGTCCCGGCCGTCGTCCCGGCCGCCGCCCCGGAGGCGGCGCCGGTCCGCAGGCCGGCGGCTCCGGCCCTCCCACCCGCTCCGGCTGTCCCGCCCTCGCTCCGCGCCCGCTCCAGCAGCCGTCCCGCCGCCGTCGTCGCCGGGGTCAGCACGTCCGCCGAGCGCAACCGCACCAGCAGCGCCAGCGACTGGCCCGCGGCCTCCCACGGCACCGTGCACAGCGCCGTCGCCCCCGGCACCGTACGGACCGAGGGCGCGTCCTCGGGGCCGGCCGAGGGCCAGGGCGCCACGCACACCACCGCGTGCGGGGTGTCGGCGCGGGCACCGAGGGCGGTGCGCAGTTCCGCCACCGCCATGTCCCGCTGCCAGTCCCGCTCGGCGGTCAGCACCGCCCGCAGCTCCCGGCTCAGATCGGCGCCGTGCTGCGCCTCGTCCGCGAGCAGCGCGCCGATCCGGACGGTGACCTCCATCGCCGCCGCCAGCTGCCGCTCCGTCGGGCCGGGCTCGGTGTCCAGGAGCCACACATAGCCGAGGACGACGCCCCGATGCCGTACCGGCAGACACGTGCGCCCCCGGTACACCCCCGCCTCCGGGGTCGGCGGAATGCGGACCGGGCCCCTGGCGCGGGTGATGCCGAAGCCCTCGAACCAGGCCCGGACCGCCGCCGTGGAACGCCGGGTCAGGATCGAGCGGGTGCGCACCGGGTCCAGGACCGAGGGATCGAGGTCGCCCTCGCTGTCGTACGCGCCGAAGGCGATCAGCTCGAAGTCGCGGTTCTCCAGGGTCGCGGGCGCGCCCAGCAGCTCGGAGATCTCGTCGACCAGCTCCTGGTAGTCACCCCTGGAATCCGTCGTCACCCGGGCATTCTGCCGCATTTCCGCGCCCGGTTCATACATCTGTCTGAGATCCGTGGCACGGATGCGTGACAGCTGTCGATGGCCGACGATCGGGGGGATCCCTAGATTTCACGGTGGTTCTCCGTGCCGTTCCCCGTTCGACGGGCAGCGGCCCTCGTGTTGGTCGGTAAGTGGAGGTGCCCCGTGCTGGGTCCCGTGATTCTCGCCGCGTCGCGCAGCGACCGGATGCGTCGTCTGGTCTCTGCGGCGCCCGTGACCAAGCCGGTCGTCGACCGGTTCATCCCCGGCGAGACGGTCGACGAGATCGTGCCGATCGTCCGGGAGCTCACCGACCAGGGCCTGGAACTGACGATGGACGTCGTCGGCGAGGACATCACGAACCCCGCGCAGGCCGAGGCCGCCCGCGACGCCTACCTGGAGCTGGTCGACCGGCTCGAGCCGCTCGACCTCGGCGGCCGTGCCGAGATGTCGGTCAAGCTCTCCATGTTCGGCCAGGCACTGGACGGCGGCCACGAGCTGGCCCTGAAGAACGTCCGCCCGGTCGTCGAGGCCGCCGCCCGCATCGGCACCACCGTCACGCTCGACGCCGAGGACCACACCACCCTCGACTCGATGTTCGCCATCCACGACGAGCTGCGGAAGGACTTCCCGCAGACCGGCTGCGTCATCCAGGCCTACCTCTTCCGCACCGAGGCCGACGCACGCCGGCTCGCCGACAACGGCTCTCGCGTACGGTTGGTGAAGGGCGCCTACAAGGAGCCCGCCGAGGTCGCGTACCAGCAGCGCCACGAGATCGACAAGGCGTACGTGCGCATCCTGCGCACCCTGATGGAGGGCGAGGGCTACCCGATGATCGGGTCCCACGACCCGCGCCTGATCTCCATCGCGCAGGAACTGGCCCGCACCGCCGGGCGCAAGCTCGACGAGTACGAGTTCCAGATGCTGTACGGCATCCGCGGCGACGAGCACCTGCGGCTCGCCGCCGAGGGCCACCGCATGCGCGTGTACACCGCCTACGGCACCGACTGGTACGGCTACTTCATGCGCCGTCTGGCGGAGAAGCCGGCCAACCTCCGGTTCTTCGCCCGCTCGATGGTGAGCAAGGGCTGAGCCCGCACCCGCTCGCACAACCCGCTCAAGTCAAGGAGTAACGGAACTCATGGACGCTGTGACCCAGGTCCCCGCCCCCGTCAACGAGCCGGTGCACGGCTACGCCCCCGGCTCGCCCGAGCGTGCCCGCCTGGAGGCCAAGCTCAGGGAGCTGGCCGACAACCCGGTCGACCTGCCCTGCACCATCGGTGGCGTCAAGCGGATGGGCGGCGGCGAGCGCTTCGACGTCGTGCAGCCGCACAACCACAAGTCCCGCCTGGGCACGTACGCCAACGCCACCCAGCAGGACGCCCAGGACGCGATCGACGCCGCCCTGGCCGCCGCCCCCGCGTGGCGCGCGATGTCCTTCGACGACCGCGCGGCGATCATCCTGCGCGCCGCCGAGCTGCTGTCCGGCCCGTGGCGCGAGACCATCGCCGCCTCCACCATGCTCGGCCAGTCCAAGACGGCCCAGCAGGCCGAGATCGACAGCCCCTGCGAGCTGATCGACTTCTGGCGCTTCAACGTCCACTACGCCCGAGGCATCCTGGCCGAGCAGCCCCCGGCCAACTCCCCGGGCGTGTGGAACCGCATGGACCACCGCCCGCTGGAGGGCTTCGTCTACGCGATCACGCCGTTCAACTTCAGCGCGATCGCGGCGAACCTGCCCACCGCGCCCGCGCTCATGGGCAACGTGGTGGTCTGGAAGCCGTCCCCGACCCAGACCCACGCCGCCGTGCTGCTCATGCGGCTGCTGGAGGAGGCCGGGCTGCCCAAGGGCGTCATCAACCTGGTCACCGGCGACGGCATCGCGGTCTCCGAGGTCGCCCTGGTCCACCGCGACCTCGCGGGCATCCACTTCACCGGCTCGACCCCGACCTTCCAGCACCTGTGGAAGACGGTCGGCAACAACATCGCCAAGTACCGCACGTACCCGCGTCTGGTCGGCGAGACCGGCGGCAAGGACTTCCTGGTCGCCCACCCGAGCGCCGACCGCGCCGTGCTGAAGACCGCCCTGACCCGCGGTGCCTTCGAGTACCAGGGCCAGAAGTGCAGCGCCACCTCCCGCGCGTACATCCCGGCGTCCATCTGGAACGACGGCTTCAAGGAGGAGTTCGCCGCCGAGGTCGACTACCTGACCATGGGTGACGTCACCGACCTGTCGAACTTCATGGGCGCCGTCATCGACGAGCGGTCCTTCGCCAAGAACAAGGCCGCCATCGACCGCGCCAAGGCCGACGAGACCTGCACGATCGTCGCGGGCGGCTCCTACGACGACTCGGTCGGCTACTTCGTCCGCCCGACGGTCGTCGAGTGCACCGACCCGGAGAACGAGGTCTTCCGCACCGAGTACTTCGGCCCGTTCCTCGCCGTGCACGTGTACGACGACAGCAAGGCCGACGCGTACGACGAGATGCTGACCCAGATGGAGTCGGTGTCGGACTACGCGCTCACCGGCTCGGTCGTCTCGAACGACCGAGCGGCGGCGGCGTACACGATGGAGAAGCTGCGCTACGCGGCCGGCAACTTCTACATCAACGACAAGTCGACCGGCGCCGTGGTCGGCCAGCAGCCCTTCGGCGGCGGCCGTGCCTCCGGCACCAACGACAAGGCGGGCGCCCCGCAGAACCTGATGCGCTGGACCCTGACCCGCGCCATCAAGGAGACGCTGGTCGCGCCGACCGACTACGCGTACCCGCACATGGGCTGACGCCCACCCGATCCCGGACGGGCCAGGTCTCCCCCCGACCTGGCCCGTCCGACGTTTTCGCAGGTCGCGGCCGAGTGACCGACGGCACTGTCTCAGATAGTAGGAAGTCCGAGTAATTGTGGAGACAGACGCTCCGCGCTCCCTTAGTTTTGTAGGAGCCGAACGTCCCGCTCGATCGAGCGGATGGCGGTAGTGAGCCGGGCCCCGTGCAGGCAACCCCTGCGGCCCCGTGCTCCCCGCCCCTTCCGGCGTCTCCCCGTACCACTCGCTTTCCGCGCTCTCCCGCGTGCCGAAGGAGTCGATTCCCATGGCCGAGACGACCGTCCGCCGCCGAGTCCGCCACCTCTCCCGTACCAGCGACTCCGACCGCAAGAACGCGGCCGCCGCCCTCCAGCGCGCCCTCGACCGCCGGGACAACGGCGGCTCCACCGGGCACTGAGTCCGCGGGGACGCGTCGGCGTCCGCATGCCGGACGTCGCATGTCATCCCGTGGGACGAGGAGTAGGGTGCCGTCATGTCTCGCAGCCTCAATCTCGCAGTGATTCCCGGTGACGGCATCGGCCAGGAGGTCGTGGCCGAAGGTCTCAAGGTCCTCTCCGCCGTCCTTCCGCAGGATGTGAAGCTGGAGACCAGGGAGTTCGACTTCGGCGCCCGGCGATACCACTCCACCGGTGAGACCCTCACCGACGCCGACCTCGACGCCCTCAAGGCGCACGACGCCATCCTGCTCGGCGCGATCGGCGACCCGTCGGTGCCGTCCGGCGTCCTGGAGCGCGGCTTCCTGCTGAAGCTCCGCTTCGCCTTCGACCACCACGTCAACCTGCGGCCGAGCAAGCTCCTGCCCGGTGTCGCGACCCCGCTCGCCGGCCAGCCCGAGATCGACTTCGTCGTCGTCCGCGAGGGCACCGAGGGCCCGTACACGGGCAACGGCGGCACCATCCGCAAGGGCACCGAGCACGAGGTCGCCACCGAGGTCTCCGTCAACACGGCCTTCGGCGTCGAGCGCGTGGTCCGCGACGCCTTCGCCCGCGCACAGGCCCGCCCGCGCAAGAAGCTGGCGCTGATCCACAAGAACAACGTGCTGACCTTCGCGGGTCACCTGTGGACGAACGTCTTCAACAAGGTGGCCGCCGAGTACCCCGACGTCACCACCGAGTACATGCACGTCGACGCGGCGACGATCTACCTCGTCACCCAGCCCGAGCGCTTCGACGTGATCGTCACCGACAACCTCTTCGGCGACATCATCACCGACCTCGCCGCGGCCGTCTCCGGCGGCATCGGCGTCGCCGCCAGCGGGAACATCAACCCGTCCGGCGACTTCCCCTCGATGTTCGAGCCGGTCCACGGCTCCGCGCCCGACATCGCCGGCCAGGGCAAGGCCGACCCCACCGCCACGGTGCTGTCCGTCGCCCTGCTGCTGCGCCACCTCGGCCACGAGGCCGAGGCCGCCCGGATCGAGGACGCGGTCTCCGCCGACCTCGGGGAGCGCGCCGGCGACGGCGCCCGCTCCACCTCCGAGATCGGCGACGCGCTCGCCGTACGAGTAGCCGGCTGACCCGGCGCGCTCGAAATCCAACCTTTCGAAGCCGCCGGGTCCGAGAAACAAGGCACCCGGCGGCTTTCTCCTGCGTCCGCAAGGTGCGACCATCGAACCCTGGGCCGCATTCACCCCGCTTCATCCGTCGCCGCCCGCGCGTCCGTCCGTGCGCGATAATCGAACGCGAAGCCGCGACATGAGGGAATGCTCGGACGTCCTAGCACCGGCCACCGGCCGTACGGGCGTGACAGCGGCCCGTCACAACCAAAACCGGTGAAGGACATCAACCCATGACGACGCCCACGATCGAGCTCAAGCCCTCCGCCAACCCGCTCTCCGACGCAGAGCGGCAGGCGATCCTGGCCAACCCCGGGTTCGGCCGCCACTTCACCGACCACATGGTGACGGTCAAGTGGACCGAGGGCCGCGGCTGGCACGACGGTCAGCTGGTTCCGTACGCCCCGCTCTCCCTCGACCCGGCCACCACGGTCCTGCACTACGCGCAGGAGATCTTCGAGGGGCTGAAGGCGTACCGTCGCCCCGACGGATCCGTCGCCACCTTCCGCCCGGAGAAGAACGCGCAGCGCTTCCAGGCCTCCGCCCGCCGCCTCGGCATGCCGGAACTGCCGGAGGACACCTTCATCGAGGCGTGCGACGCCCTGGTGCGCCAGGACCAGGACTGGGTCCCGGCACACGGTGGTGAGGAGTCCCTCTACCTGCGTCCCTTCATGATCGCGACCGAGGTCGGCCTGGGCGTGAAGCCGGCCAACGAGTACCTCTTCATCGTCATCGCCTCCCCGGCCGGCGCCTACTTCCCGGGCGGCGTCAAGCCGGTCTCCATCTGGGTCTCCGAGGACCGCGTCCGCGCCGTCCCCGGCGGCATGGGCGACGCCAAGACCGGCGGCAACTACGCCGCGTCCCTCCTCGCCCAGGCGGAGGCCGCGGCCAAGGGCTGCGACCAGGTCTGCTACCTCGACGCGGTCGAGCACCAGTGGGTCGAGGAGCTGGGCGGCATGAACCTGTACTTCGTCTACGGAGACAGGATCGTCACGCCGTCCCTCACCGGCTCCATCCTGGAGGGCGTCACCCGCGACTCCCTCCTCACCGTCGCCCGGGACCTCGGCTACGAGGCCGAGGAGGGCCGTGTCTCCGTCGAGCAGTGGCAGCGCGACTCGGAGAACGGCACCCTCACCGAGGTCTTCGCCTGCGGTACGGCGGCCGTGATCACGCCGGTCGGAACGGTGAAGCGCGCCGGTGCCCAGTGGCAGCAGAGCGGAGGCGAGCCCGGTGAGGTGACGCAGCGCCTGCGCGGAGCCCTGCTCGACATCCAGCGTGGGACGGCCGAGGACAAGCACGGCTGGATGCACCGCCTGGCCTGAGACGCCCGGGGCCGGTGCGGCCATGTGCCGGGGATGAGAGCCCCCGGCACCCCGTACGACGTCACCGCGAGGGGCCCCGCACGAACGCACCCGGACGGCGTGGCCGGGCCCCAGCCCCGCCTTCGAGGACCCCGGTGACCTGGCCGCCGCGCGCGTCGCCCGGCGTCGGTCGCCCGTGCCGTCCGCCGCTTCGAACCGGTCACGACGGGGTGCGGTCCGGGACAGCGGGGCGCGCACCCTGCTGGGCGACGGCGTCGAGACGGTCGAACGCGACCTGGACGACGCCCGGATGCGCGACATCGGCCCCGTCTTCCCCGCCCGGGACGGCGAGTTGGCGGCCGTCGACCGGACCCATAACGGCTGGGGCGCCCAGGAGTGGGCCCGCTGGGAGCACGACGCGAGGATCGGCCGTGACGTCGCCGGCCTCGCGGGCACCCGGACGCACCTCCCCGCTGGTCAACGAGGGCGGCATCGCTCTGGCGCTCGACCGTGAGGCCGGCATGAGCGGCGGCCGCCTCCTCTCCCGCTTCCCCCCGGTCGCGGACGCCTGAGTCACTCGCTCGCGGACGGACGCCGCTCGCATCCTGAGACGGACGGTGAGCACCGGGACAGACTGTGCCAGACTGCCCCCGTGCTCTCGTTCGCCATGATTATTGGCAGCAGGCGCGCCGGTCCGCAGTGACCACCACGTACGACCACGTACGGGTGGACACCGTCGTCCTCGACCCGCGCGCAGACCTCTCGCACCCGCGAGAGGTTTTTCGTTTTCCTGGCCCACCTCCAGCCGGGAAGAGAGCGCGAGGGATCATAGACGGACGGTGGAACCGGTCATTCCGGTAGACCGAGATCCCCTACAGGAGTCTTCAGATCATGACCGCACCCAGCGAACTCGACGATTCGTTCCACGTTTTCGACACCACCCTGCGCGACGGCGCGCAGCGCGAGGGCATCAACCTCACGGTCGCGGACAAGCTGGCCATCGCACGGCACCTGGACGACTTCGGTGTGGGCTTCATCGAGGGCGGCTGGCCCGGCGCGAACCCCCGGGACACCGAGTTCTTCGCCCGCGCCAAGCAGGAGATCGGCTTCCGCCACGCCCAGCTGGTCGCCTTCGGCTCCACCCGCCGGGCGGGGGCCACGGCCGCCGAGGACCACCAGGTCAAGGCGCTCCTGGAGTCCGGAGCCCAGGTGATCACCCTGGTCGCCAAGTCCCACGACCGGCATGTCGAGCTCGCCCTGCGCACCACGCTCGACGAGAACCTGGCGATGGTGCGGGACACCGTCTCCCACCTCGTCGCGCAGGGCCGCCGGGTCTTCGTCGACTGCGAGCACTTCTTCGACGGCTACCGCGCCAACCCCGAGTACGCCAAGGCCGTCGTCCGCGCCGCCTCGGAAGCGGGCGCCGACGTGGTCATCCTGTGCGACACCAACGGCGGCATGCTCCCGGCGCAGATCCAGGCCGTGGTCGGCACGGTGCTGGCCGACACCGGTGCCCGGCTCGGCATCCACGCCCAGGACGACACCGGCTGCGCCGTCGCCAACACCCTCGCCGCGGTCGACGCGGGCGCGACCCACGTCCAGTGCACGGCGAACGGCTACGGCGAGCGGGTCGGCAACGCCAACCTGTTCCCGGTGGTGGCCGCGCTGGAGCTGAAGTACGGCAAGCAGGTCCTGCCCGAGGGCCGGCTCCGCGAGATGACGCGCATCTCCCACGCCATCGCCGAGGTCGTCAACCTCACCCCTTCCACCCACCAGCCCTACGTCGGCGTCTCGGCCTTCGCGCACAAGGCGGGCCTGCACGCCTCCGCGATCAAGGTCGACCCGGACCTGTACCAGCACATCGACCCGGAGCTGGTCGGCAACACCATGCGGATGCTGGTCTCCGACATGGCCGGCCGCGCCTCCATCGAGCTCAAGGGCAAGGAGCTCGGCATCGACCTCGGCGGCGACCGGGAACTGGTCGGCCGGGTCGTCGAGCGCGTGAAGGAACGCGAGCTGGCGGGCTACACCTACGAGGCCGCCGACGCGAGCTTCGAGCTCCTGCTGCGCGCGGAGGCCGAGGGCAGTCCCCTGAAGTACTTCGACGTGGAGTCCTGGCGCTCGATCGCCGAGGACCGCCCCGACGGCTCCCACGCCAACGAGGCCACGGTCAAGCTCTGGGCCAAGGGCGAGCGCATCGTCGCCACGGCGGAGGGCAACGGCCCGGTCAACGCCCTGGACCGCGCCCTGCGCGTCGCCCTGGAGAAGATCTACCCGGAGCTGGCCAAGCTCGACCTCGTCGACTACAAGGTCCGCATCCTGGAGGGCGTGCACGGCACCCAGTCCACGACCAGGGTCCTCATCTCCACCAGCGACGGCACGGGGGAGTGGGCCACGGTGGGTGTCGCGGAGAACGTCATCGCCGCCTCCTGGCAGGCACTGGAGGACGCGTACACGTACGGGCTGCTGCGGGCGGGGGTCACGCCCGCGGGATGAGTGCCGGGAGGGGAGTGGGCCGCACGTAGTGCCGGAGCGGTGCCGGGACGAGTGCCGGTTTTTTTCCGGGTCCGCACCGATGTCTTATCGGGGCGGATTCGGGTACTTTCGAACGTATGACGGACGCACGTGTTCGAGTCCTCATACGCCTCCTGGTCGCGCCGGTCGTCGCCGCGCTGGCGGTGCTGATGGCCGGGGCGCCCGGCGCGCAGGCGGCCACCGACGTCTCCGAGATCGGCGCGGCCCTGCGCGAGAGTCCCGTCTACGTGGACCCGGCCGCCACCGACGTGCTGTCGTCGTCGGACGCCGAGGCGCTCGCCGACAAGATCGAGGACGCGAACGAACCCGTCTTCGTCGCCGTCCTCCCGGCCGACTACCCGACCGAGAACCTCTTCCGGAACCTCCGCACCGAGACCGGCATCACCGGCCTGTACGGCATCCGCCTCGGCGACGAGTTCGACGCGCGCGCCGACAGCCGGGTGCTGAGCCGCCAGGGCGTGGACAACCTGGTCACGGCGGCCCAGGGCGCCGGAGACGCCAAGGCCCAGCTGAACGACTTCGTGGACGACGCGCTGCGCAGCGTCCGCGGCTCCGCCCCCTCCTCCTGGGACTCCGGCGGCGCCTCCGCGCCGACCGGCGCCCTGATCACCGCCGGCGCGGTGGTGGCGGTCGGGGGCGCGGGCGTCTACGCCCTCTCCCGGCGCAACCGGCACCGCAGGGAGGAGGAGCAGCGGGAGGCGCTGGAGCGGCTGCGGGTGGTGGTCGACGAGGACATCACGGCGTTCGGCGAGGAACTGGACCGCTTGGACTTCCACCCTGCGGAACCACGCGCCGACGACGCGATGCGCACGGACTACGAACGCGCCCTCGACGCCTACGAGCAGGCCAAGACGTTCATGGCGGACGCCCGTAAACCGGAGGACGTCCGCGCCGTGACCCAGGCCCTGGAGGACGGCCGTTTCTCGCTCGCGCAGCTGTCGGCCCGGCGCGAGGGCAGGCCGCTGCCCGAACGCCGCCCGCCCTGCTTCTTCGATCCGCGCCACGGCCCGTCGGTCGCCGACGTCACCTGGACCCCACCGGGCGGCGCCACCCGCGAGGTCCCGGTCTGCGCGGCCGACCGGACCCGGCTGTCCGACGGCCGGGACCCGATGATCCGCGAGGTGGACACCGAGTACGGCCGGCGCCCCTACTGGGACGCGGGCCCGGCCTACGGCCCTTGGGCGGGCGGATACTTCGGCGGCGGCATCCTGCCGGGCCTGCTGGTCGGCACGATGCTGGGCGGCATGATGGCGGGCCCGGCCTACGGAGCGGGCTACGGCGCCGGCTACGGCGACTTCGGCGGCGGCGACGTCTCCGGCGCCGACTTCGACCCCGGCGACTTCGGGGGCGGCTTCGGCGGCGGCGACTTCGGTGGCGGCGGTGGGTTCGGCGGCGGTGGCGACTTCGGCGGAGGCTTCTGACCGGCGCGAGTTCGCCACACCGTGAGTTCGCCGTACGGAGGGCAAGGGGAACGCTCGTTCGTTAACGTGAGCCCATGCCGCATACTCCCGCGCTCCTCGTCATCGACATGCAGAACGCCACGGTCGGCGCCGCCCACCGGCCCGCCGAGACCGTCGCCGTGATCGCGGGGCTGAGCGAGCGGGCCCGGTCCGCCGGCGTGCCCGTGGTGACGGTGCGGCAGCGGGGGGAGGGGATGGTGCCCGGCACCGAAGGGTGGCGGGTGGTGCCGGAGCTGGCGCCGCGGGTGGGGGAGCCGGTCGTCGACAAGACGACTCCGGACAGCTTCCTGGACACCGACCTCGCCGAGATCCTCCAGGCCCACGGTGTCACCGAGGTGATCGTCACCGGGTTCGCCACGGAGGTCTGCGTGGACACCACGGCACGGCAGGCGCTGAGCCGGGGTTACGACCTGGTCGTCGTGGCCGACGGGCACACCACGTCGCGGCGGAGCGCGGCGGACGCCGGTGGTCTGATGCCCGCCGACCGCTCGATCGCCCAGTACAACACGGTCTACGGGATGATCGGCTGGCCCGGCCGGAGCATCCGGGTCCGGGCCGCCGCCGACGTGGACTTCGCCGCTTTCGAGGAGGCGCGGGGGGTCACGCCTGCTTGATCGCGGAGATGTCGAAGGTCAGCTTGATCTTGTCGGAGACCAGCACGCCCCCGGTCTCCAGGGCGGCGTTCCAGGTGAGCCCCCACTCCGAGCGCTTGATCTCCGCCTTGCCCTCGAAACCGACGCGTTCGTTGCCGAACGGGTCCCTGGCGGCGCCGTTGAACTCCAGGTCGATGGTGAGCGGCCTGGTGGTGCCGAGGATCGTGAGGTCGCCGGTGACGCGGTAGTCGTCGTCGCCCAGGGCCTCCGCCTTGGTGGACCGGAAGGTCATCTTCGGGAACTCGTCCGTCTTGAAGAAGTCCGAGCTCTTGAGGTGGCCGTCGCGGTCGGCGGACCCGGTGTCGATGCTGTCCATCGTGATGTCGAGGGACGCCGTGGAGCGGGCCGGCTCGGCACCGTCCAGGTGCAGCTCGCCGCTGAAGTCGAGGAACTTGCCCTTGACGTTGGTGACCATGGCGTGGCGAGCCGTGAAGCCGATCGTCGTGTGCGCGGGGTCGATCGTGTACTCGCCGGTCAGCGTGGTGAGGTCCGGGGTCGTGGTCATGGTGCCCTCCTGGTCGTGGTCGGCGCCGGGTCATGGCGCTCGACATGATGTTGAATGTTCAACCAGTGCAACGGTCACGACTGTAGACCTATTCCGCGCGGGCTTCAACGCTTGCGCACGGTGCCGCGTGAATCGGGGAAAGGTCATGAGCATGTCCTCCATGTGGCCGCACATCCGCCCCACCCGCCGCTCCCTCCTCCTCACGGCCGCCCTGGCCGCCACACTCCCCCCCGCCCTCGGCGCCGCCGCCCCCGCCGCGGCCGCCGCCGACCCCTACGACACCCTCCGCCGCCGCTGGCTCGGCCTCGCCCTCGGCACCGGCTACGACCCGGCCGCCGAACCGTACGTCTCCCGCCTCGCCGAGACCGGCGAACGCGCCCGCGCCCACCGCGCGACCATGGCTCCCACTCCCACCTCCCTGTGGCCCGGCCACCCCTTCGACCCGCCCGCCGGCATCACCCTCGCCTACGACCGCCTGTGGACCATGACCGAGGCGTACGTCCAGCAGGGCACCGGCTCCACCGGCGACGAGGTCCTGCTCGCCGACATCCTGCGCGGGCTCGACCACCTCTCGGCCACCGTCTACAACCCGGCCACCACCCGCTACGGCAACTGGTGGGAGTGGCAGATCGGCAGTCCCCGCCTCCTCATGGACATCACCGCCGCCCTCCACGACCACCTCGGCACCGACCGCGTCAACGCCGCCTGCGCCGCGGTCGACCACTTCGTCCCCGACGCGATGCTCGCCGACTACTCCGGCACCTCCACCGGGGCCAACCGCGTCGACCTGTGCCGCTCCGTCGCCCTGCGCGGCATCCTCGGACGGGCCCCCGCCAAGATCGCCCTGGCCCGCGACGCCCTCTCGCCGGTCTTCCCGTACGTCACCAAGGGCGACGGCCTCTACGCCGACGGCTCGTTCGTCCAGCACACCTGGGTCGCCTACTCGGGGACGTACGGCCAGGTCATGCTGGACGGGCTCGGCCGGCTGTTCACCCTGCTCGCCGGCTCGGAGTGGGAGGTGACGGACCCCGGCAAACAGATCATCCTGGACAGCGTCGAGCACGCCTACGCACCCCTCGTCCACGACGGGCTGGTCATGGACGGCGTCAACGGACGCGCCATCAGCCGGGGTTACCTCAAGAGCGACGACCTGCACGTCATGCGCGGCGACCACTTCCACGGGCAGCAGCTCATCGCGGCCATGGCGGTCCTCGCGGGCGGCGCGAGCGACGCCGAGCGGGAGCGCTGGCACGCGCGGATCAAGGGCTGGATCGAACGGGACACCGTCACGCCCGTCCTGACGGCACCCCAGTTTCCGGTCGCCGACCTGGCCCGGCTGCACGCGATCGCCGACGCCCCCGTCGAGGCCGCGCCCGAACCCACCGGACACCACCTCTTCGCGGCCATGGACCGCGCCGTCCACCGTCGCCCCGCCTTCACCGCGTGTCTCGCCATGGCCAGTGACCGCATCGCCCACTACGAGTGCGGCAACGGCGAGAACCCACGCGGCTGGCACACCGGCGCGGGCATGCTCAGCTGGTGGGCGAACGGCGTCGCCTCCGACCAGTACACGGACTGGTTCTGGCCCACCGTCGACTGGTACCGGCTGCCCGGCACCACCGTCTCCACCAAGCGCCTGCCCGACCGGGCGGGCGGCGAATGGGGCGCGCCCAAGCCCGACGCCCGCTGGGTCGGCGGCGCGACCGACGGCGAGTACGCGGCCGTCGGACAGCACCTCAAGGGGCTCGGCTCGACCCTCGAAGCCCGCAGGTCCTGGTTCTTCCTCGACGACGAGGTGGTGTGCCTGGGCGCCGGCATCACCTGCGCGGACGGCGTCCCGGTCGAGACGGTCGTCGACAACCGCAACCTGGGGGAGGGCGGCACCCAGGCCCTCACCCGCGGCCGGGACTGGGCCCACCTGGAGGGCCACGGCGGCTGGATCGTGCCCGAGGGCGACCTGCGCACCCTGCGCGAGGACCGCACCGGCGCCTGGTCCGACATCAACACCACCAGCACGACCGAGCGCCGCACCCGCCGCTGGCAGACCCTCTGGCTGGACCACGGCACGGACCCGGCCGGCGCCGCCTACGTCTACGTCCTCATGCCGGGCGCCACCCGCCGGGCCGTCGCCCGGCGCGCCGCCGACCGCCGTCGGCTCACTCTCCTCGCCAACGACGACCGCTGCCAGGCGGTCGCCGTTCCCCCGCTCGGCCTGACGGCCGCGAACTTCTGGCGGGCCGGGACGGCGGGCCCGCTCACCACGACGGCGGGAGCGAGTGTGCTGATCCGCCGCCGGGGGCGTACCGCTACCCTCTGCGTGAGTGAACCGCCGCGCACGGGCGAGCCTCTGGACATCATCTGGGACCACCCGGTCCGAGCGGCGCTACGGGCCGACGACACGGTCGAGATCCTCGCGACGGGCCGCCGACTGCACCTGAGAGTCACTCCAGGGGTGGTATGTACCACCCACGAATGTGAGGTGACTCTCAGCTGACGGCTTTGTACGACCCCTACAAGGTTGAACCCCTCTGAGCAGTCGAAACGGCTGCGCGCCGTGGGGGTTATGTTCAGTGCTACCAGGAAAACGCGCCGGAGACTGTACGGAGTCGACGGCTGGCATTCCTTGTCCGGCTTCGTACAGTCGCTACATGACCGTTTTGGATGAGGCGCCGGGTGAGCCGACGGACGCACGCGGGCGAGTGGCCGAACTGCACGGGATCCGTGCGCAGGCACTGGCCGGCCCGAGCGAGAAGGCGACGGCGGCGCAGCACGCCAAGGGCAAGCTGACGGCTCGGGAGCGGATCGAACTGCTCCTGGACCCGGGCTCCTTCCGTGAGGTCGAGCAGCTGCGCCGGCACCGGGCGACCGGGTTCGGCCTGGAGGCGAAGAAGCCGTACACCGACGGTGTGATCACCGGGTGGGGCACGGTGGAGGGCCGTACGGTCTTCGTCTACGCGCACGACTTCCGGATCTTCGGCGGCGCGCTGGGCGAGGCCCACGCCACGAAGATCCACAAGATCATGGACATGGCCATCGCGGCCGGTGCGCCGCTGGTCTCCCTCAACGACGGTGCCGG
>NZ_JBIRNE010000021.1:130661-139506 GCF_044331465.1 Streptomyces sp. NPDC017225 | reverse complement strand
AACTCCGCCCGCACCTCCGTGAACGGCGTGACCGTCAGGTTCCCCTCCGGCACCGTCACCGCGTCCGGATGCTCCGTCGGAGTGATCCGCACCGCGAACGGGTTGGGACCGGCCACCGCATCCGGCGTCCGGGGCGGAGCGAACGTCAGCTCCACCGTCCCCGTCGTACCCGGATACAACCGCAGAGTCTGCGGCTCCACCGTCGTCCAGGGCGCCACATCCCCCACCGGCTCGAAGCGGTACTCGTCGACGACATCGCCGGTATTACGCACCCTCAGGCGCACAGATGTGCTGCTGCCGGGGTCGACGGTGGTGGACGCGGGCTCCAGGGAGGTCCAAAGTGTCACACCGAGACGCTAGGGGCGGACCGGGGTGCCGTCAGGAGCCGTCGGGGCACACCCGGTTGCCCCGACGTCCTTGGTCACACACGTGATACGGACGGCGTCCAGCCGGTGTCCCTCGACCGATTACGCATCCTCAGGCACACACACGCGCTGCTGCCGGGGTCCACAGTCGGGGACGCGGGCTCCGGTGAAGTGCACGGGCTCACGCGACAGGACCCGGTTACCTGCCGTGTCGTCAGGCGCCCCGGGGGGCAGGCCTCGTTGCCCGACGAGGCCGCTCGTGTGGCGATCAGAGCCGTTCCGCGTCGTCCGTGTGTTCCGTGGCCGCCCGCTGGGCGACGACGGACGGTGCGGTCGGCGCTCCCGCCGCGAAGGCCGCGCCGTCGGCCGCCGCCGTCCGCTCGGAGTCCTGGCCCGGGTCGGTCACGGTGACTCCGGCACCGTTGTTGTTGCCGGTCTCCCGGTTGCCCCTGAGGTTCTTGTCGACGTGGCCCAGTTCATGGCCGATGATGTCCTTCCGGCCGGACGCCTGCGGACCGAGGAAGACGTGGGAGCCGACCGTCATGGCCTCGGCTCCCAGTGCCACGGTGGCGCGCTGCGCCGTCGGACCGTCATGGATACGGGTGGGCGAGAGGTCGTTCTGGTAGAACGACTCGGCCTCGGAGCGCACCGACCCGGCCAGTGGGCGGCTCGGCGTGGCCATGGCCGCGTCCAGGAGCTGGCGCTGCCCCTCGGGACTGCTGTCCTCGACCCCGCCGTGCCCGCAGCCGGCACCGTGCACGTGCTGGTCCTGGGCGACCATGCGGGCGACCGCCCGGTTGCCGACGGAGCGCTGGAGCGCCAGGGCCGTCGCGGGGGTCATCGGCCCACCTCGCACGCCGATGGGCGCGGTCACGGCCCGGCGCGGAGCCTGACCGCCTCTCACGGCCTTCTGATCGGCGGCTTCCTCGTGAGCGCGCACCATGCTCCCTTCGACACCGGATGTCTGGCCACCAGCCTTACCGGACCGCCCCGCCCCCCCGCCAGGCCCGCGCGGGCAACACCGGGGGCAGCGGCACCGTCGGACGACGAGGCCCGGCCCGGTGGGTGGCTCTCAGGAGGCCAGTTGCTTCGCTATGTACTTCTCCCAGTCCTCCTGCTGATCGGGGTCGTTGAGCGATCCCTCCCACTGCTCCTGCGTCTCGTTACGCCTGTCCGGGTCACACCTGAGGTCCAGGAGCAGTTGACGTGCCTTGAGACGGATGTCGTTGGGCACGCTGCCGGCCACGGGGACGGCGGGCCCGGCCGCGAGCGCGTAGATCTCCTGGGCCCAGACCTGACGCTTGCCCTGCACGACGGGCTTCGTCACCTTGAAGAACTCCGCTGCCGCACGCCACCCGCTGCCCTTGCCGTCGCCGTTCACCTCGGTGTATTCGTCTTTACCCTGAGCCAACGTGGTCCGATGCCACCTGTCGGGGCGCCGTACCGATTCAGCGCGCTTGTAACCGCCCTTGCCTCCCTTGTAGGCAGCGAGGCCACCCAGAGCGGCCGCTCCTCCGATACCCACGGCAGGTGCGGCCGGACTGGCGAGCGTCCCGGCGAGGGTTACCACAACCAGAATGCCGCCCGCGGTACGGACTACGTTTCCCCCCAGGCTGACCAGACGCTTGATGATTTTGTTGTTCTGCTTGTGTATCGCGTACCGCTGCGCGGCGGCGAGATGTTCCAGCAACTCTCCCCTGAGGGCCTTCAATTCCGCCTGGGAGGCATCGAGGGGGTGCGCTCCTTCAGCCGCCGAGCCATCCTGGGGGACCGGCATACCGACCGCTTTGTCGACCATTTCAGCGTTTACTTCACCCAAGCGATTGAGCACTGTCTGAAGTGTCCGAGTGCGTTTCGCTTCCACATCCTTGAGAAGATTCTTCTTGAGATCCTCGCGCTTTTTGGTAGTGCGGTGGACGACACGGGTCTCACGACCGCCGATCCCTATGGAGAATATTGCGGTGAAAACACCGGTTCCCTCACCGAGGGCAGCTACACCACCCGGGACTCCACTGTTCTTGATTCCGGCTTCGACGACCTTGAACAAGTCACCGAAACCCATGACGACGTTCGTCAGGAAACCGGCCGACTTCCCCTTCTTGTCCTTCTTCGCCTGGTGGGCGGCCGACCCCTGCACGTCGTCTCCGACCTTTGTCGCGGCGACAAAGCCGCGCCCGTCGTTGACCAACCCCAGGCCGGTGTTGATGATGTTGATTCCGGATTCGACCTGCTGCTGCGGCCCGGCGCCATATGTCGATGTGGTGTTCGTATCGCTCGCGTGCGCTCGAATCTGCGCTCCGGGAGGCGCCGTGCCGCGAAGGACCGCCGTGTCGTACGGATCGATCCTCTGTTTGGCCCTGGTGAAACTGGAGACGTCGTCTCTGAACCTCTTCCAGCGCCCCGGCTTCCGCTGCTCCGCCGCCTGATCCGTCTGCTCCGACTGGGCCGTCTGCTCCGACTGGGCCGTTTGGTGCGTCTGCTCCGGCTGGGACGCCTGGTCGGTCTGCTCCGCGGCTGTCGCCGCCCGCTTCTTCACCGCGGCCGCGGCCTCCCGCGCCGCAGCCTCGGCCTCCCCCGCCCGCTGCCGCTCCCGCGCGGCGGTGGCCGCCGCCGCCAACGCCGCGTTCTCCGCCTGCCTGTGGCCCCTCGCCGCGGCTTCAGCCTGCTCCACCTGCTCCTGCGCCGCGGCCTTGGCCTCCTCCTGTGTCACCTGAACAGCCGCGGCCCTGGTCACCCGCTGCTCCGCCTCGGTCCTGGCCGCCTCCCGCTCGCCCAGCACGGTCTCCGCACCCGTCCGCGCCTTCACCGCGTTCTCGAGCGCCTCCTCCCGCTTCTGGAGCGCGTCCTGGGCAGGCGCCACCTGTTGCGCCGCCTTCTCCACAGCGGCGGCCCACTCCTTCACGGCCTTGTCGGCTTCCGTCTGCCTGCTTGTCGCCGCCTTGGCCTCCCCCTCCCGCTTCTCCGCCCTCTCCCCGACGGCGGCCACCTGGTCCTTCGCCTTCCGCACGGCCTCGGCCCACTTCTCCACCTCGGCCTGCGCGGTGGCCGCGGCGTCCTTCACCTCCTTCTGCGCCTCGTCCTCAGCCGCCGTCAGCGCCGCCACGGCGGCCTCGGCCTGCTCGTGCCTCTTCGCCGCCGCCTCGGCGTCCTTGGCCAGCTCCCGCACCCTGGCCTTGGCGGCGGCCAGTTCCCTCGCCGCGGTCTCCGCCTCGTCCGTACGCCTCTTCACCTCGGCCTCGGCGGCGGCCAGTTCGCGCGCCGCGGCCTCGGCCCGCTTCGTACGCCGCTCCACCTCGGCCGTGGCGGCGGCCAGCTGCTCCTTCGCCTCGGCCACCCGCTCACGCGCCGTGGTCTCCTCGCCGGTCAGCGTCCGCACACCGTTCTCGGCCGCCGCCCGACTCCTCTCGGCCTTCTCGACCTCTTCCGCCCACTGCCGCTCGTCGTCCGCGGCCGCCGCCCGCGCCCGCTCCGCCTCGCCGGCCCTACCCGCCCACTCGGTCGCCTTGCCCTCAGCCGCGGTCGCCAGGTTCCGCGCCTCGGTGGCGGCTCCGGCCCGCTCCCACATCAGAGCCTCGGCGTCCGCTCGCTTCACGGCCTCCTTCGCGGCGTTCCCCTTCAGCTCCTTGGCCTCGTTCTCGGCCGCCGTCCGCCCGGCGTCGTCCTGCTCACGGTCACCGGGTGCCCGCCCGGTGACCGAAGCGGAAGCGCCCGGGCCCGCGGCGTCGGTGGCGGAACCCGACCGCTCAAGGCCGGCCACCAAGCCCTGCGTTCCCGACGGACCCGCCTGGGACTGGCCCGCGGTCTCGGCACTCCGAGTGGCGGTCGCCCGCTGGATGGCGGTGGTGACGGCTTTGTTTCCCGCCTTGGCCTGCAAGGAGGCCAAGGCGGGGCGCGGTTGCCGTGGACCGGGCCGGGGCCGGGACGATCCTGCGGTGTCCGCGCGACGGGTCTGCGTTTCGTGCAAGCGGTCCGACACGGACAACCCCTCCTGGCGTTCCGTCACCATCCGTGTGACCACTGCTCCGCGCCGGTGCGGCGGGACGGAACGCCCGCGAACGGGGTCTGATCGCAAGATGACGTCCTGGCAAACTGACACTCAACAAAGGATGTTGAAACAGAAACACCAGTCGTCCACCAGGGGTCCACCGGAGAAAGGCGAGGAGTCTGCCCCAACGGGCACGGCCAGGGGCAACCGCCATGCCCCCAGTCCGGCACCCTGGGACGTTTCGGCGACGGCAACGCGCGCGTGAGGCTGAGGGGCGTCCTGTCTCGTACCCCGAGGAGAGCAGAGCATGCCGTCCTACCTGTCGCCCGGCGTCTACGTCGAGGAGGTGGCCAGCGGCTCGCGCCCGATCGAGGGAGTGGGCACTTCGGTGGCGGCCTTCGTCGGACTCGCACCGTCCGGTCCGCTGAACGAGCCCACGCTGGTGACCAACTGGACGCAGTACGTCGCGGCCTTCGGTGACTTCACCGGGGGGTACTACCTCGCGCACTCCGTCTACGGCTTCTTCAACAACGGCGGCAGCGCCGCCTACGTCGTCCGGGTCGGCGGCTCCGCCGAGGACGCCGCCGTGGACGCCACGGGCGCGTCCTCCGCTCCCGCCGCCGTGACGGGCACCGCCGCCCCGGCCGCGCTGCCCGCCGCCGAGCCCAAGCAGCTCGGCACCTTCGCCGTGACGGCCACCGCCGCCGGTCAGAGCGGCCCGCTGACCGTCGAGGTCGCCGACCCCGAGGGCGAGGGACCCGCCGAGCGCTTCAAGCTGATCGTCAAGGACGGCGACAAGCCGGTCGAGACATTCGACGTGAGCGCCAAGAAGGGCAACCGCTCCTACGTCGTCACCCAGGTCAAGGAGCGCTCCAAGCTCATCACCGTGACGGAGGCCGCGCCGTCCGCACAGCTGGCCCGCCCGGAGAACCAGACCCTGACGCTGCCCGCGCCGCCGGCCGCCGGCCCCGCCGTACCGGCCGAGCAGGCCGAGAGCGCGCACCCCGGGCCCGCCCAGTACCTCGGCGACTCCTCGGACCGCACCGGCTTCGGCGGCCTGGAGGCGATCGACGAGATCTCCATGGTCGCGGTGCCCGACCTGATGGCCGCCTACCAGCGCGGCGCGATCGACCTGGAGGCCGTCAAGGCCGTCCAGCTCGGTCTCATCGCCCACTGCGAGCTGATGGGCGACCGCGTCGCCATCATCGACCCGCCGCCCAGCCAGAACGCCCGTCAGATCCGGGTCTGGCGCCAGGAGACGGCCGGCTACGACTCGAAGTACGCGGCCCTGTACTACCCCTGGATCAAGGCCTTCGACCCGGCCACCGGCCAGGCCCGCCTGGTCCCGCCGAGCGGCCACGTCGCCGGTATCTGGGCCCGCAACGACTCCGAGCGCGGCGTGCACAAGGCACCCGCCAACGAGGTCGTCCGCGGCGCCGTGGACCTGGAACTGCAGATCACCCGCGGCGAGCAGGACCTGCTCAACCCGATCGGCGTCAACTGCATCCGCTCCTTCCCCGGCCGCGGCATCCGCATCTGGGGCGCCCGCACCCTCTCCTCCGACCCGGCGTGGCGCTACCTGAACGTCCGCCGGTACTTCAACTACCTGGAGGAGTCGATCCTGATCGGCACCCAGTGGGTGGTGTTCGAGCCGAACGACCACAACCTCTGGGCCCGCATCCGCCGCAATGTCTCCGCGTTCCTGGTCAACGAGTGGCGCAGCGGCGCCCTGTTCGGCCAGAGCGCGGCAGACGCCTACTACGTCAAGTGCGACGAGGAGACCAACCCGCCGGAGTCGGTCGACCTCGGCCGGGTCGTGTGCGAGATCGGCGTCGCGCCGGTCAAGCCCGCCGAGTTCGTGGTCTTCCGACTGGCCCAGTTCTCCAGCGGCAGCGGGGAGCTGGAGGAGTAGGGCACGCGTTCTCCCACTCTCCGAGCCCCACCCCCTCCCTCCCCCCTCTCTCTGATCCCTAGAAGGACAGCGAACACATGGCTCTCATGCAGGGTGATTCCCTCACCGGAAATAATTTCGGGCTCCAGATCGACGGCGTCATAGTCGAGTACCTCGCCGAGGTCAACGGCATCACCCTCGAACAGGACGTCATCAGGCACCAACAGAACAACGCCATCACCGGCAAGCTCGAGACGGCGGTGATGCCCGGTAACAAGAAGGACGGGCAGTGCACCGTCGTCCGGGGTGTGACTCCGTCCCAGGCGTTCACCACGTGGATTCACGACTCCTTCGACGGCAAGATGGAGACGGCGCGGAAGAACGCCTCCATCATCCTGATGGACGCCGAGGACACTCCGGTCAAGCGCTACAACATGCGCAACGCCTGGTGCTGCAAGCAGGAATTGAGCTCGCTGAAGGCGGGCGACACCAACGCGCTGACCGAGACGGTCACCATCGTGTTCGAAGAAATGGAAGTCGACTAGTGCGGCGCGCGGTCGGCAGGGCGTCCGCCGCGGCGCCCGAGGCCCCCCAGACCGCGGCGGCGGAAGCGGACTTCCCCCGTACTGCTTCCGCCGCCGCTCCGGCGGACCCGCCGGCCGCTCCGCCGGCAGATCCGGAGCCTCGGCAGCAGCTGCGCACCGAGTTCCCCTTCGAGCTGCCGCGCGGGTACGTCGATGATTCGGGCACGGTGCACCGGGACGGTGTGATGCGCCTGTCGACGGCGCGGGACGAACTGATCCCGCTGCGCGACGTGCGGGTGCAGCAGAACCCGGCGTACCTGTCGGTGGTGCTGCTCGGCCGGGTCATCACCCAGCTGGGCACACTGACGAGCGTGCACGACGGCATCGTGGAGAACATGTTCGCCTCCGACCTGGCGTTCCTCCAGGACTTCTACCGCCAGATCAACGCGGAGGGCCACACCCGCGCGGCCGTGCAGTGTCCGCACTGCTCGGAGCCCTTCGAGGTGGAACTCGGCGGGAGCCGCCTGGGGGAATCGTGACGTACGCGACCGACCGGCTGCACGAGGAGATCGCGTACGTCGCCTACCACTTCCACTGGGGCTTGGAGGCGATCCTGGACCTGGAACACCAGGACCGGCGCCGGTACACGGAAGAGATCGCGTCCCTCGTGACGCGCGGCGCGGCGGAGGGCTGAGCGGTGGGATTTCTGGACCGACTGCGGGGCCGTGGGGACGACAGCGTCCGGGGCGGGGACAGCGGCGGCGCGAGCGTCGCCACGAACCCGGCCCCGGGCGGAGGCGCGGTCTCGGGGTCGGGCTCCGGCTCGGGCCCGGCCTCGGGTGGTACGGGCTCGGGCGGTAGTGCAGGGTCTGGCGCGCCGCCCGTGGCCATCGCCGCCTGGCCGGGCCTGCCGCCGATCCAGCGGGCGACGGGTGACGGACGTACGGGAGTCGCGGACACCGGATTCAGCGGGCGGCTCCCGACGTGGCAGAACCCGTCGTTCACGAGGGCGCCGTCCCCCGCGGTTCTCGACCCGGAGGCGGGCAACAGCCTGCTCTCGGGGGCGTTCACCGCATCGGCTCCCCCCGTGGGGGGCCGCGAACGCGCCACGCAGACTCTGCCCACGAAGTCCCCGGCGCGAGTACCGGCGGTGCAGCGGATGCCGGTCGCGCCGCTGCGGGCGATACCGGCGACCGCGTCGCCCACACCCACGCCCACGGCTCCCGCGGCGCGTACCCCCCGGCCGTCCGTCCCGCCCGCGACCGCGCCCGCCCCGGCTTCGCCGGTCCAGCGGTCGCACGCGGCCGGACCGGCGTCGTCCGCCACCCCGGCGGGCGCGCCCGCGCCGGCCACCCGTGGCGTCCGGGCGACACCCGTGCCGGCCGCGTCACCCCGGCCGCGGTCTTCGCTGACCAAGGCCCCGACCGGGCCGGCGGCTGTGCAGCGACGGGCCCTGCCCGCCACCCGCCGGACCACGGACACCGCGCCGGGCTCCTCGGCGGCGGCACCGTCGTCGGCGGGCGGCGACCGGGGAGAACCCGGCTCGTCGTCCGCGGACGCCGTACCGCCTCGGGCGGACCCGTCCGGCAACCGGACGTCCGCGTCCCCGCCCCTTCCGGCCGTCACAACCGGCGCCCCTGTCCAACGGGCAGTGCCCCCGCAGCACCAGGCTCCGCCGACCGCCACCACCCGGCAGACGAACCCCGCCGCTGCCGCTCCCGAGGCCCCCGCAACGTCCGGCCTCCCCCTGCAGCGCGCGACGGCCCGGCACGCTCCGAGCGCCACCGACGCCCAAAGCACGGCGCCGTCGCCCCGCATGAGCCCGTCCGGGCCCGGCACGCCGGGCAAGCCCGCCACCAGCGGGACGACCGGTACGCCCGTGCAGCGCGCCACCTCCCAGCACGACACCACCCCGACCCGACGCACCGACCCGGCGTCCAGTGCGAGCCGACCCAGTGGCCGGGCAACGCCCGCGACCGGCGCGACGACCGGGCCGCCGGTCCAGCGCGCCGTACCCCGGAACAACCCCGCCCCGGCCGACCACACACCACCCACCACGCGCCCAGCACCAGCACCCAAG
>NZ_JBIRNE010000021.1:0-130565 GCF_044331465.1 Streptomyces sp. NPDC017225 | reverse complement strand
CAAGGCCGGCCCTGCAGAAAACAGGACCACCACACCGACCGGCGCGACGACCGGACCGCCAGTCCAACGCGCCGTACCCCGGAACAACCCCGCCCCGGCCGACCACACACCACCCACCACGCGCCCAGCACCAGCACCCAAGGCCGGCCCTGCAGAAAACAGGACCACCACACCGACCGGCGCGACGACCGGACCGCCAGTCCAACGCGCCGTACCCCGGAACAACCCCGCCCCGACCGACCACACACCACCCACCACGCGCCCGGCACCCACCCCGGCCGGCGACCGGCCGACGCCGGGCCCCAGCGGCGACACGCCGACCGGCGCCCCGGTCCAGCGAACCGTCACCCCGCAGCACCGCCCCTCCACTCCCGGCGACCGAGCAGCAGCCGCGCCCGACCGCAGCGGGACGACCGGCACCCCCGTACAGCGCACGACCGCGCGGCCCGACGACACCGCCGCGGCCCCCGTCCGGGGCGAACGAACCCCTGGCGGCAGCGGCACTCAGACCGGCAGGGCACCCGGCACTCCGCCACCGGTCCAGCGAGCCGTGCCCCGGAACAACCCCGCACCGCGCCCGGCAGCCACCGGCCTGCCGCCAGTCGTCCCCAGCCGTGCCGCCGACGCACCGGCGTCCAGTGCCGCACCGCGCGCAGGCACCGGCACAGGCCCGGACACGCCCGCCACTACCGGCACCGGCTCCACCGCCGTGTCCCCGTCCGCGGTGCAGCGCTCCACGCGCGCCCCCTCGACCGCGACACCGAACGCCTCCCCCGCCGCCTCGATCCCCACCGCGTCGGAACCCCCCGCGTCGAAGCCCGCGCCGGTGATGCCCACCGCACCGAAGCCCGCCTCGCACCAGGCGCCCCGCACCACCGCGTCGGCTCCCGTCCAACGCTCGCTCGCGGACACCGCACGACCGACGGACACCGCACGACCGGCCACCGGCCCAACGAAGCGACCGCCGACCGAGACCGGGGCCGCGCGCTCCCCGCACCCGGCGGGCCACTCCCCCCTGCCTCCGGTCCAGCGCGGCACCACGCCGCCCCGGGCCGGCCTGGGCGCCCCCACCGCGTCCGTACCACCGACCGCCGGACGGCAGAGCCCGGAACCCCCGGCCACCGCACCCGTAGCCCCGGCCGCCGGCCCCGCCTCGCGACCCGCCACCCGGCGTTCCCCGCTCGGTGCCCCGCTCACCGCCCCGCCCGCGGACGCCAGGCCCCTCGGGAGCCCGACAGCACCGCCCCCCCACCCCACTCGCGCCGAAAGCACGCCCCCGCCGGTCCAGCGAGCCACCGCGCCCTCGCCCCCGCCGGTCCAGCGAGCCACCGCGCCCACACCTCCGCCCGCCCGGCGGCCGGCCACCGCCGCCACGCCCCCGGCGTCGCCCGACGCTGCCCCCCGGCGCTCTCCCCTCGGCGCCCCTGTGGCCACCGCGCCGGCCGGCACCAAGCCACTCGTCGGCCCCTCAGCGCCAAGCCACGCTCACCCCCCGGTCCAAAGGGCCCTCAACACCACGGCCTCCCCCACCCCCCTCAAGGCCCCCACGCCGACAACACCGGCACCACTCCCCACCTCAACACTCCCGCTCCCGTCACCCCCGGTGTCCCCACCGCCCCCGGTCACGCCGGACGCCCCCTCCGCCCCCACCGTCCAGCGCGCTCCCACCACCACTCCCGCGCCCACCAGAACCACACCCGTGCCCCTGCGCCGAACGGCCCCGCCCGGGGTCACCACCGCACAGGCGCCTCTCCCCGTGGCCGCGCTCACCCCGCCCCCGGTGTCGACGCCCTCGCCGACCCTCCCGCTCCAGCGCGCCACCGCCCCGGCGACGCCCGCAGCGGAATCCGCATCGGAATCCGCCTCCGCGCCCGTCGTCCAGCGCTTCCCCGGCCGCCACGCGACCGGCGCCCTCGCCTCCTTCGCGGCGGCCACCGCCGGCTCCGCCCTGCGCCACCTCCAGGAGCGGTCGTCCCAGCACACCCCGCCGCCGGACGGCCCGCCGCCCGGCAGTCCGCCCCCGTACTCGGCGACCCCCGCCCCCCGCCCTGCGGGGGACACGGTGCCGCCGCCCGCGTACACGCCGGTCCCCGACGGCGGGCTCGACCCTCGTAAGCTCACCGAGTTCCAGCTCGACGAACTGGCGCACCGGCTCATCGGCCGCGTCACCCGTCTCGTCCGCACCGAACTGCGCATGGACCGCGAACGGATCGGCAGACTCCGCGACCCCCGCAACTGACCGGCCAGGACCGACCGGCCACCACGGACCGGTAGGACAAGCGACACCACTGCAGACGACAGAAAGGCCCACCCCCGATGCCCCGCCAGGACCCGGGCTCCACGATCTGGTTCACCCTCACCATCGACGGCGAGAGCCTCGGAGCCTTCAACGGGTGCGAAGGCCTGTCGACCCACGTGGAGATCGAGCAGCGGCAGGAGGGCGGCAACAACGGCTTCGTGTGGCACCTGCCGACCCGCGTGTCCTTCCCCAACATCCGGCTGACCCGGCCCCTCACGCCGGACACGACCAAGGTCGCCAAGTGGATCTCCTCCGTGGAGACCGGCATCAAGCGGCCCACCGCGCAGATCTCGGCCCTGCGCGCGGACGGGTCGCTGGTCGCCCGCTGGGGGCTGATCGACGTACTGCCCGTCAGCTGGCAGGGCCCCAACTTCGACCCCAACAGCCCGGCCGTGGCGAACGAGGTCCTTGAGATCGCCCACCACGGCTTCACCGACTGACGGCGCCGAGGAGCAGAGAGGAAGACCCATGGCAAAGAGCAGCAAGAGCCTCGTACGCGCCAACCTCGCCATCCACCAGCCGCCCACCGGCACGACCACCACACCCGGCGCGCTGATCCAGACGTTCGGCTTCGAGTTCAACCCGTCCCAGCTGGCCATCAGCCAGCGCACGCAGTGGAAGGCGACCCCGACCGCGGCCGTGCGGGAGGCCGCGAAGCCGCAGTTCATGGGTGCCGAGCCGCGGGAGATGACCCTGGAGATCTTCCTGGACTCCTCGATGAAGCCCAACGGCAACACCGTGATGAAGAAGGTCGAGTCGTTGCTGCTCTGCTGCGAGGTGACCGCCAAGAGTCTGAGCGCCGACCAGCCGTCGCCGCCGTGGGTGGTCTTCGAGTGGGGCGCGTTCTCCACGGCGCGGTTCACCGCGTACGTCTCGTCCATCGAGACGCAGTACACGCTCTTCGCCACCAGCGGCATTCCCATCCGCGCCACCTGTCAGGTCGCGCTGGTGGAGATTCCCGGCCCGACCCAGGGCCAGAACCCGACCTCCGGCGCCCTCACCGCCCAGCGCGTGCACCGGGTCGTCGCGGGAGACTCGCTCCAGTCACTGGCCTGGAGCGAGTACGGCAGTGCGAACGCGTGGCGGGCGATCGCCGAGGCCAACGGCATCGACGACCCGTCCCGCCTGCCGCCCGGCACCGAGCTCATGCTCCCCGCCGCCGAGGAGGTGCCGCACTGATGGTGCGTCCCTCGTTCTCCAGCATCGTCCAGGTCAAGATCGGCGGTGCGAAGCTGCCCGACGACATCGCCCCGATGCTCACCGACGGCTGGGTCGACCAGGGCGTCGGTGTGCCGGCGGCGTTCCGGCTCACCTTCCGCGACCCCTACCACCTGGTCCTCGGCAAGCTGGGCGTGCAGTTCGGCACCAAGGTCGTCATCACCCCGATCGCCGACGGACAGGGCAAGACCAACCCCCTGCTGACCGGTGAGGTCACCGGCATGGAGGCCGACTACGACGGCACCGGCAGCTTCACCGTCATCCGCGGCTACGACTACGGGCACCGCATGATGCGCCAGCGCCGCGTGGCCGCGTACCGCAACCAGAAGGCCTCCGACATCGCCCGCGACCTCGCGGCCAAGGACGGCGTCTCCATCGGCCGCATCCAGCCGACGAAGGGCACCTACGGGTTCATCAGCCAGTCCAACGTCACCGACTGGGACTTCCTCTCCCGGCTCGCCGACGAGAACAACATGGTCATGTCCCTGGACTCCAAGGGGAAGTTCCGGTTCGTCACGCCGAAACCGTCGGCCGGCGCGCCCTCCCCGAACACGGACGGCGACAAGAGCGCCTTCGTCCTCCAGGCCGGCCACGACATCCTGCAGCTGCGGGCCGCCGTCACCGCCGCCGACCAGATCGGCAAGGTCGAGTCGCGCGGCTGGAACGTCACGACCAAGAAGAAGATCACCGAGGTCGCCCCCGCCACCACCGACCCCGGCGTCAGCATCGGCTCGACACCCGGAACGGCCGCGGGCAAGTTCAAGCCCGGCAAACTCGTCGAGACCGCCAACCCCTACGACAAGCAGGACGAGGTCCAGCACGCCGCGAAGGCCCTCGCCGCCGACGTCACCTCCTCCTTCGCCGAGCTGGAGGTCGCCGTCCACGGCCACCCCGACCTGCGGCCCGGCGTCCCCGTCGCCCTCTCCGACGTCGGCAAACCCTTCGAGGGCAAGTACACCGTCACCTCGGCACGCCACCACTTCGGTGACGGAGCGCCCTACAAGACCTGGATCACGGTCAGCGGACGCCAGTGGCGCTCCCTGTACGGACTCGCCTCGGGCGGCGGCGGCGCTGACCCGACGAGTGCCACGCGGCTGCCCAGCGTCGCCAACGCCATCGTCACCGACGTACAGGACCCCCTCAAACAGGGCAGGGTCAAGCTTCAGTTCCCGTGGCTCGACGACACCTACGTCAGCGACTGGGCGCGCAGCGTCCAGATGGGCGGCGTGGCGGGCGGCGGCATCTTCCCCATGGACGTCGGCGACGAGGTACTGGTCGCCTTCGACCGGGGGGCGCTGGACCACCCGTTCGTGATCGGCGGGCTCTACAACGGCCGGGACGTGCCGACCAAGAGCGACGTACCCCTGCACGACGGACTGAAGAAGAAGGCGGTGCGGCACACCCTGTCGGACCGCCAGGGCAACCGCGTCGACCTGCTCAGCCAGCGGACCGGCGGCCGCAAACAGGGCGTCCGGATCGCCAGCGGCAACGACAAGCTGACCATCAACCTCGACCGCACCAAGACCGAGATCACCATCGACAGCGCGGGCTCGGTCAGCATCACCGGCAGCCGCTCGGTGTCGGTGGAGGCGGGCATGGACCTCACGCTGGAAGGACGCCGCTCGGTGACGGTCAGGAGTGGCGGACCGCTCAACCTGGAGGGCAAGGGCATCGTCAACCTCAAGTCGCTGGGCGGCGTGGTCGCGGTGAACGCGCTGGGCGGCGCCCTGACCATGACGTCGACCGGCGCCGCGACACTCACCGCCACGGGCCTGGCGACGATCACCGCGGCCAACACGAAGATCACCGGCGCCAAGCTCGACCTGTACGGCGGCTTCTTCGTCAACGAGATCAAGTACCCCTTCGGATGACCGGACGACCGCGTCGGCGCCCCGGGGCCGTCGACAGAAGTGAACGGGAAAGGCAGGTGGCCCTCTGATGGCCGAACAGTTCGTCGGCTCCGGCTGGTCGTTCCCCCTGCGCATCGGGCCCACCGGCGGCATCGCCCTGGTCAGCGGCGAACGGGAGATCGAGGAGGCCATGCACCTGATCCTGGCCACCGCCCCCGGCGAGCGGCCGATGCGCCCCGAGTTCGGCTGTGCCATCCACGACCTCGTCTTCGCCCCGGTCAACGAGCAGACCGCCGGCCGCATCCAGCACGAGGTGTACACCTGCCTGGACCGCTGGGAGCCGCGCATCGAGGTGCACGACGTCGATGTCTCCGCCGGCACCGACCAGAGCGTCCTCTACATCGACGTGCGCTATTCGATCCGCGGCACCAACAACCCGCGCAGCCTGGTCTTCCCGTTCTACGTCATCCCCTCCCACGACGAGCCGGACCTCCCCGACGGTCCTGCCGGCCCCGCGGGCCTCCCGGGCTCTCCCGAAAGCGATCGCTGATGTCCCTGCCCTCCCCCAACCTCGACGACCGCCGCTTCCAGCAGTTCGTCGACGACGCCAAGCGCTACATCCAGCAGCGCGCCCCGGAGTGGACCGACCACAACGTCTCCGACCCCGGCGTCACCCTCGTCGAGACACTCGCCCACATGGCGGACCAGATCGTCTACCGCCTCAACCGGGTGCCGGAGAAGAACCACCTCGCCTTCCTCGACCTGGTCGGCATCACCCTCTTCCCGCCCTCCGCCGCCCGCACGGACGTCACCTTCTGGCTGTCCGCGCCGCAGGAGGACGCCATCCTGGTCCCGGCGGGCAGCGAGGTCGCCACGCTGCGCACCGAACGCGAGGAAGCCGTCGTCTTCGCCACCGAACGCGACCTGACCGTCGTACCGTGCTCGCTCAGCCACCTGGTGGTGCAGCGTCAGGGCGAACCCGTCGCCGACCGCACCACCGACCTCGCCGAGGAAAAGGACGTGATGTGCTTCGCCGAGGCCCCCGGCCCCGGCGACTGCATGCTCATCGGCCTCACCGCCGCCGCCCCGCACTGCGCGCTCGCCCTCGAACTCGACAGCCGCGTCGACGGCGTCGGCGTCGACCCCCGCCAGCCGCCGCTGGTCTGGGAGGCCTGGACCGAGGACGGCTGGCAGCCCTGCGAGGTCGACCGCGACGGCACCGGCGGCCTCAACCGTCCCGGCGACATCGTCCTGCACCTGCCCGGCGGCCACGTCCTGTCCCGCAACGGCGGCCACGAAGCCGGCTGGATCCGCTGCCGCGTCACCGAACCCCTGCCCGGCCAGCCCTTCTACACCACCTCACCGACCATCCGCTCCGCCGAGGCCTACACCATCGGCGGCACCACCCCCACCATCCATGCCGAGACCGTCCACGACGAGGCCCTCGGCGAGGCCACCGGGCTGCCCGGCCAGCGCCTCCGGCTCGAACACTCCCCCGTCGTCGCCGGCGACCCGCCCGTCCTCCTCCAGACGGCCGCCGACGACGGCTGGCAGGACTGGGAAGTCGTCCCGCACTTCTCCGGCTCCCACTCCGACGACCACCACATCACCCTCGACGCCGCCACCGGCGAGATCGCCTTCGGCCCCGCCGTCCGCGACCCCGACGGCACCCTGCGCCAGTACGGCACCGTGCCGCCCAAGGGCGCCGTCATCCGCGCCCTCCGCTACCGCACCGGCGGCGGCAGAGCCGGCAACGTCGCCCGCGGCGCCGTACAGGTCCTGCGCACCTCCATCCCGTACGTCTCCGAAGTCGTCAACCGCGAGGCGGCCCGCGGCGGCGTCGACGGCGAGACCGTCGACGAGGCCAAACTCCGGGCGCCGATCACCCTCCGCGCCCAGGAACGCGCCGTCACCCTGCGCGACTACGAGGAACTCGCCCGCCGCGCCGCCCCCGAAACCGCCCGCATCACCTGCCTGGAGGGCAAGGAGAACGACCACGGGTCCTACGCCGTCCGCGTCCTGGTCGTCCCCCAGGCCGTGCCCGACCCCGGCGGACGACTCCGCTTCGAACAACTCGTCCCCGGCGACGCCCTCCTGGACCGCATTACCCGCCATCTCGACCAACGCCGCCTCATCGGCACCCGCCTCGCCGTCGGCCCGCCCTACTACCAGGGCGTCACCGTCGTCGCCACCGTCCACGCCTTCCGCGGCGTCGACACCGACCGCGTACGCCGCCAGGTCCACGACGCCCTGTACCGCCACCTCGACCCGCTCACCGGCGGCACCGACGGCAAGGGCTGGCCCTTCGGCCGCCCCGTGCAGACCGGCGAGGTCTTCGCCGTACTCCAGCGCGTCCCCGGTGTCGAACTCGTCGACGAGGTCGTCCTGCACCCCGCCGACCCCCTCACCGGCAAGCGCGGCGACCCCACCGACCGCATCGACCTCCAGCCGCCCTCACTGGTCTTCTCCTATGACCACCGCGTCCGAGTGATCGGAGACGGCGCGTGACGAGTACGGCGTTCCGGGGGTCCATCGACGGACTCGGCTCCTCCCTTCCCATCAGCACCATGCTCCCGGCCGTCTTCGCCGACGACGACCTCGCCCAGCGCTTCGTCGGCGGACTCGACGACGTCATCGCCCCCATCCTGATCGTCCTGGACTGCCTGGACACCTACTTCGACCCCGCCCTCACCCCCGTCGACTTCGCCCAGTGGCTCGGCGCCTGGGTCGGCGCCGAGACCGACGGCACCGAACCCGAGGACCGGCTGCGCGCCGCCGTCGCCGCGGCCGCCCGCCTGCACCGCGTACGCGGCACCCGGCGCGGCCTGTCCGAGGCGGTACGGCTCGCGTTCGGCGCCGAACCCGACATCACCGAGAGCGGCGGCGCCGACTGGAACGCCCGCCCCCTCGGCCGGTTCCCCGGCACGCCCCGCCCCCACCTCCACGTCGCCCTCCGGCTGCCCGACCCGACCCCGGCCGACATCCATCGTCTGGACACCCTCGTCGCCGCCGCCCGCCCCGCCCACATGCCCTACACGGTCGAAGTGACCGCCTCCGAAAGGACCCCGGAGAGATGACCACGCAGAACTGCGCCGAGTGCGGGACCCGCGCGGAACCGGGCCAGTCCTTCTGCGACGCGTGCGGCGCCGTACTCCGCTGGGACCAGGCCGGCGCCCGCACCACGCAACCCGCGGCCTCCGCGCCCGACCAGGGTCCCGGCTGGGACGCCTTCTCGCGCCCCGGCCCCGGCGGTACGGGCGTACCTCCCGCCCGGCACGACCGCCCGATCGCCACCACCGGTGGGCCGGACGACGACGACACCGCCGAGACACCGCTCGTCCCCCACCCGCGCCACCCGGCGGACGCCGTCGGCCGCGACGACACGGACTGGCCCGCGACCCCGGACACGCACACCAACGGCCGCCGCGACGCGGACGGGACACCGGGACCGGCGGGTACCGCCGGTGCGGCGGGTGCGGCAGCCGGCGCGGGCGCCGGGACGGCCGGGCCCACCGGAACCGCCGGAGTCGCCGCGGCTTCCCGCGCTCACGGCGTGGACGAGACCGCCCCCACCACCCGGACGGCGTCCGCCCCGCCCCCGAACGCCCTCACCGACACGATGTCCGACCGCGCCCGCTCCCTCCTCGTCCCCGTCGCCGAGCCGGAGGCCCAGCGCCCGACCCCGCCCCCCGCCGTCGCCCCCGTCCTGCCCGGCCGCCCCGACGCCGACCGGCCCCAGGTCCGCGCCCCCGGCCACCAGCCGGACATCGCCAACGGCCCGCCGTGCCCGTGGTGTTCCACGCCGAACCGCCCCGACCGCCACTACTGCGCGCGCTGTGCGATGCCCCTGGAGCGCACCGGCGAGGACGGCGCCGCGCCGGCCCCCTGGTGGCGCCGCCTCTTCGGCGGCCGACGCGGCGAGACCCCCTGGGCGGGCGACCGCCCCCGCCTGCGCCGCGTCTTCGACCGCATCGGCACCTGGATCACCCTCGTCGTCGTCATCACCCTGGTGGTCCTCGGCTTCGTCTACATCCCCGACGGCATCCAGGCCACCCGCGACCACTTCGCCAAACGCGCCCCGGTCTCACCCGACGGGATCAAGGCCTCGCGCTCCTTCACCGGGCACAACCCTGAGCTCCTCATCGACAAGCGGAGCAACACCTGGTGGGGCCCGGGCGTCTCGGAGTCCGGCCAGGGCCAGTGGGTCGAGGTGAGCTTCACCGAACCGACCCGCCTGCTGGACCTGATCATCACCCCGGGCACCTCCACCAAGGCCGACAAGCTGAACGAGTCGGCCCTCCCGCACCGCGTGCAGGCGACGATCACGACGAAGGACGGCAAGACCAAGACCCGCGACATCACCCTGGACCAGGGCGCCGGCGGCCAGCGCCGCCACTTCCGCGTCGGCGAGGTCACCAAGATCCGCTTCACCATCGAGTCGGCCCACGCCGCCTCCGACAGGAAGCAGGTCGCCATCGCGGAGATCGAGTTCTTCGGCCGCTCCAGCGCCAACAGGACCTGATCCCACCGAGAAACACCAACGGCCCCCTGGCTTCGGAAGGCCAGGGGGCCGTTTCGTCCTGAGCCCCCTGTCGGATTCGAACCGACGACCTACGCATTACAAGCGCCGGCAAGATCGTCTCGGGTGGTGCTGAGCGGTGCTCGTGAATCCCGTTTCCCCAGGTAGGAGACCTGAACCGCTCGCTACGCGTACCACCCGATCCATCCGGTGCCGTCCCGTCCGCTCACGCAGCGCTCACGCACTCCGGGCACGTGATCGTTCATCAGCCAACACGCTTTCCAAGTGTTCGCTTGGAGGGCTCGGCAGGGGCCGCGCCCGCTCTGACCTGCGGTAGAACGCCTTGGGCGCCCCCGTCCGGACAGACATGGACGGGGGCGAACGCAACCAGCTGATCAGCTTCTCCCGCAGGCCGGGGAAACCTCAAACCTGCCCCTGCACGACACCAGAACCGGATCCGGCTCTGTCCGCTGCCATGCCTGAACCAAGGTCATCCTGTCTTGGCGTCCCTCTGGCAGTAGGCCCACCATCCCGCTGCCGTGAAGGCCACCGTATACAGGAAGAACACCGCCGTCGCGGCCGACGTGGGGAGATGTGAGCCGACCAGGGCCTGAGCGAAGGACCGTTCCTCGTCCGAGTAGGCGGAGACGTCAGTGAGCATCGCCCGGCCCGCCGCGAACGGCAGCCATTCGCCTACGCCGTCCAGCCCCGGCACATAACCGAGAAGCGCTCCCGCGATGCGCTCACCGAGCAGCGGCCACAGCACCAAGATCAGGACCGGAACTATACGGCTGCGCAGTAAGGCGACCATGGCCAGGCACAGAAGCGCCCAACACCCCATCCACCCGACGAACCTGGCAGCCGGCCACAGGACTTCGCTCCAGGCCGGCTGGGAAGCGTCTGCCATAGCAAGCGCTACAGAGCAGGAGATCGCCCCCAGCAACGCACTCGCGGCGGCTACACCGGCTCCGACGGTGAGACCGACCACGCACTTCGCCCCGTAAGCGGTGCCCCGGCCGTTCACGGTCAGCCAGGTCGTCCGTGCAGCACCCGACACGAGATCGGTCGAGACTGGTCCGGTACCAAGGACCAGCACGAAGAAGCAAAGCGCGGGAATCTGCAGGGACAGGGGAGTCCATGCGATCACATCGGCCACCGTGGCGGAGCTGACGGTGTGCTGCTTGTCGAGGTCGAGCAACACCGTGGTACCGGTCAGCACACTCAGGACCGTCACCACACCGAGCAGAATCCATGTCGAGCGCAGGGCGGTCAGGTGCCGCCACTCGTACCGGCATGCCCTTCGGAACGCTTCGGTAGGCCCGATCGCTGTCGGAACCTTTATCGCGGCAGATGTCACGAGATCCTGAACTCCTCTTGCGCTACTCTGAGGTAGAAGTCCTCCAGCGACGGCTCCGCCTCGTGCAGCCAGTACAGCGGCACTCCTGCCTTCAGTGCGAGGGTGCCGATCTGTACGCGGCCCAGGCCGGTAACAGTCGCGCCTTGCTCGCTGAAGGGCGCGAAGTGCCCGCCGTGCTCTGCCACTAGTTGGGCCAGGACGGTCAGGTCCGGAGCCTCCAGGGTCACGGTGCGCTGCGCGGTTGCGCGCTTGAGGACCTCCGTCATCGGCTCCGTTGCCACGACGCGGCCGCGTGTCAGAACGACCACCTGGTCGGCCAGTTGCTGCATTTCGCTCAGGAGATGGCTGGACACCAACACGGCCCGGCCTTGGGCTGCCTGTGCGCGCAGGAAGCCGCGCAGCCACCGGATCGAATGGGGATCGAGCCCGTTCGCGGGCTCGTCGAGGATCAGTACGGGCGGATCGCCCAGAAGTGCCTGCGCGATGCCCGCGCGCTGCGCCATACCCAACGAAAGTTCAGACAGTTTCCTGTATGCGGCTTCCGCCAGTCCAACGGTCTCCAGCAGGTCATCGACGCGTCGGTCCGATGCTGCGGATCCTGCAGCCACCATGCGCAGATGTGCGCGCAGGCGATGGCCGGAGTGGCCCGCAACGCCGCCCAGAACCGCGCCGACGACCGCACCGGGTGCACCCCACTCATACAACGGTCTGCCGAGATAAAGCGTTCGGCCCTCGCCCCTTGACAGCCCCAGCATGAGCTGAATTGTGGTGGTCTTTCCCGCGCCATTCGCGCCGACGAAGCCGGTCACCTCGCCGGCGCGCAGAGTAAGCGAAACCTCCTTCAGGACCCGCTCGGAGCCGAAGGACCGGCTCAGGCCCCTGGCCTCGACGAGGACATCGCCCTTCTCCACTGTGTACGTCCCTCACATGATCGACCGACCAAATGGCCGATCCGGCAGCCGCGGCTCTGGCCGAAACTGCCATTTTCAGATCGCTTCGGTTCATGTAGGGTCTTCTTGCGTTATCGCAAGGGGGAGGGAGCCTACAAGGGCGGCCTGAACAGGCGTGGAAACCGAAAGGTCCCCGCGCGGACTTCTTCCCCCGATTACTCCGAAAAACGTGCACCTATCCCGCATCATTGACGGGTAAGCGTAATCAGCTGCCAGACCAGCACGGCGTGCACCAGAATGCACATGCCCCACGCGCCGGATCCGCGCATTCCATGACGAAATACCGTCACCCAGCCGGCTCCCATCAGAAGCACGACTGCGGCGCAGAGAACCCAGGAAATGACAAGCCACGGGGTGGAAAGCTCCGTAAGGAGCCCGATCAAGGCAAGTGGTGCGAGCGCCAGCAGAGGCAAGGCCCAGGTGCCCTCGGTGGCAGTGCGCGGGGACGTGGTGTCGGTCATGCGGAACGCTCCGTGTTTCTGTTCGCGGTGTACTGACGACAGGCCGGGCATATACCCAGCGAAACCAGGAATGCCCGGCCTGTCGCTACTCAGTCAGGAGACACGGTCAACCGTGGTCCCCTGACTGTCAGTGGAGCGCGTTGTAGATCTCCAGGAGCGTCAGCCCCGGAGAGATCGCGGCGAGAGGCGCCCGCACCCACCACGACAGGCCGTCGTACCACTTCTTGAAGTCGCTGAACTTGCCGCCGATGGCCTTGGCGAAGCCGCCGACCTTGCTGAAGGCCGCCTTGATGGCACCCCACTTGCTGGCCGCGGAGACCTCGCCGTTCGCGATCTGGGTCATCTCGGTCCGCTCGGCGGCCGAGAGGCTGACCGCGAACGGGCTCGCCAGCAGAGCGCGTGCGGCCTGCTGGGCCTCAGCCTGCTGCGTGACCGAAACGGCCTGAGGTGCGGGCGCAGGGGCCTGCGCCTGCGCCAGGCCGGCAGTCCCACCGAGCGCTATCGCGGCGACAGCCGAAACGGCCGCCATCCGCAGAGTATTGCGATTCATTCGGTTTTCCCTTACGTCGTCGCAAGGGGAAGGAAGCCCACAGGCAACCCGAACAGGCGTGGAAACCGAAAAGGCCTCCCACGAACTTCTATCCCCCGATTAATGGAACTTGTCATTCCTCCGGTCAGAGAGGAACGGCGTGTTGACGCCCTCACCCCTCTGGGCGCCGAGCACACGTGCACGCTATCCCCTGATCGATCACCTGACCATGATGAAAGCCGACAGTGGCGGCGCATATTTGCCCTCGATCTGCGCTGACCTGCTAATTCACTCTCCGTGAATGCCTGCCTTTGGCCGAAACCAGGCTTTGGCCATCAGGGTGCGACCAAAGTGCTTCCGATTGAGCGTCTGGGAGGTCCTGCCGAGCAGTCGTTGAGGTGTGCGGCACCGGTTCGTACGCCTCGTACTACTGGTTCAGCGCAGGAAACCGTATAGACCGTTGCAGGACGTGCCCCCGTTCTGCAGGGTAGGGCGGTGGAGGTGCCGACGCCGAAGGCGGAGCAGACCAGGACGTGCGGCGACTTGTTGTCCAGGTCCATGCAGACCGGATGCCCGTCGGTGCCGGGACCGGGTGAGGGCCGTGGAGGCGGGCACAGGGCTTCGGCGTAGTTCGGTGTCGTCCGTTTTGATCATGTGAGGCCGCAGTCGCGCCCCCAGCGCCGTTCGTGCCTGTTGGTAGTCGGTGCTCACCGGTCACGCGCGCTATCCGGTCGCGGCCACCTGCGCCGCGAACCGGTCGTACGGAATGGCATGGTGCATGGCCGTGTCGCGGACGATGGCGTACCGCACGACGGGGAACGCGCACCAGGCCGACGCCGCCCGCCAAGCCGTCCAGCACCTGCAGTCAGCAGCCGATGACGCACTCAGTCCGACGCTCGCCGAACTGGCAGCCCGCCCCTCCAAAGAGGAGACCCGTCGCATCCTGGCCAACGACGTACGCGCAGCCGCCTCCAAACACGCCGAGCGGATCCTCTCCGATCCCGGCTGGCCCGCGCTCGCCACGGTCCTCGCCGACGCCGAAGCCGGCGGCCACAAACCCGACCAGCTCCTCAAGAAAGCCGCCGCCCGCCGTGAACTCGGCACCGCCCACAAGCCCGCACGCGTCCTGATCACCCGCATTCAGCACACCAGCCGCAACCCCGCACCCAACCGCCGCGCCGAAGCAGCCCGCCTACGAAGCACCACCACGGCCTACACCTCCGCTCAGCAGCACCGAAGCCCACAACCGGTTGCTCGTCCCCCTCCAGCGCAAGGCCGACGCCGAGAAGGCGGCACTCAAGGCCGCGAAGAAGGAGAAGGCCAGGGAGGCCGGCGAGGGTAAGGGCGGGACGGGACATCCAAGAGCAGGGCGAAAGCCCAGGCCAAGGCCGCCAAGAAGACCAAGAGGCAGAAGCCCAAGAAGTAGGTCCCCGAGCGGCTCCGCTCACGCATCGCTCACGCAGGCAAAGTCACGGCACCCTGACCGTGTGTCCCGTCATGCCCTGAGCAACAGAAAACCCCAGGTCACGGGCTATGTAACCTGGGGTCTCTCGGAGCCCCCTGTCGGATTCGAACCGACGACCTACGCATTACAAGTGCGTTGCTCTGGCCATCTGAGCTAAGGAGGCACTCGCGCGACGGCACGCGCGGAGGCTGCTCCACTCTACACAGAGCCGGTGAACGGTGGGATTCGAAAATTTCGGCGAAATTCACAGCCTCATAGGTACTGACAGATCAGGTGAACGCCAGGTACCGTCCTGCCCAGCTTCACCTGTGTGGACTACACCACACCACCTTCCTACAACGGATCGTCCGGCACGTTCCTGCCGGTAGAAGGGGGCCCATTCACCATGGCCACTGTTACGTTCGACAAGGCGACCCGCGTCTACCCGGGTTCCACGAAGCCCGCCGTCGACGGTCTCGACATCGACATCGCGGACGGCGAGTTCCTCGTCCTGGTCGGCCCCTCCGGTTGTGGCAAGTCCACCTCGCTGCGCATGCTCGCGGGGCTCGAGGACGTGAACGGCGGTGCCATCCGCATCGGTGACCGCGACGTCACGCACCTGCCGCCGAAGGACCGGGACATCGCCATGGTGTTCCAGAACTACGCGCTCTACCCGCACATGACGGTCGCCGACAACATGGGCTTCGCGCTCAAGATCGCGGGCGTCAACAAGACGGAGATCCGGCAGAAGGTCGAGGAGGCCGCGAAGATCCTCGACCTCAGCGAGTACCTGGACCGCAAGCCGAAGGCCCTCTCCGGTGGTCAGCGCCAGCGTGTGGCGATGGGCCGCGCGATCGTGCGTGAGCCGCAGGTGTTCCTCATGGACGAGCCGCTGTCCAACCTGGACGCCAAGCTCCGTGTCTCGACCCGTACGCAGATCGCGTCGCTCCAGCGCCGCCTCGGCATCACCACCGTCTACGTCACCCACGACCAGGTCGAGGCCATGACGATGGGCGACCGTGTGGCGGTCCTGAAGGACGGTCTGCTCCAGCAGGTCGACAGCCCCCGCAACATGTACGACAAGCCCGCGAACCTCTTCGTCGCCGGCTTCATCGGTTCCCCGGCCATGAACCTGGTCGAGGTCCCGATCACCGACGGCGGCGTGAAGTTCGGCAACAGTGTCGTGCCGATCAGCCGCGAGGCCCTGACGGCCGCCGCCGACCGGGGCGACCGCACCGTCACCGTCGGCGTCCGCCCCGAGCACTTCGACGTGGTCGAGCTGAACGGCGGGGTGTCCAAGACCCTGTCGAAGGAGGCCGACGACGCCCCGGCGGGCATGGCGGTCTCCGTGAACGTCGTGGAGGAGACCGGCGCCGACGGCTACATCTACGGCACGGTCGAGGTCGGCGGCGAGAGCAAGGACCTCGTGGTCCGCGTCAGCAGCCGCGCGGTGCCGGAGAAGGGCGCGACGGTGCACGTCGTGCCGCGTCCGGGCGAGGCCCACGTCTTCTCGTCCTCCACGGGCGAGCGCCTCACCGACTGAGGAACCACGCTGCCGGGTGACATCACCCGCGTTGACGGAAAGAGCCCCGCGGCCTGCTGCGGGGCTCTTTCCGTTGTCGACAAATACAGCGACACAACGGACGTTTCGAGCGTCGCACGTCAACGCTCTACCCAATTCACGCCCCTTCCTCATCCTCCGAACGGGTGACTAAATGTCGCCAAATCATTACCAGGCGCTACCCTCACTCGCGTGAAGCACTCCGTGAAGCACTCCACCACCCGACAGACGCGACGCGGCCGGGGCCCCGCCCGCCGGATCGGCCGCTCTCTCGCCTTCGTCCTGCCCGTCGTCCTGGTGCTCTCCGGGACTCTCGCGGTCACCCGAGTCAACTGGTCGGGGGATCCCGCGGACTCGGTGCTCGCCGCGTCGGAGGCCTCCTCCTCGAAGGCCTCCACCCGGGCCGCCGCCCGCGCACCGCACGAGGTACTGCGCGACCGGCTGCTGACCGAGCTGCAGGAGGAGGATCCGGGCGTCGCCCTCACCCACCTCCAGCAGGCCGTGGACGAGCGTCCGTCACTGGCCGGCCACTGCGCGTCCATCGCCCGGGCCCTCGGCCGCGCCGCGGTCAAGGTGTACGGCCCGACGCGGGCCCAGTCGTACGCGCGCCCCGTCTGCGACACCGCCTTCGCCTCGGGGGTCCTGGCCGCGCACAGCTGAGTCCACTGAGACGGACCGAGACGGCCGAGTCCGCTGAGACGAACTGATTCCGCTGAGCCCCGCTGAGCCCCGCCCGGCCCGTTGGGTCCGCCCAGCGGGCCGGGCGGACCCAAGACCGCTGGAGCACCGAGCACCCTTCGGGGGCCGCTCGGGCGCCGCTGGGGCGCGGCGTACAGTTCGGGCATGACCGATCCGAACGCCGCGTCCCGCCGCCCCGTTCAAGCCGTCGTCCTGGCCGGCGGACAGGGTTCCCGGCTGCGTCCCTACACCGACGACCGGCCCAAGCCGATGGTCGAGATCCCGGGCACGGGGACCCCGATCATCGGCCATCAGCTCGCCTGGCTCGCCGAGGAGGGCGTGACCGACGTCGTCGTCTCCTGCGGGCACCTGGCCGAGGTGCTGCAGCAGTGGCTGGAGAGCGCCGACCTGCCGCTCTCCGTCACCACCGTCGTCGAGCCGGAGCCGCTGGGCCGCGGCGGCGGCCTCAAGTACGCCGCCGCGCGTCTCCCGCACCCCGACCAGCCCTGGTACGCCACGAACGGTGACATCTGGACCCGTTTCTCGCTGCGCGACCTGGCCGACTTCCACGCCGAGCGGGACGCCGTCGCGACCCTCGCCCTGGCCCGCCCGCGGCTGCCGTGGGGCGCCGTGCAGACGGACGGCTTCGGCCATATCACCGACTTCATCGAGGCACCGCCGTCGACCTTCGAGATCAACGCCGGTGTCTACGTCTTCTCGCCCGCCTTCGCCGCGATGCTGCCGGAGCGCGGTGACCACGAGCGGACGACGTTCCCGAGGCTGGCCCGTGAGCACCGGCTGGCCGGTTTCCCGATCCCGCAGGGCTCCTACTGGCGCGCGATCGACACCGCGAAGGACCTGACGGAGGCGGCCCGGGAGCTGGCGGCCCTGCGCGGCCGCTAGGGGCCTTCGCCGTCCTTGCGGCCGTGTAAGCCTTCCGCCCCAAGGCCGCAGGTCAGCTACGTTCGGTCAAGTACACCGTCGCATGAGTCCGCTCTGGGGGGCGATGAGCCACCTGAAGTGGTCGACCAGCGGTCCGACGACGCCGGGGTCGCGGAGGACCACGCCAAGTTCCACGTTCTCCGTCAGCCCGCGATCCGTCAGGTTCGCGCTGCCCAGCAAAGCAGTGTGCCGGTCGGCTGCGACGGCCTTTGCGTGCAGTACCCCTGCCGAACCGGTCCGGTGCCAGATCCGCACGTCGGGTGTCAGGCCGGAGAAGACCGCCGCGGCGTGGGTGGTCTCTTCCAGCAGAAGGTCGACCTGCACACCGCGGCTGACCGCCTCGGCTATCTCTTCGACCACGTCACTCGCGCCGTGAGCGGCGTAGGTGGCGATCAATAGTGAGGCCGAGGCAGAGCGAATCACTTCCAGCACCACACCGCTGGTCAGCCGCGCGGGTGTGGCCGCGCTGACGGGCCCGCTGATGACCGGCTGGGCGGGAAACGGGCGCGGTGCGGCGCGCACCGCGGCGAGGGCGAGCGCGAGACCGGTCCCGGGCAGGTCCGGCAGTTCCGTGCGCCACATCTGGAGGAGAGCTTTCATCCGCTCCGCCGTACCCGCTGCCGGCTGGGACGCGGTGAAGCGTGCGAGAAGCGGGTCGTTCGGGCCGTTCGCTCGCGCCAGCGTCTGCTCCCACTCGACCAGGCGGTCCTCCGGCAGTCGGTCGCACAGCGCCGCGAGGAGCCCCGGAAGGCGGTGCTTCGGTGCGGGGCCCCGAGCCACCGGAATCGGGGCACGGAGTTGCCCGTCGCCGGACCGTGCGCCCCGGTTCTTGCCGTCGGCGGGGCCGGGGAGGCCGGTCACGACCGGAACGCGCAGGCGTCGCCGGCCAGCGTCTCCACGAGCAGGGCCCGGTCCAGGAAGTGGTTGCCGCGTTCGCAGGAGGTCTCCGCGGCGAACAGGCAGGCGTGGCAGGCGGCGCCGTGCAGCCGGGAGTGCACGCGCGGGTCGTGTTCGGCGCACATCGGATCGGAGCTGCAGAGCCTGGCGTCCTCCAGCGCCTGGTCGATCGCGGGCCCCAGGCGCTCGCTGCGGCCCAAGGAGACCAGGCCTCCCAGCGTGCCTTCGCTGTCCGGTGCCGCCGTGTACAGCAGGATTCCGGACATCGGGTCGGGGCCGGAGCGGGCGTACACGCGCTCCGCTATGCCGGACGCGCCGTAGCCGCATTCGAGGGCGAACTGGCGGATGAGGACGTGGGCCAGGGTGTGCAGCAGGACGTACCGGATGCCAGGCCAGCGCGGGTCCACTCGGCGTGCGAGGCACCAGTTCAGGTGAGCCGCCTTCAGCACTTCCTCGCGGGCGAGTACGGCCTCGTTTCGCTCCCAGTCCGCGATGCGCTGTTCGTCGAGGGCCAGGAAGACACCCTCGCCGCGTAGCTCGGCACAGGGCACCCACGTCGGGTCGGTCCGGCTGAGGGGGGCTCCCGCGCGCGTCTGGGTCGACTCGTCGGGCAGCCATTCGGGAGCCTCGATCCGGGTGAAACCGGTCAGGGCCGACACCTCGCGCAGCCGGTGCACCAGGACGACGCTGTCCAGCCAGTCGGCCGTCCCGTCCGGGAGCAGGCGCTCCCGGACGGTGGTGAAGTCCGGGAGGCTGTGGTCGCGAGGGTGGGTGAACGCGCGCCACTCGGGCGTGGTGAGGTCGTCCTCCTCATCCTCGTCGGCCTGTCCGCCCGCGACTGTCCGGGCTTCCCTGGTGACGGCGGACCACACCGCGTCCGCTCCGTACTGCTCCAGCTCGGGCCAGCAGGCCTGGGTGGGCAGCAGCATCTTGGCCGCGTCGGCGGGGACGGCGGCCAGAGGCGACAGCAGGTTCCAGTGCTCCCGGACCGCCTGTGCGAGCGGTTCCTCGGCGCGGGGGATGCTGAACACCCGCAGCTGGGAGGCGAACCAGCTGTTGGTGGCACCGAGCGCCATGGTGCGGGCGTGTTCGGCGCATTCCTCCGACGCGAACGTGCCCAGATGCGGATGGTGGCCTCGGCAGGCGGGCAGGTTCCGCTCGCCCGCCTGGCCGAGGGCGTCCGCCATCGAGCGGACCTTTCCGCAGGTGCAGCGGACGAAGACGTTGGCCGCTTCACCGGTGGTGCCCGACTCGGTGAGGGTCAGGGTGCCGTCGGCGCAGGGTTCGGCTCCGCTGTGGACGAAGTAGACCCAGGGGAAGTCGTCCATGTGACCGTCGGGGCAGGCGACGAGGAAGCGGGCGGGCAGGGCGGTGGGCTGGCCCTTTCCACCGCCTCCGCAGTTGGCGTGGACGTACTTGGTCTTCTCGGGCCGGTAGAGGTTCGGCTTGAGCTGGAACAGACCGCTGGATGCCGGGGCGAGCTGGTTGCAGCGTTCCCGTGAGCACCTCAGCCAGCGCGGGAACAGTCCGACCGGCACTCCCACCCGGGTCCAGTCGCCGTACGGGTCGGAGGGGTCCTCCGGCAGATGGGGCGGGGTGCGCAGGGCGGCGACCTGGCCGCCCAGGCGACGGCGTACGGCGGCCAGCAGCCGGTCCTCGGTCAGCACCCGGGCCCGCACCGGGTCCCAGTTGTCCAGGCCGAGGACCATGGTGGACAGGTTGGGGAGGTCCGTGACGGCCCCGATGCCATAGGTGTGCAGCAGTTGGCTGGGGCGCAGCTCGCCGACGCGGAGCGCTTGGGGTGCCGTGCTGGTCATGCGTTCTCCCAGGGGTCCTGGTCGCCACTGGGGGCGTGGTCGTCGGGGTCGCCCTGCGGGCGGGGTGTGTACGCCGGCTCGTCACCATCGGAGCCGGGCTCGCCGGAGAAGATCAGCCGGATCGGGGGCTCCACCTCGCGCAGGGAGGTCGGGCAGGTCATGAGCCGCCACGGGCCACTGTCGGGTTCCAGCAGCAGTGGCGCCACATCGCCCTGGCGCCGGGCGGCCCGGTAGCCGAGGACGGCTCCGGGTGCTCGCCGCTTCTGCTCCCAGTAGTCGAGGCGTGTGTCGATCCGGGTCCGGATCTCCTCCATCACGTGGCGGTCGTCCGTGACGTCCCGGGCCCGCAGTTCCAGGGAGCGGACGGCGTGGCTGACCACTTCGCCGCGACGGTCGACGTACTGGGCGCCGCGGTTGGCGTTGTAGTCGGGCTTGAGGTTGCGGACCAGGGAGGCCAGGACTCCGGTCAGTCCGCGGTCGACGGCCCGGTCGGCGAACGGCGTCACGGACAGCGCTTCGACGTGTTGGTACAGGGCCGCGTGGAAGGATTCGAAGGTCTCGTAGTGCGAGAGGTCGCGTGGGCGGGCCCAATTGAGGAGCGTGAAGACGAGACCCGGTGCGCGGCGGCCGACGCGGCTGGTGGCCTGGATGTACTCGGCGGTCGACTTGGGCTGGTTGTTGACCACCATCACGCCGAGGCGCGAGACGTCGACCCCGACGGCGATCATGTTGGTGGCGAGGAGTACGTCGATGGGGCGGGGCGATCCCTTGGGGCGTCGCCCGAAGTCGATGTCGAGTTTCTCCAGGATGTCCGGAATGGCGTCGGAGGCCATCCGGCTGGTCAGCTCGGCCGGTTCGCCGATGCGCCGTACGGCGAGACCCCGTCGGTCGGCCCGCAGTAGCCTGGCCGACACGTCGTCCTCGACCAGCCGTCGCATGCCGCCGAGGTCACGCAGGCTGTTGAAGTAGCCGACCAGGGTCATGTACGGGTCGGTGAGCTCGCTCGCCCCGTAGGTCTCGTACAGGTGCTGGGCCGCGGCCAGTTGGGCGACGAAGACGCGGATGGCGACCGACTTGGTGCGTACGCCCTGTGCGCAGATTCCGACGTACCGGCGGCCCGGCGTCTCGTCGGTGCGTCGGCGCCGGGCGAAGAAGGTGTCGTCGGCACTCAGTCCGGACGGTGGGAAGACGGCGGTCCGGCGGGCGAAGAGGTCGTTGATCTGTCGGTCCGCACGGCGCACGGTGGCCGTGGAGGCGATCACCTTGGGGCGCACGCTGCGACCGGGTTCCGGTTCCCAGGTGGAGAGCCGGTCCACGGCCGTCTCGTAGAGCCCGGTGAGGGACCCCAGCGGTCCGGAGATGAGGTGCAGCTCGTCCTGCACGATCAGGTCCGGCGGGCGGACGCGGCCGGCGTCGACGGTGGACGCGGCGGGGTGGCCGCCTGCCGGGGGGTGGCTGGAGGACTCCCAGTCCGTGTCCACCGCGGACGGTGTCACGTAGCCGTGCCTGGTGCAGCGCCGGGACACCTGCCCGAACAACGCCTGGGTGTCGCCCTTCCAGGGCAGCTGCGCGAACTTGTCGACCGTGGCGATGACCAGGCTGGGCGGGAAGCGGTAGATCTCCTCGTCGACGACGAGGACCGGCAAGCCCAGTTCCTCCGCGGGGAGCCCGAACGCACTCGTTCCGAAGGGGCACTCGAAGGCGTCGGGGCAGGTGACGAAGGTGCGGCGCAGGGTGGTGTCGACGCCGATGTCGCGTCCGGCCTCCATCTTGGAGCCGCACCAGGGACAGCTGGTGAGCTGGTGCGGGGAGCCCATCCGGCCGAAACCCCCGAACCCCTTCTCCCTCTTGCGCTCCTTGGCCCAGTCGTCGGCCTGGTCGGTGGTGTTGGGCGTGACCCGGCCACCCACCCACAGGCCGATCCGGAACGGGTTGTGCCCCCAGTGGTCGGGTGCCTCCCTGCGGATCACCTCGCACGCGCAGATCAATGCGGTGGCGCGCTGGAACTGCTGGATGGTGAGCAGTCGCAGCGTGTACCGCATGATCACCGCGACGCCGTGCTCGGCGTCCAGCCCGCCCAGGTGCGGCTTGCGCCGCCGGATGGCCAGGGTGAAGGCCGTCAGACCCAGGTAGGCCTCGGTCTTGCCGCCACCGGTGGGAAACCAGAGCAGGTCGGCCAGCGCACCCCGGTCGTCGGCCCGCTCCGGATGGGCGGGGTCGGCGAGGGCGGGCAGGTTGAGCAGCAGGAACGCCAGCTGGAAGGGGCGCCAGCTGCGGTTCTTCGGCAGGTCGGCCCGCTCCACCGCCTCCTGGAGCGATTGCGCCGGGTCGCGTCGCCGGTCCCCCGCGGCGATGGTGTGCACCCGCTGGTGCCACATGGCGCGGTTGGCGAAGCGGAAGGCGTCGAGGGCCTCGGGATCGTCCCGCAGCAGGTCGATGCCGTCCTGGATACGGTCGGCGGCGCTTTCGGCCCGCCGCATGTTCTCCCGGGCCTCGCCCTCGTAGTCGGCGAGCCCGGAGTCCGGGTCGTCCACGGACGCGAGCTGCCGGTCGATCCACGACCGGTACCCCTGGACGAGCGGCAGCAGCGCGGCCCGCAGTGGCGCGGGCTTCAGCTCGCTCAGCTCCCGCATGTCCAGGACGAGGTCGGTCAGCTCAGGCAGGTCCCGGTCGCGCTCGTCGGCGTGCGGGTTGGGCACGTCGGTGTGCGGGACCTCGTATGTCGGCGTCGCCGTGGTCGAGACGCGGATCGCACGCCGGGCGTCGTCCGGCGCCTGCGCGGCGTGGACACCGGTCCCGTGCCCGACGGCGAACTCGGGATGGAAGCGGTACGTCATGGCCAGCGAGCGCCGCTCGTCGGCGTCCCCGCCCGCCGGTTCCACCGTACGGCGGGGCAGGAAGGGCGCGGTGCCGGGCGGGCCCGCGACCGTCATCGACGCCTGGAACATCCAGTGGGCGCAACCGGGCCGGTCCTCCTGCCCGTTGACGAGGAAGAGGGAGACCAGCCACGACCCTTCGTGTCGCCTGGCCCGGCCGCGTACGACGATGTGCGGGAAGTCCTTGGCGTGCACGGGCTGTGCCGACAGCTTCCCTTCCACCAGCTTCACCGTGACCCGGCCCGCGCAGGGCACCCGGTGGTAGACCCGCCGCGGATTGCCCTCGATCTCGGACTCGCCCCGCTCGTACCGCGCCCAGGCGCAGTCGACGGCCACCTCCTGGACGCCGTCCTCGAGGCGCACCGTCATGCCCAGGGTGGACGGGTGAAGGCTGGGGACGTTGGGCGCGGACGGCTCCGGATCTCCGGCCTCGATCTCCTGGTCGGGCATCATCCCGGGCTCGTCGAGGGTGTCGGGCGCGACCTCCTTGCCCACCGGCTTGACGATCCCGTCGTCCTCGTCCCGCACTCCGCCCGGGGCCAACCGCCCGACGATGTAGTGATCCAGCGGATTGCCGGTCAGCTCCTCCGGCTCGTCCCCCTCCGGGCCCAGGAGATCGCGTACGACGAGCGCGGCGAGCTTGTCGCGCAGCTGCTGCGGCGTGGGCGCGGCGAGCACCGGGGCGGCGGAGGCCGGCCCGGGGCCGGGGGCGGCGATGAATTCCTGGGTCACGGGCACAGATTAGGTCGGAGCACTGACATACGGCAGGGACTTGGGCGGGGAGTGGGCCGGGAGCGGTGATCAGGTTTCGGCCGAGCCGACCGCTTCCGGCCGAAACTTGATCATCAGCGTTGGCAAGCAGTGTGACGCTCGTTACTCTGTGTTCGCCGAAGAGTACGAGACACGTACGGCTTGGGGGCGGGGCGGGAAGGCACGTTGGGGGACGGATGGCAGAGGGCACGACCGGCGGAGTTCCCCACCAGGCACCGAAAATGACGTACGGGGTTCCGCTCGGCTCCGTTCCGCCACAGCAGCACGGACCGGATACAGGGTGGGCCGCGTTGTCCCCGGATTTCGGCGACAACCGCCACAGGGGCCACTTCGGTGAGCAGTTCGTCCGCATGCTGGCCGTGGCCGCCAACCTCGACGCGGCCCAGCGCGACCGCGACCGGGTCGGCGTGGACTGGCAGCTGGGGCACCCGGGCCGGCCGGGCAGGCGTCGGTATCCGGTCATTGAAGCGCAGGTGAAGTGCACCTCGTCGCCCGAGCTGCACGACGACCACATCGCCTTCGACATGAAGGCCCAGCACTACAACGAGCTGGCCGGCCGGGACTACGACATCCCGCGTTTCCTGTTCCTCGTCCTGGCCCCGTCGGACCCCTTGACCTGGTCCGACGTGACACCCGAACGGCTGCTGTTGCGTGAGGCCGCCTACTGGACGTGCCTGCACGACCAGGAACTCGTCGGCGCGGGCACGACCGCACGCAGGGTGCATGTCCCGCGCGGCAATCTGCTGACCGCCGCCACACTGCACGACCTGTTCTCGCCGTACTTCCGGGCCATGGTGGGGGTGTCGTGAACGTGATCACGGACGCGGAGTTCGAGGAGGCCCGGACGCTGGCCCCGCAGACCCTCAGGCGTTATCTAAGCGGCAAGGGCTGGCGTGCGGAACGCGAGCTCTCGGGCGCGGAGTTGTGGGAGCGATACGTCGAGACCGAGCCCGACCAGCCCTACGAGGTCCTGGTGCCGGCCGAACGGCGCCGGGACTACCCCGGCCGCATCGCCGACATCCTGGAGACCCTCGCACTGGTGGAGGAGCGTCGGCCGGCGGACATCATCCGTGAGATGCGACTGCCGCCGTCGGACTGGCAGTTCCTGCGCCTGCTGCCGCCGGGTCCCTCGGGGACGGCCCCCCTGCTGGACCTGGTCTCGGCCCTCAGCGGCCTGAGGGAACTCCACACGGCCGCCGCGTCGTCGGCGCTCACCCCGCAGCGGGTGCAGCCGGGGCAGAAGCCGCAGGCGGTGAAGGACCATGTGGCGGCGGTACGACTGGACCAGACCCGCGTCGGCAGTTACGTCGTCGCGGCGCACACACCGCTGCCGCCCCCGCCGAAGCCGGTGTGGCCCTCCCTCTTCGACGACGACGCGTTCTCGGACGGCCCGGGCTCGCGGCGGCCGGAACCCTTCCCCCGCAGGGTCTCCCGCACTCTCTTCGCCGGTGTGACCTGCGCCCACGCCGCAGCCGAGGAGACACTGCGGCGCGACTCCCTGGCCGACTTCGCGTCCTACGCCGACGCGGGCCTGTCCGCCAACCTCTGCGAGGCCCTGGTGAGGATCGCGGGCGAGGAGCGGCGCCAGTTCTCGGTGGCCTTCGCCTGGTCCTCCGACGTCCGCATGGAGCAGGCCTCGCCTCCGGTGACGCTCGCTCCCGGCCACCTGGAGGCACTGGAGGCGGGCGCCAAGGACCTGAGGGAGAAGTGGGGGCGGGAACCGGAGGCGATCCTGCACGGCATGGTCACCCGGCTCAGCGGACAGGGCAACCGCGAGGCGACGGTCTACGGCACGCTGCTTCACGAGGACGACGCGCGGGTGCGCAGTGTCCGGGTCGATCTGCGGCCGGAGGACGTGGACAAGGCGACGCGGGCCTGGCGCCACGGGTTGGAGGTTGCGGTGAAGGGCGACCTGACGCCTTACGGGACCGGCTTGCGCATGCGACAGGTGCTCGGGTTCGCCGTCCGGGAGGGGTGAGGGCAGTCATGGCTGCCAGGTGCCTGGTAGGCACGCGAGGCGCCGTGCCCGTGGCCGGCCGTGAGCCGGGTGCGGCGACGGTGATCGGACTGCTCAGCCGATGTCGGAGGCCGGGAAGATGCCTTCGCCACCGAACTCGAAGGGCGTGCGCAACAGCACGCCCTTGTACGTATCCCCCGGGGAGAAGTCCCGCCAGTTGCGGGTCATGAAAACCTCGGCCCCGGCGAAGCAGGCGCATGCCAAGTGGACCGCGTCGGCCCCCTTGATCTTCGGGCGGTCGGCGGTGATGTCGTTGGCGAGGAGTCCGACGCGCCGGGTCACGTCGATCAGGGTGATGTACGGCTCCTGGAGCAGGGTCCGGATGCGCAGCCGGTGCTCGCTCGCGTTGGTGCCGCGTGCCTCCGCGAGGGTGAGTGTGGAGGTGAAAAGCCGAACGTGTCCGGCGCGCCCCGCTCGGAGCATGCTCTCCGCCTCACGGACGCAATGCATCCCCTGTGCCCAGTCGACGAAGCAGTTGGTGTCCAGGTAGACCGACTCGGGGCGGTCAGGCATCCCCACGAAGGGCCTCCACGTATTCCACGGCGTCCTGGCCGCCGGTCATGTCGGGCCAGAACCCGCCTCGCAGATCGTCGTCGGACAGCTGGGGCTGTGTCGGCAGGAGTTCGATGTCCCGCGCGCGCATCCACATGCTTTGGCCATGAGCGTTCTCGGTGATCTCGCCGGTGATCTCCACCCGGTCGCGCCGCCACGCCCGACGCAGTTCGGGATCGAGGTCGTCCCCGAAGTACACCGGGATCACCTCGCCTCCGACCTCGGTGCGCAGCACGGCCCGGGGCCGCCGCTGTCTGCCGCCCTCCTGCAGCCCGCTCAGACGTCCCCTGCGAGAACCGAACGTGCGGTGGCGGGTCCTTGTCGCGGACTCCAGATGCAGCGCGGTCCGCTGGGTGATCTCCGCAGTATGCAGGGGCTCTCCGTCTCCCCGGACCTCGAGGATCATGCCGACGTCGGGCGACGCGCCGAGCGACTTGGCGACTCGTCGTCCGAGATTCGCGGCCTTCAGCGTCCAACCGGTGGGGATACGGGCGGTGGACTCGGCCTCGTGGAGCCCGCCGACCGCGCTGCGGGCCACGCGTTCGACCACGTCGTAGGTCGAGTGCTCGGCGATCCGCAGTGGCTCCAGGGTGCAGGCGACGCTGCCGAGCCGTAGTTCGTTGAACGTCCAGCGTGTTCCGTTACCGCTCGGCCGGGCCGTCTCGGTGGCCTCCAGCTCACGCAGGAGAGCCAGCATGGTGGTGAGGGCCTGGAGCGATTCCTGCGCGTCCATACCGGCGTGCGGGCCGAGCAGCCTCAGCTCGAGTTCGATCCTCATGCTGTCCCTCCCTCCACGGTCACGGTTCCCGGCGTCACAGTATGCGAAGCCCGCCACCATGCTGGGCGCGTTCCGGGAAGCTGTCACCCGCAGGGGACCTGACGGGGGCGTTCGGCCGGATGCGGAACGGTCGGCAGTTCGGCCTGTCCGGCGGCGTTCATCGCTTCGTCCAGGACGGCGCTCAGCTCTCGCAGGGCTTCACGGGCCACGTCCGCGTCCTCGTGTTCCAGGTTGTTCCTGGCCCGGGTGTGGCGGGCCGCGAGGTCGGGGCGGCGGACGATCTCGATGTCGCGGAGCCAGGCCAGCACCCAGCTGCGTAGCGGGCTGAGCGACTGCCATTCCAGGGCCTTGGCCAACGCCTCGTCCTTCGTCCGCTGCATCTCCGGCAGGCGCTCGGGGGCGACGACAGCGAGGGCGGCCCGCAGTGCGTCTGGCGTCTGCTCGGGACGGGGGACCAGCTCGTGTCCGTGGTCGGCCTGAGTGCTCATGGAGTCCTCCCAGGAGTGCACCGGCCAGGGTAGCGTCCGGGGCGGCTGGGGTATCGGCGCGAGTTCGATGCTCATGTGTGCCTCAGGGCGGATTACTCGGTACAGAAGACGTCGTCGATGGAGGTCGCGATAGCGGCTTGCCGCAGCCAGCCGCGCAGGACGTCGGGATCGTCGCAGCCGGTGATACGTGCGCGCGCCTCTTCTGGGACGTCGACGCCTCGCATGTCGAGGACGGCGAGGACGTCTTCGGCGGCCCGTTCCGCCCTGACTTCCTGGAAGAGGGGCGACTTGTAGAAGGACGAGCTGACCATTGAGTTCCTTGCTTCGGCTACGAGCGGACGGCTGCGCGGCAGTCGCGGCAGCGGTCTTCGGTCTCGGCGGCCCGGAAGCCGCGGTCGCAGCCGTCGCAGTTGCGTACCTCGTAGCGAGGTGATGGCGGACCGGCCGGGGTCCTGACCGGCGGCGGGGATGGCAGTTGGGCGGTGAGGCGGTGGTCGAGGAGGGCTGCGGGGCGCCGCAACGGGTCGTCCGGCAGGTCGGCGGTCAGGGCGTGGCGTACGCCGCTGGGGGTGACGTCCCGTTCCAGCCAGGCGGCGACGCCGGGGGCCAGGTGGGCGGTGTCGGACGCGGAGAGGAGGAGGCGGGGGTCGTACCGGCGCAGGGTGGCGAGGAGGTCGGCGGCCTGCTGGAGGAGGGCGGGGGCGGTGCAGCTGGGCTGGGGGACGGTGGGGAGGGCCTTGCGGGGGCGGGGGTGAGGGCGGTGGCCGGTGCGGGTGCCGGTTTCGGTGCGGGGCGGGTGGGGTGCTTGGCCTTGTTCCCCGGCGGGTGCCGGCGGTCGCTCTGCCGGACGGGGCTGCCGGGGCGACGCGGGCGGACGGTCCGGGCAGCCGCCGGTGTTGGCCGGCTCGCGGCGGGCCGCCTGCGGCTGGTTGCAGGAGACGGTGCGGGTGACGATGCGACCGGTGGTCGTACGGTGCCGTTCCCGGCGCAGGTAGCCGTGGGCCTCCAGCTCGCGCAGGGCGGCGGCGATGCGGGTCGGACCCTCGGGGAATCGGGCGGTGAGCGTCTTGATGTCGGCGCCCGCACCGGTGGGCAGCGACTGGAGGTGGCAGCTGAGGCCGATCGCGAGGAGCGACAGCTCCTTGTGCTGGACCAGGTGGTTGCCGATCACCACGAAGCGGGTGGTGTGGCGGGTGTTCTCGTGGGTGATGCCGCCGCCGTGGCGACGCGTACGGGTCGGATTGGCGGCGGGGGCTGACTGGGCGCGCGTGGGCGCGCTAGGGTTTTGGGTACCCATCGGGAAGCTCTTCTCTTCCTTGGTGGTAGGCCCTCGCACCGGGATTGCAGTCCCAGCGGGGGCCGATGTCTTTTTCGGATGGACTCGCTTGCGCTGAGAGTAGGGGAGTTGGGACCCCGGAAATCCAGCTGAGCCGGTGATGTTCACCCGCCCGGGTGACGACGCGCCTCGGGCGGGAGGGGTGGGGCTTGGGGGGGGGTCCTTTCTCCCCGAGTTCTTGCTCTTGGTAAGGCACCGACGGCACCGAAACCTCAGAACATGGGTTGCGGTGGCGTACAGCGCAGCTCGGCCCAGACGGTCTTGCGCGGGAAGCGGCCCTCGACTACGCCCCAGCGATCCGCCAGCGCCTCGACCAGCAACAGCCCACGGCCGGACTCGGCGTCGGGGGCGGGTGTCCGAGGGTCGGGGAGTTCCTGGCCCCTGGTGTCGGTGACCTCGATACGGAGGGTGTCGCCGACGACGTAGAGGGTGAGTCGGAAGTCGCGGCCGGGGACGCGTCCGTGGTCCGCCGCGTTGTTGGCCAGTTCGGCCACGAGGTGGCGAGCGGGGTCGAGGGGCAGGCCCCAGGAACGGATCTGCTCGGTCGCGAGCAGACGGGCCAGACGGGCACCGCGTGGCGTGGGAGACAGCTGAACGCTGAAGTTGCGGACGAACGTCGGGAGTTCTGCGGATTTCTGATTCACGTCACAGAGCGTGGCGACGTGTGCGTACCGTGGGAAGTGACTCAGCGGATACGTATGGTGACTGTCCGGTGGTTGTCCAGTGGTGTCGGTGCTGTCGGAGTGGTGCGTGCGGGTAGGGCGCTGAGGGCAACGCGGCGAGTACGACGAAGGAGCGGGCGGAATGACGGTCGAGGCGGAGGCGGGGCGGCTCGGGGATGACGCGGATGAGCCGGGGTGGGAGGTCGACCCGGACGACGAGTGGGGCATCGCGGTCATCGCAACGGTGGGACGGCAGTTGAAGCTGCGGCGCGAGGCCGTGGGGATGAGGGCCGGCGAGTTCGGGGCGGCGGTGGGGTACGGGGAGGACCTCGTCTACAAGGTGGAGGGCGGCAAGCGGATTCCCCGACAGGAGTATCTGGACAGGGCGGACGAGGTGCTGGGGGCGGGTGGCCTCATCTCGGCGACCTGGGAGGACGTGAAGAAGGTCCGGTACCCGAAGAAGGTACGGGAGCTGGGGAAGCTGGAGGCGAAGGCGGTCGAGATCGGCCTGTACGAGTGCAACAGCATTCACGGCTTGTTGCAGACATCAGAGCACGCGCGAGCCCTGTTTGGAGCGTGGCAGCCGCCATACCCGCCAGACGACGTTGAGCGCATGGTGGCCGCTCGTATGGCACGGCAGTCCGTCTTCGAGCGAGACCCGGCGCCCGCGATCCACTTCGTGCTGGAAGAGGCACCGCTGCGACGCGGAATCGGGGGCACAATGGAGTGGCGCCAACAGCTCGAACGCCTGCTGGAGCGGGGGCGGTTGTGGAACGTCACGCTTCAGGTGATTCCTACGAAGAGCGACGCTCATCCGGGATTGGACGGCAGGATCGAGTTGTTGAAGTTCGTGGACGGTACAGCCGTAGGGCGCGCTGAAGGCGTGTTCAACGGCCGAGCAGTCTCCGATCTGCGGCAACTTCGCGTCCTGGAGTTGCAGTTCAGCGCTATCCGGGCCCAGGCTCTCACCCCTCGGGAGTCACTGGTCTTCATCGAGCAACTGCTGGGAGAGACATGATCCGCAAGGAATCCGCCGGGGGCGCCTCCGAACTGGCGTGGTTCAAGAGCAGCTACAGCAGTGGCACCAACGGCGAGTCCTGCGTCGAGATCGCCACTAGCCCCGGCACCGTACACGTCCGGGATTCCAAGAGCACCGACGGGCCTCGCCTGGCGCTCACACTTGGTGCGTGGTCGAACTTCGTGACGTACACCTCGGAGAGCTGACGTCCCAATGCCTTGCACCCCGTGCCCGGCAGACACTGGGCACGGGGCGCATTGGTGTATGGCTTCAGGACACGTCCAACGTGGAGAAGAGCCCGCCGTCATCCTCTGAACCGGGTCGGGAATTACGCTGAGTGGCCCGCGCCTTCGCCTTGGCCTTCCGAGCGGCATTCCTGCGCTTCTTCGCCTCCGGCGTGTGCAGCCCCTGGCCCAGCTCTTCCTTGTAACGAGAGTGGTTCAGCTCTAGGAGGCGGTCCAAAATTTCGACCTGGGCGCCCAGGGAGATGGTGAAGCGAGGGCCTTGTGGAGTCTCGTGGAATCCGTGCTCCAAATCGAGTTCAGTCCATCCGTAAGCTGCATTCACCGCATGATCTACCTCTACGTGGGCGTCGCGGAGGGCTTGGATGTCTGGAGCGCTTCCAGATTCGGAATGAACTCTATTATACAGTGCAGTAAGGCCAATTCCGCGACTGGCCATGGATGTCCGCTGAGCCTCCTCTAGTGCTTGTCCGGCAGAGTGGAGGCGAGGGGTCGCAGTGGGATGCGGGAATGTTTCGTAAACGTCAGATGGCGTGTAACGGATGCGCGTTTCCAATGTAGATCCCCGCTGCAACGTCCATCCAAGATGGGCGGCGCTGGAGAGGGTCGCAAGTGCAGCTTCGGACTGTGTGGAAATTACGCACAGCCCGTGAGAGAAGACCTGACTGGTGGGGACGCGTGCTGGCGTAAGCAGCTTCGTGTGCAGCGCGATTACAATTACCTGGTCCAAATCGGCGATAGCATCAAGCATGGCAGGGCGTTTTTCTCCGTACTGCCACCAGTACTCACGGTAGACTTGCCGGTTATTGGTCTCACGTACTGGTTTGACGTCCCTTTCCGCGATGGCGAATACATCCACATACTCCGCTGCTCGCTCTCGCGGCCAGTCATGAAAGTTGATCACCCACCTGCTTGCGGTACAGTTGGGGCGCGAATTCAAATCCTCTGCGCCGAGGAAGGGGAACAGTACGTCCTTATTCTGAGGCCTCTTCGTCAGCAGCTCTCGAGCCTGCTCGGATTCCAGCACAAATCCCTTACCCAGGACGTTCGACCCTTGATAAGACTGTGCCTCATTCGCCGCCAGCCGGTAGGGCACTCCCGACACTCTTGATGCCGAGTCTAGCCCGGACGTAATTCCCCGCACCTCATTGCCATCTAGTATGGAAGTCTCGCCCTCGCTAAGCTTCTCAGCCAGCCACAGCAGCGACACCATTACTGCAGCCGTACCGGACCATGGCTGAGCCTTTACTGCTCGATACACCGCCCAGCCGTTAGCCGTAGCTTGATCCAGCCCGACTTCCCGGGTGTCCCCCTGAGCGATGGTGTTCGTAGCAATGATCCCGGTACGGCTCCCAGGAGCGAGCGACAGGTTCCGCAGCAAAAAGTAAGAGCACAAATCCGCGCTGCCTCGCTTGCCGCCCCCGATCCGATTGACCAGGTACTCGCGATAGTCCCGTCCCAGTGTGCCCGTGAGTTTCTGCCCGCCCACAAACGGCGGATTCCCCACCACCGCATCAAAACCACTGGAACCCCCCACCCCCATAACCTCGGGAAACTCCAAAGGCCAATGCAACGGCCGAACCGCCTCCGCCCTCGTCCCCTTCAGCCACCCCTCCACGATCCCCCGAGCCCGAACCGCAGCCTCCTCGGCACCGGCCCCGTCCCCCATAGCCGCCGCGACCAGCCCAGCCACCGCCTCCAGCCGGTTCCGGTACGCCTTCGCCTTGGCGTCCTCCTTGGCCTCGGCGTGAGCCGCCCGCCCCCGCGCTCCCCCGACGCTCTCCACGCCGGAGATGTCCGTGGCCTCCTCGTCAGAGATGCCCTCGGCCGCCAGCGCGGCGCCCACCACCGCGTCCGCCGCAAGCCGCAGCTTGCCGCTCAACGCGTCGGCCTGCTCCAGCAGTTCGGCCTTGTCCCGGACGACCCGGATGTCCGTGACCGCCGTCGACTCGATCTTCCGGCGCAGCTCGGCCGCGTCCGACAGCAGCGTCTCCGTCACGTCCAGCGCCCGCGACACCTCCGGGCTCAACTGACGCGCGCCGGAGTCGAGATGGAACGCCTTCACCTGCTCCACGTCGATGACCCCGACCAGCGAATCCCCGCACCGCAGCGCATGGTCAAGGAACGAGAACGGCCGCCCCTTCGCCAGCGTCACCAGCCACAGCGACAGCTTGGCCAGCTCCACCGCCATCGGGTCGCGGTCGACCCCGTACAGGCACCGGTCGGCGACCAACCGCCGCGCCACCTGATGGAGCTGCTCACGGTCGTCGGCGTCCACGTCCCGCGCGATCTCGTGCGGCAGCCCGTCCCGCACCCACGCGTCGACCACCCGGTCGGACAGGTACCGGCACGCCGACACGAGGAAGGCGCCCGAGCCCATCGCCGGGTCCAGCACCCGGAGTTTCAGCAGCTCGTCGGCCGTCTTCGCCCGCCAGACGCTCGGTTCCGCGCCCTCCGCCGGACCCGGCGCGAAGCACAGCGGGGCCAGGGTGTGCTCGACGACCTCCTCCGCCAGCGCCTTCGGCGTGTAGTGCGTGCCGGTGTCGCGCCGGTTGCCGGACCGCACCACCACGACCGAGCCCGCCGGCCACACCTTGGGCTCGCCGCGCAGGTCGACGCCGTACAGCCCGGAGAAGGCGACCGCCCGCTCGATGAGTGCCGTATCGCTGCCGCAGGCGGTTTCCAGCTCGACCGTGACGACGGCGGGCTTGGCCAGGGCCTTGGTCACCGTCGGCGCCTTCGTGCCGGCCGCCGCCGCGACCTCATCGGCCAGCGTGCCCGCAGCCGCCCACTCCTCCAGGCGGGCCAGCGGCAACACCGCCTCGTACTTCTTGTCGCGCCCGAAGGAGACCCCGACGTACGGCTCGTCGGCCCAGTGGCAGCCGTACTCCAGCAGGCCCTCGTAGACGTGGCCGATCTGCTCGACGTCCAGGCCCTTGTAGGACAGGCGTTCCTCACCCTTGAAGCCCTTGCGGGCGCGCAGGGTGAGGAGGGCGTCGAGGATCTCGTAGACGACCCGGTCGGTGACCTTGGCGTCGACCAGCCAGGGGAAGCGCGCCGGGTCGAAGAGCGAGCCGCCGTACGGGGGGATCCACAGGAGGTCGTGCGTGCTGCCGCCGTGGATCGCGGTGAACGTCGCGAGCAGGCGCGGCCACGTCGCCGCGCTGCGGTCGCCCAGCTCACCGCCGTGCAGGCGACGGGCGGTGCGCAGTTTCTCGTGCAGCGGGCCGACGGCGTAGGAGGCGTCGTACAGCTCGTCCCCGGAGGGGAGCAGGCGCTGTTCCTCGGCGTAGAGGAGGAAGACGAGGCGCATCATCACGGTGAGGGCGCCCTCGTAGACCTGCTTGGCCGGGACGTCCCGGAGCAGGGCGCCGTGGGACTCGCGGTCGAGGCGGGAGACCTCGGCGACCAGCAGCGAGACCGCCTCGCGGACCTGGCGGCCGAGGGTGTCCGTGACCTCGGACTGGGCGGCGGCGGTGCGGGCGAAGAGCCCGGCCGTGGAGTCGGACGGCTTGCCCGCGGCGTCCAGCGGCGGGCGGATGGCGCGGCGTGCCGTGAGCAGGCTGGCGAAGGCGCGGGCGAGGAGCGGTTCCTCGGACCACAGGTCGGCGTCGAAGACGGCGACGGTGGTGGCCTCCTTGGGGCGGGCGTGGACAAGGGCCCACTCGGGGCCGTTGGTGAGGAGGGCGAGGGGGACCTGGCGGGCCCGGCACAGGTCGGCGGCCTGGTCGACGAAGGCCGGCCGGTCGCCGCGCGGGCGGGTCAGCGAGGCGGCCCAGTCATCCGTGCGGAAGAGCAGTGCGCGGGGTGTCAGACCCGACTCGCCGGGGCCCAGGAGTACCGCGTCGGGGGTGTTCGCGCCGGCGTGCAGGGACTCGGGGATCGCGGCGCCCTCACGCAGGCCGGGCGAGCGCCAGCCGAGGATCTCGGCGAGGACCAGCTTCTCCCAGGCGGAACGCAGCAGTGCCGGATCCTCCTGGACCTCCGCCCAGGCCTGGCGCAGCCGCGTCCACGTCTCGGGCGGGATGGTGTCCAGGCCCTGCGGGAACGCGCCGACCAGCACGGGCAGGGAGACGAACGGGCCGTCGGGGCGGAGCAGGCGCAGCCAGTCCTCGTGCTGTTCCGTCGGCGTCGGGACGGTGCCCTTCGGCGGCACCCTCTTCTTGGCGGCGGCGGTGGGCATCAGCGGGACTCCTGGCGGGCGGTGACGGCGAGGGAACGGGGGACGAGGAAGGTGACGGACACCGGGAACCAGCGTGGCGACGGGTCCGCCCAGCGGCGCCGCAGGGCCGACGTCTCCGACTCGATCACCTGCGGCAGCCGGCGCAGGCGCTCCTGAAGCGCCTCGCGGTCGGCGTGCAGCTGGCGGCGTTCGTCGTCGACGTCGAACAGCGACTCCTGCTGCCAGTGTCCCGTATCGTCCAGGCGCTCCCGGATCGACCGGCCGAGGTCCTCCAGGACCGCGCGCATGCCGTCGACCTCCTCCTCGCAGCGCTTGGCGAGCAGCGACTGGAGGGTGCGGAAGCGGCGGTTCGCCTGGGTGTTCAGGGCGCGGGAGAGGCGGACGTCCAGGTTGTCCGGCCACAGGGCGGACACCTCGGTGCGGATCTCCTCGGGCGGCAGGTCGTCCGTCGCGGCGTCGAGCCAGTTCTCCACGTCCTCCTTCTTGGCGACGGCGAGCCTGCCGCCCTCGATGAGGCCGCCCGCCGCGATCACCTCCTCGTGGAGGCGGGCGCCGCCGCTGCCGCTGATCACGACCCGGCCGTGTGCCACGACGGCGGGCCCGCGCAGGGCACCGTCCGGCACCACGCGTGCGGTGACGCGGGACAGCTTCCTGTCCCCGGGACGAGCGTCGCCGGAGCCCCGCGGCTTCGCGTCCCCGCCGGACCACAGCTCCGCGCGCAGCAGGCGCAGGCACATCTGCGTCAGCCGGTGGCCCAGGTGGAGGTACACGACGTCGGTGCGGTCGCGGGCCTCGGCCTCGTCGAAGACGACCGGGCGGTCCACGCCGGTGAGCGGATGCCGCAGGCCGTCATTGCGGGCCCTGGCCCAGGCGCCGGGCAGTTCGGGGAGCCGGAAGCAGCGGGCGCCCTGGCCCGGCTGGGGGTCGGGGACCTCGGTCAGGTCCTTGCGGTGGGCGAGCTGGAGACCGGTGCGGACGACCCGCTCCAGGGTCTCGGAGTTGAGGTGGAGGTCCTGGCGGCTGCCCGCGAGGGCGTTGACCAGCTTCTCCAGGTCGCGGGCGAGGTCCCGCTCGACCTTGAGCACGGCCTTGCCGGACCTCTTGGTGATCTCCGCGTCGGCGGTGGTCCAGTCGGAACGGCGGCCCAGCATCTTCTGCTCGACCTGCGCGGCGATGATTTCGCCCGCGCTGCCCAGGTCCTCACGGATGCGCTCGGTCTTGCGGGCGGCCACCGCGAGGAAGTGCATCTCGTCCTCCAGCGCCCCGGCCTCGTACCCGGAGTCGGTCTGGTGGTCGTGCGCGGCGTCGAAGCCCTGCCAGCCCTCGGGAACGAAGTGGTGGACGTCCACCTGGTGGGCACGCTGGCCGTGCCGGTCGACGCGGCCGTTGCGCTGCTCCAGGCGGTTGGGGTTCCAGGGGATCTCCCAGTGCAGGACCCGGTGGCAGTGGGCCTGGAGGTTGATGCCCTCGCTGGCGGCGTCGGTGCCGAGCAGAATGCGTACGGGAGAGAGGTCCGGGCTCTCCTGGAACACCGTCTTGACGCCCTCGCGCTCCTTCGGGTCCTGACCGCCGTACAGCAGGGCGATCCGCTCCTTCGGGTACTTGGCCGCGATCAGCTGCTCGTACAGCCAGCGCTGGGTGTCCCGGTACTCGGTGAAGACGATGACCCGTTCATCCGTCCAGTCGCCCAGGGGGCCGTCGGCGCAGGTGATCGCGTCCAGCCACTCGCGGAAGCGCGCGAACTTGGCGTCGGGGCGCTTCCCGGCCGTCACGGCCCAGGCGTCCAGCTCCTTCAGCAGGGTGCGCTCACGGTCCGACAGCGGGCGCATCACCTGGCGGGCGGCGGTGAGGGCGCGGGCCGCCGCCTCGGCCTGTTCCTGCTCGCCGTCCTCCTCGGCCTCCTCGACGCCGTCGATGAGCGGCCTGAGCACGCGGACGCTGGGAGCGGGCTCCGTCTCCTCGACGGGGCGCCGGGTCGTCATCGTTTCGAGGTGCGTGGCGATGGTCTCCGCGAACGCCTTCGGTGACGACAGGAACCGCTTCTTCAGCAGCGTCGTCACGAAGTCCGCCGCCGTATGGCCGGCCTTCCCTCCGCCGTTCCCGTCGCGGCGCGAGCGAGCGTACTCGGCGAGCTTGGCGTAGGCCGCGCGGGTCTCTTCGCTGTACCGCACCTCCAGGGGGTGCGGCACGCGACGGGGGAAGCGGGGCTCGCCGTTCCACTTCGGCGGCAGCTCCGACTTCAGGCGTCGCACCATCACGCGGCGCAGCTGCTCGTCGGCCGGCTTCACGCCACGGGCGAAGCGGTGGTCGTCGAGCAGTTCGAGGAGGGCCGTGAAGGACTCGAGGTAGCCGTTGTGCGGGGTCGCGGAGAGGAAGAGGCGGTGCTCGCAGTGCGGGGCGAGCAGCTTCACGGCCCGGGTGCGCTGCGAGTCGACCGCGTACCTGCCCGTGCCGGAGGGGGCGCAGGTGTGGACCTCGTCCACGATCAGCAGATCGAAGGCGCGCGGGTACTCTGGCACCGACGGGAGGACCTCGCGCAGCATCCGCATCGGGCGCTCCCGCTTCAGCCAGTCGATCGACACGATCAGGCGCGGGTGATGGGTCCACGGGTTGGCGGAGAGGCCCGTCGCGGAGCGGCGCAGCTCGCGCAGCAGCCTGGTGTCGACGATGCGGAAGTCCAGGCCGAACTTGTCCCGCATCTCGTCCCGCCACTGCAAGGTCAGTCCGGCGGGGCAGACGATCAGCATGGAACGGGCTCGGTGGCGCAGCATCAGCTCCTGCGCGACGAGGCCGGCCTCGACGGTCTTGCCGAGGCCGACGTCGTCCGCGATCAGCAGGTTCGTCCGGGGCATGGACAGCGCACGAACCACCGGGTCCAGTTGGTAGTCCTGGATCTCCACCCCGGAGCGGAACGGCGCCTGCAACGCAGTCCTGTCGGCCGAGGCGATGGCACCCCAGCGCACGGCGTCCAGGAAGGCGTCCAGCCGGCCGGGCGCGTCGAACCCCGCGCTCGGGGAGGGCAGCTCGTACTGGTCGTGGACGCTGGTCCCCTGCTCCAGCTCCCACACCACCCGCAGCTCCTCGTCCCGGGCGTCGTCCTCGACGGAGGTCAGGGACACGAGGTGCGGTGCGGCGGCCCCGGCACTGCGGGCGGGATCATCGGTGGTCAGGGAGGAACGGGTCACCTCCGTCACCACCCACGGGCGGTTGCGTACGGTCACCAACTGGCCGGGGGCGACGGGCGCCGCGCCCTCGGCCGGACGCGTGAGGTCTCGGCCGCCTTCGGTCGCCGTTTCGTCGATGTCGTCGGTTCCCGACCGCACGGCCGCCCCACCCCATGTCATGACGCCTCTTCGCTCCCGTCCGCCAGGGCGGCGACCGCCGTACGCGGCTCGCAACGCCCCCGCCGGAAGCCTAAAGGGCAAGGCCGGGAAGTTGTGCCCACTCACCGTCTATGAGTGGGCACGACCTCCCGGCCCCGGCACCGGAGTCAGCCCAGGAGGCCGCCCACCAGGCCTCTGCCCGGCTCTCCGGTGGAGGAGCCGGCGCCGCCGCCGTCGCTGCCGGTTCCGGTGCTGCCGGTCGAGCCGGTGCCGCCAGAGGTCGAGCCGCTGCCGCCGCCGGTCGAGCCGCTGCCGCCGGAGGTCGGTCCGGCCGTGGTGCTCGGTGCCCGGTCGGCCGGGGAGGACGGCCGGGGCGGGGCCTGACCCGTGGTGCCCTGGGTCTGACTGGGGGCGCCGCCGGTGACGGTGCCGCTGTCGCGGGTCGCTCCGGGGGTGGTCGCGGCGCCCGTGGAGGGCGTGGCCGAGCCGCTGGTGGCGCCCTGGGAGGGCGAGGCGGAGGCCTCCGGGGTCTTCGGCTTCCGTGTACCGGATTCCTTCGGGAGCGGGGTGCCGGGCAGTTCGTTGCGCGGGGACTCGCCGGGCCCGGGGACGACCACGCGGTCGGCGTCCCGGACGGCACCGCCGAGCAGCGAGCCGACGAGGAGGGTGACACCGGCGACGAGGAAGGTGACGAGGGCGCCGCGGCGCAGGACGTAGCGGCGCAGGTCCCAGATGTCGGCGCGGGGACCGAGGCGGCGCCAGGCACTGCCGGCGAGCCGGCCGTCCACGGAGTAGACGGGGGCCCCGGCGATGATCAGCGGGGACCAGGCGGCGAGGTAGATGATGTCCGGCGCGTCGTAGACGGGGACGCTCTTCCAGCTGACGGTGACCAGGAGCGCCGCGGACAGACCCGCGCCGATGACGGCGCCGACGCGCTGCCAGCAGCCCAGGACGGTCAGGACGCCCACGATCACCTGGAGGAAGGCGATGACGAGCCCGGCGCCGACGGGGTGGGCGAGGGCGAACTGACGCAGCGGCTCGGCGACGTCCCACGGGTGCAGGGTGTTGAGCCACTTGACCATGGAGCCGCGTTCGCCGCCGTCGAAGTAGACGGGGTCGCAGAGCTTGCCCATGCCGGCGTAGATGGAGATGAAGCCGAGGAAGACGCGCAGCGGCAGCAGCACGACGCCGAGGTTCATACGGCGGCCGGGGAAGTAGGCGTGCCGTGCCGGGTCGTCGCCATGACGCCTGGTGCGCGGCTCGGCCTGGTCCGGCCCGTCGTCGTAGTCGTCGTCGTAGTCGTCGTAACCGTCGTCGTAGCCGTCGTGGCCGGGGGCGGAGCCGAAGTCCTCGCCGGTGTAGGCGGGTTCGTCGTAGGCGCTGCCGACGGGGCGCATGGCGGGCAGCAGCCGGGCGCCCTCGGGTACGGGGCGTCGTTGGGCGCCGACGAGGGGGGTTTCGATTGTCTGGGTGGCGGGGCCGTCGTCGTAGCCGTCGTAGCCCGGGGCTCCGTCGTCGATGCCGCCCCGGTGGATGACCTGGGTGGCTCCGGCGTCGGCGACCGGGTCCTCGGCGTGGTGGCCGGCTCCGGCCCGCACCGCCTGGAGCAGCCGGTGGGCGCCGGTGTCGTCCGGGTCGGAGCGCCCGCTCCAGACGACGGCGCGACGACGGGCGGCAGGCGGCACGGCGGCCCCCGCGGTGCCTGCGAGGGGCATGCGGCCGGTGTCCTGGGTGGCGCTCAGGTGCCGTGCGATCCGCGGGGACTGGGTCCGCCGCGTGGAGGCACCGAACTGCACGCGGAAACTCGCGTGGTTGACGATGACCTGGGCCGGATCGCTCGGCACCTTCACCATGCTCAGCGCGGGAGCGTCGTCGATTCCCGACGAGCGGTCCCCCGTGGGTGTGCGGGGTGTTCTGGTGTCCACACTCATCTAACCGAGTGACGTGTCGTTAGGACACTGCCTTGACCGCCCGGATCTGTCCGGACCGCGTCAAGCTTGCCCGGACCGCCCGGAACACCCCGTGCGGGGGACGGAGTCGAAACCCCGTTCCCCCCTCAGCCGTCAGCCGTCAGCCGTCAGCTCCGCCGACGCGCCGCCTCGTACAGCACGATCCCCGCGGCCACACCGGCGTTCAGCGACTCCGCCCCGCCGGGCATCGGGATCCGCACCCGGTAGTCGCAGGTCTCGCCGACCAGCCGCGACAGGCCCTTGCCCTCGCTGCCTACGACGATGACGACCGGTCCCGCCAGCGCCTCCAGATCGCCCAGGTCGGCCTCGCCGTCGGCGGCGAGACCCACGACCGTGACGCCGGCCTTCTGGTAGGACTCCAGCGCCCGCGTGAGGTTGGTGGCGCGGGCCACCGGCGTACGGGCGGCCGTGCCGGCGGACGACTTCCAGGCGCCCGCCGTCATGCCGGCCGCGCGCCGCTCGGGAACGACGACGCCGTGGCCCCCGAAGGCGGAGACGGAGCGGACGACGGCACCGAGGTTGCGCGGGTCGGTCACCCCGTCGAGGGCGACGATCAGCGGGTCCGCGCCCTCGTCGTGGGCGGCGGCGACCAGGTCCTCGGGGTGCGCGTACTCGTACGGCGGGACCTGGAGGACGAGCCCCTGGTGGTTGAGCCCGTTGGTCATCCGGTCGAGCTCGGGACGCGGCGCCTCCATGAGGTTGATGCCGCCGCGCTCGGCCGCGAGCTGGAGCGCCTCGCGCACCCGCTCGTCGTTGTCGATGAACTGCTGGACGTAGAGCGTCGAGGCGGGCACGCCGTCGCGCAGCGCCTCGAAGACGGGGTTGCGGCCGACGACGAGCTCGGACGTCGACCGGCCGCCCCCGCGCCGCTGGGGCGCGCGTCCTGTGGCGCGGCGAGCCTTCGCGTTGGCGACGCGCTGCTTGGCGTGCCCCTTGCGCATCTCGGCGGGAGGCGTCGGCCCCTTGCCTTCCAGGCCCCGGCGTCGCTTGCCGCCGCTGCCGACCTGCGCGCCCTTCTTGCCGGACATGCGGCGGTTGTTCGCGGCCATGAGTTACCTGTCTCCGCTCTCTACGGGAGTGTGCGTGGTACGTGCGTTTGTATGCAGTGTGCCGCCCGGGAGGCCGGGCGGCACAATCGATCTACGGGAACCCCGGGACCCGCGGTACTCGGCGGCCTCGTGACCCGCGTGTGCGGTCTTCGGTGACGGGCGGGGGTCAGCGGGAGCCGAGGCTCCAGCGGGGCCCCTGCGGGCCGTCCTCGATGACCAGGCCGGACTGTCCCAGCTGGTCGCGGATGGCGTCCGCGGTGGACCAGTCCTTACGGGCCCGGGCGGCCTCGCGCTGGTCGAGGACCAGGCGTACGAGGCTGTCGACGACGTGCCGCAGGTCCTCGCCCTGCTCCCGCTCGCCGGCCCAGTGCGGGGCCAGCGGGTCGAGGCCCAGTACCCCGAGCATCGCACGGACCTCGGCGAGGCGGGCGACCGCGGCCTCCTTGTCGTCGGCGGCCAGTGCGCTGTTGCCCTGCCGGACGGTGGTGTGCACGACGGCGAGGGCCCCCGGGACGCCCAGGTCGTCGTCCATCGCCTCGGCGAAGGCGGGCGGCACGTCGGAGGCGGGCTCGACGGTCCGGCCGGCCAGCTCGGTGACGCGCTGCACGAAGCCCTCGATCCGCGCGTACGCCGACTCGGCCTCGCGCAGGGACTCCTCGCTGTACTCGATGGTGGAGCGGTAGTGCGGGGTGCCGAGGTAGTACCGCAGCACGACCGGGCGCCACTGCTTGACCATCTCGCTCACCAGCACGCTGTTGCCGAGCGACTTGGACATCTTCTCGCCGCTCATGGTGACCCAGGCGTTGTGCACCCAGTACCGGGCGAAGGCGTCGCCGAAGCCCTTGGCCTGGGCGATCTCGTTCTCGTGGTGGGGGAAGATCAGGTCGATCCCGCCCCCGTGGATGTCGAACTCGCTGCCCAGGTACTTGTGCGCCATGGCGGAGCACTCCAGGTGCCAGCCGGGCCGGCCCCGGCCCCACGGCGTCTCCCAGCTGGGCTCGCCCGGCTTGGCCGCCTTCCACATGGCGAAGTCCCGCGGGTCCCGCTTGCCGGTCTCGCCCTCTCCGGAGGGCTGGCGCAGCTCGTCGAGGTCCTGGTTGGACAGGGACAGGTACCCGGGCAGGGACCGTACGTCGAAGTAGACGCTGCCGTCGGCCTCGTAGGCGTGGCCGCGCTCGATGAGGACGCGCATCATCTCGACCATCTCGGTGATGTGGCCGGTGGCACGCGGCTCGTAGGTGGGCGGCAGGCAGCCGAGGGCGTCGTAGGCGTCGTTGAACGCGCGCTCGTTGTCGTACCCGATGGACCACCAGGGGCGGTCCTGCTCGGCCGCCTTCCGGATGATCTTGTCGTCGATGTCGGTGACGTTGCGGATGAAGGTGACGTCGTAGCCGCGGTACGCGAACCAGCGGCGCATGATGTCGAAGTTCAGCCCGGACCGGATGTGCCCGATGTGCGGGGCGGCCTGCACGGTGGCACCGCACAGGTAGATCGAGACGCAGCCCGGCGTGAGGGGGGCGAAGTCACGGATCTGCCGGGCGCTGGTGTCGTACAGGCGAATAGTCACGGGTCCAGGGTAGTAGGCGCGGGACGGTGCCAGGGGCGTACATGCCCGCCGGCGGCCCGACCGAGCCGGTGACGCTGGGGCGAGGCCGGCTTCCTGCCCGACCGGGTCGGGTGGTGGGTGGACCCTGGCCGGGGCCCAGGGACGGAGCCCCTGGCACGGGGCTCAGGGGCGGAGCCCCTGGCGCGGCCCAGGCCGGAGCGCGGGGCCCCGCGCGCTCGTCCGACGCCGGCCCCACCACGAACCCGGCCGCCCGGGACGCCCCCGCTCACCCGCCGCTCACCCCACCCGCGCCACCAGCGCCGTGGCCACCGCCATCAGCCCCTCCCCCCGCCCGGGGAACCCGAGACCGTCCGTCGTCGCTCCCGACACCGACACCGGCGCCCCCACCGCCGCGGACAGCACACGCTGCGCTTCCTCGCGCCGCCTGCCGATCTTCGGCCGCGGTCCGACCACCTGCACCGCGACGTTCCCGATCCGGAACCCCGCCGCCCGCACGATCCGCGCGGCCTCCGTCAGCAGGGTGACCCCCGACGCCCCGGACCACTCGGGCCGCCCGGTGCCGAAGTGCTGCCCGAGGTCCCCGAGGCCCGCCGCGGAGAACAACGCGTTGCACGCCGCGTGCGCGACGACGTCCGCGTCGGAGTGCCCGGCCAGCCCGGCCCCCTCGCCCTCCCACTTCAGCCCGGCGCACCACAGCTCACGCCCGTCCTCGAAGGCGTGGATGTCGGTACCGATGCCGACCTGCGGCAGCGGGGGGAGAGCGCCCTTCTCGGAAACCTCGGAAACCTCAGAACACCCGGAGCCCTCGGAAATCTCAGAACCCATCGTTCAGCCTCCTGCGTGCCAGGACCGCCTCCGCGAGCACCAGGTCGAGGGGCCGCGTCACCTTGAACGCCTCCTCGTGTCCCGGCACGACGACCACCGTGAGTCCGAGCTGCTCGACCATGCTCGCGTCGTCGGTGACGTCGCCGCTCACCGTCTCGTGGGCGCGCACCAGCGTGCTCCGGTCGAACCCCTGGGGCGTCTGCACCGCGCGCAGCCGTGCCCGCTCCGGCGTCGCCACCACCGGCTCCGGCTCCCCCGGGACGGCGGCGGGCTCGACCTGCTTGACCGTGTCGGCCGGCGGCAGCGCCGGCACGACGGCGGGCGCGCCCTCCCGCACGGCCTCGATCACGGCGTCCACCGTGTCCACGGGCACCAGCGGCCGGGCCGCGTCGTGCACGAGGACGATGTCGTACTCGGGCGGCAGCGCGTCCAGGCCGAGCCGTACGGACTGCTGCCGCGACTCGCCGCCGGGCACGACGAGGAAGTCGGTCCGCTCGGGCAGCGCGTGCGCGTCGAGCAGGCTCTTGACCTCGGCGGCCCCGTCGGGCGGGGCCACGACGACGACGAGGGAGACCCCGCGGGAGGCGGCCATGGCACGGACCGCGTGGATGAGCATGGGTGTGCCGCCCAGCGCACGGAGGGCCTTCGGGGCGCCCGGGCCCAGTCGTACGCCGCGGCCGGCGGCCGGAATCACAGCCGCGGTCCTGGTGTTCGTACGGGCGTCGGCAGAGGTCTCCGCGGGCGGTTCCGCGGGCGAGGGACGCGATTCGTCAGACATCGGTTCCTGTCAGGTTTGTGTGCTCGACCTAGTTGGGTATGGCCTCACCGTGCCGGGCGCGACGCCTTGACCGGACCCTTCCGTGACCCTGGTCGAGCCAGCAGTCCGGGCCCGGCACGCCAGGACCGGGGAGATCGGGGAAAAGTCTCCCGGGACAAGCGTCAGAAGACGAAATCCGGGGGCGCCCGGGCACGCCCGAATCCGGGTACGAACATGCCGCAGCGCCCGGCGACATGAAAGATGTCATCGGGCACCACGGCATTTCAGTGCGCCGAACCGCGCGGGCAGCGGTTCGCGCCTCGCCTCAGGAGGCGAGCACCTCGTCGAGCAGGGCCTCCGCCTTGTCCTCGTTGGTGTTCTCCGCGAGAGCGAGCTCGCTCACCAGGATCTGGCGGGCCTTGGCGAGCATGCGCTTCTCACCTGCGGAGAGTCCGCGCTCACGCTCACGGCGCCACAGATCGCGTACGACTTCCGCGACCTTGATGACGTCGCCGGAGGCGAGCTTCTCCAGGTTTGCCTTGTAACGACGCGACCAGTTCGTGGGCTCCTCGGCATACGGCGCGCGCAGCACTTCGAAGACCCGGTCCAGTCCGTCCTGACCGACCACATCACGCACGCCGACGAACTCCGCATTGTCCGCTGGCACACGTACCGTCAGGTCGCCCTGGGCGACCTTCAGCACCAAGTAGGTCTTGTCCACGCCTTTGATCTGGCGAGTTTCGATAGCCTCGATCAGCGCGGCCCCGTGATGGGGATAGACCACGGTGTCGCCAACCTTGAACGTCATGTGACAGGTACCCCTTCCGTGGCTATCCAGGGTAACACGGAAACGGCGTCTTCTGAATGGCGTTTTCGCAGGTCAGGGCATATCTCGGGGCTTGACAACTGCAACAGGAACGTGCTGCGCCGAGCTAGCGGAAGAAAGTATTCGCAGGTCGGAGCGGCTCTTCAGGTCGGGCGAAACACGCACGTCACGCACATCCGGAGGCCTGTCCACCTGCCCGGATGATCCGGTATGTCTGGTTCCAGGCGTGCGACTTCCGCTACTCCGTTCGGTGGCCCGGGCGGGCTTCCCGTCGAATCCGGAATTGATCACCAGGTGCCCCGGCCGGCCCTCCGGTGATCCATTTCCTGGCCGTCCGCGCATTCCTTCACGGAAAATTCGCGCGCCGATCGGCGACCCGTATGGCGGGTGCCTCTTATATGAATGACGGACGGCCGCAGGCGGCAAAACGACTCGGGAAGATCGCCTGGAACGGCCCCGGACCTACCGCCTGCCGAGCGAAGCCGGGCGACTTGGGGGAGGGTCGGGTGCGGCGGCCCGTGAACGGCTCGGTAGCCTAAGGCCCGCTGACAGTCACTTAGGGCGGCTTTATCCGTTGCCGCCACCCCGCTCGAGTCCAAGGAGTTGCCGCCGCCGTGAGCAGCAGCCTTCGACGCGGTGCCCTCGCCGCCGCCGCCATCGCGTTCTCGATCGCCTCGCTCGCCGCGTGCGGTGCCGGTCACAACGCCCAGACGCTGGAGATCAAGCCGGACAACGCTGCGACGACCGTCGGTGACGTCCAGATCCAGAACGCGATCGTCATCACGCAGCCCGACCCGGAGTCGACCGGCCCGGCCGCGGTCTCCGCCACCCTGTTCAACAACGGCCGGACGGACCAGACCCTCGAGTCCATCACCGTGGACGGTGCCGGCAAGTCCGTCGAGCTGAAGCCCGCCAAGGGCGAGGAGGGCGGCGCCGACGGCCTGACCGTCCCGGCCGGCGGCTCCCTGATCCTCGGCGGCGAGGGCAACGCCTCCGCCGTCCTGACCGACAGCCGCGAGGCACTGAGGGACGGCGACGCCCAGAAGGTCACCTTCGCCCTCAGCAAGACCGGCGACGTGAGCCTGGAGGCGTTCGTCGTCCCCGCCGAGAGCTACTTCTCGAAGTGGGGCCCGAGCGACGTCCCGGCGGCGCCCGGCGCGTCGGCGCAGCCGTCGCAGGAGGCCTCCGGGGAACCGTCCGACGGCGAGACCCCTGGCGCCCCGTCCGGCGACGCCACGGCCCCCGGGACGGACGGCGCCACCGGCAACGGCACCGGCACCGAGACCGGTTCCGCGACGGACTCCGCCCCGCAGGACGCGCAGGACGCGCAGGACGCGCAGGACGCTCCGGGCACCGTGGACTCGCAGGAGGACACGGCCGGCCACTGAGCCCCCGTAACGCCGCACACACCGCACGAAGGGCGGGACCTCTCCCGGAGGTCCCGCCCTTCGTCGTACGCACGACACGCCACCGGCACGGCGCGTCGGGCGTACGGACGCGGCAGCGGCAAGGAGCCGGCCGCGCCGGCCGCTCTACGGCTCGAACTTGTAGCCGAGCCCCCGCACGGTCACCAGGTACCGCGGCGCGCCCGGGTCGGGCTCGATCTTGGCGCGCAGCCGCTTGACGTGGACGTCGAGGGTCTTGGTGTCACCGACGTAGTCGGCGCCCCAGACCCGGTCGATCAGCTGCATGCGGGTCAGCACGCGGCCGGCGTTGCGCAGCAGCATCTCCAGCAGGTCGAACTCCTTCAGCGGCAGGTCGACCTTGGTGCCGCCCACGGTCACGACGTGCCGGTCGACGTCCATGCGGACGGGCCCGGCCTCCAGCGCGGCGGGGGCGACCTCCTCCGGCTCGCCGCGGCGGCGCAGTACGGCACGGATGCGGGCGACCAGCTCACGGGAGGAGAAGGGCTTGGTGACGTAGTCGTCGGCCCCTATCTCCAGCCCGACAACCTTGTCGATCTCGCTGTCCTTGGCGGTCACCATGATCACGGGGACGTTCGAGCGGCCGCGCAGCTGGCGGCACACCTCGGTGCCCGGCAGGCCGGGCAGCATCAGGTCGAGGAGGACGAGGTCGGCGCCGTTGCGCTCGAACTCGTCGAGCCCGTCGGGCCCTGTGGTCGCCACGGCGACCTCGAAGCCCTCCTTGCGGAGCATGTACGACAGGACGTCGGAGAAGGACTCCTCGTCCTCGACGACGAGCACACGGGTCACGGAAGGACCTCCGGGGCGGGAAGCGTTCGGTACGGGGAAGTGTGGGGGGAATGCGGGGCGGACCGCCCGTTGTCGGCGATTTCTCCGTGTTCCACGTGTCCCAGGTCCATCTGGTCGACCTGGTCCACACGGTTCTCGTGGTCGTCGTGGTCCTCGTGGGCGGCCCGGCGCGGTGCGCGGTCGCGGGCGGCGCTGCCCGACTCCGGCAGTCGCAGGGTGAAAGTGGAGCCCTGGCCTTCGGCGCTCCACACCGTGACCTCCCCGCCGTGCGAGGCGACCACGTGCTTGACGATCGCGAGACCCAGACCGGTGCCTCCGGTGGCCCGCGAGCGGGCCGGGTCGACGCGGTAGAAGCGCTCGAAGACGCGCTCCTTGTCCTTGTCGGAGATGCCGATGCCCTGGTCGGTCACGGCGATCTCGATCAGGTCGCCGCCGGTGGTGCTGACCCGGCGGGCGGCTATGCCGACGCGGGTGCGGGCGGGCGAGTAGTTGACGGCGTTCTCGACGAGGTTGCCGAGGGCGGCGGCGAGCTGGCCGCGGTTTCCGCGTACGTGCAGATCCGCCGTTCCTCCGGCGGCCATGGTGATCTGCTTGGTGCCGGCCGCGTGCCGGCAGCGGTCGATGGCCTCGGCGACGAGTTCGTCCACGCGGACGGGTTCGGCGTCGTCGAGGGGGTCGTCGTTCTGGACCCGGGAGAGGTCGATGAGCTCCTGCACCAGGTTGGTGAGCCGGGTCGCCTCGATCTGCATGCGCCCGGCGAACCGCTCGACGGCCTCCTGGTCGTCCGAGGCGTCCAGCACGGCCTCGGAGAGCAGTGAGAGCGCGCCCACCGGGGTCTTCAGCTCGTGGCTCACGTTGGCGACGAAGTCGCGCCGTACGGCCTCGATGCGGCGGGCCTCGGTGAGGTCCTCGACCAGCAGCAGTACGAGCCGTGAGCCGAGGGGCGCGACGCGCGCGGAGACGGCGAGCGCCTCCCCGCGTCCGTTCCCCCGCCGGGGCAGGTCCAGCTCGACCTGCCTTATCTCCCCGTCCCGCCGGGTGTCCCGGGCCATCTGCAGCATGGGCTCGACGGCGAGCTTGCCGCCCCGGACCAGGCCCAGGGCGTACGCCGCCGAGCTGGCCTTGACCACCGCGTCGGCCTCGTCGAGGACGACCGCGGAGGAACGGAGCACCGACAGGACGGTGTCCACGCCGGGCGGGAGTACCGGGTCGGTGTGCAGGGAGGTGCGAGTGGGGCGGCGCTGGTCGCGCTCGCTCCAGCGGAACGCCAGCATGGCGATGACGCCGGTGAGCACTCCGGCGATCGCTGCCGCTGCGGCGACCGCCGCGTTCACGTCCATGCCTCCAGGTTAGGCATGGCGAACGGTCCGGCCCCAGCCATCGGACTGCGACCTCGAACACTCGTCGCCCAGAGTTCACCTTGGAGCCAGGGATGGTTCATTTGTGGTGCCGGAAACGGACGCGTCCAGGCCGGAACGTGTAAGCGTGGGGGCACGGCGAGGGGTTGCGAGCCGGTGCGAGCCAGTGCGAGCCCCCTAAAAGGACGTACGAGAGGGAACCCTTATGCGGGACGCGTACCACGAGGAACTGGATTCGATCGGCGACGGTCTGGTGGAGATGGCCCGGCTGGTCGGGTCGGCCATCGGACGCGCCACGACCGCGATCCTCGACTCGGATCTGAAGCTGGCCGAGAACGTGATCGAGGGCGACCAGAAGGTCGACGAGCTCCACCACGAGCTGGAGGCCAGGGCGATAGCCCTGCTGGCACGGCAGCAGCCGGTGGCGACGGACCTGCGCATCGTCGTCACCTCGCTGCGGATGTCGGCCGACCTGGAGCGCTCGGGCGACCTGGCCCAGCACGTGGCCAAGCTGGCCCGGCTGCGCTACCCGGAGCGGGCGGTGCCGCACGACCTGCACGCGACCATCCTGGAGATGGGCCAGCTCGCGCAGCGCCTGATGGCGAAGGCGGCCGAGGTGATCATCACCAAGGACGTCGACCTGGCCCTCCAGCTGGAGCAGGACGACGACGCGATGGACCTCCTCCACCGCGCCCTCTTCCAGCACCTGATGGACGACCGCTGGAAGCACGGCATCGAGACGGCCGTGGACGTCACCCTGCTCGGCCGTTACTACGAGCGCTACGCCGACCACGCCGTCTCGGTCGCCAAGCGCGTGGTCTACCTGGTCACCGGCGAGCACGTGAGCGAGCTCCAGGCGGACATCCAGCCGCCGACGCAGGTCGAGGGGGCCTGAGGCCGGCCCGGCGGCGGCCGGCCGGCGGACCCTCGGGCCGGGGGCGCGCGTACTCGCCCCAATGCGCCGTTGATGCCACCGGCCTCCGGGGCGTGCAATGGGCCCAGGCACCAGCCTCTAGGAGGAACCATGGCCGATTCCCCCAGCACCAGCCCCGACCCCGCACAGGAACGCCCCACCGAACAGCCGCCCGAGATCCGCAGCCTGCCCCTGATCGCCGCGTGCGGCTGCGGCTCGGGCTGCGGCTGCGGCTGCCAGTCGGGCAGTCCCTGCCAGTGCGGCTGACGCGGCAGCGGCAACGGCGGCAGCAGCAGCGATCGCAATAGCGACAGCGACAGCGAAACGCGGGAGTGCGGCGTCCGGGACCACCCCGGCCGCCGCACCCCCGCTTCCGCCCCCTGGGTTCTCCCTGGACCGGTGGGTACCGAGTCGCCCGACTTGAGTACGGGTACTCAGGCCCCGGGACCGCTCCCGTCCGACCCTGGACGGGACGACGACCACGGGGAGACCGAGATCCGATGAAGACCATCCCGCTACGCACCGGCCCGATACGCACCGGCCCGATACGCACCTTCACCCGCATGGCCTTCGCCAACCGCGCCTCGGCGGCCTACCTCGCACTGGTCGGCGGCGCGATGGCCGTCGCCGCGCTGGAGCCCCTCTTCACGACCAGCCCGGACGCGTCCCTCATCTGGGTCTGGCCGGCCCTGTTCACCTTCCCGGCCTTCGGCTTCGTCGCCTGGCTCGGCGAGGCGGGCTGGGGCGGCGACGCCCCCGCCTGGTTCTTCATCGGCGGCATCGTGCTCGCGGCCCTGGTCCAGTCACTGGCCCTGGGCGCGGTCTGGCAGGCCCTGCGGGGACACCGGGAGGAGCGCCGGGGGCGTCTGACGGCGGCGAGCTGAGAAGCGGCCGACGGACGGCGGAGCCACTCGGCCCCCACCCCAGTGACCCACGAGCAGGGTCGCCGACGCGCGGCCGGCTTCGAGGCCTGCCGGCACCGGCCGCGCGACGCCATCGGCGGGACTCGCCCGGCGCTCACCGTGCTGCCACGATCCCAAGCCCTCCCGTCAGCGCGCCCGACCGAACCGGACCGCAACGATCGGGAAGCGCGCCCCGGCTCCCTGCCACGGTTGATGTCGAAAGGAGGCCTCGTGATCTCGGCACTCAACAAGCTCGTCGACCTCGTCGAGGAACACCTCACCGAGGAACTCGACGTCCCCGCACTGGCCGGAGCGCTCGGCACGACCGAGTACCACCTGCGCCGGATGTTCTCGTCGCTGGCGGGCATGCCGCTGTCGGAGTACGTGCGCCGGCGCCGCATGACGGTCGCCGCCGCCGACGTCGTACGCGGTGAGGACGACCTGCTGAGCATCGCCGTACGGCACGGATACGGCTCCACGGAAGCGTTCGGACGTGCGTTCCGGGCGGTCCACGGCGCCGCCCCGCGTGACGTACGGCGTGACGGAGGCCCCCTTCAGACACAGCCGCAGCTCAGGTTCCGCCTGACCGTCGAAGGGAGCACCCCCATGGACACCCGCTTCGCCGACCGCCCCGCCTTCCGCCTGATCGGCCACGCCACCCGCGTCCCGCTCATCCACGAGGGCGTCAACCCGCACATCGAGCAGCACATCGCCGCGCTGCCCCAGCAGGAGCACGCCCGCCTGAAAGCTCTCGGCGACACCGACCCGGCGGGCCTGCTCGCGGTCTGCGACGACCTGGCCCCCGACAACTCGGAGGGCAGCGAACTGACCTACCTGCACGGAGTCGCCGTCACCCGGGACACGCCGACCCCCGACGACCTCGACGCCATCGAGGTACCGGCCGGCCGGTGGGCGGTCTTCCGCAGCGCGGGCCCCTACCCGGGAACCCTTCAGTCGACCTGGGCGGCCACCGCGTCGGAGTGGTTCCCGTCCAACCCGTGGCGCCTGCGCCCGGGCCCGTCGATCGTCGCCGTCCTCGACCGCGCGGCCGACTTCTCCACCGCGACCTGCGAACTGTGGCTGCCGGTGGAACCCGCGTGAGGCCGCTGCCGTAGGTCGAAAAGCCCGGGGCGGCCTCAGAAGGGGTTGAGGGGGCGGGACGACCGGATTCGAACCGGCGTCCTCGCGGTTCTGGAGACCGCTCGCGTCGACCACTGCGCTACGTCCCGCCCTTGGCCGTGATCGTAGCGGCTGAGGGCGGAGCGGTTCCGCGAGGGAGCCCTCGCGCGATCTAGGACGTCATCTGACCTAGAGGCCTCATAGCGTGGTCGTCGACCGACGGAGCGAAAACACCGGAAGGCGGAACCCATGACGTCCAACGAGCAGACCACCCGCGATCAGGCCGCAGCGGCGGACGCCACCGGGGAGCGCGCCGACCTGCTGGAGATGCTGGCCAAGCAACGGCACTTCCTGCGCTTCACCACCCGTGACCTCACCGACGAGCAGGCCGGGCTCCGGCCCACCGCCAGCGAGCTGTGTCTGGGCGGCTTGATCAAGCACGTGGGCTCGGTCGAGCGGGGCTGGGTGGGCTTCATCCTCAACGGCCCGTCGGCGATGGGGGACTTCACGGCCATGACCGAGGCCGACTGGGCCCACCGGGCCGACGAGTTCCGGATGCTGCCCGGCGAGACGCTGGCCGGTGTACTGGCCGACTACGCCGAGGTGGCCCGCCGGACCGACGACCTGGTCGCCACCCTGCCCGACCTGGACGCCGCGTGGCCGTTGCCGAAGGCTCCGTGGTTCGAGCCCGGCGCGCAGTGGTCGGCCCGCCGGGCACTGATGCACATCGTCGCCGAGACCGCCCAGCACGCCGGCCACGCCGACATCATCCGGGAGACCCTGGACGGCGCCAAGAGCATGGGCTGACGTCAGGGAACCCGCAGGAGCCGGCGAGTCGGAGAGAGACGGCACACTCCTGTCCGCGTCGGGGTGGAGCGGCATCCACCGAACTCCCCCGATGCCTTCCGGGCCGAGATTCCGCGTTCCGCCGTCGTACGGCTGCTCGTCATGCCGGCGACGGACGCCATGGACGTGTCGCGGCGTACGGCTTCGATGACCGTCGACCGGGCATGGAGAAACACGCGCGGGTCATCCTGTCGCGCTTCCCGCAGGGCTCGCGGTTCTGCACGAACACCCGACACGACGACGACCACCCCCGCCTCTACGAACGGGTCACCGGCTGCTGGCCGATGACTCAGTACGCCTGGGAACTCGGGCCTGTCGTGGTGTCCCGCGAGGAGATCGGCCTCGTCTGGTCGTTCGACGCCGGCTGAACTGGACAGACACGACCGCACGGAACCCCGCGCCGAAGCCCTCGGCCGGTCCCGAGACGGCCCACAGCAACGCCGAAGAGCCCCCTTCCCACGAAGAATCCGCAGGTAGGAGGCTCTAAGAGCGAAGCTACTTCTTCTTGCCCTGGTTCTTGACCGCCTCGATCGCGGCGGCGGCCGCGTCCGGGTCGAGGTAGGTGCCGCCCGGGTTCAGGGGCTTGAACTCGGCGTCCAGTTCGTAGGAGAGCGGGATGCCCGTCGGGATGTTCAGGCCCGCGATGTCCGCGTCGGAGACGCCGTCGAGGTGCTTGACCAGGGCGCGGAGCGAGTTGCCGTGCGCCGCGACCAGGACCGTGCGGCCGGTGAGGAGGTCGGGGACGATCGCGTCGAACCAGTACGGGAGCATCCGGACGACGACGTCCTTCAGGCACTCCGTCCGCGGGCGCAGCTCCGGGGGGAGCATCGCGTAGCGCGGGTCGGAGAACTGGGAGTACTCGGCGTCGCGGTCCAGCGCGGGCGGCGGGGTGTCGTAGGAGCGGCGCCACAGCATGAACTGCTCCTCGCCGAACTCGGCGAGGGTCTGGGCCTTGTCCTTGCCCTGGAGGGCGCCGTAGTGGCGCTCGTTCAGGCGCCAGTGGCGGTGGACGGGGATCCAGTGGCGGTCGGCGGACTCCAGCGCGAGCTGGGCCGTGCGGATCGCGCGCTTCTGGACGGACGTGTGCACCACGTCGGGCAGCAGGCCGGCGTCCTTGAGCAGCTCGCCGCCGCGCGTCGCCTCCTTCTCGCCCTTCGGGGTGAGGTTGACGTCCACCCAGCCGGTGAACAGGTTCTTCTCGTTCCACTCGCTCTCGCCGTGGCGGAGGAGGATCAGCTTGTACGGTGCGTCGGCCATGGCTCCGAGCGTAATCGAACCGTCTGAGCGCCCGCGCGCCGCGCCCGCAGGGCGGACGGTTGACGGGAATTGTTAATCGAGTGGTTCCCGGGACGGCCTCGTTTGTAAGTTGTGGCTGGCTTTTTCGCCACTTACACAGACCAGCACACGAAGAGTTCACGGGGGTCCCATGTCAGTCGCCGGGCTGAGGCGTGCCGCGCGCGAGTCGGTCTCCGGGCTCCCCCGCGAGTTCTGGTGGCTGTGGACCAGCACCCTGGTCAACCGGCTCGGCGGCTTCGTCGCCACCTTCATGGCGCTGTACCTGACCATCGACCGCGGGTACTCCGCCTCGTACGCCGGTCTGGTCGCCGCGCTGCACGGGCTCGGCGGGGTCGTGTCCTCGCTGGGCGCCGGGGTGATGACCGACCGGCTCGGCCGGCGGCCCACGCTGCTCGTCGCGCAGGCCTCCACCGCCCTGTCCGTCGCCCTGCTCGGTTTCGTGCGGGACCCGGTCGCCATCGCGGCCGTCGCCTTCCTGGTCGGCATGGCGAGCAACGCCTCCCGGCCGGCCGTGCAGGCGATGATGGCGGACATCGTGCGGCCCGAGGACCGTATCCGCGCCTTCTCGCTCAACTACTGGGCCATCAACCTCGGTTTCGCGATCTCTTCCATGGCGGCCGGGTTCATCGCCGAGGTCAGCTATCTCGCCGGTTTCCTGATCGAGGCGGGGATGACCATGGCGTGCGCCGTCCTCATCTTCGTCAAGCTGCCCGAGTCCCGGCCGGAGCGGACGCCCGGGAAGGGCGGGGCCGGCGACGTCTCGGCGGCGGACGAGCCCGCCGTCTCCCTCGGGACCGTCCTGCGCGACGGGCGCTACATGAGCGTCGTCGGGCTGTCCTTCCTCGTGGCCGTGATCTTCCAGCAGGCCTACGTGGGGCTGCCGGTTGCCATGGGCGAGGCCGGGTTCACGCCGGCCGACTACGGCATGGCGATCGCCGTCAACGGGGTCCTGATCGTCGTACTGCAGATTCCCGTCACCCGGTTCATCGAGCACCGGGATCCGCGGCAGTTGCTCGTCCTCTCGTCCCTGCTGGCCGGTTACGGGTTCGGGCTGACCGCCTTCGCGGGGTCGGTCGGCGTCTTCGCGCTCACCGTGTGCGTGTGGACGCTGGCGGAGATCGTCAACGCGCCGGTCCAGACCGGGCTCGTCGTCCGCCTCTCCCCCGCGCACGGGCGCGGGCGCTACCAGGGGATGTACACCATGTCCTGGGCGGTCGCCGCCCTCGTCGCCCCGCTGATGTCCGGTTTCGTCATCGACCGCTGGGGCGCCGAGTGGCTGTGGGGCGTCTGCGCGGTCGTCGGCACGGTGGCGGCCGTGGGGTACTGGACGCTCATGCGGGGGCTGCCGGGGGAGGAGACGGTCGCCTTCGAAGCGTCCGAGGCATCCGAGGTGTCAGAGGTGTCCGAGGTGTCCGAGGTGTCCGAGGCTTCCAAGGCCTCCGGGGCGTCCGGGGTTCCCGAACCGCGCGAGTCCGCGAAGGACGACGTCGGCGCGGTGTGACGGCCCCGTCCGGTCACCCGGGCCTCACGGGTGCATCCTCGCCCCCTTCAGCACCTTGTCCACCGCGTTTCTCGGGCCGTACACCGCGAGGCCGACCAGGTCCAGGCCGGCCGTGGGCACGGCCCGTACCGCCGCCCGGTTGTCGCGGTCGTTGCCCGTGGCGAAGAGGTCGGACGTGAACAGCGCGCGGGGCAGGGCGCGCGACAGCACGCGCGCGTGGGCGTTGGTCAGCGTCTCCTTGGTGCCCTCGAAGACCAGCACCGGCTGGCGGAACATGGGCAGGTAGCCGACCGCGTCGGCGTCCTCGTACGGCTCTCCGATCACCTCGGGGATCTCCGCGCCCAGGCCGCTGACCAGGAAGGCGGTGACGTTCAGGCGCTGCCAGGTCTCCAGGTCCTCGCGGAGCAGGACGGCGATCTTGGTGTCGAAGCGGACGGGGGCGTCAGAGGGGTCTGCGTCGTGCGTGCTCATACGGTGAGACTGCCGGTCGGCGTGCGGCCGGGTCTTGTACGTTTTTTGCATGGCCGAGCAGGACCGGCGGCGGACCGTCTCCGCCTGGCGACCCCCCGTACCGGGCGTCGTCGAGGTCTTCCACGCCCACTACACCGAGTACGCCTACCCGATGCACGTCCACGACGCGTGGACGCTGCTCATCGTCGACGACGGGGCCGTACGGTACGACCTGGACCGGCACGAGCACGGCACCCCGCACGACACGGTGTCGCTGCTGCCGCCGCACGTGCCGCACAACGGCTCCCCCGCCACGCCTGACGGCTTCCGCAAGCGTGTCCTGTACCTGGACGCCTCCCGGCTCGGCGACGACCTGATCGGGGCCGCCGTCGACGCCCCCGCCCTGCGTGATCCGGTGCTGCGGCGGCGGGTGGGGCAGCTGCACTCCGCGCTCGCCCTGCCCGGTGACGAGCTGGAGGCGGAGAGCCGGCTGACGTTGGTCGGGGAGCGGCTGCACGCCCATCTGCGGCCCCGGGAGGAGGCCGGTCCGGTGCGCCGCGGGGACCCCGTGCTCGCTCGGCGGCTGCGGGAGCTGCTCGACGAGCGGGTCGTCCAGGGGATCGGCCTGGCGGACGCGGCCGTGCTGGTGCGCGCCCATCCGGCCCACCTGGTACGGGCGTTCAGCGGCGCCTACGGCATCGCGCCGCACCAGTACCTGATGTCCCGCCGGGTCGACCGGGCCCGGCGGCTGCTGCTGGCGGGGCGCGCCCCGGCCGACGTGGCCGCCGCGACCGGGTTCTACGACCAGGCGCATCTGACCCGGCACTTCAAGAGGCTGGTGGGCGTCACGCCCGGCCGCTACCGCACCAGCGGCGGCGGAGGGCACTGACCGCGCGTCAGCCCTCGGAATCCTCAACGCCCTCAGAGCGGTCGGGCCGCTCGGAGCGGTCCGAGCGCTCCGAGCGCTCCGAGCGCTCGATCAGGTGCTGGAACGCCTCCAGGTTCCGGGTCGACTCCCCGCGCGCGGTCCGCCACTCGTGCTCCTTGCGGATGGCGGACGCGAAGCCCAGCTCCAGCAGGGTGTTGAAGGCGCCGTCGGCGGCCTCCAGGACCTGGCCCAGGAGGCGGTCGATCGCGTCGGCGGTGACGGCGGCCAGGGGCAGCTTCGCGGTGAGGTAGACGTCGCCGAGGCGGTCGACTGCGTACCCGACGCCGTACAGCTTGAGGTTGCGTTCCAGCAGCCAGCGGTGGACGGCGGGTTCGTTCTCGTCGGGGTGGCGGATGACGAAGGCGTTGAGGGAGAGGGAGTGTCTGCCGAGGAGGAGGGAGACCGTCGTCGAGAGCTTGCGGGTGCCGGGGAGTCTGACGACGTAGTTGCCGGGCTCGGGGCTCTCCCACTCCAGCTCGGCGTCCCGCAGCGCCGCCTCGAGGACTTGTGCCGCCTTCTGCGCTGCCTCAGCCATGGTGGGAGCGTACGCGACGTCGGTGGGACTGGATCGCGGCCGTGTAGGCGTCGGCCGTAGCGGCGGCGGCGCTGTCCCAGCCGAAGGACTGGGCGTGCCGGGCGGCGGCGTCGCCCATCCGGGGCGTCAGCTCCGGGTTGTCGGCGAATTCGCGCAGGACGCGCGCGTACGCGGCGGGATCGTGGCCCTCGACGAGGCGGCCGGTGTGCCCGTCGCGCACGGCGACCGGGAGGCCTCCGACCGCGGCGGCGAGTACCGGCGTACCGGCCGCCTGGGCCTCGATGGCGACCAGGCCGAAGGACTCGCTGTAGGACGGCATCACCAGCACGGACGCGGCCCGGAACCAGTCGGCGAGCTGCTCCTGCCCGACCGGCGGGCGGAACCGCACGACGTCGGCGATGCCGAGCCGGGCGGCGAGTTTCTGCAGGCCCTCCGGCTTGGCGAGGCCGCTGCCGCTGGGGCCGCCGACGACGGGGACGACGATGCGGGAGCGCAGCTCGGGGCGTTCGTCGAGCAGGACGGCGATCGCGCGGAGCAGCACGTCGGGGGCTTTGAGCGGCTGTATACGGCCGGCGAAGAGCGGGATCAGCGCGTCCTGCGGCAGGCCGAGGCGGGCGCGGGCGGCGGCGCGGGCGTTCACGGTCTCCCCCGGGCCGGGCTCGGAGCCCTTGGGGAAGGGGCGGAAGCGTTCGAGGTTCACGCCGGGGTGGACGACGGCGACCTTGGCCGGGTCGGCGGCGTAGTGCCGGACCAGCTCGTCGGCCTCTTCGGCGGTGTTGGCGATCAGCCGGTCGGAGGCGGCGACGATCTGCGTCTCACCGATGACGCGGGCGGCCGGCTCGGGAGTGTCGCCGTCGGCCAGGTTGGCGTTCTTGACCTTGGCCATGGTGTGCATGGCGTGCACCAAGGGGGCGCCCCAGCGCTGGGCGGCGAGCCAGCCGACGTGGCCGGAGAGCCAGTAGTGGGAGTGGACCAGGTCGTAGTAGCCGGGGCGGTGTCCGGCCCAGGCCTGCATGACGCCGTGGGTGAAGGCGCACAGCTGGGCCGGCAGCTCCTCCTTGGCCAGGCCCTCGTAGGGGCCGGCGTCGACGTGCCGGACGAGGACGCCCGGCGACAGTTCGACGGTGGGCGGGAGCGCTGCGGTGGTCGCGCGCGTGAAGATCTCGACCTCGATGTTGATCGCGGCGAGGCGCTGCGCGAGTTCGACGATGTAGACGTTCATGCCGCCGGCGTCGCCGGTGCCCGGCTGGTGGAGCGGTGAGGTGTGCACGGAGAGCATGGCGACGCGGCGGGGCCTGCGCAGCAGCCGGAGCCGCGGGGAGGCCGCCGGTGAGCGACGCCCGAGCCTGCTGACGTACTGGCTCACGAGCCGTTCCTCCTCGCTGCGGGCAAGCCGTGCGGAGGACACGCTCCGCCCTCCAAGAGGTGGGAACACCGGATGACGGCGCTCCATTTCCGGTTTCCCGACCTTTGCCGAATCATTACCGCTTATCGATCAACCGTTCGACGTGGGGACGCGTCAGAGAGGGCGGCCCCGCCGCATACCCTCGTACGCATGCCCTCCCGCTCCCGCGCCGCCGCCCTCCCCGTCGTGGGCACGGTCACGCGCGGGACGACGAACCCGAACCGGCTGCGCCGCATGGACCGCTGGATCGCGGCCACGCACGGCGCCGAGCTGCGCCGCGCCGACGATCCCGTCGCCGTCGACCTCGGCTACGGCGCGGCCCCCTGGACGGCCGTCGAGCTGCTGGGCCGCCTGCGCACCGTCGCGCCGCACGCGCGCGTGGTGGGCGTCGAGATCGACCCGGCGCGGGTGGCGGCGGCCGAGCCCTACGCGCGCGCGGGGCTCGTCTTCCGCCACGGCGGCTTCGAGATCCCCCTCTCACCCCCCTCCCGCCGTCCCCTCCTGATCCGGGCGGCGAACGTGCTGCGCCAGTACGACGAGGGGGAGGTCGCCGCCGTCTGGCAGCGGCTGTGCGCGCGGCTCGCTCCGGCGTCGGAGCACTCCCGCGGCGGGCTCCTGGTCGAAGGCACCTGCGACGAGATCGGGCGTCGGCACGTGTGGGTGGCGCTCGGGCCCGAGGGGCCGCGCACGGTCACCTTCGCGACCCGGCTGGGCTCCCTCGACCGCCCCTCCGACCTGGCGGAACGGCTGCCGAAGGCACTCATCCACCGCAACGTCCCCGGCGAGCCCGTGCACGCCTTCCTGCGCGACTTCGACCGCGCCTGGGCCGCCGCCGCGCCCTACGCCTCCTACGGTGCCCGCCAGCGCTGGACGCGCGCGGTGCGGGACCTGACGGCCGGCTGGCCGGTGACGGACGGGCCGGCGCGGTGGCGGCAGGGCGAAGTGACGGTGCGGTGGGAGGCGTTGGCGCCGCGCGCGTGAACCTACGCCGGGAACGATCTCCGTGCGACGTTCGTCACACAGCGGGGAGACGGCGAGGTGGAAGGGGAGCAGGAGAGGGGAGCAGGAGGGAAACCACTGCCTCTGTCGCTTTCCGCGCCGGCATGGCACGATCCCCCGGGCGACCTATGTTACTGGCGGTTAATCAGTTTGGGGGCGAGGTATGCGTACGGGGAAGCATGGCTTGATGACCGCTGCCGTGGCCGTGGTCTGCGCGGTCACCGTACTCGCGGTACCGGGCACGGCGTTCGCGGACCCCGGACCCGCGGCGCCCTCGTCCGGCGCCCCGAACACCCCCGCCGCCTCCCCCGGCCCCTCCTCCCCGGCCGCCACCCCCGGCAAGGACCTGGAAGCCGTACGCAAGAAGCTCGACGAGCTCTACCGCTCGGCGGCCTCCGCCACGGAGGAGTACAACGCCGCCGAGGAGAAGACGCAGAAGCAGTCCGCCGAGATCGTCGAACTGGCCAAGAAGATCGTCAAGGGTCAGGAGAAGCTCGACGGACTGAAGAAGCGTGCCGGCGCCGCGGCCCGCGCCCAGTACCGCACCGGCGGCCTGCCGGACGGGGCCAAGCTGATGCTGAGCGACGACCCCGAGGACTTCCTCGATGGCACCGGCCGGGTGATCCAGGGCCAGCGCGCGACGAAGGGCCTGCTCGGCGAGCTGACCCGCGCCCAGCAGGACCTGAAGACCTACGCGGCGGACGCCTCCGCCCAGTTCGAGAAACTGGACGCGAACCGCAAGGCCAAGGCCACCGCCCAGAAGAAGACCGAGAAGCAGATCGCGGCGGCCGAGGAGCTGGAGTCCGAGCTGGAGCAGGAGGAGAAGGAGCGCCTCGCCCAGCTGGAGCGGGAGGCCCAGGCCAAGGCCCAGACCGCCTGGCTCGGCTCCGGCGTCGTCGAGGACCTCGACACCGAGGCGACGGAGCGGGGCCGGAAGGCGGTCGAGTACGCCACCGCCCAGGTCGGGAAGCCGTACCAGTGGGGCGCCGAGGGCCCGAAGGCCTACGACTGCTCAGGCCTGACCTCACAGGCCTGGGTGTCGGCCGGGCAGGCGATCCCGCGCACCTCGCAGCAGCAGTGGAAGCAGCTGAAGCATGTCGACATCAAGGACATGCGGCCCGGCGACCTGATCATCTACTTCGACGACGCCAGCCACGTCGGCATGTACGTCGGCGACGGTTCCGTCGTGCACGCCCCGCGCCCCGGGCGCTCGATCACCGTCGCGGGGGCGGGCACGATGCCGATCCTCGGGGTGGTGCGGCCGGACACGGGCGCCGCGTCCTCGGAGTGACCCGCGGCGCGTACTCACCGAGTGACGCGGGCCACGTGACCCAGTCCACGCCCGGCGCCCCGCCCCGCGTGACGTTCGTCATCCCCGGCCCCCGGTCGACGTGTCCAACTGCGGTACATAACGCGGCATATGACAGTGGCCGAGTGCCGCCCGACGTGTTCCGGACCATTCCGCAGCGGCGCCGTCACCCGCTATGGTCCCCGTCGGTGGGTCGAGGTCCCTCGCTCCGCCATGCCCTCGGGGGGAGGGAAGGAAACCAAGACGATGCCCGTACCCGTACCGCGGCAGAGGGCGATCCCGGCCGTGGAGTGTGGTCAGGCGCCCGCCGCGTCCCCGGACAGCGGCCCTTCCATGGAACAGGCCCCGCCCGGGACGCACCCGGCCGAAAACCCCGCCACCCGGCGAGAGCACCCCACGGAGAAGCGCGAGAAGACCACGGACGAAAGCACGGACGAGACCACGGACGAGACCACGGGCGAGAGCACCGACAAGGGCACGGGCCGGCGCGAGAGCGCCGCCCCCACCAATCTGACGCTGCTGCTGATCGAGGACGATCCCGGCGGTTCGCCGATCGTGCCCGACCTGCTCGACCAGGCCGGCAAGCCGATCCGCGTCCGGACGGCCCGCAACCTCACCGAGGCCGAGCGGCTGCTGACCGACGACGTCCACTGCATCCTGCTGGACCTCGCCCTGTCGGCCCCCGCCCCGCCCCGCCCGGGCGCCGAGAGCACAGGCAACAGCAACAGGGACAGTGACAGTGACGGGAGCGGAGACGACGAGCTGGCGGTGCTCAGGCACGTGCTGGAGCTCGCGCCCCGGCACGCCGTGCTCGCGCTGACCTCCTCCAGCGACGCCGAGCGCGGCGCGGAGGCCGTGGCGGTCGGTGCCCAGGACTACCTGTTCCGCGACGAGCTCGACGGCCGGCTGCTGAGCCGGGCGATCCGCTACGCCGTCGAGCGCAAGCGGTCCGACTCGGCGGAGCGGCGCCTGGCCGAGGGCCGGCTGCGGGCGCAGGAGAACGCGCGTCTGGAACGCGGCCTGCTGCCGACCCCGCTGCTGGAGGGCTCCCCGCTGCGCTTCGCCGCCCGCTACCGCCCCGGCCGCTCGCGTGCCCTGCTCGGCGGCGACTTCTACGACGTCGTCCGCACCCCGGACGGCACCGTGCACGCCATGATCGGCGACGTCTGCGGGCACGGCCCGGACGAGGCGGCGCTCGGTGTGGAGCTGCGGATCGCCTGGCGCGCGCTGACCCTGGCGGGGCTCTGCGGCGACGAGCTGCTCGGCACGCTCCAGCAGGTGCTGGAGCACGAGCGCGCCCACGACGAGATCTTCGCGACCCTGTGCGCCGTGGACATATCCCCGGACGGACGCCGCGCCGGCCTGTGCCTGGCCGGGCACCCGTCGCCCCTGGTCGCGGGCCCGGACACGCCCGCGCGGCTGCTGCCCTACGACAACAACGGCCCGGCACTCGGTCTGCTGCCGGGCGCCCGCTGGCCTCGCACGCAGGTGGAGCTGGGCGCCGAGTGGAGCCTGATGCTCTACACCGACGGTCTGATCGAGGGCCACGTCGGCGAGGGCCGGGAGCGGCTCGGCCAGGACGGCATGGTGGAGATGGTCCGCCGCCAGTTCGCCGAGGGGCTGCAGGGTGAGCAGTTGCTGCGGGCGACCGTCAACGAGGTCCGCGCGCTCAACGGCGGCGAACTCGCGGACGACGTGGCGGTGGTCCTGCTGGACCGGGCGCCCTGACGGACGACGCGGCAGTGGTCCTGCTGGACTCTGGAACGGGCGCCCTGACGAGCGCCCTGTCCGACGCGTCGGTCCTGCGCGGCGGAGCCGCCCGAGCCCGTCGCGCCGGAGCTCCGCGCCCGCGCCCGCTGAGGGCGCGGCGCGTCAGCGTCCGCCGTTGTACGGACCGTAGGGGCCGTCGCTGCTGGAGCCTCGGCGGCTGCTGCGGCCGCCGCCCGGCAGGCCGCGCAGTGCGGGCCGTACGTCGACCATGTACACGATCGTCGCGATGAGCCCGATGATCGGCAGGAACGACAGGATCGGGAAGACCAGACTCACCACGAAGGCGAGCCCGAGGATGATCAGCCAGAACGGTTTGGTCTTCTTGTCGGCCGCCCGGTAGGCGTCCTCACGGCGCATGGCACCGTCGACCAGCGCGAAGCCGGTGAACAACATCAGGGCGATGTTCAGCAGCCCCAGGAAGTCTGCGAACCCCTGCATCAGCACAACATCCACCACCAGACTCGGATCGTCTCTACGCGGTCACCGTACCCGGAGAACGGGCCGGACACCCCAAGGGTGCCCGGCCCGCGCCGTGCTCGCCGTGCCGCCGCCGGTTACTTGGCGGGCGGCGTCGTCTTCTTCGCGGTGCCGTTGGGGCTCTTCCTGGCCGGAGCCTTGCGCGGGGCGGGGGCCTTCTTGCCCGCGACGGACTTCTCCTCCGTGACCTCGACCGGCTCGGTCTTCACGGGCTCGGTCTTCACGGGCTCGGTCCTGACCGGCTCGGGCCTGGCGGGCTTGGACGTGGCGGGCTTGGTCGGCTCCACGGCCACGGCGAGCTCCTCCACCTCCTCGGCGAGGTCCTCGATGCCGTCGGCGGCCTCGCCGCGCCAGGTACGCACCGCCTGCTCGCCGCGCTCGGCGACCTTCTCGTAGGTCTCCCGGGCCCTGACGGCGTACTCGGCGGCGACGCCGACCGACCGCAGCGCGAGGTCCTGTGCGGTCTCGCCGAGCTTCTTGAAGTCGGCGTCGAGGGAGCCGAAGAGCTCGTTGGCCTTGGCCTGGAGGGACCCCTGGGTCTCCTTGACGCGGGCCGTCGCCTTCTCCTGGACGGCCTTCGGGTCGGTGTTGCGCACGGCGTCGATACGGGAGGGCGCCTCGGCGCGCAGCTGCTCCACCAGCACCGGCACCTTCTTGGCCTGCTGGAAGGCCAGGTCGGCGGTGCCCGCGGCGAAGTAGAGCGGGGTGGGGTCGCTGAAGGTCTTGCGAAGGTCGTCGGTGATGGCCATGGTGATGGTCCTCCGGAAATACGTTGGGCTGAGGGTTCGTGGTGGTCCCGCGTCCCGGCCGGCCGGCTGCCGGCTCCCGCTCATCCGGCCGTCTGCTGCGGGCCGGCGTCGCTGCCGCCGGTCGTACGGGGGCGGCGCCCGGATATGGAGGCACCGCCGTCCGGGACAGCGCCCCGGGCGTCGTCCGGGATGCCGCCCGCCACGTCGGCCGGGACGGCGTCCACCGGTCTGTCCCGGGCCGTCGCCCTGTCGTTCGCATCGTTCGCATCGTCCGCGTCCGTCCCGAATCCGTTCTCCTTGCGGAAGGACTCGTAGATCTGGAGCAGCACCTGCTTCTGCCGCTCGTTCAGCGAGGGATCGGCGAGGACGACCGCACGCGTCTCCACCTCGTCCCGGTCCCGCTCGGCGTCGAGGATCCCGGCGCGCACGTACAGCGTCTCGGCGGAGATGCGCAGCGCCTTGGCGACCTGCTGGAGCACCTCCGCGCTCGGCTTGCGCAGCCCGCGCTCGATCTGGCTCAGATACGGATTGGACACGCCCGCGGCCTCGGCGAGCTGCCGCAAGGACAGCTGCGCGTTGCGCCGCTGCTCGCGCAGGTACTCACCGAGATTGCCGACGTTGAGCGATGCCATGCCTCCACGATGCACCAGGGCGCTAACTATTGCAAGCGCCTGCTTGCAATAGTGCGCCTTCCGGTCCACACCCACTTTTTTGTGCGTACTTGGCTTCGGCCCGGTCGCGGCCGAAGCTGAGGGGGCGGGTGAACGTCAGGAGGCCGCGCGAGTGACGGCCTCCGGTCCGGCCATCCTGTCCAGGCGTCGGTGGCCCCAGTCGGAAAGGGGGGAGAGGGCCTCGGCGAGATCGCGGCCGAACGCGGTCAGGGAGTACTCGGTCTTCGGCGGAAGCACGTCGTGGACCCGCCGGTCCACCAGGCCGTCCTCCTCCATCTCACGCAGCGCCTGGGTCAGCACCTTCTCGGTGAGGCCGGGCACCCGTCGGCGCAGTTCGGCCGGCCGGTGCGGGCCCGACTCCAGCTGCCACAGCAGCGTGGTCTTCCACTTGCCCTCGATCACGGCGATCGCGGCGGTCACTCCGCAGACGTTCGGATCCTGACGCCGGTGCGCCATGCCGTGCCCCTTTTCATCAGCGATTGTCCGACAACGAGTCATCACGTTACGGGAGTTGAAGCATGTCCGTGCACACCGACCGGTCCCCGTCCACCGCCGCCGTCACCGTTCTCGGGCTCGGCCCGATGGGCCGGGCACTGGCCGCCGCCTTCCTGGACGCCGGGCTGCGCACCACCGTCTGGAACCGCACCCCCGGCCGGGACGGCGACCTCGTCGCCCGGGGCGCGCTCGCGGCGGCGTCGGCCGGGGAGGCGGTCGCCGCCTCCCCGCTGACCGTCGTCTGCGTCGTCAACTACGACGCCTCGGACGCCGTACTGCGCCAGGAGACCGTCACCGCCGCCCTCAAGGGCCGCACCCTCGTGAACCTGAGCGCCGACACCCCCGACCGCGCCCGGGACACGGCCGAGTGGGCCGCCCGGCACGGCGTCCGCTACCTGGACGGCGCGATCATGACCCCGACCCCGACCATCGGCACGGACGACGCGGTGTTCCTGCACAGCGGCCCCGAGGAGCTGTACCGGGAGCACCGGCCCGTGCTGGCGGCGCTCGGCGGCACCCACACCCACCTGGGGGAGGACGCCGGGCGGGCCGCGGCCTACGACATCGCGCTGCTCGACATCTTCTGGACGGCGATGGGCGGCTACACGCACGCCCTCGCCGTGGCCCGCGCGGAGGGCGTCACCGGCGCGGAACTCGCCCCCTTCGCCCAGGGCATCGCCGCGATCCTGCCGCCGCTGTTCACCGAGTTCGCGGCCGACACCGACGCCGGTACGTACTCGGGCGAGCTGAACCCGATCACCTCGGCCGCCTCGACCATGGCGCACGTGGTGCACGCCTCCGAGGCGCACGGCATCGACGCGAGCGTGATGCGCGTGATCGAGGGGCAGGCCCGTCGGGTCATCGCGCTCGGACACGGCGGAGACGGGTTCACCCGGGTCGCCGAGGTGATCGGCCGGAGCTGATGTCCGACGACACCGACGGGAGCCGTCCCGGTCGAGCGCGGCCCGTACGGCGTCGACGACCGCGCCCCGACCTCCCCGGGCGCGGCCGGCCGCACCGTCAGCTCTCCGTCTCCGCGCGGGGACCGGGCCACCGGGGACGCTAGTACCGCGCGGAGCCGGCCGGTTCGCCGGGGGAGAGACCGGTGGGTTCGCCGGAGGGTTCGCCGGTGGGTTCGCCGGAGGGTTCGCCGGTGGGTTCTCGGAGCCGGTGGATCAACGCGGTCATGATCTCCCGGCGGCCCGGCACGTCCTCCAGGCCGAGCGGCCCGGCGGCGGCGGTCAGGACGTCGTGCAGTTTCCCCGCCGCCCGCGGAAGAGCCGCCCAGCGGAACCCGGATTGGTCGCGCAGTGACATCGCCGCGCGGATGGTGTCCGTGTAGACGGACTGCGCCCGCTTGAAGTCGGTGATCAGCCGCAGGTCGCGCTTCCACGCACGGGAACTGCCGGGGCGGACGGCCTCCACCACCTCGCACCATTCCCGGATCATGCGGGCTTCCTGATCGGCCGGGTACCGCATCAGGTAGAGATGGGTGGCCAGGTCGTAGAGCGGGTCCCCGACCATCGCCAGCTCCCAGTCGATGGTCCACAGCCTCCCTCGCGGGTCGAGGACGAGGTTCTCGCGGTGCAGGTCCGCGTGGAGCAGGCAGAACGGCCGCCCGGTGAGCCCGGCCACGCTCTTCTCCAGGCGCACGAGCGACTCGTCGCCTACGCCCAAGTCCTCGAAGAGTCCACCGAGGTCCGCCCGGTTGGCCTCGTAGACCTGTTCCCCGACGAAGACGATGAGGCGTTTCAGGAACCCGTCGGTGTCGCCGTCCTCCGGGGCGTCCTGGGGCGAGCAGCGGCGCTCCACGCGCAGTGTCTCCGCCGTGATCGGCACCATCTGGCGGAACAGGGTGACGATCTGCTCGAACACCGCGTCGGGCAGCCGCCGGCCCCACCGCCACCGGTGTGCGCCCAGGGTCCGGCCCTCGATGAACGTCTGCAGGCCCATGCCCGCCACGTCGACCACGTCGGGTACCCGGTCGACGCGCCCCTTGAGCCCCCGGAGCAGTTCCTCCTCCGACCGGAAGCACCGGCGGTCGAACCACAGGCTCGTGGAGCGCGGTTCACGCAGTTTGACGGGCCCCGGCCCGCCGGGGGGCGACAGCACGTACGTCTCGTGGTGGTACCCCTTGAGCGGGCCCTTGACCAGGGACGAGCCGCAATTCATCGCTTCGGCTCGCTGCCTGACGGGCGAGGCAGGTCGGGGCGTCATTCTGTGCGCTCTGCCCATCCGGGTGGTGCCAATGGGGTAAGGGGGACGCACGTTACTCCACCGCGCTCGAGGCAGGAGTGGAGGACCGGCCCTCGTACGTCCCCGTCCCCGCCCCGGGTGAATCGGCGCACACCCGAACGGCGCCCCCTACCCGCCGTTCCGCAGCAGGCGTACCAGCGGTTCGAAGGAGTCGACGACGGTGTCGGCGCCCGCGTCCGTGAGCAGCTTGGCCTTGCGGTCGTCGCGCGCGTAGCCGAGGAAGGGGACCCGGGCGCGCCGGGCCGCCTGGCAGTCGGAGGGGGAGTCGCCGATGAACAGCGAGGCGGACGGGGCGGCCCCCATGGCGCTGAGGGCGCGGACGAGCGTGTGCGGGTCGGGCTTCAGCAGCCGGAGTTCCTGGGTACGGCCGTAGATGTGCGGGGAGAAGCACGGCAGCAGGCTTCGGCCGGCGAGGTACGCGCGCACGACTCGGGGCGAGTTGTTCGTGGCGACGGCCAGCCGCACCCCGACCGCCGTCCAGGTCCGGATCAGCGGGTCGGCGTACGGCGTCGGCATGGCGGACGCGGTCGCCCGGAGCTCCTCCTGGGTGAGCCGTTCCTCCAGCTCTTCGACCAGGTCGCTGCGGGGATGCCGGCGGTCGACGGCGCGCAGCACCGCGTGGGGGTCCGGGGACTCCCGCTCCGACTCCGTGAGCAGTCCGCGCAGTCCGCGCCCCTCCAGCCAGTCGACGAGGTCGGCCGCCACCCGTTCGGCGCTGTGGCCGGCGAACAGGCGGCAGACCGGCCCGTCGAAGTCCCAGAGCACGAAACGGGCGTCGTCGAGCAGCCCTGCCAGCCTTTCGGGGTCGGCCTTCTCCGTGTCCGCCGCCACCGGCCCGGTCCGCGTCGCATCAGAAGTCACTAGGAGAGTGTCATGTCCGAGGTGATGGTTTCCCAGAGGGCGTCGAACCACTTCTGCGATTCCTCCACGAACACCGCGTCCCGGTGGCCCGCCCGCTTCAGGAAGGAGAACAGCAGCGACTGGGAGCCCAGGGCGTCGTACATCTCCAGTGTCCGGCTCTCGTACTCCTCCTCGCGCCGGGTGAGCATGTAGTAGCCGAAGAGGGCCTCCTCACCGTTGAGCAGGTAGAGCTTCGTCGGCGGGGTGAAGGGCAGCGCGCGGAAGGCGGTGCGCACGTCGACGCCGTGGGTGGAGCGCACGGCGTGCAGGTTGTGCTGGAGCACCCGGGCCTGGGCGTTGCGCATCTGGAGCCAGCGCTGGTGGACCGGGTCGTCCTCCTCGTCCTCGACCAGGACGGGGAAGGCCAGTTCGATGTTCCTCGACGGCATCAGGACGCGGAAGTCGATGGACTCCGGGCGGATGCGCCCCTCGTGGATCAGGCGGAGCGGCTCACTGAGGGCCAGCATCAGCGTCTCCGAGGTGTGGCACACGACGTCGACCCGCACTCGCGGTGCCGAGAACGCCTCCGACAGCCGCGGACCGAGCGCCACCATCGTCGGCTGCGGCTCGCCCCAGGGTGTGGCGGGCTCGGCGATGCGGGGCGGGCTGCCCTTGCTGACGTTGGTCAGCAGGCCGTCCTCCTGGAGCGCCCGCAGGGCCTGGCGGACGGTGCCGCGCTCCACCTTGAACTCGTCGGCCAGCTCGGCCTGGGTGGGCAGGCGGTCGCCCGCCTTGAGGTCTCCCCCGCGGATCCGTTCCCGCAGGATGTCGGCGATCTCCTGGGACGAGAGCCTTCTGCTGCCGTTCACGGACACGTTCTCCTGAGTCACGACCAAACGCTACAACTTCGACCTTCCTACGGGGAGTTGTTTGAAACTTGTTTACAACTAGCAGCCAAGTGGGGACAACCTAGTCAGAGTTGGTTGCCAACTTGGTCTAGTTGGCGGAAGTTCCTTCCCAGACTTCCGAAGGGGGAAAGACCATGCCCGTCCTCGCGTTCGTCTCCGCGGTCCTCGTCGTGACCTTCGAGCAGTTCGTGCAGTGGAGGTACGGCGCCGGCGGCATCGTCGGCCTGCTCCTGCTCACCGTGGGCATCAAGGCCAAGAGTCCGTCCGTCAGCTCCGCCGGAGCGGTGGTGCTGGCCCTCCTGGTCGCGGGCCCTGCGCGGTGACCGGGAGATGATCAGGCGGTGAGCAGCAGCTCCGAGCTGATCGTCTCCCACAGCGCGTCGAACCACAGCCGCGACTGCTCCACGAACACCCCGTCGCGCAGGCCACCGCCCTGCCCGAAGGCGAACAGCGTCGAGCGGATGCCTTCCGCGTCGTACATCTCCGTCGGCTCGTGATCGATCTCCAGTTCGCGGCGACTGAGGGTGTAGTACGCGAAGAGGGCCTCCGCGCCGTTGAGCACGTACAGCTTCACGGGCGGCGTGAAGGGCAGCGCGCGGAAGGAGACGCGCACGTCGATGCCGTGCGTGGCCCGCAGGCCCAGCAGGTTGTGCCGGAGGACCTGACCCTGGGCGTTGCGCATGGCCAGCCACCGTTCGTGCACGGGGTCACCGGCCCCGCGGCCGTCCACCGCCACCGGGAAGGCCAGGTCGATGTTCCGGCTCGGCAGCAGCACCCGTACGTCGATCTTGGCCGGTTTCCATCGCCCCGCGTGGATCTGTCGCAGCGATTCACCGATGGCGAGGGTGAGGGAGACCGAGGTCAGACACAGGGCGTCGATCTCGACGTGCGGGGCGGCGAAGGCCTCGGCGATCCGGGGAGCGAGGGAGACCGTGGTCGGCATGGGCGCCGCTCCGGGCCCGGTCAGGGCGGTGTGGGAGTCGGGCGCGACGGTCGCGGGGCTTCCCTTGGACACGTTGGTGAGCAGCCGCTCCGACTGCAGGATGCGCAGGGCCTGCCGGACGGCACCGCGCTCCACCTCGAACTCCTCGGCCAACTGCGCCTGTGTGGGCATGCGCTGGCCCGGTCGCAGCCGGCCGGCCCGGATACGGGCGCGCAGTTCGTCGGCCACCTCGCGATGTGTTCTCTGTGGCCGCTGCGGTCTCTTCCGCCCGTTGACGGGGGCATGTTCCTGCTCCACGACCAAACACTACAACTTCTCGCCATCTTTGGGCAGTTCGCGCGAAGGTGGTTATGAGCCGCTTCCAAGCGGAGATAAGTACAGTGAAGTTGGCAGCCAACTTCAACAACGTGGTCGTACCTCCTAAGGGTTGGCCACCACGGTGCCGCTCGTTCAGTGCGGCTGAACCGACGTACTGATGTCCGGGCCCCCTTCCGGAGGGGAGCCGGGAGCCCGGACAGTCAGTCAGCACCACGCACGACCAGCATGACAAGCAGGACCGCAACCACAACTGAAGAGCACGCGCTACGGATGCGCACGCCCACCCGTCACCGGCAGAAGGGAGCCCTCTCAGAACATGTCCGGGCACCAAGGCCGCCTGGACGTACGCAGCAGGGCGTCGGCCACACGGGCGGCGCCCGCTCGTACTTCCCGGACCCGGCCGAGCGCGGCCAGCCGTACGGCGGACTCGTCGCCCAGCCACAGCGCCGCCAGCTCGGCCACTTCGAGCTCCAGGTGGGCGCTCTCGGTGGTGGGCGTGCAGGACGCCCCGTCCTCCCCCGCCTCCAGCCGCCACCGACCGCCGGTGAGCCCTCCCCCGCTCTCGGCTCCGCTCGAGCGGGGGGACTCCCATCGGTCCACGACCTCCAGCACCAGCGAACCCTGTCCCTCGTACGTCCGCGCCTCCAGCGCCCGTACGACGTCCAGGATCCGGACCCACAACCAGTCCGCCTGTGTGGTGATCCTCGCCGCGCGCGGATCCGGCAGGAGGTGCGGGAGCAGGTCGTCGGGGGCCCGCCAGCCGCTCTTCACCGTCGTGATCCAGTCGATCGAGCACAGGTGGTGCCACAGGGCGCGCTCGGCGGCCGGGGTGACGGCCAGCAGCCAGTCGACGGTCGCCGTGTTCAGCGGCTGCTTGGCGTCGCCCCAGTGGTCGTCGGCCCGGTACGAGGCCATGCCCTCGACCTCGCCGTCCGCGGAGCGGTACACGGCGAAGAAGGGCTCGGTCCACGGGGCGTCGTACACGCTCAGGGCCCCGGTACGGGTCAGCCACCACTGCTCGGTCCGGCTGACCGCGCCCGGCTGGGCCCGGCGCAGCCGCTCGTGCAGCTCGGGGCCGAGCTTGCGGACGTCCTCGCCGTCCACGAGGTCGATCCGGCCGCCGTCCTCCGGGGCCGCCCGGCGCCGGTCGAGACCGGCGCGCGGCACGTCGACCGTCCACTCCGTCATGGTGGTGGCGGGGCCGAAGCCGTACCGGCCGTAGATCGGGTACTCGGCCGCGATCAGCGTCGCGACGACGTCCCCGCGGTCCTTCGCCGCCGCGAGGTCCTGCGCCATCATGCGGGTGAGCAGGCCGCGGCGGCGGTGGGTCGCGGTGACGGTGACGTTGGAGACCGCGTCGGCGGGCACCTGGGCGCCGCCCACGGCCGTGATCTCCTGCGCGAAGGACCGGTAGGTCGCCACGCACCGCTCACCGTCGAAGGCGCCGAGCGACCGGCCGGGGACGAAGAGGTTGCGGCGTGCCTCCAACTGCTCCGCTCTGACGGTGGGAGGCATCAGGAACCCGGTGTTCAGGGCGCGCTGCCAGTCGGGGAACTCGGCCTCGCTGATGGGACGTACGTCGATGTCGGTGCGGCTGGTCATGGGCTCACGGTAGGTCGGCGACCGGACCGGCGTCGCGCGGATTTGCCCTCGCCGGCGTCACGGAGGGCTGCCCGCCCCGGCGCCGTGGAGCCCGGGGGAGCCGCCCGGCCCCGGGCCTCAGAAGGCCGCCCGGATCTCTCCCACCTCGCGCCCGCCGCCCAGCAGGGGCGTACGGCCGATGCGGTCGACCACGGGTCCCGCCACGCCCAGCAGCGTCAGCGCTCGGGCCAGCACAGGGTTCAGGGCCCGCGTCGCGCCGTCCTCGATCTTGAAGGCCAGGGCGCGGCCGTCCGGCAGGGCGACCGCCTGGACGGCCTCCGCGCCCATCTTGGACAGGGCGCCGGGCACCTCGCGCATCAGCCAGGTGTCCGCGCGGCGGGTGCCGGCGACGTACTCGGGGTGGGCGCGCATCGCGTCGGCGACGCGGCGCTCCGCCGTGCCGGGCTCGGCGTGGACGAAGGAGCGGAAGGCGCGGGCCAGCCCGACCAGGCTGATCGCCATCAGCGGCGCTCCGCATCCGTCGGTGCCGACGGCGGCGACCGGCTCGCCCGCCGCGTCCTCCACAACCCTGTGGATGATCCGCTGCAACGGGTGGCCGGGGTCGAGGTAGCTCTCCAGAGGCCAGCCCCGCTGTGCGCAGACGGCCAGCATCGCGGTGTGCTTGCCCGAGCAGTTCATGGTGATCCGGTCGGGCGCCGCGCCGGACGCCAGATACGTGTCCCGCTCTTCGGGGTCCAGCGGCAGGTCTGCCGGACACTGGAGCAGGGCCGGGTCCAGGTCGTACTCGGCCAGCATCTCGCGTACCAGGTCGCGGTGGAAGGGCTCCCCGGAGTGGCTCGCGGCGGCCAGCGCCAGCCGCTCCCCCGCGAGCTCCAGGCCGGCCCGCAGAACGCCCGCCGCCTGCATCGGCTTGTTGGCGGAGCGCGGGAAGACCGGCGCCGTCACCTCGCCCAGCGCCAGCTCCACGGCCCCGTCGGCGCCCAGCACGACCAGGCTGCCCCGGTGCCGCCCTTCGACGAAGCCGGACCGGACGACCTCGGCGAGGACGGGCGGCACGACGGACGAGAGGTCCGACGTGGGCGCGGTCCCGGACGACCGCGGCCCGGACGGCTGGGGCTGGGACGGCTGGGTCCGGGGCTGGGAGGGCTGGGGCTGGGACGGTTGCGGCGCGGGCATCGGCGGTGGCCTTCCGGACGGGTGACCCGCCGCGGGCGACGGCCCGGGACCGCCGGGCCCCGGAGGGCGGCCCGGAGGCCGCCCCACGCGTCACACGAGCAGGTCGTCGACTTGTGCTTCCCCTTCACGGTACCGGCGTGCGATCTCCGCGCTGCAGTCGTCGGCGGTGCGCTGGAGCCGCTGCCGCCGCCGGGAAACCTGCTGCTCGTAGCGGACGAGCCGGCCCATTCCGGCGGTCAGCTCGGCGTCGGTGCGGGCCGTCAGGTCGGACAGCTCCACCTCGCCGAGCATCTCCGCCGCCAGCCGTCGGCACTCCTCGCTCCGCGGAGTGCCGAGCGTCACATGGCGGGCGGAGGAACGCTGCCGGGCCGGGGCGTCGGTCAGGATCTCCGACAGCCGCTCGACCACGGACCCCGTCGCCGCGGTGGTCACCACGGACGTCGGCCGACGCCGCGCCAGCTCCGCGCCCAGAATGTCGATACGGCCCTGGAGCAGCCGCCGCACGTAACTCAGGTCGGCCTCGTCCCGCTGCGCGTTCCGGCGCAGGGTGCGCAGCTCCGACAGGCTCAGCCCGGTCTGTCCGTGCCCCGGCGGATCCGCGGGCAGCTCCGGGCTGTCCGTGCGCTGCACGGGTGGCCGGGGCGCCTCCAGGCCCCCCGGATATGTCAACGCGACAGTCCCAAGCGGCTGCCCCGTACTCGATGTGCTCATAGCCTCAACCGTCCCCTCGACCGGCTTCTGGGAGCATCGTGCCACCCCAGGTGGCCGCTATGTGACCGAGTGCCCATGATCGGCCCCGATCGGCCCCAGATGGGGGGTTAGGGAGCGAAAAGAAACCCCGTACGGGCCCGCGCGCCGACACCCTGGGGGCGCACGGCATCATGGCGGGATGCGTGCGGTGGTGCAGAGGGTGGACGGCGCGGAAGTCGTCGTGAACGGCGAGACCGTGGGAGCGATCGACGGCGAGGGCCTGTGCGTCCTCGTCGGCGTCACCCATGACGACACCGGGGAGAAGGCGGCGCAGCTGGCCCGCAAGCTCTGGTCGGTGCGGGTGCTGCACGACGAGAAGTCGTGCAGCGACACCGGGGCACCGCTTCTGGTGATCAGCCAGTTCACTCTCTACGGCGATGCCCGCAAGGGACGTCGCCCCACCTGGAACGCCGCGGCGCCCGGCGACGTCGCCGAGCCCCTCGTCGACGAGGTCGTCGCCCAGCTGCGCGCGCTGGGCGCGACGGTGGCGACGGGCCGCTTCGGCGCGCAGATGCGCGTGTCGCTGACGAACGACGGCCCGTTCACGGTGCTGGTCGAGGTCTGACACCCGCCGGGCCCCCGTCCCGACCGGATTCCCAGGCCCTCAGGGCTCTACGACTGTCTCCTGGGCCGCCGCCGTGTCCTCGGCCATCAGCCGTGCGTCCACCGGGACGTTCCGCTTCACGAGGGCGAGGGCGACCGGCCCCAGTTCGTGGTGGCGTACGGACGTGGTGACGAAACCGATCTTCCGGCCGTCGGGCCCGTCGTCGGCGAGGCGCACCTCGGCCCCGTTCGGCGGCAGGTGGACCTCGCTGCCGTCCAGGTGCAGGAAGACCAGGCGGCGCGGCGGCTTGCCGAGGTTGTGCACCCGGGCGACGGTCTCCTGCCCCCGGTAGCAGCCCTTCTGGAGGTGGACCGCCGTGCCGATCCAGCCCAGCTCGTGCGGGATGGTCCGGTGATCGGTCTCGAAGCCGAGGCGGGGACGGTGCCGCTCGACGCGCAGCGCCTCGTGCGCGAGGATCCCGGCCGGCGGGCCGGCCCGGTCGGCGAAGGACTCCAGCTCGTCGCGCGGCAGGAAGAGATCACGGCCGTACGGCGTCTCCCGGACGGCGACGCCCTCGGGGACCTCGGTGATCGAGCCGGCCGGCACGTGCACGACGGCGGTGTCGGCGGTGCGGTCGGCGACCTCGACCCGGTAGAAGAACTTCATCGACTCCAGGTAGGCCATCAGCGCCTCCTGGCTGCCGGGCTCCACATGGGCCCAGACGGTCGTGCCGTCGTCGACGAGGTACAGGGCGTGTTCGATGTGGCCGTTGGCGGAGAGGATCAGCGCCTCGGTGGCCTCGCCGGTCGGCAGGTCACTGACGTGCTGGGTGAGCAGCAGGTGCAGCCAGCTCAGCCGGTCGTCGCCCGTGACGGCGACGACGCCGCGGTGGGAGAGGTCGACGAAACCGGTGCCTTCGGCGAGGGCACGCTGCTCGCGGAACAGGTCGCCGTAGTGGGCGGCGACGCCTTCGTCCACGCCCTCGGCGGGAACGGCGCCGGGCAGGGCCAGCAGGGGGCTCTTCATACCCCTAGCCTACGACTCGGCAGTCGAGCCCTTCAGGGAGCAGTCCCCGCACCGGCCGAAGATCGCGAAGTGCTTCAGGTCGGTGTCGAAACCGAACTGTTCCCGCAGCTTGGCGGTGAACTCGGCGGCCACCGGCAGATCGGCCTCGATCACGTTGGTGCAGTCCCGGCATACCAGGTGGATGTGGTGGTGCCGGTCGGCCAGGTGGTAGGTGGGCGCGCCGTGCCCGAGGTGGGCGTGGCTGACCAGCCCGAGCTCCTCCAGGAGCTCCAGCGTGCGGTAGACGGTGGAGATGTTGACCCCCGACGCCGTCTTCCTCACTTCGCCGAGGATGTCGTCGGGGGTCGCGTGTTCGAGGGTGTCCACGGCTTCGAGCACCAGCTGCCGCTGCGGGGTCAGCCGGTAGCCGCGCTGCCTGAGGTCGCTCTTCCAGTCGGTGCTCACCACACCCACGAGTCTAGGACCTCCGGGACGGGGCCTACTTGAAGAAGGCGATCCCGTCGTCGGGCATGTCATCGGGCAGGGCCTTGGCCCAGCGCTCGACGTCCTCCGGGGTGACGACCTTCTTCAGGTGCGCCGACATGTAGGGGCGCAGCTCGACCTCGGGGGTCTGCTTCTCGCCGACCCACATCAGGTCGCTCTTGACGTAGCCGTACAGCCGCTTGCCGCCGGTGTAGGGCCGGGAGGCGGCCGTGCGGGCCACCGCGTCCGTCACCAGGTCGATCTGCGGCTTCTGGTCGGCCAGCTCGCCGTACCAGATCTCGATGACGCCGTCGTCGCGGACCATCGTGACCTCGACCTTGCGGTGGGCGTCGACGCGCCAGAAGCCGTGCTCGGACTCCAGCGGGCTGACCTTGTTCCCGTCCTGGTCGAGGACCCAGGTGTGGGAGCGGTACTCCAGGAAGTCCCGGCCGTCGTGGCTGAAGGAGACCTCCTGCCCGAAGTTGCACTTCTCGGCGCCCGGGAAGTCGTGCACGCCCGCGCCCGCCCAGTCGCCCAGGAGGAAGGCGAGGGGGACGAGGCTCTTGTGGAGGTCGGACGGGATCTCGATCATGAGCGGACTTACTTCCTGGCGTCGGTGATCAGCGCTGGCCCTGGTACAGCTTCTTCACGGTCAGACCGGCGAAGGCGAGGACGCCGACGCAGACCAGGACCAGCAGGGCTTCGAAGAAGATCTCCACGGGGTGCTCCTTGAGCGGGGGGCATACAACAGGGCCGGCCTCAGCTTACGCGGCCCGCCCCGGCTCTTCTCGCCGGACTCCGTCCAGGAAGGCGGCCCACACGGGCGCGGCGAACAGGAGGGCTCCGCGGGCGGGGTCCTTGCTGTCCCTGACGGGGACGAGGGGGAGGCCGGGGGCGACCTCGACGCAGTTGCCGCCGTCCTGGTTGCTGTAGCTGCTCTTGCGCCACGTGATGTTGCTCAGGTCGATGACTCGCATGACGCTTCCTCCGACATCCGCCCGATGAACTGCCGCGATCCCTCTGGAGACAGAGCCAGACCGCGTACCCGGTCGTATCGGAGCTGGAGCTGCTCGACGGGCGTGGTTGCCTGGACCAGTTCGCCCGAGCAGCCCGTCTCGACCCAGGCGACGGTCCGGCCCCCGGGGCCCCGTACAAACATGACGTCGGTGTTCGTCAGCCCGTGCAGCCCAGCCGTCCAAGGCAGCACCTGGACGACGACGTTGGCGCGCTCCCCCATCGCGGCGAGATGGCTCAATTGCGCCCGCCACTCACCCCGGTCCCGCAGCGGACTGCGTAGCCAGCATGCCGCCCGTGCCGTAGTACTGGTCCAGCGCCTCCACGATCTCCGGGCCGCCCAGTGTGTGGCCGTTCTCCAGCTTCCCGAACCGGGACGTGTCCCAGCCCACCGCCTCCGCCATGCCCCGCAGGGACACGCCCTGGCCACCCGTGCCGAAGCACAAGGCCCGGCATCGGCGGCGCACCCGGCTGGACGGCGCCACCGTCAGCGGCCTGCTCACCGTCCTGTGCGTCGCGACGCTGCTGGTGACGATCACCTTCGCCGTCTGACGCCGAGAGCACAGGACCGTGAGGTCCTCCCGGCGGATCGGTGCAGCAGTTGGCTCTGCAGGACGACGGTCTGCTGGAAGGGCACCGCCCGGGCGCCGCCCTTGCGGCTCCGTAGAACGACGGCCAGCACGTCACCCGAGCCGAGGCAGGCCTGGCGCACCTGTTCGGCGCCGTACGGCTCGGGTTCGACGTAGAAGGTGTACGTGACGTCGTCGAACCGGGCCTCCTTTGGAACCCTCTCGCCGCGGAAGGTCTCGCCGGACACGCGTGGCGGCGTTGATTACGATGCGGCCATGGCCAAGAAACTCGTGATCAAGGTGACGGCGGGGGCGGACGCGCCCGAGCGGTGTTCTCAGGCGTTCACGGTGGCGGCGGTGGCCGTGGCCAGTGGGGTCGACGTGTCGCTGTGGCTGACCGGGGAGTCCGCCTGGTTCGCGGTGCCGGGACGCGCGGCCGAGTTCGAGCTGCCGCACGCCGCGCCGCTGCCCGACCTGCTCGACTCGCTTCTGACGGGCGGCCGGGTGACGCTGTGCACCCAGTGCGCGGCCCGGCGCGATCTGACCGAGAAGGACGTCATCGAGGGCGTGCGGATCGCGGGCGCCCAGGTCTTCGTACAGGAGGCACTGGCCGACGACACCCAGGCGCTCGTCTACTGAGCCGCCTGCGTCCACAGGCAGAAGGGGCGCCGGGACGGGTCGAGCAGGACGCGTACGCCGTCCTGGGGTTGGTACTCGGCGAGCCGGGAGCCCTCGGCGACGGCCTGCGCGGTCTCCGCCGCCAGGTCGTCGACCTCGACAATGACACGAGTACGAGCGGATGCCGGCCTGGGCAGGAGGCGGAATCCGGGTCGGCCGCGGCATCCAGGCCGTGGCCCGGTCGTCATCACGTGCCGTCGTTCGGTATCCATTTGCGGGAGCCGTCCTCCTCGAGTGCCCAGCAACCCGTGATGTACGCCGGGGCGATGCCGCCAGGAAAATCAACCTCGGCCTCGTCGTATTTGTCCGAGCGCAGCGTATCGGGGTAAGTCCTGTTGGCGTCGATGCCGCCGGGTGCCTCGATTTGGTAGATGTAGGCATCGCCGCCCTCGTACGGCCAGTTCAGGTCCTTCTTCCTGGTCGTCGCCACGTAGGCCGAGGGTGCGTTGCTGTGCAGGAAGTCCTTGAGGTCCGTGTTGGACGGATTCTTCGGTGCGAAGCCCTGTTTGAAAACGATGTACCAGGGGCGGGCGTCATTCCGGTACAGGGGCTCGTGAGAGGTGCGCCAGACCGCCTCGGGCGGGAGTTTGTTCACATCGACGCTCACGAGGGCCACCTGAAGGGCGCTGGCCGGCGCGCTGCCGCCGACGCGACCGGGGGCCAACGGCGCGGCGGCGCCTCCGCGGGCAGCCCCGGAACCATACCCACCACTCGACGAAGCGCCGAACAGGCTACTGCTCATGCCAGCCACAGGCCCCTGAGCCTCGGCCGCCCAGCCAGAGTAGTCGTACTCCTCTTGACGGCCCTGCCCAGCGGCGACCTGCCCGTAGGAACGCCCGGAACCATACCCACCACTCGACGAAGCGCCGAACAGGCTACTGCTCATGCCAGCCACAGGCCCTTGAGCCTCGGCCGCCCAGCCAGAGTAGTCGTGCTCCTCTTCAGGGCTCTGCGCTGCCGGTGCGCGGGACGACCTGGCCAGCTGAACAGGGACCGTCGCAGGGGCACTTGGGGCCGTGGAAGCGCCGTCCCCCTGTTTGCCGCGCTCCTCTTCGATCGCGCGCGCCACCCCCGCGTTGCCCGCCATCCGCTGCAGGGCCAGTAGCGGATGAACCGACGAACCAGTGGTGGACCGCAAGGAGCGTTGAGCGGAAGCCCGGCCCTTGGGCTTGAGACGGGTCTTGTGTGAGTACATAGTCCTTACTGCCGTGTAGCGAGCCGTTTCGTCGGCCCCAGAGTGACCCGAAGACAGCTGCGCCAACTCATGGAACGACAGAGTGGGTCTTGCTTTTGGAGATGGGAATACCTGCTCGTGTCACTGTACTAAGCGCCGGCGTGGCCGACTGCTGTTTACCGGCGATCGGTGGATGTCGACCGGTCGCGGAGGTCGGGGTGTCGAGGGTCAGTCACCTATTGGCGCGGACGCTTCTTCCCGTCCAGCTCGTCCCACCACTCGTCGGACTTCGGGTCGCCGGAGGGGTCGTCCCACCAGCAGTCGTCGGGGCCACGGCGGTTGGCGACGACCGCGGCGAGCGGGGGGATGACCATGGCGGCCACGCACATGCCGACGGCCGCCGGGACCGACCAGAGCCGGACGACGCCCCAGGCCAGGACGAACAGCGTGATGCAGATGCCCATCATCACGAAGTAGCGATGCCGCCGCCGCGCGTACATGACTCCAGGGTAGGACCGCTCCGGGTCCCCGGACATGCCGAGGGGCCGCACCCCGGGCGTCCAACCCGTGGGGTGCGGCCCCTCGCCGCCACAGTCGCCGTCAGACGGCGATCGCGACCTCCGCGAGCCCGCCCTGCTGGGCGACGACCGTGCGGTCGGCGCTGCCGCCCGGGACGAGCGCCCGCACGGTCCAGGTGCCCTCGGCCGCGTAGAAGCGGAACTGGCCCGTCGCGGAGGTCGGGACCTCCGCCGTGAACTCGCCGGTGGAGTCCAGCAGACGGACGTAGCCCGTCACCGGCTCGCCGTCACGGGTCACGTGGCCCTGGATCGTGGTCTCACCGGGCTTGATCGTCGAGGCGTCGGGGCCGCCGGCCTTCGCTCCGCACATGTCGTACTCCTGAGGGGTTGGGAAGGGTCGGTCGGGTGCACTACCCGCTTGTCTACTTGGCGGCGCCGAGCTCGATCGGCACGCCGACGAGGGAGCCGTACTCGGTCCAGGAGCCGTCGTAGTTCTTGACGTTCTCCACGCCCAGCAGCTCGTGCAGGACGAACCAGGTCAGGGCCGAGCGCTCGCCGATGCGGCAGTAGGCGATGGTGTCCTTCGCCAGGTCGACCCGCTCGGCCTCGTAGAGCGCCTTGAGCTCGTCGTCGGACTTGAAGGTGCCGTCGTCGTTCGCGTTCTTCGACCACGGGATGTTGCGGGCGGACGGGACGTGGCCCGGGCGCTGCGACTGTTCCTGCGGCAGGTGGGCCGGGGCGAGCAGCTTGCCGGAGAACTCGTCGGGCGAGCGCACGTCGACCAGGTTCTGCGCGCCGATGGCGGCGACCACGTCGTCGCGGAAGGCGCGGATCGCGGTGTTCTGCGGCTTGGCCTTGTAGTCGGTCGCGGGGCGCTCGGGCACGTCGGTGCCGTCGACCAGCTCGCGGGCGTCCAGTTCCCACTTCTTGCGGCCGCCGTCGAGGAGCTTGACGTTCTCGTGGCCGTACAGCTTGAAGTACCAGTAGGCGTAGGACGCGAACCAGTTGTTGTTGCCGCCGTAGAGGACCACGGTGTGGTCGTTGGAGATGCCCTTCGCCGACAGGAGCTTCTCGAAGCCCTCCTGGTCGACGAAGTCGCGGCGGACCGGGTCCTGGAGGTCCTGGGTCCAGTCGATCCGGATCGCGTTCTTGATGTGGTTCTTCTCGTAGGCGGACGTGTCCTCGTCCACCTCGACGATCGCGATGCTCGGGTCGTCCAGGTGGTCCTGCAGCCAGTCGGCTTCGACCAGTACGTCGCTGCGGCTCATGTTTCTCCTCCGGGGCAGTTGGCGGCGGGACGTGCGGTGAGAGGGGGCGCGCTCGTGCCGGGGCGGCGCGCGGGTGCCCTGGGCGGGGCGGTGAGGGGGACACGGTCGGCGGCGTCGCCGACCGGCTCAGATGGTGCGACAGAGCATGGCGGCGACGCGGCACAGGTCCACTGCCCGCCGCTTCGTGAGGTCCGCCTGATGCCGCATAGGTCCCGATCGTAGGGATGGACGGCGGGCCATGTCACCGGCGTTTCGCATCCTGAGACGGGATCGTCCGCAGTGTGGGACCAGTGTGCCTTTCCAGGCGCCGCCGGGTGCCACCCGGCCCCGGGCCCTCGCCGCCGCATCTGCGGTACGGACGGCGCCGTCTCACCTGCCGGACGGCGCACGGTCGCCGCGCTGCCCTTTCCGGTGGCCGACCGTCGTCCTACCCGGCCAGCCTGACGTTCGAACCCTTCACCGAGATCTCGACGCCGTCCTTCGCCGCCTCGACCTTGTCCAGCTCGATGCCGCCGGGCAGCTCGTCGATGGTCTGCTGGAAGTCGGTGATCGCGCGGATCCGGGACTCCGCGAGCTGCTTGCCGCCGATCTCCGGCAGCCCGTCGGCGACGACCTCGACGTCGTTGTCCTTGACCTTGACGGAGCTGAGCACCTCGACCGGCTCGGGGATCGCGACGCCGAAGGCCGTGCCCTGGAGCGAGACCTTGATCTTGCCGTTGCCGCCGTCGGAGAGGCCGATGACCTTGGCGGTGATGCCGGGCGCGATCTCCGTGGGCTCGGACCTGGCGGCCTTCATCAGCTCGTCGTAGCCGACGGTCGCGGTGCCGGTGGCGGTGGCGGCGGTGGCGGAGCTGAAGTCGCTGGAGAACTCGACGCCCTTCATGTTCGCGTGCAGACCGTCGATACGGATCTTCTCGCCGCCGTTGCCGGTGGACGCCTCGTAGCCGTCCATGCCGATCTCCACGTCGTCCAGCTCGCCGCCGACGACCTGGGTGAGGAAGGGGAAGCCGTTGATGGAGACGTCCGGCGTCGAGGCCAGGTTCTCGGTGCTGCGCAGCCTGTCCGCCGTCTCGCCCTCGGCGAAGTTGACCGCCACACGGTCCGCGATCGCGAAGAGCCCGCCCAGGATCACGACGACGATCAACAGTATTCGCAATGCACGCATGTGGTGTTCCCCAACCCTGGGCGTTCGACGACGGCGGTCCCCGACGACCGGCGGCCGTCCAGCGCGAGGGTAACGCGACGTGGGAGGGCCGCCGGAGTTTTGTGGATCACCTGTGACAGGAGGCGCGTGGGCCGGAGGCCGCACCGGTGCGGCGCTGCCGGTCCGCGGGGCCCGTGGCCCGGGCGCCGGCTCAGCCGAGTGCCCGGCCGAGTACGTAGACCGCCGGTGCCGCCGCCGCGAGGGGCAGTGCGACGCCCGCCGTGAAGTGGACGAACCGGGAGGGGTAGTCGTAGGCGGCCACCCGGTGGCCGATCAGCGCGCACACCGCCGCGCCCGCGCCGAGCAGCGCCCCCGAGGTGCCGAAGTCCGTCATCGAGCCGACCGCGAGCCCAGCCCCGCCCGCCGCGAGCAGCGCGACGACCACGGACGCCGGCGTCGGCAACGGCAGGGCGCGGGCCACGGCGGCGACGGCCACCGCGATCGCGCCGACCGTGACCGCGTCCGCGTCGGCGGCGAGGTACCCGCCCGCGACGACGGCCAGCGCCGACGCGGCGACGGTCGCCATCAGGCCGTACATCCGCTCGTCGGGATCGGCGTGCGAGCGCAGTTGCAGTACGAGGGTCAGCAGCACCCACACCCCGAGCGTGCCGAGGATCGCCGCCGGGGAGCGGTCCGACACGAGCATCGCCGCGTCGGCGGCCAGCGCCCCCGCGAAGCCCAGCGCGATGCCCTGCCGGGCGGGCCACATGCCGTTCAGACGGAACCAGCCCGCCGCGGTGACGGCCTGGAGGGCGACGAGGGGAACGAGGAGGGCGTACGTGCCGAGCGCCGCCGACCCGGCCAGCAGCAGCCCGAGCAGCGCGGTGAGTCCGGCCGGCTGCATCCCCGGGTCGATGATCGGCGAACGCCCCTCGGCCCGGGCACGCTGCGCGTCGGTGACCCGCGTGTTCCCGGCGATGGTCGCCGGGCCGTAGCCGGGCGCGTCGGAGGACGCGGGGGCCGAGTCGGGGGCGGGGGTGGAGGCGGGCGCGGGCGCGGGGGTGGGGGGCTCGTACGGCTGGTGAGACTGCGGCTGGGGAGCGTACGCCTGCGGTTGGGGCTGGGGAGCGTACGCCTGGGGCTGGGGCTGGGGCTGGGGCTGGGGCTGGGGCTGGGGAGCGTACGCCTGCTGTTGGGGCTGAGACGGGTACGGCTGCGGCTGCGACGGGTACGGCTGCGGTGCGTAGCCGCCGGTCGTCCCGTACGGCGTACCCGCCGGCTCCTGGTACCCGTGCGGCGTCTGAGGCGCCTGGGGCGGCAGGTACGCCGTCTCCTCCACGGAGACCGGCGGCTGGACCTGGGTCTCCCAGGTCTGCCCCTGCCACTGCTGCGTGTACTGGGCGGCGTCCGGGTCCTCGTAGCCCTGCTGGCCCTGATATCCCTGCTGGCTCTGATACGCCTGCTGCGCCTGATGTCCGGGCCACGCCTGGGCCTCGTACCCCGCGTGTCCCTCCTGCCCCTCGAACCCTTCGTATCCCTCGTACGGCTGATTCCGCTGATTCTGCTGGTACGGCTGATGCGGCTGGTTGGTCATCGCTCACCCTCCCGCGAACGGCGGGAGCACCTCGACCGTGCCGCCCTCGACCAGCCGTACCGTCTCGTGCCCGCGCGTGCCCACGGGGTCGCCGTCGACGAGGAACGAGCAGCGCAGCAGCACGCGCGTGAGTTCGCCGGGGTGTCGCTCGCGCACCGAGCCGAGCGCGTCGGCGAGCGTGACCGCCTCGTAGGGCTCCTCGGCCACCCCCGCCGCGGCCTTCGCGGCGGCCCAGTAGCGCACCGTGACCTTTGCCATCTGGTTCCTTCGTCGCCGGTGCCGATCGGCGTCCGTGCCGATCGGCGGTGAACACCGTCAGGCTAGCCCGCCCGGGACACGGCCCAGTCGCCGATCCGGCGCAGCAGGTCCTCGTCGGACGCGTGCTCGGCGTGGCCCATGCCGGGCTCCAGCCAGAGTTCGCCGTGGTCACCGGCTGCCTCGGCCAGCATCCGGGGGTGGTCCAGGGGAAAGTAGCCGTCCCGGTCGCCGTGGACGACGAGGAGCGGCGTAGGCGCGATCCGCCCCGCCGCCTCCACCGGCGACAGCGGCACCGGGTCCCAGTCCCGGTGATGGATACGGGTGCGCATGCCGTAGCGGCCCACCAGGCGTCCGGCGGGCCGCATCACCAGCCAGTGCAGCCGGCGCATGGGGGCCGTCCCCCGGTAGTACCAGCGGGCGGGGGAGCTCACCGACACGACGGCATCCGTGCGGGCGCCACCGCTGTCGCCACCGCCGTCGCCGCCGCTTCCCCCACTGTCACCACCCTGGTCGCCGTACAGCGCGGCGTGCCGCAGCACCACCGAGCCGCCCATGGAGAAGCCGACGGTCACCACGCGCGTGTGCCCGAAGCCGCGCGCCCAGGTGACCGCCGCCGCCAGGTCGAGCACCTCGCGGTCACCGACGGTGGACCGTCCCCCGGACGCGCCGTGGCCGCGGAAGGAGAACGTGACCACCGCCCCGTAGCGCGCGAGCACCGCCGCGATCCGCCGTACGTGCGGGCGGTCCGCGTCGCCCGTGAACCCGTGCGCGACGACGAACACCAGGTCGGAGGCGTCGCGACCGCTCACTCCCGGCTCGTACACGGCGTCGATCCGCACCCCGTCGAAGGCGCGCAGGAAGGTGCGTGAGGGCGTGCGGCCCGGCGTCCCCCTGGGTGTCTCGGAATGCGGACAAAGGGTGGGACGTGCCACATGACCCGCCGGTCGGTCGCTCATGTCGGCTATTCTGCTGGGCATGAGGACTCGGGCAACGTAGCCCCCGGGTCCTTTTGTGCTTCCGGGAGCGTCGCGCGGCGTTCACCTCCCGGACGTACGGCGGGCCCCACGGGCACGGGGTCCGCACCTGTACGAAGCAGTGCCGTAAACGTCCTCGCAGGGACCCAGGAGGAACCAGACGTTATGGGCGAGCGAAACGTGCACGACCGTAAGACGACCCAGGCAGGTGGGGCGCGATGAGTTCTCTGCTGCTCCTGACCAACGCCCTTCAGCCGTCGACGGAGGTGCTCCCCGCCCTCGGCCTGCTGCTCCACAACGTACGCGTCGCTCCGGCGGAGGGACCCGCCCTCGTCGACACCCCCGGCGCCGACGTCATACTCGTCGACGGGCGCCGCGACCTGCCCCAGATCCGCAGCCTGTGCCAGCTGCTGCGGTCCACCGGGCTCAGCTGTCCACTCGTCCTCGTCGTCACCGAGGGCGGCCTCGCCGCCGTCACGGCCGACTGGGGCATCGACGACGTGCTGCTGGACACCGCCGGTCCGGCGGAGGTCGAGGCCCGGCTGCGGCTGGCCATGGGCCGCCAGCAGATCGTCGGCGACGACTCCCCCATGGAGATCCGCAACGGCGATTTGTCGGTGGACGAGGCCACGTACTCCGCGAAGCTCAAGGGCCGCATCCTGGACCTGACGTTCAAGGAGTTCGAGCTGCTGAAGTACCTCGCCCAGCACCCGGGCCGGGTCTTCACCCGCGCCCAGCTGCTCCAGGAGGTGTGGGGCTACGACTACTTCGGCGGCACCCGCACGGTCGACGTGCACGTACGGCGGCTGCGCGCCAAGCTCGGCCCCGAGCACGAGTCGCTGATCGGCACCGTCCGCAACGTCGGCTACCGCTTCGTCACGCCGGAGAAGCCCGAGAAGGCGGAGAAGGCGGGGCGTGCCACCGAGGACGCCCAGGGGAAGGCCGGGGCGGCCCGGCCGGACAGCACGGTGGAAGCGACGTCAACCAAGGTGTGATACGCCCTGCCCAGGGCGGATCCATCCGCGTAGACTCCGCGCGTGGCCAAGGTGACTCGGGATGATGTGGCGCGACTGGCGGGGACTTCGACCGCCGTCGTCAGCTATGTCATCAACAACGGACCCCGGCCGGTCGCCCCGGCCACGCGCGAGCGTGTACTCGCCGCGATCAAGGAACTGGGGTACCGGCCGGACCGGGTCGCCCAGGCGATGGCGTCCCGGCGCACGGACCTCATAGGCCTGATCGTGCCGGACGCCCGCCAGCCCTTCTTCGCGGAGATGGCGCACGCGGTCGAGTGGGCCGCCTCCGAGCGCGGGAAGATGGTGCTCGTCGGCAACTCCGACTACGTCGGTGAGCGCGAGGTCCACTACCTGCGCGCCTTCCTCGGCATGCGCGTCTCCGGCCTGATCCTGGTCAGCCACGCCCTGAACGACATGGCCGCCGCCGAGATCGACGCCTGGGACGCCCGGGTCGTCCTGCTGCACGAGCGTCCCGAGGCCATCGACGACGTCGCCGTCGTCACCGACGACCTGGGCGGCGCCCAGCTCGCCGTACGCCACCTGCTGGAGCACGGGTACGAGTACGTCGCCTGTATGGGCGGCACCGCCGAGACCCCGTCCGTCGGCGACCCGGTCTCCGACCACGTCGAGGGCTGGAAGCGCGCGATGAAGGAGGCCGGGCTCTCCACCGAGGGCCGGCTCTTCGAGGCGCCCTACAACCGCTACGACGCGTACCGCGTGGGCCTGGACCTCCTCTCCGGCCCGCAGCGCCCGCCGGCGATCTTCTGCTCCACCGACGACCAGGCGATCGGCCTGCTGCGCGCGGCGCGCGAGCTGCGCATCGACGTCCCCGGCCGGCTGGCGGTGGCCGGCTTCGACGACATCAAGGAAGCCGCCCTGGCCGACCCGCCGCTGACGACGGTCGCCTCGGACCGGTCGGCGATGGCACGGGCCGCCGTGGACCTGGTCCTGGACGACGGCCTGCGGGTGGCCGGCTCACGGCGCGAGCGGCTGAAGGTGTTCCCGTCCCGGCTGGTGCTGCGCCAGTCCTGCGGCTGCGAGTAGCGCCCTCTCCCTGCCCCGGCACGGCTTATATCGGGCATACGAGGTTCTGCCGGGCTTCTCAGACAGCACTCAGGCCGCTCTCATACGGGGGCGGGAAGCTCATGAACATGACCGAGAGCCTCCGCCACAGCGGCGAGTACGAGCACGCGAACCCGTATCAGGGAACCCCCCAGCACGTCTCCTCTCCCGTCAACCCCGAGTGGCCGCCCCCGCCGGCCCAGCCGCCCGCCGCCCCCTTCCAGGACGGTCAGCCCGAGCCGCCGCGCAAGAGGCGCACGGTCCGGCGCGGCCCCGCCGCCCTGCTCGCGGCCGTGGCGATCGTCGCGGCGGCCGTCGGCGGCGGCACCGCGTACGGCATCCAGGAACTGACCGGCAGCGACACCGTCGCCTCCAGCACCACCAGCGCCAACGTGGTGCCGTCGAGCCAGAAGGGCACGGTCGCCGGGGTCGCCGACGCGGTCAGCCCCAGCATCGTCGAGATCAGCGCCACCTCGAACGCCGGTTCCTCCACCGGCTCCGGCGTGATCATCACCGACGACGGCGAGATCATCACCAACAACCACGTCGTCTCCGGCGCCTCGTCCGTCAAGGTGACGACCAGCGACGGCAAGCAGTACACCGCCCAGGTCGTCGGCACCGACAGCAGCAAGGATCTCGCACTGATCAAGCTGGAGAACGCCTCCGGCCTGAAGGCCGCGACCCTCGGCGACTCCGACGGCGTCGGGGTCGGCGACCAGGTCGTCGCGATCGGCTCCCCGGAGGGCCTGACCGGCACCGTGACCAGCGGCATCGTCTCGGCCCTGGACCGTGACGTGACCGTCTCGACGGACGAGGGCCGGCAGCAGCAACAGCAGCGGCAGGGCGGTGACTGGCCGTTCGAGTTCGGTGGCCAGGAGTTCAACGGCGACACCGGCTCGTCCACGACGACGTACAAGGCCATCCAGACCGACGCGTCCCTCAACCCGGGCAACTCCGGCGGTGCGCTGATCGACATGAACGGCAACATCATCGGCGTCAACTCCGCGATGTACTCGTCCGCCGAGTCCTCCGCCGGTGCGGGCAGCGTCGGCCTCGGCTTCGCCATCCCGATCAACACCGTCAAGGCCGACCTGCCCGCCCTGCGAGCGGGAGCCACCAGCTGAGCGGGTACGGAGCGGGTACGAGAACGTACGACACGACGTCCGACACGACGTGCGACGCTGAAGGCGTTGGCAGCCCGTATCCCACCCCACCCGAGGACCCCGAGCCCATGAGCCCCGCAGACGGCGACCGCGACCGTGACACCCAGCGCATCCTGATCGTCGACGACGAGCCGGCGGTCCGTGAGGCACTCCAGCGCAGCCTCGCCTTCGAGGGGTACGGCACCGAGGTCGCCGTCGACGGCGCCGACGCCCTGGAGAAGGCGACCGCCTACCGGCCCGACCTGGTCGTCCTCGACATCCAGATGCCCCGCATGGACGGCCTGACCGCCGCCCGCCGGATCCGCGGCGCGGGCGACATGACCCCGATCCTGATGCTGACGGCCCGCGACACCGTCGGCGACCGGGTGACCGGCCTGGACGCCGGCGCCGACGACTACCTGGTCAAGCCCTTCGAACTGGACGAGCTGTTCGCCCGTATCCGTGCCCTGCTGCGCCGCAGCTCCTACGCGGCGTCGGTCGCCGCCACCTCCGAGGACGACGACGCCCTCACCTTCGCCGACCTGACCATGGACCTGGGGACGCGGGAGGTCACGCGGGGCGCGCGGCCGGTGGAGCTGACCCGTACGGAGTTCACCCTCCTGGAGATGTTCATGGCGCACCCGCGCCAGGTCCTCACCCGGGAGCAGATCCTCAAGGCGGTCTGGGGCTTCGACTTCGAGCCGTCGTCCAACTCCCTCGACGTGTACGTCATGTACCTGCGCCGCAAGACCGAGGCGGCCGGCGAGCCGCGCCTCGTCCACACGGTCCGCGGCGTCGGCTACGTCCTGCGGCAGGGCGGCGCGGAGTGAGAAGCCCGGTACGCCGCGTCCGCGCGCTGCCCATCCGGGCGCGGCTGTCGCTGCTGGTGGCGGGGGCGGTGGCGTTCGCGGTGGCGGCGGTTTCGGTGACGTGCTGGTTCGTGGTCCGCAACCAGCTGTACAACCAGCTGGACGATCAGCTGCGCGGCGAACAGGTCTCCAGCCAGCTGCTGCAGAGCATGCTGGCCAACTGCCGGTCGGCCAACCCGCAGGAAATCCCCCAAGCCCCGAACGCCCCCATCGTCACGATCCTCTATTCGGACGGTTCCACCTGCGTGGATCCCGGCAGCGAGGAGATGCGCGTCGAGGACGCGGACCTCGCCGTCGCCGACGGCCTGGCGGAGAACGCCCTGCACACCTCGAGGACCGTCGACGGCACCGCTGTCCGCGTCTACACCCGGCCGGTCTTCGACCGGCTCACCAAGCAGGTGCAGCCCGACATCGCCGTGTCCGTGGCCAAGCCGGTGAACGAGGTCACCGAGCCGCTGTCCTCGCTGGTCTGGGTCCTTCTCCTGGTTTCCGGCGTCGGTGTGGTGGGCGCCGGGGCCGCCGGCCTCGCCGTGGCCCGCGCCGGCCTGCGCCCCGTCGACGAACTGACAGGCGCCGTCGAACACGTCGCCCGCACCGAGGACCTCACCGTCCGCATCCCCGTGGAGGACGACAGCGAGGACGAGATCGCCCGCCTCTCCCGTTCCTTCAACAGCATGACCTCGTCCCTGGCCAGCTCCCGCGACCTGCAACAGCAGCTCATCGCCGACGCCGGCCACGAGCTGCGCACCCCCCTCACCTCCCTGCGCACCAACATCGAACTCCTCACCCGCAGTGAGGAGACCGGCCGCCCGATCCCGGAGGCGGACCGCAAGGCACTGCTCGCCTCGGTCAAGGCGCAGATGACGGAGCTGGCGGCACTGATCGGCGACCTCCAGGAGCTGTCCCGCCCCGACACCGGCCTGCATGCCGGCCGCACCCGCATCCTCGCCTGGCACGACGTCGTCGAGTCGGCCCTGCGCCGCGCCCGCCTGCGCGGTCCGGAGCTGACGATCACGGCGGACGTACGGCCCTGGTACGTACGGGCGGAACCGGCCGCCCTGGAACGCGCGGTCGTCAACGTCCTGGACAACGCGGTGAAGTTCAGCCCGGACTCCGGCACCGTCGACGTACGCCTCGCCGACGGTGTCCTCACCGTCCGCGACCACGGCCCCGGCATCCCCGCCGACGAAATCCCCCACGTCTTCGACCGCTTCTGGCGTTCCCCGAGCGCACGCGCCCTGCCCGGCTCGGGCCTCGGCCTGTCCATCGTGGCGCGGACGGTGCAGCAGGCGGGGGGCACGGTGAGTCTGACGCGGGCGGCCGATGACAGTGGTGGCGGAACGGTGGCGACCGTACGACTGCCGGGGGCGCCGGTACCGCCGCCGGAGGTGGAGGCGGCCGACGGGGGTCAGTGGTAACCGAGCATGCCGGGGGAGTCGATGTCGACGGTGACGACGCCGGGCGGGTAGGCGTCCTCCCGGTCCGTGAGAAGGATGGACATGCCCGTGAACTCGGGGCGTGGCAGCGCGCAGTACAAGGCGTGGCAGGTGTCCGAGCCTCCGTACCCGTCGCGGATCATGGTCCCGACGGTGACCGCCCCGGCCGTGTCCAGATCGTCGACGACCACCGACGAGAAGGCCAGCACCCGTCCGCCCGCCCCCGCTGCCTCCGACTCCGCCTGCACGAGGCAGAGGGCGGGAATACGAAGCAGATCGCCCGGTGTACGCGCCATATTTCCCGCGAGCAGGTTCAGCGTCTTGTGACCGTCCGCGAGGGCACGGGTCGCGCCGGTGTCCAGAATGATCACGCGGCGGCCCCCCGGGCCATGCGGACCTTCTCGGCGGCGATCCGGTAGATGTTCCGGAGCACGTCCGGCGCCCGATCGAATTCCTCGTCGCTGATGGCTACTCCGACGACATCACGGACGACCTGCCGATCAGCCGCCACCCGCTCCGCGATCTGCTCCGCCGTCGGCTGCTCCGAGGCCAGCTGCTCGACCAGCTGGCCGAGGGTCATGCCTCGCTCCTTGGCGACCTGCGCGAGGTGGTCGCGGGCCTGGCGTGACACCTGAATGGTCGTGTTCTCTGCCATGGCGCCACCATAGTCACCTCACGGCCAGAGGGTCGCCGCCCGCCGCTCCCCTTCACCCGAAGGTGCCTACGGTGCGCCGTCCGCTTGACCCCTTCGACTCCGTAGCGCCAGACGTGGGGTGAGCACACGCACCTCCGCACCGCGGCTGTTCAGCCACTGCTCGAGGTCGAGCCCGTCGGTCTCGCGCCGCACGCCCGCCCGGTCGATGACCGCGGGGCCGAAGAGTGTGCCTGAGAGCCCGGTCACGATCGTGTACTCGTCGATCACCGCCTTGAAGGACGTCTCCCGCACTGACGCATGGGACAGGTCGGCGCCCTCCAGCCGGGTGCCGACCAGCGAAGCGCCGTTGAGTCCGGCCGACGTGAAGCGAGCGGACCGGGCGTCGACCTCGTACAGGCCGGCGCTGCCCAGGTTCGCCCCGTCCAGGATGGTGCCGCGCAGGGAGGCCTCGGCCAGCTCGGCCTTGGCCAGCCACGCGCTGGAGAGATCGGCCCGATCGAGCAGCGCGCCTTCCAGGTGGGCCCGGTAGAGGTCGGTGCCGACGAGCTTGGCATCTCGGAGGACGGTCTCGCAAAGAAGCCCCATCGCGAGGTCCGTGCCCGACAGATCGGCCCGGGAGAGGTCGAGTGCCGAAACGTCCAGTAGTGAATCCGCTTGGTCGGCCCACTCCCGCAGAACGGGGGCGGCCTCCGCGTCCGGCGGCAGCAGTGGGACGACTCGCCTCACATCACGGATGCCGGACAGTGCGCTCACTGACGGTCGTCACACTTGATCCCCGTCAGGAAGGCCCCCCACGGGCTCGTCCCGAACAGGAGCGCCCGGCCGTCCGGCACCTTGCTGTCGCGCACCGGGACGAGGCCGACGTAGCCGTCGGCGACCTCGACGCAGTTCGTGCCTCCCCCGTCGCTGTAGGAGGACTTGCGCCACGTGGCGGTAGTGAGGTCAGGCAGTCGGTTCATGGTCTGCGCTCCTCCAGAAGGCTCTTGATGAACGCCACCGACTCCACCGGGGTCAGAGCCGCGTCCCTGACCAGATCGTAGGACAAGCGAAAGGAGAGAAACTTATCCGGATCGTCGATCAACTCGCCGAAGCCATTGCCTTCCACGTAGGCAACAGGGTCGCCGATTCGTTGCCACAGAAGCCAGAGGTGGCTGTCCATGAGGTCATGTACACCTGCCGTGTAGGGCAGCACCTGGAGCGCGACCGACGGCAGGGCCGCTGTGTCCACCAGATGCGAGAGCTGGTCCCTCCATACCCTCATGTCGGGAACCGGCCGCCGCAACGCCCCCTCGTCCAGGATCACCCGGACACTCGGCGCGGGTCGGCGGTGCAGCAGCTCCTGCCGCCCCAGGCGCAAGGCGACCTGCTCCTCGACCGCCTCGCTGTTGCCTGCCGTTGTCTGGGCTCCGGACGATCCCGACAACACCGTCCGCGCGTAGGCCTCGGTCTGGAGCAGGCCCGGCACTCGGAGCTGGAACAGCCACATCACCCGTGCCGTCGACTCCAGTTCCATGAAGTCCTTGTACTTGTCCTTGATGACCTCCTGGCGCGCGTCCCGCCACAGGCGGACCAACAGGTCACCGGTGCCGTGATACCTGTCCAGGTCTTCCATGACCGCCCGCTTGGAGAGCCGTTCGCCCTTCTCCAAGCGGTACAGGTAGCTCTTGTCGTACGAGGTCTCCTCGGCCAACTGGCCGAGCGACTTGCCCGCCTTCTCGCGGAGTATCCGGAGCGTCCCACCCAGCTCGGCGCGCCTCGACCGCTTCTCGTCGAGCGGGTGTTCGTCCATGCCGGCCCTCCCCATTGTCCGCCGACCAGGCAATGCCAGGTCTCTTCCGCAGCGTACGCGCAGCCAGTGACCATTGAGGCACGAACAGTGACCCCCCCTGGCCACGGCACCGAAGGGACAGACCTCATGGACGCCTCCCCACTCCGCCTCCTCCCCTGGACCACCCCCGAAGGCAACCCCTGCTACCTGAGCACCGACAACGGCCGCAGCCTGCTCTCCCGGCTCGCGGACGACATCGAGGAAGCCCAGTTGGGCTCGGGCGAGCAGGTGCTCGCGGGTGCCCGGGCGGTGCTGGCCGACCGGAAGGCCGGTGAACGGGCGGTGCGGTTCGCGTTGACCAGGGCGACGGAGTCCCTGGAGGACGTACTCCGTGTCGCGGTCAGTCGCGGGGAGCGTGTCCAGGCTGGTCGCGGGTGACGGAGCGCAGCCCGGCCGGCAGGACGTCGAGCAGGTGTCCGGGCCGATGGGTCGCCGGTGCGGGTGTCACCGGCAACGACCCGCTCGTGGACGGCGGTGTCGTCGCCGCCATCCGTTCCGGCCGCCTGCCCCGGGCCGCCGGGGTACGGCAACCCGCCGTGCTTCGGCCCGTTCGCGACGTACGGGCCCTGTCCGCTCGACTCGCCGACTGCCTATCCTGTGGCCATGACCGCACAGCCTCCGGCTCCTTCTCCGCACCCTGGCCCGCCCGGGGAACTCCGTGCCTCTCACGACGACCGGGAAGCAGTGGTGGAGCAGCTGCGCGATGCGGCAGCCGAGGGGCGAATCGACTTCGAGGAGCTGGACGCACGCCTGGAGCAGGCGCTGAGCTCCAAGACCCACGCCGAGCTGGCCGTCCTGACCGCGGACTTGCCGAGGCCGGCCGCCGCCGCCGATCAGCCGCCGCTGGTCCTCAAGGGCGGCCTGCACGGCGCGTCCCGGGGCCCCGGGCGCTGGGAGGTTCCCGGGCACGTGATCGCGCACGGAGGTCTGGGGGGTGTGAAGGTCGACTTCACCCGGGTCGAGTGCCGCCTCACGGAGGTCACGGTGGAGGCGTACGGGGAGATGTCCGGTGTCACGATCGTCATCCCCGACGGCTGGGCCGCGGACACCAGTGGCATGGATCCCGCCTTCGGCGGCCTGACGGACAAGACCACACCCGACCGGCTCCCGGGGACCCCACTGATCCGTCTCGCCGGGTCCTGCGGCACGGGAGGAGTGGTCATCCGTCACCCCAACCGCCGGGAGCGGCGCAAGCTGGAGCGCAACCCGGCGTAGGGCTAGGACGCGTGCCGAGCCGCTGATCGCGGCAGCGCGGGGCCCGAGCGCGGTCGATCACGAACGCCGCGCTGTCAGACCCCGCGCATAGGCTGCTCCGGAGCCGATCAAGGAGCGGGGCCGTGCGGATAGAGCGTCACCAGGTGGAGGAGCGTGCCGTGTTGGCGGCGCGTGAGGACTTCGTGAGCCGTATCGGGGGGCAGGTGCGGTCCATGTCGAGGGCCGACCGGATGACCACCTACGAATGGCAGTCGATCTCCGAGGAGTTCCTCGACTACCTGGGTTCCCTCTCCGTCGAGACACCCGACCTCGACACCGCGGAGGCGAAGGCCGCGCTGAAGGACGCCTCCGAAGCCGCGGCCGGCGCCGTCGCCTACGCGGCCTACCATCCGCACAGCGGCTTCCAGGTCTTCCTGGAGTACGTGAACTTCGGCATGAGCTACGACCGGGGCGCGGACGGCCCCGAGGAGAGCGTCACGCCCGGGGAGTGGACCGACGCGCTGTGCCTGTCGGTCCTCAGGGACAAGGCGAAGTGGCACGGCGAGGCCTTCTACTTCGCCCGGCAGAAGTTCGCCGCGCAGGCGCCGGGAACGCCCGGTCACGAGCTCGCCGCAGGGCTGACGGCGGTGGTCCTGGACGACACCGGCGACGACGAGGAGTACCCGCCGAGCGCGCGGGCCAAGCTCGCCGCCGTCGACGCGGCTCTGGACCGCGTCCGTGCCCGCGCCGAGGAGACGGGCGCGCCGCTCATGGAACGGCCGGACAGCGTGGCGCTGCGCACGCTGCGCGCGCTGGCCGCCGAGGACCGGGACGCCTTCGATGCCGCGCTGGCCGACCTCCTGGTCAGGCACGCGAACCTGCACGGCGGAGCGGCCTCGCCCAGCAGCCTTCTCCCGCTCGTCCCCCTGGCCCTCGCCGCACTCGCGTACCGGACCCTGGGCTGGACGCCCGCCGTCCGGACCGACTACCTCCCGCACGCGCTGGTCACCGGCTTCGAGACCCGGGGCCCGCGGGTCGCGGGGTTCGGCCGGGACCGGCGGCCGGACGCGGTGGCCGAGCTCGCCGCGGGCCCGCTGGTGGTGGAGCGGCCGGCCCTCGACTGGACGGTGAGTCCGCGGCTCGAGGCCATGTACGAGGAACGCGTTCGGAAGGCGTTCACCCCCGGCAACGGAGTGACCTGCGATGTCTGGCGGCTCGACCACGTCGTAGAAGACCACGCCCGCCTCTTCAAGTGGCGCGCGGGGAGCCCCGACGGAGTCACGGCCGCCCACCTCTCGCACCTTCGGCTGGCCTCGCAGGCGGGAGTGGCCCGGCTCCGCATCGCCATGGCGGAGCCGGGCACCCAGGTCGAGGTCACCATCGACGGCCGCACGCTGCGCTACCCGGCCGAGCGGAAGGGGAAGGCCAGATCCGGTATCTGGCTGACGGCCACCACCTTCGCACTGATCACCGGCGCACGCGAGGACCTTGCCCCGCTGGTGCTCACCAGCCCTGACTTCGCCCGCCCGGACGACTCCGTCTTCGGCACGTACCGCGAAGCCCTCCACGCCTACCTGAAGGGCACCGATCCCGAACCGGCCACGCAGCGGGCCGTGCAACGGGGCGTGCGGGCCAAGGACCAGGGCCTGGACTTCGTCGTACCGCCGGCCGTGCTGCTGTCGCAGCTCGTGGAAGGCGACGCGGAGAGCTTCAACCTGGCCCTGGCCGACGCGCTCGAAGCGCACCGCGCCTACTACCAGGTCGCGGACCGCGCCGACGGTCCGGACGCTGCACTCAACCTCGACGTCCTCGCCCTGGCCTGCCACGCCCGCCGCCGCGGCTGGGACATCCGCGTCGAATCCCCCTACCTTCCGCGGGACCTCCTGCGGGCCACCGAACCCTTCTAGCCGACCGGACGGCAGCGGCCGGCCCGTGGTGGGGCCGGCGGCGCAGGCCGCCGCACGCCCCCGTCGCTTGAAAGCGAGGACGATTCGGGCCGATTGTTCACACGCCGCTCATGAGAGCGCACCGTGAACATCGCACGCCATTCGTCCTCGCTTCGAAGGGGGTGCACCGCGCCGTGGCACGGTGCACCCCCGCGGCCGGTGGTCGTTACTGGACGACCGTGATCCGGTCGGCCGCCGGCGGGGCGATCGGGGCGGTCGCCGACGAGTTGGCCGTCAGGTACTGCTCCAGCGCCGTCAGGTCGTCCGCGCCGACGAGTTCGTTCGCGCCCTCGCCCAGCGTGGTGAAGCCGTCGCCGCCGCCCGCGAGGAAGCTGTTCGACGCGACGCGGTAGGTGGCCGCCGGGTCGACGGGCGCGCCGTTCAGGCGGATGGAGTCCGTGACGACGCGGTCCGCGCCCGTCTTCGTCAGGTCCAGGGTGTAGGCCAGGCCGGAGGAGACCTGGAGGATCTTCGGGGCCGCCTCGTTCGGGCCGCTGACCTGCTCCTTCAGCACCTGGATCAACTGGGCGCCCGTGTAGTCCCTCAGGTTCACCGTGTTGGCGAAGGGCTGGACCGTGAAGCCCTCGGCGTACGTGACGACGCCGTCGCCCTCACTGCCCGTGGACGCGTACGTCAGCGGGGCGCGGATACCGCCCGGGTTCATCAGGGCCAGGTCGGTCTCCGGGTCCTGGGTCCTGCCGTACGCGAGTTGCGCGTCGGCGATCAGGTCGCCGAGCGGGGACTCGGTGCCGGTCCGGTCGATGTCACCGGAGATGTAGCCGACGGGGCGGTTGCCGATCGGGGCGGCGAGGGTGTTCCACCGGTCGATCAGCCGGGTCATGTCCGGCGCCTTCGGGACGTCCCGCGTCACCACGTGGTTCGCCGACTTCACGGCCGTACGGGCGATGTCCCCGGTCCGGCGGTCGTACGTCAGCGTCGTGTCCGTGTAGAGGCGGCCGAAGGACGCGGCCGACGTGACCGTGCGGGGGTTGCCCGCCGGGTCGGGGATCGTGCAGGCGTACGCCGCGTGGGTGTGCCCGGTGACCAGCGCGTCGACCTGGGGCGTGACGTTCTTGGCGATGTCGGCGATCGGGCCGGAGATGCCGTCGCCGGCGCCCGGGGAGTCACAGTCGTGGTTGTAGGAGGACGAGGCCGGGAAGCCGCCCTCGTGGACCAGGGCCACGATCGACTTCACGCCCTGGCGCTGGAGCACCTTGGCGTACTTGTCGATCGTCTCGACCTCGTCCTTGAAGGAGAGGCCCTTGACGCCCTCCGCCGAGACGATGTCCGGGGTGCCCTCCAGGGTCACGCCGATGAAGCCGACCTTGACGCCCTTCTGCTTCCACACCCAGTACGGCTTCAGGATGGGCTTGCCGCTCTTCTCGTCCAGGACGTTCGCCGCCAGGTACGGGAAGTCGGCGCCCTCGAACTCCTTGTCCGTGTAGCAGCCCTCGGTGGGGTGGCAGCCGCCGTTCTGGAGGCGGCCCAGCTCCGCCGCGCCCTCGTCGAACTCGTGGTTGCCGACGCTCGTCACGTCCAGGTCGAGCTTGTTCAGCGCCTCGATGGTCGGCTCGTCGTGGAAGAGGCCGGACAGGAGCGGGGAGGCGCCGACCATGTCGCCGCCGGCGGCGGTGATGGAGTAGCGGTTGCCCTCGCGGGCCTCGCGCAGGTGAGTGGCGAGGTACTCGACGCCGCCCGCGTCGACCGTCTTCGTCGTGCCGTCCGGCTGGAGCTCGGTGACCCGGCCGGAGGAGCCGGTCGGCGGTTCCAGGTTGCCGTGCAGGTCGTTGAAGGAGAGCAGCTGAACGTCCTGGTAGCGGCCGTGACCGTGACCATGCCCGTGACCGCCGTGACCGCCATTGCCCCGGTGGCTCTCCCCCGCGTTCGCCGACGCCGGCAGGGCCGCGGCGGCGAGCGCCCCGGCGGTGACGACCGTGGCGGCGACCGCGAGGAGACGGTTCGTACGTCGTCTGCGGCGCGGTCGGTGCGACTGTGCTGTGGCTGGCATGCGCCCCCCTGTGGGTGTGCGTGACGCGAGCCGCTGAGGAGACGGCCCGCCGGCGCAGCAGCCTAGAGTCAACGCGCGTAGCGCGACAGGGGGATCCGGGTTACATCCTGGTTTAGCTTCCGCCTCCCGCACTGCCGCCGCTTTGCCGCGCCCGCCCCTTAACCTCGTATGCATGACCAGCGACGACACCGTGCAGCCCGGCCACCCCCGCTCGATCGAGACCCTCGCCGAACTCACCCCGGAGCAGAGCGACGCCGTCCTCGCCCTGCTCACCGAGGCCGCCCGCAACGACGGGCAGCAGGCCGTGTCCGAGCAGGGACGGCTGCAACTGCGCGGCCCGGCACGGGAGGGCGTCGCGCATCTGCTGCTCACCACCGACGGCGACGAACTCGTCGGCTACGCCCAACTGGAGGGCACCGACCCGATCGAGCCCCCGGCGGCCGAGCTGGTCGTCCACCCCTCGCACCGGGGCCGGGGGCACGGGCGCGCCCTGGGTTCCGCGCTGCTCGCCGCCTCCGGCAAACGGCTGCGGCTCTGGGCGCACGGCGGCCACTCCGCCGCCCGCCATCTCGCCCAGGTCCTCGGCCTGACCCTCTTCCGCGAACTGCGGCAGCTGCGCCGGCCGCTGGCCGACCTGGACCTGCCGGACCCACGACTGCCCGAGGGCGTGACCGTCCGCACCTTCGTGCCGGGGCGGGACGACGCGGCCTGGCTCGCGGTGAACGCCGCCGCCTTCGCCCACCATCCCGAGCAGGGCGCCCTCGCCCAGCGGGACCTCGACGACCGGAAGGCGGAGGCCTGGTTCGACCCGGCGGGGTTCTTCCTGGCCGAGCGGGGCGGCGAGCTGATCGGCTTCCACTGGACCAAGACGCACGCCGAGGAACGGCTCGGTGAGGTGTACGTCCTCGGCATCCGCCCCGACGCCCAGGGCGGCGGCCTGGGCAGGTCCCTGACCACCATCGGCCTGCGGCACCTGGCGGAGCGGGGACTGCCGACAGCGATGCTGTACGTCGACGCCGACAACACGGCGGCGGTGTCCGTCTACGAGCGCCTGGGCTTCGTCACCCACGAGACGGACCTGATGTACCGCACGGAGACGTGAGGCCCCGCACACCGGACCGGCCCACCGACCCCGCGCGTGAGGGCCCCGCGTGTCAGGCCGCCCGCCGCCCCCACGCGCGCGAAAGCCCCCGCACGCCAGACGGCCCGCCGACCCCGGGTACGTGAGGGCCCCGCACGCCAGACCGGCCCACCGACCCCCCGAACGTGAGGGCCCCGGGTGTCAGGCCGGCCCGCCGGCCCCCCGCGTCCTGCGGCGTCCCACGGGCTCCGGTCCGCACGCCCCCCACACCACGGCCACCGCCCCCAGCAGCACCGCCCACCGGTCGTGCGCCAACGGCCACCGCGGATCGTCGGCCGGCACGAACAGCGCCCAGCTCTCCGGCATGAGCAGGGGCGCGAGAACGGCCGTGAGCAGCAGCGTCGCCGCGACGGACGGCCCCGGACGCGCCTCGTCCGTCAGCCGTACCACCGCCGCCGCACCGGCGAGGGCGAGCACGCCCAGCGCCGCCGCCTCCAGGGTGACGTCCCCGGCCGGGGGACGGGACGCCGAGGGGGCGAGCAGCAGTACGGCCGTCCACCACAGCGCGGCGAGCGGTGCGACCAGCGCGACCCGCAGCGCCTGCCGCAGCGGACGCCGGGCCGGGACCGGCGCGGTGAGGTGCCGGGCCGGGTCGTCCAGCAGGAAGGCCAGGCCGAGCGCGCCGATCAGCGCGGTCCCCCGTAACAGGGTCAGCGTCTCCCAGGGGCTCGGCTCCGCGCCGACGACGACCGGGGTGGCCGCGAGCAGCAGCCCGACCGTCCCGGCGGCGGCCGGCGCCCGCCACGGCAGCGTGCGCCAGACGGGGACGGCCAGGGCGAGTGCCGTCACTCGCACGAGTCCGCCTTCCCCGGCCCGGCCACGCCCAGCAGTTCGGCGGCCCGGGCGGTCGTGACGCCCGGCGACGTCAGCTCGGCCCAGTGCGCCTTCACCCGGTCCCCGACACCGGGACGCGGCTCCTCCAGCAGACGCCGTACGACGTCCGTCTGTCCCTCCGTCATGGAGAGGGGGTCGGTGGGCGACAGGACGACGGCGGAGCCCTTCACGCTGTCGTCGAGACGGACCCGGCGCATGGCGGCCATCGGGTCGTCCTGCCAGCTCAGGGAGAGCCACATGAGGGTGACCATCCGCCCGTCGCAGATCTCGCTCGCCGCGTCCTCCGTCCCCGCGACCAGCACGGCGGCGACGGCACTGGAGAACTCGGGCACCCGGTTGCCACCCCACGCGGTACCCACCGTCACCTGATCGGCGTCGGTCAGCCCGGGGATCGCGGCGTCGCCTTCCATCCCGTACCGGGCGTCGATCCGCTGCCGTACGACGAGCCGCCGCTCGTGCGCCGATCCGCCCGCCAGGGACTGGACCCGGTCCACGACCCCGGCCCAGGTCCCGGTGCGAGGCCCCCACTCGGGGAAGGCGCAGTACGTCGACCGGCCGTGCTCGACGCAGGTCAGCTCGGGGCGCACCGAGGCGCGCTCGCGGGCCGCGGTCAGCTCCGGTGACGGTGCCGCGCCCCGGGCCTGCAGCACTCCGCCCGTCACCGCCAGCGCGAGGGTCAGGGCGAGGCCCGCCCGGACGGCCCAGTTCCGCCCGCCGGCGAGGAGCACGGCGAGGAAGGCCGCGCACAGAGCCGCGCCCGCCAGATACAGGGCGTGCCAGGCGGCGGGCCGTCCCAGCAGGTCGGAGGGCAGGGTGTTGGAGCTGATCTCGGCGACGACGGGCGCCAGCCACGACAGACCGCTCGCACCGCCCGGCGCCGTGCCGAGGACGAGCGTGAACAGCAGCAGGACGACCCCCAGCGGCGCGGCGAGCGCCGACCGGACCACCCGGGCCAGCAGCACTCCCACGGCCCCGAACAGCAGCACCGTCAGTGGTCCGACGAGCAGCTCGGCCGGCGAACCGTGCCCGATCGCGCCCGGCTTGAAGGCCTCCCAGGCGAACTGGCCGGCCACGCACACCGCGACGAGCAGAGCGGCCGGTACGACGGACAGCGCGTGGGCGACCGTACGGCGCCAGGGCGGCAGCACCAGCACCGCGAAGTGGTGCTCGGTGCCGTGCCGCTCGGAGCGCAGGACCGCGAAGTTGGCGCACAGCAGGACGGCCAGGCCGACGAGCATCGGCATGCTCTGGGTGGCACGGTCGACGTCCTGCAACGCCGGGTACCCGTCCCAGGAGCTCCGCGTGCGCCAGACGATCCACGCGACGTACGCCGCGAAGGCGATGACGACGGGGATGCTCAGCAGCAGACGGCGCGCCTCGAAGCGGGCCAGGGCGAGCACGGCCCGCGCACTGCCGCGCGGTTCGCTCTCCATGGCGGCGGGCGGGGTCTCCTTCAGTACGGTGCCGGCGCTCACGCGGCCACCTCCGTGCCGGCGCCGTCGAGGGCGAGCAGGTAGCCGTCTTCGAGGGTGGGGTCGACCAGTTCCGCGCCGGGGGGCGGGTCGCCCACGTTCCGGAAGGATCCGGTCCCGGTGCGCCACCCGGCCTTCGCGCCCGGGTCCTTCTCCGTGCTGCTCCACACGCGCCCGGCGGCCCGCGCGGTCAGCTCGGCCGGGGTGCCCTCGAACCGCACGGCCCCGGCGGCCATGACGACGACCCGGTGGCAGAGCATCGCGACGTCCTCGGTCTGATGGGTGGACAGCAGGACGGTCCGTCCTTCCCCCGCCCCGGCGATCAGCTCCCGGAACCGCATCCGCTGTTCCGGGTCCAGCCCGACGGTCGGCTCGTCGAGGACCAGGAATCCGGGGTCGCCGACCAACGCGGCCGCGAGCGCGACCCGCTGCCGCATGCCTCCGGACAGCTTCTTGATCCTGCGCCCGCGTACGTCTTGCAGGTCGACCTCGTCCAGCACCCGTCGCACCTCGCGGTGGCGGGCGCCACGGTCCGTCAGCTCCTTTAGGATCGCGACGTAGTCGACGAACTCGAAGGCGGTGAAGTCCGGATGGAAGCCGGGCGTCTGCGGCAGGTAGCCGAGCCGCCGCCGCACCTCCTGCCGCCCCCGCGCGGTCGCCGGGTCGTGCCCGAGCACGGTGAAGGCCCCCCGGTCGGCGGGCACGGCGGTGGCGAGTACCCGCAACAGCGTGGTCTTTCCGGCCCCGTTGGGCCCGAGCAGCCCGGTGACGCCGGGGGACAGCCGCAGCGACACGTCGTCGAGGGCGCGGGTACGGCCGTAGTGGAGGCCCAGCCCGGAGGCGGAAACGGTGGGGGGTGTCATACGGCGGTACTCCCGTGCAGGAAGGGGACGACGAACAAGAAGGAGACGAGCGGGAAGGAGACGAGAGCGGAGGAGGCGAGCGGCCAGGCGGGACTCACGCGGCACTCCGCGGACGGACGGCGCCGTCGAACCGGTCGCGGAACAGGAACAGCAGCCCGGCGCCCAGTACGGCCACCACCCCGGACACGCCCTGCCCGGCCGCGGTGAACGGCGCCAGCGGACCGTCCTCGGCCGCGCGCGCCGCGTCCGCGACCAGCAGCACGGCCACCCACGCCCCGGCAACGGCGGACGGCGCGGCCACCGGACCCAGCCGGGGCGTCAGCGCGAGCCCGGTCGCGGTGAGGGCGAGCCCGGGCAGCAGCCAGGCCAGGGCGCGCAGCCCGTACCCCGGCAGGGCGAGGGTCGCCAGCCCGTTCACCCCGAGCGCGACGGCCAGTACGGCGACCGTACGGATCATCAGCAGCCGGAAGCCGTGCATCGGCGAGACGACCGCCATCTCGTACGTCGGGTCCAGCGCGGGCCCGTAGGCGAGAGCCACCCCGGCCAGTGGCAGCAGCGGCGCGAAGGCGAGGAACAGGGTGGGCGTGCGGACGGCCCCCGCGGCGAAGGCGACGGCGAGGGTCGTCAGCAGCACGGCGACGACCGCGCCGAGCCAGGACCGGCGCAGTACGGGGGTGGCCGCGAGCAGCCGCGCCGTCGCGTCACCGACGCCGCACCGCAGCAGCAGCCCCTCCAGCCGGCCCGGCCGGGGGGCGTCCAGTTCGGCGTCGAGCCGTTCCCAGCCGATGTCCAGAGCCGCTCGGTCGCTCACCTCGGCGAGGACTTCGCGGCAGTGCGCGCAGGCGGTCAGGTGGGCGTCGGCGGACCACAGTACGGGCGCCGCCAGCTCGCCCCGGGCGTAGGCCCGCAGGTCGTCCTCGTCCACGTGCCAGGTGTTTCGGCGACGGCTGTCCTCGATACTCATGCCAGCGCCTCCCGCAGCTGCCGGCGGGCGCGCATCGCCCGCGTCTTGACCGTGCCCGGCGGAATGCCGAGCAGGACGGCCGCCTCACGGGTGGTCAGCCCGTCGACGACGGTGGCCTGGAGCACCGCGCGCAGCTCCGGGGAGAGCCGGACGAGCGCGCCGGCGAGGTCGCCGTGCTCGACCCCGGCGAGGACGCGTTCCTCGGCGGAGGCCTCGTCCCGGTGCCGCAGCCGCGCCAGTGCCTGCCGCAGGCGCCCCCGCGCCCCGTCGCCGCGCAGCACGTCGACCAGCCGCCGGGATCCGATCCGCCACAGCCACCCCGCCACGTCACCTTCCTCGCGGTAGCGCGCACTGCCGCGCCACACCGCGAGGAAGGTCTCCTGTACGACGTCGTCGACGACACCGGCGTCGGCGCAGCGGCCGCGCATGCGGGCGGTCAGCCAGGGGGCGTACCGGCGGTACAGCTCCTCGAAGGCGCGCCGGTCGGCGTCCGCCGCGACGGCCCGCAACAGCTCCCCGTCGCTTCTCGTTTCGCTCACGTCTCCTCATCGGACGAGCCCGGCCCACCGGTTCACACGATCGCAGGCGGAAATCCCACCCGGGGCACACGGACGCGTCATCCGGTCGCCCCGCACGGCACACGGGCCCGTCACCCCGTCACCCGGCGGAGACCCCGGCGCCGCACGCTCACCCCGTTGCCCAGCGCGGACCCGGACGCAAGACCGTCGTCCCGTCACCCGACGCGGCCCCGAACGACGACCGTCATCCCCTCGCCCAGCACCGCCCCGAACGCACGACCGCCGCCCCGTCACCCGGCGAAGACCCCGACGCCGCAGGGCCGTCGCCCCGCCGCCCGGCGGAGACCCCGACGCCGCACGACCGCCGCCCCGCCGCCCGGCGGGGACCCCGGCCGAACCCGCGCAGGCCGCCGCAGGCACCCGCAGGCACCCGCAGGCACCCACGGACACCACCGCCGGAAGCCCGCCGCTATCCCACACGTCATGTCCCCGTAACCATCGATTCAGACAGCCTTGCGACGCTCACCGAATGAAACCGACCGTGCCACCCGGAGCAGAACATTCCGCGCCTTCCGACGCGCCTGTCCTGCGCGTGGCGCGGAAGAATGGGTTCATGAGGCAGCCGAACACCCAGGCAGAGGTCCAGCACACGCAGCCCTCCGTGGGCTCCATAGCCGCGCACCGCCCGCACACGGTGGCCGCCACGGTCTCCGATCTGGAACCCGACATCGACGCCGACCTCGACGCCTACGAGGAGTCGGAGGAGTCCCAGGCCGGCGGCGCGCAGCTCCCGCAGGGCCGCTTCCTGGACCGCGAACGCAGCTGGCTCGCCTTCAACGAGCGTGTGCTCGAACTCGCCGAGGACCCGAACACGCCCCTCCTCGAGCGGGCCAACTTCCTCGCGATCTTCGCCAGCAACCTGGACGAGTTCTTCATGGTCCGCGTCGCCGGCCTCAAGCGCCGCATCGCGACCGGCGTCGCCACCCGCTCCGCCTCAGGCCTCCAGCCCCGTGAGGTGCTGGAGATGATCTGGGCCCGCTCCCGCGAACTCATGGCCCGGCACGCCGCCTGCTTCCACGAGGACGTCCTGCCGGCCCTCGCCGAGGAGGGCGTCCACCTGGTCCGCTGGAGCGAGCTGGCGGAGAAGGAGCAGGCCCGCCTCTTCACCCTCTTCCGGCACCAGATCTTCCCGGTCCTCACCCCTCTCGCGGTCGACCCGGCGCACCCCTTCCCGTACATCTCGGGTCTCTCCCTCAACCTCGCGGTCGTCGTCCGCAACCCGGTGACCGGCCACCGGCACTTCGCGCGGGTCAAGGTCCCCCCGCTGCTCTCCCGGTTCCTGGAAGCCGCCCCGGGCCGTTACGTCCCCATCGAGGACGTCATCGCCGCCCACCTCGAAGAGCTCTTCCCCGGCATGGAGGTCCTGGAGCACCACGCCTTCCGCCTCACCCGCAACGAGGACCTGGAGGTGGAGGAGGACGACGCCGAGAACCTCCTCCAGGCACTCGAGAAGGAGCTCATGCGGCGCCGCTTCGGCCCGCCCGTACGCCTGGAGGTCGAGGAGTCCGTCGACCGCGAGGTCCTGGACCTCCTCGTGCGCGAGCTGAAGATCGGCGAGGCCGAGGTCTACCCGCTCCCCGGCCCCCTCGACCTCACCGGCCTCTTCCGTATCGCGGGCCTGGACCGGCCCGAGCTGAAGTACCCGAAGTTCGTCGCCGGCACCCACCGTGACCTGGCCGAGGTGGAGTCCGCGTCCGCGCCGGACGTCTTCGCCGCCCTCCGCAGCCGCGACGTACTCCTCCACCACCCGTACGACTCCTTCTCGACCTCCGTCCAGGCCTTCCTTGAGCAGGCCGCCGCCGACCCCGACGTCCTCGCGATCAAGCAGACGCTGTACCGGACGTCCGGCGACTCCCCGATAGTCGACGCGCTCATCGACGCGGCCGAGTCCGGCAAGCAGGTCCTCGTGCTGGTCGAGATCAAGGCCCGCTTCGACGAGCACGCGAACATCAAGTGGGCCCGCAAGCTGGAGGAGTCCGGCTGCCACGTCGTCTACGGGCTGGTCGGCCTGAAGACCCACTGCAAGCTGTCGCTGGTCGTCCGCCAGGAGGGCGAGACGCTACGCCGCTACAGCCACGTCGGCACGGGCAACTACCACCCGAAGACGGCCCGCCTCTACGAGGACCTGGGCCTGCTCACCGCGGACCCGCAGGTCGGCGCCGACCTCTCCGACCTGTTCAACCGGCTCTCCGGCTACTCCCGCCGCGAGACCTACCGCCGCCTCCTCGTCGCGCCGAAGTCCCTGCGCGACGGCCTGGTGTCACGGATCCACAAGGAGATCCAGCACCACCGCGCCGGCCGGCCCGCCTACGTCCGCATCAAGGTCAACTCGATGGTCGACGAGGCCGTGATCGACGCGTGCTACCGCGCCTCGCAGGCCGGTGTCCCGGTCGACGTGTGGGTGCGCGGCATCTGCGCGCTGCGCCCGGGGGTGACGGGCCTGTCGGAGAACATCCGGGTCCGTTCGGTCCTCGGCCGCTTCCTCGAACACTCGCGCGTGTTCGCCTACGGCAACGGCGGCGAGGCGGAGGTCTGGTTCGGCAGCGCCGACATGATGCACCGCAACCTCGACCGCCGGATAGAGGCGCTGGTCCGGGTCACCGACCCGGCCCACCGGGCGGCCCTCAGCCGGATGCTGGAGACCGGTATGTCCGACAGCACCGCCTCCTGGCACCTCGGCCCGGACGGCGAGTGGACCCGGCACGCGACCGACGCGGACGGCCAGCCCCTGCGCAACGTCCAGGAGATGCTCATAGACGCCCGGAGGCGCCGGCGTGGCACAGCGACACCTTGAACCGACGGATCACCCCACGGCGACCGCCCGGCCGCCGGCACCCACGGACGGGGACACCCTCGCGAGCTATCTGCGCGCCCAGGCCACGGAGTTCCTCCGCGCCCTGCGCCTGCACCGGGAGTCGGGAGCGGGCGCGGGGGCAGGAGCGGGCGCCGGCGCGAACGGCGCCCAGGGCTCGGACCGGGCCGCCCCGCCCGCCGGCCACGTCGACGCGGCCCGTGCCCTGCGCCGGGCGGCCCGCCGCCTCAGCGCCACCCTGCACACCTTCCAGCCGCTGCTGGACCCCGACTGGGCGGAGAGCCTGCGCCCCGAGCTGGCCTGGCTGTCCGGCACGCTGGCGCTGGAGCACTCGTACGCGTCCCGTCTGGAACGGCTGCTCCAGGCGCTGCACCGGCTGTCGGGCTCGTCGGCGTTCCCGGCCCAGCAGCCGGCGGGCCGCACCGCCGCCGCCGTGTCCGTCACCGTGCCCGCCACCCGCCCGGCGCCCCCGGACCGCGGCAACCTCACCGTGGGCGCGGCCAAGGCGGGCGCACTGCTCGACCGCCAGTTGACCCTGGCCCGCACCCGGGCGCACTCCACCGCCCTCCAGGCACTGGGCAGCAGCCGCTTCCACGCGGTCGCCGACAAGGTCGCCTTACTGGCCAGCGAGGTGCCGTTGAGGACCACCGGCCCCGCCACCGCCTCGCCGCCCACCGGCCTCCGCCCCCTGGCAGCCGCCGCGGAGGACCGCCTCACCGACGCCGTGGCCGCCCTCCCCCTGGTCACCGCGGGGAACCCGTACAACGCGGAGGCGCTGATCCACGGCCTCTCCCCCGACCCGGCCCCACACCCCCAGGACGCCCCGTGGCACCAGGTCCGCCTGCTGCTGCGCCTGCACCGGTACGCGCTCGAGGTACTGACCGCCGAGAACGCGGAAGTCACGCAAGGCGTACATGGCGCACAAGGCGCCGACCATGCCGATGCCACCACCGACGACGCCGATGACTGTGTGGACGTGCGCATCCTGGCCGCCGACGAGGCCCTGAACCGTCACCGCGACGCCTCGGAGGCCGCCGCCGCCGCGGCCCAGGCCGCCCGTACGCCGCGCATCGCCCCGGCGACGGCGTACGCGCTCGGCGTGCTCCACGCCGACCAGCGGCATGAGGTGGAGGCGGCGAGGTACGCGTTCCAGCACAGCTGGCGCAAGGAACCCATCAGGCTGCCGTAGTTCCGCCGCGCGCCCGCCACAGGACAGGAGGCGCGAGCGCACCGTGAACCCCGCCGAGGACGCCACTCCCTCCGACGCCCCCACCACCCCCACCGTCCACGCGGCGGGCTGCGTCCTGTGGCGCCGCGCTCCCCGCCCCGCCGGCCTGGAGCTCTGCCTCGTCCACCGCCCGAAGTACGACGACTGGTCGCTCCCGAAGGGCAAGCTGCGGCCCGGCGAGGACCCCCTCGCGGGCGCCCTGCGCGAGGTCGCGGAGGAGACGGGGTACGCCGCGGCGCCGGGCGCCGAGCTGCCCACCGTGCGCTACGTCGCGAACGGCCGCCCCAAGGAGGTCCGGTACTGGGCGGCGGCGGCCACCACCGGCGCTTTCACGCCGTCCGACGAGGTCGACCGCATCCTGTGGCTTGCGCCCGAGGCCGCCCGCGCCCGCCTCACCCGCCCCCTGGACCGGCCCCTCGTCGACGCCCTGCTGGCGACGCACCTGCCCGGAACCACTCCGTGTCCTTGACGTAAGCGTTCCGTGACCTCACCGCACCGTCCACAGGGGTTCACCCCGCGTTCATTTACGCCCATTGGCGCCTTCACCTGTTCTGCCTACTTTCGGCCTTACGCGATACGAGTCGCACCTCGAAAAGGCGTCCGTATCACCCAGTCTTGATCAATCGTCTTCATCGTCTTCAACGCCACTCCTCGCACGCCGCCGGATTCAGGACGGCGGCTCCTGGAAGGAACTCCCTCAGTGAAGCTTCAGCGCATGAACCGGCGGGCCCTCGCTCTCGGTGCTCTCGCCGTCTCCGGCGCCCTGGCCCTCACGGCGTGCGGCTCCGACGACACCGGCGGCAACAGCAGCGGCGGTGACGCCAGCGCCGCCGCCAACAGCAACATCAAGTGCGACGACGCCAAGGGCCAGATCCAGGCCTCCGGCTCCTCCGCCCAGAAGAACGCGATCGACGCCTGGGTCGCGCAGTACGCCGCCGCCTGCAAGGACGTACAGCTCAACTACAACCCGACCGGTTCCGGCGCGGGCATCACCGCGTTCCTCCAGGGCCAGACCGCCTTCGCCGGCTCGGACTCGGCGCTGAAGCCCGACGAGATCGCGAAGTCCAAGGAAGTCTGCAAGGACGGCCAGGCCATCGACCTGCCGATGGTCGGCGGCCCGATCGCCGTGGGCTTCAACGTCCCCGGCGTCGACACGCTCGTCCTGGACGCCCCGACGCTCGCCCAGATCTTCGACAGCAAGATCACCAACTGGAACGACGAGGCGATCGCCAAGCTGAACCCCGAGGCCAAGCTGCCCGACCTCAAGATCCAGGCCTTCCACCGCTCGGACGAGTCCGGCACCACGGACAACTTCACCAAGTACCTGAAGGCCGCCGCGCCCCAGGACTGGAAGTACGAGGGCGGCAAGTCCTGGGAGGCCAAGGGCGGCCAGTCCGCGCAGGGCTCCTCCGGCCTCGCCCAGCAGGTGAAGCAGACCTCGGGCGCCATCTCGTACTTCGAGCTGTCGTACGCCAAGGGCGGCGTGAAGACCGTCGACATCAAGACCGAGGCGGCCGAGCCGGTCAAGGCCACCGTCGACAACGCCACCGCCGCCATCGGCGCGGCCAAGGTCGTCGGCACCGGCAAGGACCTCGCGCTGGAGCTGGACTACACGCCGGAGGCCGACGGCGCCTACCCGCTCGTCCTCGTGACGTACGAGATCGTCTGCGACAAGGGCAACAAGGCGGAGACCCTGCCCGCCGCCAAGTCCTTCCTGAACTACATCGCCTCGGAGGACGGCCAGGGCCTGCTGAAGGACGCCGGCTACGCCCCGATGCCCGCCGAGATCATCACCAAGGTCCGCGAGACCATCTCGGGCCTGAGCTGACCCGAGTGCGGTCCGGCCCCCGCGCGGGGGCCGGACCGCACCGTCCGGTGCACCGCCGCCAGGAGCCCCCCGAGACGGACGGCTCCGCCCGAGCCGCCGCGTACGACGGCTCCGCAGACCGGAGAAACCCGATGGACATAACCACTGACCCCCAGAAGCCGGCACCAGCCCCCGTACCGCACCAGCCCCCCGGAGGCGGCACCAGCCGCGCCGCACGCGGCGCCACCCGCCCCGGCGACCGGATCTTCCTCGCGCTCTCCCGCGGGTCCGGCATCCTCGTGCTGGTCATCATGGCCGCCATCGCGGCCTTCCTCACCTACCGCGCCTCGATCGCCATCAGCGAGAACGAGGCCAACTTCTTCACCTACCTCGAGTGGAACCCGACCGGCATGCCGCCGGAGTTCGGCATCGCGGTCCTGGCCTTCGGCACCGTCGTGTCGTCGGTCATCGCGATGGCCGTCGCGGTCCCGATCGCGGTGGGCATCGCGCTGTTCATCACGCACTACGCGCCGCGCAAGCTGGGCGGCCTGATCGGGTACGTGATCGACCTGCTCGCCGCAGTGCCCTCGATCGTCTACGGCCTGTGGGGCGCGCTCGTCCTCGTGCCGCACATGGAGGGGCTCTTCGGCTGGCTGGACGACTACCTCGGCTGGACCGGCGTCTTCGAATGGAACGACGGCGCGCCGCGCTCGCTGTTCACCGTGGGCATCCTGCTCGCGATCATGATCCTGCCGATCATCACCAACGTCAGCCGTGAGGTCTTCCGGCAGGTCCCGCGCATGCACGAGGAGGCCGCACTGGCCCTCGGCGCCACGCGCTGGGAGGTCATCCGCATGTCGGTGCTGCCCTTCGGCCGCTCCGGCGTCATCTCCGCCTCGATGCTGGGCCTCGGCCGCGCGCTCGGCGAGACGATGGCCGTGGCGATGGTGCTCTCCTCCAGCTTCGAGATCAACCTCAGCCTGCTCGACACGGGCGGCGGCACCTTCGCCCAGAACATCGCCAGCAAGTTCAACGAGGCGAGCGAGATGGGCCGTGACGCGCTGATCGCCTCCGGTCTCGTCCTCTTCGTCATCACCCTGCTGGTCAACGGCGCGGCCCGGATGATCATCGCCCGCCGCAAGGAGTACTCGGGGGCCAACGCATGAGCAACGCAACCCTTACCCCCGCCGGCCGCAGCTCGCTGCGCGGCGCCACGCTGCCCAAGTGGTTCCTCTGGGCGGTCGCCGCCGGCTCGATCGCCGCCGGGCTGGGCATCAGCGCCGCGGCCGGGCTGAACAGCAGCATCCAGTGGGCCCTGATCGCCGCGGTCCTCTTCATCCTGGGCACGTACGGCATCTCGGCGCGCGTCGAGGGCGGGCGGCAGGCCAAGGACCGGGTGGCGACCAGCATGGTCTGGGTCGCGTTCATCGTGGCCGTGGTCCCGCTGGCCTCCCTGGTCTGGGCGACCGTCAAGCGCGGCGTGAAGGTCCTCGACGGCTACTTCCTCACCCACTCGATGGGCGTGGTCCGGGACTCCGAGCCCGGCGGCGGTATCTACCACGCCATCCTCGGCACCCTGGAGCAGGTCGGCATCGCCGCGGTGATCTCCGTGCCCGTCGGTGTGCTGACCGCGATCTACCTGGTCGAGTACGGGCGCGGCAAGCTCGCCAAGGCCGTCACCTTCTTCGTCGACGTCATGACGGGCATCCCGTCGATCGTCGCCGGTCTCTTCATCCTCAGTACCTGGATCCTGATGCTGGACATGGGCCCGTCCGGCTTCGCCGGTTCGCTGGCCCTGGCGATCCTGATGATCCCAGTGGTCGTCCGCTCCACCGAGGAGATGCTCAAGCTCGTCCCCAACGAGCTGCGCGAGGCCTCCCTGGCGCTCGGCGTGCCGAAGTGGCGCACGATCCTGAAGGTGGTCCTGCCGACGTCGATCGGCGGCATCACCACCGGCGTCATGCTGGCCGTCGCCCGCATCACCGGCGAGACGGCCCCCGTGCTGCTGCTGGTCTGGGGCACGGACTTCATCAACGCGAACCCGTTCCAGGACGCGCAGGAATCGCTGCCGATGTACATCTATCTGCAGTACTCCAACAGCGCCGGTGCCGGCGCGGCGTACGATCGCGCCTGGGCCGCGGCCCTGACGCTCATCGCGTTCATCATGATCCTCAACCTTCTGGCCCGCGGCATCGCCCGCTGGAAGGCCCCGAAGTGACATCTATGCGGCCCAGCCGCACGGCCGGCCGCTGACGCGGCCAAGGCGAAGACAGTCAGCGACCCGAAAGAAGCAGTGATTTCCATGGCCAAGCGCATAGATGTCAGCGGCCTCAACGCCTACTACAGCTCCTTCCTGGCCATCGAGGACATCTCGATGACCGTCGAACCCCGCTCGGTGACGGCCTTCATCGGCCCCTCAGGCTGCGGCAAGTCCACGTTCCTGCGCACGCTCAACCGCATGCACGAGGTCACGCCGGGCGGCCGGGTCGAGGGCAAGGTCATGCTCGACGACGAGAACCTGTACGGCGCGGGCATCGACCCGGTGGCCGTGCGGCGCGAGGTCGGCATGGTCTTCCAGCGGCCGAACCCGTTCCCGACCATGTCGGTGTACGACAACGTCGCCGCCGGCCTGAAGCTCAACGGCAAGTTCAAGAAGTCCGAACTGGACGACGTCGTCGAGAAGTCCCTGCGCGGCGCCAACCTCTGGAACGAGGTGAAGGACCGCCTGAACAAGCCGGGCTCCGGCCTCTCCGGCGGTCAGCAGCAGCGCCTGTGCATCGCCCGCGCGATCGCGGTCGAGCCGAACGTCCTGCTCATGGACGAGCCCTGCTCCGCCCTGGACCCGATCTCCACCCTCGCCATCGAGGACCTGATCGGCGAGCTGAAGGAGCGCTTCACGATCGTCATCGTGACGCACAACATGCAGCAGGCGGCGCGCGTCTCGGACCGTACGGCGTTCTTCAACCTGGCGGCGGTCGGCCAGCCCGGCAAGCTGATCGAGATCGACGAGACGGAGCGCATCTTCTCCAACCCGTCGGTCCAGGCCACGGAGGACTACATCTCGGGCCGCTTCGGCTAGGCCCGAACCCAGTCCCCTCGCGGTGCTGCATGGCGGTGCCACCGCGAGGAGCACAAGGGCCCGCCCCCGTTCACCGGGGGCGGGCCCTCTTAACTTGAGCAGCTACGCAGCCGCGGGTACCGAGCTACAGGAACGCCAGATTCACGACCCAGAACGACACCGCGGCCACCACCGCGGCCGCCGGCATCGTGATGAACCACCCCATGATGATGTTCCGCGCGACGCCCCACCGCACGGCGTTCACCCGCTTCGTCGCCCCCACGCCCATGATCGACGACGTGATGACATGCGTCGTCGAGATCGGCGCCTGGAACAGGAACGCCGACCCGAACATGATCGAGGCACCCGTGGTCTCCGCGGCGAACCCCTGCGGCGGATCCAGCTCGATGATCTTCCGCCCCAGCGTCCGCATGATGCGCCAGCCACCCGCGTACGTCCCCGCGGACAGCATCAGCGCGCAGGCGATCTTCACCCACACCGGGATGGGATCGCCGTAGTCCTCGACATCGGCGATGACCAGCGCCATCACCACGATGCCCATCGTCTTCTGCGCGTCCTGGAGACCGTGCCCCAGCGCCATGCCCGCCGCCGACACCGTCTGCGCGATACGGAAGCCCCGCTTGGCCTTGTGCGGGTTGGACCGCCGGAAGATCCACATGATCGCGGTCATCACCAGGTACCCGGCGAGCAGGCCGATCACCGGCGAGACGAACATGGGGATGACGATCTTGTCGACGACCCCCTGCCAGTACACGGTCGTACTCCCGGCCAACGCCGCCCCGACCATGCCGCCGAACAGCGCGTGCGAGGACGAGGAGGGCAGACCGAAGTACCAGGTGATGAGGTTCCAGACGATCGCGCCCACGAGCGCCGCGAAGAGGATCCCCATCCCCTTCGAGCCCTCGGGGGTCTCGATGACCCCCTCGCTGACGGTCTTGGCGACCCCGGACCCCATGAACGCGCCGACGAGGTTCATGACGGCGGCCATCGCGAGCGCCGCACGGGGCGTCAGCGCACGCGTCGAGACGGACGTCGCGATCGCGTTCGCCGAGTCGTGGAAACCGTTGGTGTACGTGAAGAAGAGCGCGACCCCGATGGTCACGACCAGTGCGAAGGTGTCCATGAAAGGGTCAGGACTCCTTGACCGCGATGGTCTCCACCGTGTTCGCCACGTGCTCGAAGGCGTCGGCCGCCTCTTCCAGAACGTCCACGATCTGCTTCAGCTTCAGCACCTCGATGGCCTCGTACGTGCCGTTGAAGAGGTGGGCGAGCAGCTTTCGGTGGACCTGGTCGGCCTGGTTCTCCAGCCGGTTGACCTCGATCCAGTACTCGGTGAGGTTGTCCATGGTGCGCAGGTTCGGCATGGCCTCGGCGGTCAGCTCGGCGGCCCGCGCCAGTACCTCGATCTGCTGGTCGACGCCCTTGGGCAGTTCCTCGATGTTGTAGAGGACGACCAGGTCGACGGCCTCCTCCATGAAGTCCATGATGTCGTCGAGGGACGACGCGAGGTTGTAGATGTCCTCGCGGTCGAACGGTGTGATGAACGAGGAGTTCAGCTGGTGGAAGATCGCATGCGTGGCGTCGTCACCCGCGTGTTCGGCGGCCCGCATACGCTCTGCGATCTCGGCCCGGGCGGATGCGTCCGCCCCGAGCAGTTCCATCAGGAGCTTGGAGCCCGTGACGATGTTGTCCGCTGAGGCGGCGAACATGTCGTAGAAGCTCGTCTCCCTGGGGGTTAGACGAAAGCGCACGTGGGGTCCTCGGGGTGCATGGGTTTCGGTCAGGCTGATGCTAGGCGCATCATCCGGCCACTGCTAACGGGCCGTCCCCCAGTGTCGCCCATCAGGCACAGTGATGAGCAGGGGGGCGACGCCGGGACACTGCCAAGGCCCCTCTACCCCGCAAAGTTCGTTACCATATACCCGTCAGGGGTATATGTCCGCTATCCACCCCAAACCGTTGCCCACTCTGCTCGCAATGTCCGCAATGCCGGCAATCCCGCTCTGCCCCACAACAGGAGGACGCGATGACGACCACTGAGGCCGGCGCAGGTGCGCCCTCCCCCGCCCCCGTCGCGGACGCGGTGGAGACGGCCGAGATCGTGACCGACCACGACCGCGGCGTCCACGGGTACCACAAGCAGAAGGACGAGCACCTCAAGCGCCTGCGCCGCATCGAGGGCCAGGTCCGCGGCCTGCAGCGGATGGTCGACGAGGACGTCTACTGCATCGACATACTCACGCAGGTGTCCGCCTCCACCAAGGCCCTGCAGTCCTTCGCCCTGCAACTCCTGGAGGAGCACCTGCGCCACTGCGTCGCCGACGCGGCCGTCAAGGGCGGCGCCGAGATCGACGCGAAGGTGGAGGAGGCGACGAAGGCGATCGCCCGCCTGCTGCGCACATGACCCGAAGCCGACGGGCCGTCGCCGGCACCGGGTGACCGGGTGACCGGTGATCGATCTCCCGCCGGTTCCTGCCGGTCTACTGGCGGTCTCCTACTGATCGGCTCCGGCCCGTCGCTCCTCGGTCACCCGCAGCACTTCGTCGATGCTCTCCAGGCTGAGCCGCTCCCGGGCGGCCGACGCAGCGATGATCAGCTCGCCGCACAGCTCGATCTCGGCGAGGGCCACGTGGTCCTGAACCGTCGTACCGCCGACCGGAGCCACGCGCGTCACCTCGTCTCTGCCGACACCGAATTCCTAGAGTAGGGAGCGGCCTACACACCGCGCATGGCACGGAAGGGCTAGTCCTTGCCGGCCTCCCCCGGCTCCGCGGCGATCTTGCCGGCGTAGATGTCCTGCCCCTCCGGCAGCCGTACGCGGACGGCGGCGCCGAAATCGTAGAGCAGCGTCGTCGAGGTGACGGCGACGGTGCCCTCGTCCCGTCCGTTGGCGAAGCTGAAGCGGTGCCGGATCTTGCGGATACGGCCCTCGTCGTCGAGGTAGGCGTCGAACGGCACCTCGGCGGTGGCGAACCCCTCGGCCGCCGCGGCCAGCGCCTCCCTGTTGCCGTCCGAGGCGTCCCGCGCCGCCCGGGCGAGATCGGCGGTCCCCCGGTAGTGCCGTACCGGGATCCCCGCGAGTTCCGTCCGCCCCACGTACGTCGCCGTCCGCGTCCCCAGCAGCACCTCGGCGGCGGCGAACGGGTCCGTCGCCCCGCCGGTCACCAGGTTCCCGTCGGACAGTGAGGCGATCTCCACCCGCACCCACTTGTCGTCGGGCACACCGGCTCCCCGGTTCTTCATGAACAGGGCGCCGGGGGCGAGCAGCTCGGTGATCGGCCGGTGCTCACTCGACCCCGCCGGGTCCTGGGGCAGGCGCACCTTCAGCCGCCCGAGCCGCCCCTCGAAGTCGTAGACACCCTCGCCCCGGATGGTCACCCGCGTCCCGCCGCTGGCCATCTCCATCGCGGTACGCGCCTTGGCGCTCCCGGCGGCCACCAGCCGGTCGGCGGCCCGGTGCAGCACGGCCACCGGATCACCGCCGGCGCCGCCCGCCCCCTGGACGGCGGCCCCCTGCCAGGAGCACCCGCCCCCGGCCAGACACACACAGACCACGCCCCCGGCGAGGGCGATGCCCCCGCCCACCGTCCTCCTCCGCCGCCGCTCCCTCTCCCATCGGATCATCGCCACCTACTCCAGCCGTCACGCCCGTTCCGGACCCCCTGCCGTCCCGGTTAACGAGGGGCAGGCGACCCCGGTAACGTTGTGGGCGTGGCGCAGCAGGAAGGTCTCGAGGCCCCCCAGGACATCCCGGAACACCTCACGACGACGGTCGAACAGGGCCCCTTCTGCCTGGCCCGCTGCACCTGCGGCTGGCGAGGCCCGGCCCGCAGGGCCAGAAGCCTGGCCCGCACGGACGCGAAGGCGCACGCGCCCGCCTGACCTCGAGCGGGCGCCGTCGGCACCCCGCGAAACGACGAAGACGCGGCCCGGGCGCCCAGCGTGTCCCACACGCCAGTACGACCGAAACCGCGTCTTCACGCACTACGCCAAGGCGCTGTACGCACCATCAACAGGGCCGGTTCCTTCAGTGACACCAGCCGGCCGACCAGCCGGCGAGCCGGCCAGTCAGTCAGCCTCAGGCGGCGAGATCCCGCTCCCCCGCCCCGGCACTCTCCTTGCGCGCCCCCGGAATCACGGCGTCCCGCCCGGCGGCGTCGCCTCGCCCCCGCGCGCTGACCAGCCATCCCACCCGGGGCGACCGCTCGATCGCCCGGGTCAGCGGCGTCAGCAGGGCCATGGCGACCGGCGACAGCAGCAGCGCGACGGCCGTACCGAGGGCGAAGCCGCCGATGACGTCCGTCGGGTAGTGCACGCCCATGTAGACGCGGATGAAACCGCCGAACACGGCCAGCACGATCGCGACGAGCCCGAACTTCCGGTTGGCGACGAACAGGGCGACGGCCAGGGCCATGCAGAGCGTGGCGTGGTCGCTCACGAAGGAGAAGTCCTCCTTCCCCTGGACGAGGACCTCGAGCCCGTCATGGGTCTTGAACGGCCGGGGCCTCTCCACGAAGCCTCGTATCGGCACGTTGACCAGCACCGCGACGCCGGCCGCCAACGGCGCCCACGTCAGTGCCGCGACGTTCGACGCCGCTCCCTCACCGCCGCGCCGCCGCACGGACCACCAGCACCAGAGCACCAGCAGCACGATCGCGAACAGCAGTCCGTACTCACCCACGAACTCCATGACCCGGTCGAACCAGTGCGGCGCGTCCTTGGCCAGGCCGTTGATGTCGTAGAGCAGCTCGACGTCGGGGTTCGACCCGGATTCGGCGAGTCCAGCCATGGTGCTGCGGCCCCTTCGTCATATCTTCCGGCGCACCGAGCGCACGCCTCTTCTGCCACCCCCGTGGTCGTAGATCCGCCGGAGCCGCTCGGCCCCCACCGCACACCTACACGTGAACAGGAACGCACGACCCCCGTTGATACGTTCCACGCTCCACCGAATGATCACGCAGACGTTATCGAAGAGAGACACGTCGTCGCAGCTCAGGGCAGGGTTTCACGCTGGGTTCAAACCCTGCCATTCACACCGTCGTGGGCAGCGCTTTCGCGCCATCCTCGGTCACCCGGGTGGCCCCGAAGTAATCAGGGGTGTCGATCGGGTCGAACCGGATCACCGCGCCCGGCCGCGGCGCGTTGATCATGTATCCGCCGCCTACGTACATCCCCACGTGCCGGATGGCCCGCGAGTTGGTGAGGTCGTCCGAGAAGAACACCAGGTCACCGGGGAGCAGTTCGTCCCGCGAGGGATGCGCCCCCGCGTTGTACTGGTCGTTCGCCACCCGGGGCAGCTCGATCCCCACGCTCTCGAACGCCGCCTTGGTCAGCCCGGAGCAGTCGAACCGCCCTCCCTGGTCGGCCGTCCCGTTCCCGCCCCACAGATAGGGCGTGCCGAGCTTCTCCTGCGCGTAGGCGATGGCGCCGGCGGCCTGCTCGGAGGGATCGACCCGGGTGGTGGGCGCGGCGAAGCTCTTCGCGAGTGTCGTGATCGTTTTTACGTAGTTCTGCGTCTCCTCGTACGGCGGCACACCCTGGTACTTGATCACCGCGTAGGGCCCCGCGTTGTAGGCGGCCAGCATGTTCCTGGTCGGGTCCCCGGGCACGTCCTTCACGTACGAGGCGAGGGAGCAGTCGTACGACGCCGCCGACGGGATGGCGTCGTTCGGATCCCACACGTCCCGGTCCCCGTCCCCGTCCCCGTCGACCCCGTGGGTGGCCCATGTCCCGGGGATGAACTGCGCTATGCCCTGCGCCGCCGCGTGGCTCTGCGCCTTCGGGTTGAAGCGGCTCTCCTGGTAGAGCTGGGAGGCGAGCAGCGCGGGACTGATGGCGGGGCAGTGATTGCCCCACTTCTGCACGAGCGGCTGGTACGCCGCGGGCACCGACCCCTTGGCGAGCATCTTGGAACCACCACCGGCGCCGCCGGCGAGGTCCCCGGCGACGAGGTAGACGCCCACGACGAGCAGCATCACGAAGCCCAGCCCGCCCGCGACCGCGACACCGGCCCCGACCCACATCTTGCGCATGGCCCAACCCTCCCCCACGACCGGGCCGTTCAATAACACTTTCCGGCCATGTCGCACGTCATTCGTGACTGTCCCTCAACCATTGGAGCACTCCGCCCACAGCAACTTCCCGCACTTGGAAGCACCGGTCTCGCGGAGCACGGCACCCACCGCGTCCGCGCAGGCCCGCACCAGGTGCAGACCCCCGGATGCGGAGGGCGTAGGGGCCGGTGGGCGACTCCTGCCTCCACGTCGGCGCCAGCGCCACCGACGTCCATCCGACCGAAAGCAGCGACCCCACCGGCTCCCTGCTCACCGCCACCCCCGCCGCCTTCGGCTCCCTCCTCGCCGCGCCGAGGTCGAACACCCGACCGGCGGCCGTCCAGGTCTCCTTCACCCACGAGGATGACGTCGACACCTCCGTCCGCATCCACGGCACCGGCACCCCGGGAACCGTCGTCACGACGGATCGTCAGAAGTGGGAGGCCTTCGCGTTCGGCGTACGGGCGGGCGAGTTCGACCACTTCGCAGAAGGGCCCAACGACGCGACCTCACGACAGGTTGCGCCCCAGCCTCATTGCCCGGCGTAACCATACGTGATACACAGAGTGACCATACGACTCTTCGGCCACCGGTCCGCGCCACCCTGTTAGGGCCCGGCGTGGACCGGTGGCAAGCTATTCGCACGAAACCCGCCAATCAATGACGCCAAGTCGACATACGCCGGTGTCATTGTCAGCGACAATGAGGCTTGACCTCTGCACGTCCGCAGAGGGTGCGGAACTACCCAACAGGGGCGGTGACTTACATGCTCTTTGCGGCCGACGAGGGAGACATCAACACGATCATCGGGGGGATCGCTCCGGACTGGGGCCCCTTCGGCAGCCTGGGCAACGAGGCCAAGATCATGATCGAGGTGGTGATGGCCGTCGCGATTCTGCTCTGCCTCGGCATCGCCATCTGGGGTGCCGCCAAGCAGCGCATCGGCGCGACCGCGCTCCGCGACACCTTCAGCGCGGAGCAGGGCAAGGGCCTCATCGTGGCGGGCCTCACCGGCGTGTTCATCATCGGTTCGCTCGGCACGCTCTTCACCATCGTGTACGGGATGGCCGTGTAGCCCGGTGAACATACCTGCTTCTCGTCCATCCCACCCGCCCGTCGTGCCAACCGGCTGAGGTTGCGTTTCCCTGATGTCGAGTCACCACACCGCGCCCGCGCGGGAACCAGCGCGGCTACCGTCGTACTTCTACGGCAGGCACGACGTCGAGGGGGCGTACACGGCATGAGTCTCGGAGACGACCAGGACTCCTCCCGCGGTTACGGCGGCACCGGTCAGACACGCACCCGGCTGCCCGACGGGGGCGACGACGGCTACGGCGGCCCCCGGCGCGGCGGCCGCTCGTCGTCCCGGAGCCTGGTCACCGTGGTCGGCGTCGTCGTCCTCCTCCTCGCGGCGATCGCTTTCGCGAACCGTGGAGGAGACGATTCCGCATCCCCGGACGACGGAGCCGCGGACAAGCCGAAGGCATCGTCTACGGCGCCCAGTGGGACGCAGCCGGTAAAGGCGGGCTTCGCCCATGACCAGCAGGGGGCGCAGAGCGCGGCGGCGAACTACGCGGCGACTCTCGTCTCGGCCGACATCCTCAAGCCGGCCCGGCGGGCCGAGATCGTCCAGCAGGTCTTCGTGGCGGACAAGCAGGCTGCGCTGAGAGACAAGTTCGACAAGGCGTACAGCAAGCAATTCCTGAGCAGCATCGGCCTGGACGCGAACGGCAACGCCACAGGCGGCAGCACCTACGTGTCACGCACCATGCCGATCGGCACCAAGGCGACGCAGTACTCCGAGACCGCCGCGTCCGTGGACGTCTGGTGCACAGGCGTGTTCGGAACCGCGGGTGAGAAGACCACCGACCCTGTCAGCAGTGACTGGTTCACCATGACCCTGCAACTGCGTTGGGCGGACAACGACTGGAAGGTCGAGAGCTTCTCCCAGAAGGACGGCCCCGCGCCGGTCCCCGGAGACAACAAGGCCTCCAGCGCCGACGAGATGTCCAAGGCCGTCCTGGAGTACGGAGGGTTCACGTATGCCCGCTAGCCCGCATCGCGTACTCAAGGTCGGCGCCGTCCTGACCGCTGTACAGGCCATGGCCGTGCTACTGGCGACCCGTGCCGCCGCCGCACCCACACCGTCGCCGACCCCGTCGGATGACAACTGCGATCTCATCGTCGGCCCCGCCAAGGACTACTGCGAACGAGGCGAAAGCGGTGGCGGCGGCTCCACCGGAGGCGGAGGCGGTGGGGGAACCCCCGACACCCTCCCCTCCTCCCTCGACCCCCTCTCCTCCCTCGCCAAGGGCTGCGCCGAGGCCGCTGCGTGGACCGTCGACACCCTCAGTGACGCCGTGAAGAACACCGCCGAAGTCGACTTCACGAACGGCACGTTCCTCAAGCAGTACGCCGTCGTCTTCGGGGCGTCGGCGATCCTGACCCTGATCCTCTGGCTGCTGGCGGTCACCAAGCGTGCCGTGCGCGGCGTTCCCTTCACCACTGCGGTCTCCGAAGCCATCGGATTCCTCTGGCTCACCGTTCTGGCCTCGGCCTTCACCCCGCTGATCCTCTACACGGTCGTGTCCGCCACCGACGCCGTGACCGATGTCCTGGCCAAGGGCACCGGGGACCAGACGGACACGTTCTTCGGCACGTTCTCCGAAGCGCTGAAGCAGGGGAACGACATCGGCGGCGGCCCCATCATGCTGATCCTGGTGTCCTTCGTGTCGATCATCGCCGCGGGCATCCTGTACCTGGAGCTGTATCTGCGAGCCGTCCTGCTCTACGTCGGCGCCCTGCTCGGCGTCGTCGTCTACGCCGGCCTCGTCGACAAGAACCTGTGGGGCCATGTCCGCCGCTGGGCGGGCATCATGATCGCGGTGATCATGGTCAAGCCGGTGATCGTCATCGTGCTGGGTCTCGCGGGCGCGCTGACCACGGAGGAGGGGCCCGACTCCGTCGCCGCCATCGTCTCCGGCCTCGCGATCATCCTGCTGGCCATCTTCGCCTCCGCGATGATCTACCGCTTCGTCCCCGGCTTCGGCGACGAGATCGCGAACGGCCGCAACAACCGCCTCATGCAGGGCGCCGAGGGCAAGGCCGCGGCCGTCATGAGCTCCCCGGCGAACCTGGTCGCCCAGGGCATCAGAACCCACAGCACCCGCCACAACGGCGACGGCGGAGGCGGCGGCCAGTCGTCGTCCTCCTCCGCGTCCCGTCCCTCGAACCCCGCCTCCGGCGGAGTCGCCGCGCACAGCTCGCGCCCCTCGAACGGCGGCGGCGGAAATGTCCCCTCCGCCGCACCCGCACCCGCACCGCGCTCCGGCAGCCCGGTGAACACGCCCCACGCCAGCACCAACCGCAACACCAGCGGTAGCAACAGCACAGGAGGTGACGGGCGTTGACGACCGAGTCCCACGTGTCCCATCCGGTCACGCCCCGCCGTACGTATCTGATCGGCCGCGCCCGGCCGAACGCGATCGTCGGCCGCAACCGCGAGACCGGTGAGATCGCGCTGATCGTCGTCGGCGCGTTCCTCGGCATGATGAGCGGGCTCCTCGTCCCCGTCCTGACCCTCCGGATCGTGCTGCTCGTCGGATTCCCGATGCTCGCGCTGGCGGCGGTCTACGTCCCGTACAAGCACCGGACGTTCTACAAGTGGTTCGAGATCAACCGCAGCTTCAAGCGGACGCTGCGCCGCGGCACCACCTACCGTTCCGGCGCCGTCGAGGCCGGCACCCGGATCGACGGGCGGGAGGTCGAGGTCGGCCCGCCGCCCGGCATCGGCCGCATCACGTGGCTGGCGGCGCCCTTCGGCCCCGACGAGATCGCCGTACTGCTGCACGCCGACCGCAAGACGGTGACGGCCGCGATCGAGATCGAGGGCCCCGGCGTCGGCCTGCGCGACTCCGAGGACCAGGAAGCCCTGGTCGACCGCTTCGGCACCCTGCTCAAGCACGTGGCCAACGGCGACGGCTTCGTCACCCGTATCCAGATGCTCGCCCGCACCCTCCCGGCCGACCCCGACGCGCACGCCAAGGACGTCTCCCAGCGCGGCGACGAGAAGTCGCCGCCCTGGCTGCGGCAGTCGTACGACCAGCTGCAGTCCATGGTGTCCACCAGCAGCGAGCAGCACCGCGCCTACCTCATCGCCTGCATGCACTACACCCGCGAGCTGGCCGCCGAGGCGCACACCATGGCCCGCGCCGCCCGCCCGCAGAACGGACGCAAGCTGGACCGGGACGCGGGCCTCGCGGTGGTGATGGCGCGCGAGCTGACCGACATCTGCTCCCGCCTCCAGGAAGCCGACATCCGCGTACGCCAGCCGCTGGGTCAGGGACGGCTCGCCTCCCTCATCCACGCCATGTACGACCCGGACCACCCCATCGACCACATCCAGGCGATGACCAAGCGCAACGCCTGGCCGGCCGAGCTGGACGCCATGGAGCCCACCTACCTCCAGGCCAAGACCCGCGAGTCCTCCACCCGCGCCCCCTGGTGCCACGCCACCGCCTGGATCAAGGAGTGGCCGATGACCCCGGTCGGCGTGAACTTCCTCGCGCCGCTCCTCGTCCACACCCCGGACGTCATCCGCACGGTCGCCGTGACGATGGATCTCGAACCCACCGAGGTCGCCATCGAACGCATGCTGACCGAGAAGACCAACGACGACGCCGAGGCCTCCCGCGCCGCCAAGATGAACCGCACCGTCGACCCGCGCGACATGGCCGCCCACTCGCGTCTCGACCAGCGCGGCGAGGACCTCGCCAGCGGTGCGGCCGGCGTCAACCTGGTCGGTTACATCACGGTCTCCTCCCGCTCCCCCGAGGCACTGGCCCGCGACAAGCGGACGATAAGGGCCTCGGCCGGCAAGTCGTACCTGAAACTGGAGTGGTGCGACCGTGAGCACCATCGCGCCTTCGTGAACACACTTCCGTTCGCCACCGGCATCCGAAGGTAGGGGCTGAGCCTGATGCGGGACCCGCTGTCCGTCCTCACCGAAGCCTTCACGTCCTTCCTCTTCGGGAAGGTCGAGTCGACCCGCCTCCCGGTCCGCACCTCCACGGGCCAGGCGCAGGCCGTCTACCTGCCCACCGCCGCACCCGGCCTCGGCGACTCGGGCGTGATCATCGGCCGCGAGGTGTACTCCGGCAAGGGCTACATCTACGACCCCTTCCAGCTGTACGGCCAGCAGCTCCCCGCCCCGCACTGGCTGGTGCTCGGCGAGTCCGGCAACGGCAAGTCGGCGCTGGAGAAGACGTACGTGCTGCGCCAGCTCCGCTTCCGCGACCGCCAGGTCGTCGTCCTGGACGCCCAGGGCGAGGACGGGGCCGGTGAATGGAACCTCATCGCGCAGAGGCTGGGTATAACTCCGATCCGGCTGGACCCGATGGCCGCACTCGACCAGGGCATCCGGCTCAACCCCCTCGACCCGGCGATCACGACGACCGGCCAGCTGGCGCTGCTCCGCACGATCATCGAGGTCGCGATGGGGCACGGCCTGGACGAGCGCTCCGGCTTCGCGCTCAAGGTCGCGCACGCCTATGTCAACGAGACCATCGTCCAGCGCCAGCCGGTCCTCACCGACATCGTCGAGCAGCTCCGCCACCCCGAGCCGGAGTCGGCCGAGGCGATGAACGTCGCCATAGACGACGTACGGGCATGGGGCCTGGACGTGGCGCTGGTCCTGGACCGCCTCGTCGACGGCGACCTGCGCGGCATGTTCGACGGCCCGACGACGGTCGGCATCGACCTCGACGCGCCCCTCATCGTCTTCGACCTCTCCCACATCGACCGCAACTCCATCGCCATGCCGATCCTCATGGCCATCGTGGGGGTCTGGCTGGAGCACACCTGGATCCGGCCCGACCGGAAGAAGCGCATCTTCCTGGTCGAGGAGGCCTGGCACATCATCAACAGCCCGTTCGTGGCGCAGCTGTTCCAGCGGCTGCTCAAGTTCGGGCGACGGCTGGGCCTGTCGTTCGTGGCGGTGGTGCACCACCTGTCGGACGTCGTCGACGGGGCGGCTGCCAGAGAGGCCGCGGCCATCCTCAAAATGGCCTCCACCCGGACCATCTACGCCCAGAAGGCCGACGAGGCGCGGGCCACGGGACGCGTCCTGGGCCTGCCACGCTGGGCGGTGGAGATCATCCCGTCCCTCACCCCCGGCATCGCGGTCTGGGACGTCAACGGCAACGTGCAGGTGGTCAAACACCTGATCACCGAGACCGAACGCCCCCTGGTCTTCACCGACCGGGCGATGACCGAGTCCTCCGCCGACTTCAACGACGACGCCCTGCGCGCCGCCGAACTGGAGGCGGAGGAGCGGGCGGCGGCGTTCATGGAACAGCACATCGGCGACTCATCCGAATCGACGGTGGCGTAGAGATCCGGACCGACGGTGTCACAGGAAGCCGGATCCACGGTGTCACGGGAGGTCCGGTGTCGTAGCAGGCCGGATCGACGGCGGCGCAGGAAGACGTGAGCGACCGGGCGGATGAGACGCGAGCGGCCGGGCGCATGAGACAGGAGACACCGGACGCATGAGACGGGAGGGACCGGACGCATGAGAGCGGACGGACCGGGCGACCATCACGGCAGGCGGCCGGCCCAGCAGGGCGGCATTCCCGACGGCCTGCTCCTCGGCATCCTCGCCTTCATCCTCGGCATGACCGTGCTGGTGTGGACGGCGACCGGTCTGTCCGCCCTCTTCGCCCACGGCTCCTGGCCGGCCGGCGTCAGCTTCTCCGGCACACCCCTGGCCATGCGCCACCTGATCTCCGAGCCCCAGGACATCCCCGGCGCCTGGCCGGACACCCCGGAGACGGCACTCTCCGGGTACGGGCTGTTCTGGGGGCTGTTCATCGGCCAGATGATGGTGCTGGTGGTCCTGACCGTCTTCGTACTGGGCACGGTGGCCCGGTGGCGGGCGCTGCGGCAGCAGCGGCGAGCGTCACGACCTCAGCCGCCCCCTGAGCCACAGCCGAAGCCCACACCTGAACCGGCACCCGCACCGGCACCGGCACCGGCACCGGCACCGGCACACGACGCACCGACGCACGACGCACCGACGCACGAGGTCCCGACCCCGAGATCGCCACGCCAGGAGACACCACCGGCCGAGAAGCCCTTGACCCCCGCCACCGCATCCGCTCCCACCCCCGGGAACGACGGCGGACGGGCGAGCGGGTGGGAGGCGAACCGCGCCGAAGTCACGGTGCACTACGGCCCGCCCGACACCCGCCACTCGACCGCCGTCCGTGCGGTACGCGACGCGGCGGGCCCCGCCCTCGTCATCACCTCGAACCCGGCCCTGTGGTCGGACACCAAGGACGCCCGCGCGAAACTCGGCCCCTGCCACCTCTACGACCCGAGCCATCTCTGCGACACCCCGGCCCGCCTCCACTGGTCCCCCACCGCGGGCTGCGAGGACCGGCAGACGGCCGTGAGCAGGGCGGCCGGCCTCCTCACCCCGGTCCGCCCCACCGCCCGGCTCGACCAGGCGGTCGGCGACACCGCCGAACTGCTCCTGCGCAGCTACCTCCACGCCGCCGCCATCGACGGCCGCACCGTCCGCCACGTCCACCGCTGGTCCCAGGGCCTCCAGATCCAGGACGCCGTACGGATCCTCCGTACCCACCCCAAGGCCGCACCCGGCGCCGCGGGCGAGCTCGAAGGGGCCCTCACGGCCCACCCCGAACGCCGGGACATGGCCCAGCAGCTGACGACCCGTGCCCTGGCCACCCTCTCGACGGTCAACATCCGCGAGGCGTGCACTCCCAACCGAAATGATGCCCTCGCCTTGGATTCCTTCATCCACGAACAGGGAACCCTTTACGTGGTGGGTGAATCCATCGAAGACCCCCGGACGAGCCCGGGCGCGATGCCCCTGCTGACGGCGCTCGTCTCAAGCGTGGTCGAGCGCGGCCGGCGCATGGCCGAACGGTCATCCTCCGGTCGCCTCGACCCACCAATGACGCTCGTCCTGGACGACGTCGCGGCCGTGGCCCCGCTTCCCCAGCTCCCGGAGCTGCTGGCCACCGGGGCGGACCGGGGCATGCCGGCCCTGGCCCTGCTCCGGTCCCGCGAACAGGGCCGGGCCCGCTGGCCCCACGACGAACTACCGGTGTGACGGCGCCAGACCCGGGCCCTCGCAAACCGGGTCACCGTTCAAGCACGAACTCCAGCTCGTGGTCACCGGGCCCGCCCGGCAGCGGCACCGTCCGCCCGCTCGGTTCGAAGCCCGCCTTCCGGTACGAGCCCTGCGCCCGCCCGTTCTCCGGGTGCACGATGAGCCGCACCGCCTCCAGGCCGCTCGCCCAGGCCCACTCCGCCCCGGCGCCGAACAGCGCCCCGGTCAGCCCGCTCCCCCGCCACTCGGGCCTTACGAACACCCCGACCACGTGCCCCTGTCGCCGCTCCACGGGGAACCCGGCCCAGTCCACCGTCCCGGCCTCCTCGACCAGCACCGTCAGCGTGCCGAGCCACCGGCCCCCGGGTCCCACCGCGACGATCTGCCGCGCCCCGGACGCGCCCTCGGCGGCGTCGGCCGCCCGCTTCTGCCAGTAGGAGTCGGGCCGGGCCGCGGCGTCGTCGTACGTCTCCAGGTACGCGAGATGCGCGACCGGATCCCGCAGCGCGCGCAGCCGCAGCTCCTTCACGGCCGGCCACTCGTCGGCACGTATGGAGCGGATCACGTAGTCACCGGGGACCGAGGCACTCATGCGGGCCACCGTAATACCCGGGTACTACGGCCCTCACCTGATATCCGGCCCTCGGAACGACGCCCTCCGGGCCGGGATCCCCGACCATGGTCGAATGCAGCCCGTGAAGCCCGCGCCGGAAGAACGGCCGGCCGAACCCCTCACCGAGTACGTCCAGCGTGTCAACCGGCGGGTCCGCGAGGCCGACCGGCGCCGTCCACTCGTGTGGGACCTGCTCCTCAGCGGCTTCTGGGTGATGGCCGCCCTGATCGACGCCTCCGACGGCTGGCGCAACATCGCCTACAACACCGACGTCCCGGGCGGACTCGTCGTCGCCCTCAGCCTCGCCCTGTCCGTCCCGCTCCTCTGGCGCCGCAGCCATCCCCGGGCCGCCCTCCTGCTGACGCTGCCCGCGGCACTCGCGAGCGCCTGGTCCGGCGCCGCCCTCCAGGCGGCCCTGCTCCAGCTGCTCCTCGTCCACCACATCGCCCTGCGCCGGCCGCTGCGCAACCTGTGGTGGACGGTGGCCCTCGTCGTCACCCCGACCTGCGTCACGGTGGCCCGCTACGGAGACAGCGCCGGCTCCTGGAACCAGCAGGTCGGCTCGCAGCTCCTCGCCATCGGCGCGGCGACCCTCATCGGCATCACCGTCCGCACCCGGCGCGACTACACCGAGGCCCTCGAGGACCGCGCCCGCCGCCTGGAGACCGAACGCGACCAGCAACTCCGGCTCGCCGCCGCCGCCGAACGCGCCCGCATAGCCCGCGAGATGCACGACATCATCGGCCACAACCTCTCCGTCATCACCGGCCTCGCCGACGGCGGCCGCTACGCCGCCGCCAAGTCTCCCGAACGCGCCACCCAGGCCCTGGACGCCATCGGGAGCACGAGCCGCCAGGCCCTGGGCGAACTACGCCGCCTGCTCGACGTCCTGCGCGACGACGAACAGCCGCACACCCAGCCCGAACTGGCCCCGCAACCCGCCCTCACCGACCTCGGCCAACTCCTCGACGGAGTCCGCAGGGCCGGCCTGCCCGTCCGTACGACGGTCAAGGGCCACCCCACGCTCCCCGAAGGCCGCCAGCTGACGCTCTACCGCGTCATCCAGGAGGCCCTCACCAACACCCTCAAGCACGCCGGCCCCGACGCCACCGCCCACATCGACCTCTCCTACGACACCGGGGGCGCCGTTGCCCTCACCGTCACCGACACCGGCCGCGGCGGGCCGGCCCCCACCCTCTCCGACGGCCGTGGGCTACCCGGAATGCGGGAGCGAACCTCCCTGTACGGCGGCACACTGGAGGCCGGCCCGCGCCCACACCCCGAGCAGGGCTGGCGCGTACACCTGCACCTACCGGAGGAACCCCCGCAGTGACCACCGTCCTCATCGCCGACGACCAGCCGCTCCAGCGCTTCGGCTTCCGGATGCTCCTGGAGAGCCAGGACGACATGACGGTCCTGGGCGAGGCGGCCAACGGCGCCGAAGCCGCCCGCATGGCGGCCGAACTCCACCCCGACGTCGTCCTCATGGACGTCCGCATGCCCGGCCTGGACGGCATCGAGGCGACCCGCCGCATCGTCGCGTCCGGAGGCCGCACCAGGATCCTCATCCTCACCACCTTCGACCTCGACGAGTACGCCTACGCCGGCCTGCGCGCCGGTGCCTCCGGCTTCCTCGTCAAGGACGCCCAGCCGGAGGAACTGCTCGCCGGTATCCGCGCGGTGGCGACGGGCGACGCGGTGGTGGCCCCGAGTCTGACCCGCCGTCTACTCGACGCGTACGTCCACCATCTACCGGCCGCTTCCCGGCCGGAGGACGCCCCGGATCCGCGCCTGGCCGCTCTCACCGACCGGGAGAGCGAGATCCTCAGGGTGATGGGCCAGGGCTGGACCAACACCGAGATAGCGGAACGCCTCCACCTCGCCGAGTCGACGGTGAAGACCCACGTGGGCCGCATCCTCGCCAAGACGGGCTCCCGCGACCGCGTCCAGGCGGTGATCCTGGCGTACGACGCGAAGCTGGTGAAGCCGGCCTGAAAGGGAACCTGGTAAACAGGCCTGAAACGCAGAAAACCCCGCACCGTTCCCGGTGCGGGGTTTCCTCGCAATGATTGTTCGGCGGCGTCCTACTCTCCCACAGGGTCCCCCCTGCAGTA
>NZ_JBIRNE010000020.1:0-143929 GCF_044331465.1 Streptomyces sp. NPDC017225 | reverse complement strand
GGCGGGAGACCTCTGCCCGCGGCAGCGATCGGTGACAGCCGCTTCCGTCCCCGCAGGCGCACGCCCGAGGCGCCTGCGAGTCGAACAGTGGCGTGGGGGCCCCCCCCCCCCCCCCCCCCCGGGGGGGGGGGCGCCCCCCCGCCCCCCCCCCCCCCCCCCCCCGCCGCTCCTGTCAGTGGCAGCCGATAGCCTGGCGTACGTCAAAGATCACCGTCCACGGACCGCAACCATCGATTGAGGATCCCGACGGCGATCAGCCAGGTCCGCGAGAGCGGCGGCGGTTCAGCCGCGAAGGGGTGCACGTGCGCGTACTGGGGGTGGACCCGGGACTGACCCGTTGCGGGGTCGGCGTCGTCGAAGGGGTCGCGGGCAGACCGCTCACCATGATCGGGGTCGGCGTCGTCCGTACGTCCGCCGACGCCGACCTCGGCCACCGCCTCGTCGCCGTCGAGCAGGGCATCGAGCAGTGGCTGGACGAGTACCGGCCTCAGTACGTCGCCGTGGAACGCGTCTTCAGCCAGCACAACGTCCGTACGGTGATGGGCACCGCCCAGGCCAGCGCCGTCGCCATCCTGTGCGCGTCCCGGCGGGGCATCCCGGTCGCCCTGCACACCCCCAGCGAGGTCAAGGCCGCCGTCACCGGCAGCGGACGCGCCGACAAGGCGCAGGTCGGTGCCATGGTCACCCGCCTGCTGCGGCTCGCCGCGCCGCCCAGGCCCGCCGACGCGGCGGACGCCCTCGCGCTCGCCATCTGCCACATCTGGCGCGCTCCCGCGCAGAACCGCCTCCAGCAGGCCGTGGCCCTGCACACCTCGAAAGCCCCGCGGACCCCCAAGGCCCCGCCCGCACCGAAAGGCCGTACGGCATGATCGCCTTCGTCAGCGGCACGGTCGCCGCCCTCGCCCCCGACACCGCGGTGGTCGAGGTCGGCGGCGTCGGCATGGCCGTCCAGTGCACGCCGAACACGCTCTCCACCCTCCGCCTCGGCAAGCCCGCCAAGCTCGCCACCTCGCTCGTCGTGCGCGAGGACTCGCTCACTCTGTACGGCTTCGCCGACGACGACGAGCGCCAGGTCTTCGTACTGCTCCAGACGGCCAGTGGCGTCGGCCCCCGGCTGGCCCAGGCCATGCTCGCCGTGCACAGCCCCGACGCCCTGCGCAGAGCCGTCTCCACCGGCGACGAGAAGGCGCTCACCGCCGTCCCCGGCATCGGCAAGAAGGGCGCGCAGAAGCTGCTCCTGGAACTGAGGGACCGCCTCGGCGAGCCGCTCGGGGCGCCCGCCGTCGGCGCGCCGGTCAGCACCGGCTGGCGCGACCAGCTGCACGCGGCCCTGATCGGCCTCGGGTACGCGACCCGCGAGGCCGACGAGGCCGTCTCCGCCGTGACACCCCAGGCCGAGGCCGCCGCGGGGACGCCCCAGGTGGGGCAGCTGCTGAAGGCGGCCCTGCAGACACTGAACCGCGCCCGATAGCCCGTACCGAGAGCCGAGGCACACCTGATGAACTGGGACGACACGACCGACACGGACGCCGCGGGCGAACGGCTGGTGGGTGCGTCCGCCGACGGCGAGGAGCAGGCCGTTGAGGCCGCCCTGCGCCCCAAGGACCTGGGCGAGTTCATCGGCCAGGAGAAGGTCCGCGAGCAGCTCGACCTCGTGCTGCGCGCCGCACGCGCGCGCGGCGCGACCGCCGACCACGTGCTGCTCTCCGGCGCTCCCGGCCTGGGCAAGACCACCCTCTCGATGATCATCGCGGCCGAGATGGAAGCCCCCATCCGCATCACCTCCGGCCCCGCCATCCAGCACGCCGGCGACCTCGCGGCGATCCTCTCCTCCCTCCAGGAGGGCGAGGTCCTCTTCCTCGACGAGATCCACCGCATGTCGCGGCCCGCCGAGGAGATGCTCTACATGGCGATGGAGGACTTCCGCGTCGACGTCATCGTCGGCAAGGGCCCCGGCGCCACCGCCATCCCCCTGGAGCTGCCGCCCTTCACCCTGGTCGGCGCCACCACGCGCGCGGGACTGCTGCCGCCCCCGCTGCGCGACCGCTTCGGCTTCACCGCGCACATGGAGTTCTACGGACCGGCCGAACTGGAACGCGTCATCCACCGCTCGGCGGGTCTGCTCGACGTGGAGATCGACACCGTCGGCGCCGCCGAGATCGCCGGCCGCTCCCGCGGCACACCCCGCATCGCCAACCGTCTGCTGCGCCGGGTCCGTGACTACGCCCAGGTCAAGTCCGACGGTCGGATCACCCAGGAGACCGCCGCGGCGGCCCTCGCGGTCTACGAGGTCGACGAGCGGGGCCTGGACCGCCTGGACCGGGGTGTGCTGGAGGCCCTCCTCAAGCTGTTCGGCGGCGGGCCCGTGGGCCTGTCCACGCTCGCCGTCGCCGTGGGGGAGGAGCGTGAGACAGTGGAAGAGGTCGCCGAACCCTTCCTCGTACGGGAGGGCCTGCTCGCCCGCACCCCACGCGGACGGGTGGCGACCCCCGCCGCATGGGCGCATCTCGGCCTCACCCCGCCGCGTTCGCAGAGTTCGGGAAACGGACAACGGGACTTGTTCGGGGCGTGACGATCCCGTCACGAAGAGGACATTCGCCGGAGCAGGAACCCCGGTGCCACGCTGAGCGTTGTTCCATGCGCGCGGACTCGCTTAGACTCCGCCGATGCCGTCCTTGTCGGCGGCGCACACACCCCCAACCATCAGGCCGCTCACCATCGCGGTCGTGTGAAGGAAGTACCGACCCGTGAGTCTCGTGACCCTCCTCCCGTTCATCGTGCTCATCGGGGCCATGTTCCTGATGACGCGGTCGGCGAAGAAGAAGCAGCAGCAGGCCGCCGACATGCGGAACCAGATGCAGCCCGGTTCGGGCGTCCGCACCATCGGGGGCATGTACGCCACGGTCAAGGAGGTCAGCGAGGACACGGTCCTCCTCGACGCCGGTCCGGGCGTCGAGCTGCTCTTCGCCAAGAACTCCATCGGTGCTGTCCTGACCGACGAGGAGTACAACCGCATCGTCCACGGCATCGAGCACGACCTGAAGTCCGATGCCGACGTCGTCCCGGACGACGCCTCCTCCCTCACCGAAACCGACGCCTCCGCCGCCGACGCCGCCGTCTCCTCCGACGACCGGCCCGTCGACCTCGGCAAGAAGGACGCGGACGACGAGCCGGCCGACGAGCCGACCGCCGACGCCGCGCCCGCCGAGGCGAAGACGGACGAGCAGGCGAAGAAGTCCGACGGCGGTTCCGACGCGAAGTAGCCGCGCCCCGGTGGGCGCGGGCCGTGCCCGCGCCCACCGTGTGCCGCGCGGCGGCTCGCACGGATGCCGACACCAGGTGATGGCCGCCGGTGACGCCTACCCGGCGCGAAGCGGCACGAGAGGGAGTACACAAAGGTGGCAGCACTTAAAAAGGGAAACAACGCGAGCGCCCAGAGTAAGCCCGGGCGCTCGCTGGCCCTGATCGTGATCGCCATCGTGGCGCTCACGGGAGGCATGTTCGCCTCCGGACACACGACTCCGCGTCTCGGCATCGACCTGGCCGGCGGCACGAGCATCACGCTCCGGGCCGTGCCGGAGGCCGGCCAGGAGTCGGCGATCAACAAGACGAACATGGCCACGGCCGTCGAGATCATGGAACGCCGTGTCAACGGGCTCGGTGTCCAGGAGTCCGAGGTTCAGACCCAGGGCGACCGGAACATCATCGTCAACATCCCCAAGGGGACGGACTCCGAGGAAGCCCGGGAGCAGGTGGGCACGACGGCGAAGCTCTACTTCCGCCCGGTCCTCACCACCGAGCTGTCCGGCCCCGCCGCGACGGGCAGCCCCTCGCCGAGCGCCACCGGTGGCGCCACCGACAAGGCCACCGACGGGGCGACCGACAAGGCCACGGACAAGGGCGAGGCGAGTTCGTCGCCGTCCGGCTCCCCCTCGGCGAGCGCCACCACCCAGGGCCGCGCCCTCACCGACGCCCTGAAGGCCGACCCCAGTCCCTCCGCCACGGCACCCGGCGACGCGTCGCCTCCCCCGAGCGCCCCCGCGAACGACGCCGACAGCGAACTCCAGGCCCAGTACGCGGCACTGGACTGCACCGACGAGGCGGCGCGGGCCAAGGTCGGCGAAGGGGCGAAGCCGAGCGACTCGACGCTCGCCTGCGGTCAGAACGCGCAGGGTCAGTGGCAGAAGTACATCCTCGGCCCCGCAGCGGTCGACGGTACGGACGTCGACGAGTCCGAGGCCGTCTACAACACGCAGACCGCCGCCGGCTGGACCGTCACGATGAAGTTCACGGACGGTGGCGCCAAGAAGTTCGCCGACATCACCGGCAAGCTCGCGCAGAACCAGTCCCCGCAGAACCAGTTCGCCATCGTCCTGGACAACGAGGTCGTCTCCGACCCGTACGTGAGCCAGACGCTCACCGGCGGCAACGCGGAGATCTCCGGCAATTTCGACCAGGAAGAGGCCCAGGGCCTCGCCAACATGCTGTCCTACGGCGCCCTGCCGCTGACCTTCGAGGAGGACAGCGTCACCACCGTCACCGCCGCGCTCGGCGGTGAGCAGCTCGAAGCAGGCCTCATCGCAGGCGCGATCGGCCTCGCTCTGGTCATCCTCTACCTGCTGGTCTACTACCGCGGTCTGTCGTTCATCGCCATCGCCTCGCTGTTCGTCTCCGCGGGCCTCACGTACGTGATCATGTCGCTCCTCGGTCCGGCCATCGGCTTCGCGCTGAACCTGCCGGCCGTGTGCGGTGCCATCGTCGCCATCGGCATCACCGCGGACTCGTTCATCGTCTACTTCGAACGCGTCCGCGACGAGATCCGCGAGGGCCGGTCGCTGCGTCCCGCGGTCGAGCGGGGCTGGCCGCGCGCCCGGCGGACCATCCTGGTCTCCGACTTCGTCTCCTTCCTCGCCGCCGCGGTGCTCTTCGCCGTCACGGTCGGCAAGGTGCAGGGCTTCGCGTTCACCCTGGGTCTGACCACGCTGCTCGACGTGGTGGTGGTGTTCCTCTTCACCAAGCCGCTGCTGACGCTGATGGCCCGGCGCAAGTTCTTCGCGAGCGGTCACAAGTGGTCCGGTCTCGATCCGAAGAGCCTGGGTGCCAAGCCGCCGCTGCGCCGCACCCGCCGCCCCGCCCGTCCCGCCGGCCACGTCGACCCGAAGGAGGCGTGAGATGGGGAAGCTCGGCAACCTCGGCGCCCGACTGCACCACGGTGAGATCGGTTACGACTTCGTCAAGAACCGCAAGCTCTGGTACGGCATCTCCATCCTCATCACCATCACGGCCATCGTCGGCCTGGCGGTGCGCGGCCTGCACATGGGCATCGAGTTCCAGGGCGGCGCGGTCTTCACCACCCCGAAGAACATGAGCGCCTCGGTCTCCCAGGCCGAGACCTACGCGGAAGAGGCCTCCGGCCACGACGCGATCGTCCAGAAGCTCGGCGACGGCAGCCTCCGCATCCAGATCTCGGGCACCGACACCGCCAAGTCGGACCAGATCAAGGGCCAGCTCTCGAAGGACCTGGACGTCCCGGCGGAGAAGATCAACGCCGACCTGGTCGGCCCCAGCTGGGGCGACCAGATCGCGAACAAGGCCTGGCAGGGCCTGGGGATCTTCATGGTCCTCGTGGTGATCTACCTGGCGATCGCGTTCGAGTGGCGCATGGCGGCCGCCGCGTTCATCGCCCTGGTCCACGACATCACCATCACCGTCGGTATCTACGCCCTCGTCGGCTTCGAGGTCACACCGGGCACGGTGATCGGTCTGCTGACCATTCTCGGATACTCGCTCTACGACACGGTCGTCGTCTTCGACAGTCTCAAGGAGCAGACCAAGGACATCACGAAACAGACCCGCTGGACCTACGCCGAGATCGCCAACCGGTCGATCAACAGCACCCTGGTCCGCTCCATCAACACCACGGTGGTCGCGCTGCTGCCGGTGGGCGGTCTGCTGTTCATCGGTGGCGGTGTCCTCGGCGCCGGCATGCTCAACGACATCTCGCTGTCGCTGTTCGTCGGTCTCGCCGCGGGCGCGTACTCGTCGATCTTCATCGCCACGCCGCTGGTCGCCGACCTCAAGGAGGCCGAGCCGCAGATGAAGGCGCTCAAGAAGCGCGTCCTCGCCAAGCGTGCCCAGGCCGCGGCGAAGGGCGAGCCGGCGGAGTCCGCCGTCGACGAGGAGCGATACGCCGACGACGAGGCCGACGAGGTCGACGAGGTCGACGACGCGGCCCCCGCGGTCGTCGGCCCCCGCAACCAGCCCGCGTCCCGTACCAGGGGCCGCGGCCGACCCTCGGGGAAGCGCCGATGACCGGGACGACCGACATCACGCGGCTGCTGCTCAGCCGCATCCGGGACGTGGCCGACTACCCGGAGCCCGGAGTGGTGTTCAAGGACATCACCCCACTCCTGGCCGACCCGGCCGCGTTCACCGCCCTGACCGACGCGCTCGCCGAGGTCGCCGAGCACACCGGCGCCACCAAGATCGTCGGCCTGGAGGCCCGCGGCTTCATCCTCGGCGCCCCGGTGGCCCTGCGGGCGGGCCTGGGCTTCATCCCCGTACGCAAGGCGGGCAAGCTCCCCGGAGCCACCCTCAGCCAGGCGTACCACCTGGAGTACGGCTCGGCCGAGATCGAGGTGCACGCCGAGGACCTGGCCGTCGGCGACCGGGTGCTGGTCGTCGACGACGTCCTCGCCACCGGCGGCACCGCCGAGGCCTCGCTGGAGCTCATCCGCCGGGCCGGCGCCGAGGTCGCCGGGCTCGCCGTCCTGATGGAGCTGGGCTTTCTCGGCGGGAGGGCCCGTCTGGAGCCGGCTCTGGCCGGGGCACCGCTGAAGGCGCTGCTCACGGTCTGACAGCTCTCGTCGCACAGCGGAGGCGGGCCCGGAGGAATCCGGCGCCCGCCTCAGGCGTTTCCCGGGTTGACGGCCCTCACAGTGGCCTGAAGGCGATCCTGGGGTGCAGGATCGCTACCATGGGGTTTCCGGAGCCTGACCGGGGGACCCGGATCGCGCACGAGGAGTCCTCTTGCCAGACGAGGCCCAGCCACTGACCGCCGCAAAGCCCGAGTCCGCCTCGGCGCCCGCGGCGAAGCCCGCACCGAGCGCGCCGCAGGCGAAGAACGACACGCGCGGGCCGATCCAGAACGCTCCGGCCGCGCCCGTCGACAAGCCGGCCGAGCGGCAGCCGCGCCCGGAGGCGATCCCGCCCGAGCGCGACCGGAACGCGCCCGTCGTCCGCACGCCGTCCGGCCAGCCCGCCCGCTCCGGCTCCTCCAACCGCGTCCGCGCCCGCCTGGCCCGCCTCGGCGTGCAGCGCGCCAACCCGTACAACCCGGTTCTGGAGCCGCTGCTGCGGATAGTGCGCGGCAACGACCCCAAGATCGAGACGGCGACCCTGCGCCAGATCGAGCGCGCCTACCAGGTCGCCGAACGCTGGCACCGCGGCCAGAAGCGCAAGAGCGGCGACCCGTACATCACGCACCCGCTCGCCGTCACCACCATCCTCGCCGAGCTCGGCATGGACCCGGCCACGCTGATGGCCGGGCTGCTGCACGACACCGTCGAGGACACCGAGTACGGCCTGGAGGACCTGCGCCGCGACTTCGGCGACGTGGTCACCCTCCTCGTCGACGGCGTCACCAAGCTCGACAAGGTCAAGTTCGGTGAGGCCGCGCAGGCCGAGACCGTCCGCAAGATGGTCGTCGCCATGGCCAAGGACCCCCGCGTCCTGGTCATCAAGCTCGCCGACCGCCTGCACAACATGCGCACCATGCGCTACCTCAAGCGCGAGAAGCAGGAGAAGAAGGCCCGCGAGACCCTCGAGATCTACGCGCCGCTGGCCCATCGCCTCGGCATGAACACCATCAAGTGGGAGCTGGAGGACCTCGCCTTCGCGATCCTCTACCCCAAGATGTACGACGAGATCGTCCGCCTGGTCGCCGAGCGCGCTCCCAAGCGCGACGAGTACCTCGCCGTCGTCACCGACGAGGTCCAGCAGGACCTGCGCTCGGCCCGCATCAAGGCGACCGTCACCGGCCGCCCCAAGCACTACTACAGCGTCTACCAGAAGATGATCGTCCGCGGCCGTGACTTCGCGGAGATCTACGACCTGGTGGGCATCCGCGTCCTCGTGGACACCGTCCGCGACTGCTACGCGGCGCTCGGCACCGTGCACGCGCGATGGAACCCGGTCCCCGGCCGGTTCAAGGACTACATCGCGATGCCCAAGTTCAACATGTACCAGTCGCTGCACACGACGGTCATCGGGCCCAACGGCAAGCCGGTCGAGCTGCAGATCCGCACCTTCGACATGCACCGCCGCGCCGAGTACGGCATCGCCGCGCACTGGAAGTACAAGCAGGAGGCCGTCGCCGGCGCCTCCAAGGTCCGCACCGACGCGCCCAGGTCGTCCGGCAAGGGCAAGGACGACCACCTCAACGACATGGCGTGGCTGCGGCAGTTGCTGGACTGGCAGAAGGAGACCGAGGACCCGGGGGAGTTCCTGGAGTCCCTGCGCTTCGACCTCTCCCGCAACGAGGTCTTCGTCTTCACCCCCAAGGGCGACGTCATAGCGCTGCCCGCGAGCGCCACCCCCGTCGACTTCGCGTACGCGGTGCACACCGAGGTCGGCCACCGCACCATAGGAGCACGGGTCAACGGCCGACTCGTCCCGCTGGAGTCCATCCTGGACAACGGCGACCTGGTGGAGGTCTTCACCTCCAAGGCGGCCGGCGCGGGCCCCTCCCGCGACTGGCTCGGCTTCGTGAAGTCGCCGCGCGCCCGCAACAAGATCCGCGCCTGGTTCTCCAAGGAGCGCCGCGACGAGGCGATCGAACAGGGCAAGGACTCCATCGTCCGCGCCATGCGCAAGCAGAACCTGCCGATCCAGCGCATCCTGACCGGCGACTCCCTGGTCACGCTCGCCCACGAGATGCGCTACTCGGACATCTCCGCGCTGTACGCGGCGATCGGCGAGGGCCATGTCTCCGCGCAGAACATCGTGCAGAAGCTGGTGCAGGCGCTCGGCGGGGAGGAGGCCGCCACCGAGGAGATCGACGAGTCGGTCCCGCCGGCCCGCGGCCGCAAACGCAGGACCAACGCCGACCCGGGCGTCGTGGTCAAGGGCGTCGAGGACGTGTGGATCAAGCTGGCCCGCTGCTGTACGCCCGTTCCCGGCGACCCCATCATCGGCTTCGTCACCCGGGGCAGCGGCGTATCCGTTCACCGCAGCGACTGTGTGAACGTGGACTCGCTCTCCCGTGAGCCCGAGCGCATCCTCGAGGTCGAGTGGGCCCCCAGCCAGTCCTCCGTCTTCCTGGTCGCCATCCAGGTCGAGGCGCTGGACCGCTCCCGGCTGCTGTCGGACGTCACGCGCGTGCTGTCCGACCAGCACGTCAACATCCTCTCCGCGGCCGTCCAGACCTCCCGCGACCGCGTCGCCACCTCCCGCTTCACCTTCGAGATGGGCGACCCCAAGCACCTGGGGCACGTCCTGAAGGCCGTACGGGGCGTGGAGGGCGTGTACGACGTGTACCGGGTGACGTCGGCCCGCAGGCCCTCGTAGCGGCCCGCACAGACGCAGCGGCCCGCACCGGCTCCCGTGGTGCGGCGCCGCACGGGCGCACACGAAAGGGGCTCCCCGTACGACGCGTACGGGGGAGCCCCTTTCATGCGTGGGCGTGGGCGGGTGTTCAGCCGCCGAACTCGTGCAGGCCCTTCAGCGCCTGGTCCAGCAGCGCCTGCCGGCCCTCCAGCTCACGCGCCAGCTTGTCGGCCTTGGCGTTGTTGCCCTGGGCGCGTGCCTGCTCGATCTGGGAGCGCAGTTTGTCCACGGCGGCCTGGAGCTGACCGGTCAGCCCCGCGGCACGCGCGCGTGCCTCCGGGTTGGTCCGGCGCCACTCGGTCTCCTCGACCTCCTGGAGTGCCCGCTCGACCGCGTGCATCCGGCCCTCGACCTTCGGCCGGGCGTCGCGCGGCACGTGGCCGATGGCCTCCCAGCGCTCGTTCACCGAGCGGAACGCGGCGCGGGCCGCCTTCAGGTCGGTGACCGGCAGGAGCTTCTCGGCCTCCCCGGCCAGCTCCTCCTTGAGCTTGAGGTTCTCCGTCTGCTCGGCGTCCCGCTCGGCGAAGACCGAGCTGCGGGCGGCGAAGAACACGTCCTGGGCGCCGCGGAAGCGGTTCCACAGGTCGTCCTCGTGCTCGCGCTGGGCGCGGCCGGCGGCCTTCCACTCGGACATCAGGTCGCGGTAGCGGGCGGCCGTCGGCCCCCAGTCCGTCGACTTCGACAGCGCCTCGGCCTCGCCGACCAGCCGTTCCTTGGTGCGGCGGGCTTCCTCGCGCTGCGCGTCCAGCTGCGCGAAGTGCTGCTTGCGGCGCTTGGAGAACGCCGAGCGGGCGTGCGAGAAGCGGTGCCACAGCTCGTCGTCGGACTTGCGGTCCAGACGCGGCAGCCCCTTCCAGGTGTCCACCAGGGACCGCAGCCGCTCACCGGCCGCCCGCCACTGGTCGGACGCCGCCAGCTCCTCGGCCTCGGCGACCAGCGCCTCCTTGGCGCCGCGCGCCTCGTCGGACTGCTTCGCCCGCTGGGCCTTGCGCTCCTCGCGGCGCGTCTCCACCAGCGCGACGAGCTTGTCCAGCCGGGCCCGCAGCGCCTCCAGGTCGCCCACCGCGTGGTGCGCGTCGACCTGCTCCCGCAGGTGCTCCACGGCGGCCATGGCGTCCTTCGCCGACAGGTCGGTGGTCTTCACCCGCTTTTCGAGGAGGCCGATCTCGACAACCAGGCCTTCGTACTTGCGTTCGAAATAGGCCAGCGCCTCCTCGGGGGAGCCTGCCTGCCAGGAGCCGACGACCTTCTCGCCGTCGGCCGTACGCACGTACACGGTCCCCGTCTCGTCGACGCGGCCCCACGGGTCGCTGCTCACAGCGCCTCCTCCACATGATGCCGACGGAGGGCTTCGCTACCCCCGGGCATCGTCCACAGTTTCGTCACGGCCAACATAGGCGACCGGCGGGGGGCCTGTCCGCATCCCGCGCGACCGAACTTCGCTGATGAGGGTCAGGATTTCGTGACGGTGGCCTTGTCGATCACGACCGTCGCGTTGGGTGCTCCGTCGCCCGCACCGGTGCTCTCGCCGACGGCGGCGATCTTCTTCAGCACCGTCATCCCCTCGTCCGAGATGGTGCCGAACGGCGTGTAGCTGGGGGGCAACGGGCTGTTCTGGTACACGAGGAAGAACTGGCTGCCGCCGGAGTCCGGCTGGCCGGTGTTCGCCATCGCGATCGTGCCCGCCGGGTACGTGTTCTCCTTCAGGCTCTCGTCCTTCAGGTTCTCGTCCGGGATGTTGTAGCCGGGACCGCCGTTGCCCTGGCCCGTCGGGTCCCCGCACTGGAGCACGTAGATCCCGTTGGTGGTCAGCCGGTGGCACGGCGTGTGGTCGAAGAAGCCCTTGCCGGCCAGGAAGCCGAACGAGTTGACGGTGTGCGGCGCCGCCTTCGCCTTCAGCGCGATGTCGATGTCGCCGCAGGTCGTGGCCAACTTCATCGTGTACTTCGCCGACTTGTCGATGGTCATCGCAGGTTCCTTCTCCCAGGTCTGCGTCTTGACCTTGCCCTCGGCCGGCTTCTCGCACGGGTCCTTCGGCGGCTCACTGCTCGCCGCGGCGCTCGGGGTGACCTCCGCGCCCGCGTTCGTCTTGCTGTCGTCGTCGTCCCCGAGGACCACGCCGGTCGTGTACAGCGCGACACTGCCGATCAGAATCACGCCGAGCACCGACGCGATCGCGGCGTTGCGCATGCGCGCCTTGCGTCGCGCGGAGGTACGTCGCTGCTGCTGCCGCAAGAACTTCTCCCGGGCGAGCTGACGCCGCCGCTGCTCCTGGGTGACCACCGGGTTCTCTCCTCATGCGTCTTCGTGTGCCGACCGGTACGCGTGGGTGCGATGAGCCGACCGTGGGCGTGTAGCCCCGTACCGTATATGGGTTCGCTGAGGAATCGGCACCGCCGGTAGGCTCTGACCATGGGCGCGGCCCGTTCGCAAGCCCACCCGAACCGACACAAACGAAGGACGATCGTGCTCATTGCCGGGTTCCCCGCCGGGGCCTGGGGGACGAACTGTTATCTCGTCGCCCCCGCCGCCGGTGAGGAGTGCGTGATCATCGACCCTGGCCATCAGGCGGCCCCGGGAGTCGAGGAAGCGATCAGGAAGCATCGGCTCAAGCCCGTCGCCGTCGTCCTCACCCACGGCCACATCGACCATGTGGCCTCGGTCGTCCCGGTCTGCGGCGCACACGACGTGCCGGCCTGGATCCACCCCGACGACCGCTTCATGATGAGCGACCCCGAGAAGGGGATCGGCCGCACCATCGGCATGCCGCTCATGGGCGAGCTGACCGTCGGGGAGCCGGACGACGTCAGGGAGCTGACCGACGGCGCGAAGCTCGAGCTGGCGGGGATGGAACTGACCGTCGCGCACGCCCCGGGCCATACCAAGGGGTCGGTGACCTTCGGCCTGCCCGAGGCGGCGGACATCCCGCCGGTCATGTTCTCGGGCGACCTGCTGTTCGCCGGCTCCATCGGACGTACCGACTTCCCCGGTGGCTCCATGGACGACATGCTCGAATCGCTGGCACGCGTGTGCCTGCCGCTCGACGACTCGACCGTGGTGCTGTCCGGACACGGCCCCCAGACGACCATCGGCCAGGAGCGCGCCACCAACCCGTATCTGCGGCAGGTGGCGGCGGGCCGCCAGGAAAACGGCGCCCCCGAGGCTCCCCGACGAGGAATGTGACGAGAGACCTTCCGTGAGCACCTTCAAGGCCCCCAAGGGCACGTACGACCTGCTGCCGCCCGACTCCGCGAAGTTCCTGGCGGTCCGCGAGGCGATCGCCGCCCCCCTGCGCAACTCCGGTTACGGCTACATCGAGACGCCCGGTTTCGAGAACGTCGAGCTCTTCGCGCGCGGTGTCGGCGAGTCGACCGACATCGTGACCAAGGAGATGTACGTCTTCGAGACCAAGGGCGGCGACCGGCTCGCCCTGCGCCCGGAGACGACGGCCCCCGTGCTGCGCGCGGTCCTGGAGGCCAACCTGCACAAGGCGGGCAACCTGCCGGTGAAGGTCTGGTACTCGGGCTCGCAGTACCGCTACGAGCGCCCCCAGAAGGGCCGTTACCGTCACTTCTCCCAGGTCGGCGCCGAGGCGATCGGCGCCGAGGACCCGGCGCTGGACGCCGAACTGATCATCCTCGCCGACCAGTCGTACCGCGCGCTGGGCCTGCGCGACTTCCGCATCCTGCTCAACAGCCTCGGCGACCAGGAGTGCCGCCCCGTCTACCGGGACGCCCTGCAGGACTTCCTGCGCGGCCTGGACCTGGACGAGGAGACGCTGCGCCGCGCGGAGATCAACCCGCTGCGTGTCCTGGACGACAAGCGCCAGGACGTGCAGAAGCAGCTCACCGGCGCCCCGCTGCTGCGCGACTACCTGTGCGACGCCTGCAAGGCGTACCACGAGGAGGTGCGCGAGCTGATCACGGCGGCGGGCGTGGTCTTCGAGGACGACCCGAAGCTGGTGCGCGGCCTGGACTACTACACCCGCACGACCTTCGAGTTCGTCCACGACGGACTGGGCTCCCAGTCCGCGGTCGGCGGCGGCGGCCGCTACGACGGACTGTCCGAGATGATCGGCGGCCCGTCCCTGCCGTCCGTGGGCTGGGCCCTCGGTGTCGACCGCACCGTCCTCGCCCTGGAGGCGGAGGGCATCGAACTGGATATTCCGTCCGCCACCTCCGTCTTCGCCGTCCCGCTCGGCGAGGAGGCCCGGCGGATCCTGTTCGCCAAGGTCACCGAGCTGCGCAAGAACGGCGTCGCCGCCGACTTCTCCTACGGCGGCAAGGGCCTCAAGGCCGCGATGAAGGCGGCCAACCGCTCCGGTGCCCGCTACGCCCTGGTCCTGGGCGAGCGCGATCTGGCCGAGGGCGTCGTCCAGCTCAAGGACATGGAGTCCGGCGAGCAGGCGGCGATCGGCGTCAACGAGATCGTGGCGGAGCTGGAGTCGAGGCTCGGCTAGCGGGCCTTCCGGCAGGTCCCGTCGGCTCCGGGGGCGCGCGTGTTCGTTCACGTGTGCCCCCGGGGAACGGGAATCGGCCGGAACACAACCCTCCGGAGCGACCACCGGTGCGTTCTTATGTTCATCGAACGGTGGTCATACGGGTCCGTGCGGCACAATGGCCCTGCCCGAAGCAGGTCGGACTCAAGTGACGGAATCGGCGTGATGAGCAAGACGACAGTGAAGGACGTCTCCACCGTGGCAGAGCCCGCGCCGGGACCCACCGCCGGAGCATCGCGCGCCGAGGGCGGCAGCCGTGCCCTCGCCCTGCTGCTGGTGATCACGGGCGCGGCCGGAGTGCTCGCCGCGTGGGTCATCACGCTCGACAAGTTCAAGCTGCTCGAGGCCAAGGTCGCGGGTACGACGTTCACGCCCGGGTGCAGTCTCAACCCCGTCGTCTCCTGCGGCAGCGTCATGGAGAGCGACCAGGCGGCCGTCTTCGGCTTCCCCAACCCGATGCTGGGCCTGGTCACCTACGGCATCGTCGTCTGCGCCGGGATGAGCCTGCTCGCCGGGGCGCGCTTCCCGCGCTGGTACTGGCTCACCTTCAACGCCGGCTGCCTGTTCGGTGTCGGGTTCGTCACCTGGCTGCAGTTCGAGTCCCTGTACCGGATCAACGCGCTGTGCCTGTGGTGCTGCCTGGCCTGGGTCGCCACGATCCTGATGTTCTGGTACGTGACGTCCTTCAACGTCCGCAAGGGATTCCTGCCCGCGCCGGGCTGGCTCAAGGGCTTCTTCGGCGAGTTCACCTGGGTGCTGCCGGTGGTGCACATCGGCATCATCGGCATGCTGGTCCTGACCCGCTGGTGGGACTTCTGGACCAGCTGACGGACAGGCCGGCGGGAGCGGGTCGACGAGGGCCCCCGGTCACCGCGCCCGCCGTGTTGTCAGTGCCGTGCTGTGCCCTCTGGGGATGACCCCCGGACCCCCCGGTAGGGTGCAACCGTGGAGCCCGATCTGTTCACCGCCGCAGCCGAAGAACGCCAGGAGAAGGACCCGACCGGCAGCCCCCTCGCCGTGCGGATGCGCCCGCGCACGCTCGACGAGGTCGTCGGCCAGCAGCACCTGCTCAAGCCCGGATCCCCCCTGCGCCGCCTGGTCGGCGAGGGCGGCTCCGGCCCCGCCGGCCCCTCCTCGGTCATCCTCTGGGGCCCGCCGGGCACCGGCAAGACCACCCTGGCGTACGTCGTCTCCAAGGCCACCAACAAGCGCTTCGTGGAGCTGTCCGCGATCACCGCGGGCGTCAAGGAGGTCCGCGCGGTCATCGACGGCGCCCGCCGCGCGGTCGGAGGGTACGGCAAGGAGACCGTCCTCTTCCTCGACGAGATCCACCGCTTCAGCAAGGCCCAGCAGGACTCCCTGCTCCCGGCCGTCGAGAACCGCTGGGTCACCCTGATCGCCGCCACCACCGAGAACCCGTACTTCTCGATCATCTCCCCCCTGCTCTCCCGCTCCCTCCTGCTCACCCTCGAACCCCTCACCGACGACGACGTCCGCGCCCTGACCCGCCGGGCCCTGACCGACGAGCGGGGCCTGGGAGAGGCCGTCGGCCTGGCCGAGGACACCGAGGAGCACCTGCTGCGCATCGCCGGCGGCGACGCCCGCCGTGCCCTGACCGCGCTGGAGGCCGCCGCCGGGGCCGCGCTGGACAAGGGCGAGACGGAGATCGGCCTGACCACGCTGGAGGAGACGGTCGACCGCGCCGCGGTGAAGTACGACCGCGACGGCGACCAGCACTACGACGTCGCCAGCGCCCTGATCAAGTCCATCCGCGGCTCCGACGTGGACGCCGCCCTCCACTACCTGGCCCGGATGATCGAGGCCGGCGAGGACCCCCGCTTCATCGCCCGCCGCCTGATGATCTCCGCCAGCGAGGACATCGGCCTGGCCGACCCGAACGCCCTGCCGATCGCCGTCGCCGCCGCCCAGGCCGTCGCCATGATCGGCTTCCCCGAGGCGGGCCTCACCCTCAGCCACGCCACCATCGCCCTGGCCCTCGCCCCCAAGTCCAACGCCGCGACCACCGCCATCGGCGCCGCCCTGGACGACGTACGCAAGGGCCACGCCGGACCGGTCCCCCCGCACCTGCGCGACAGCCACTACAAGGGCGCGGGCAAACTCGGCCACGGGCAGGGATACGTGTACCCGCACGACCTGCCGGAGGGCATCGCCGCCCAGCAGTACGCCCCGGACGAGCTGAGGGACCGCGCGTACTACACCCCGACCCGGCACGGCGCCGAGGCCAGATACGCGGACGCGGTGGAGTGGACCCGCGGGCACCTCGGTCGCAAGCGGTCCTGAGCAGCCTGTAGAATCCACCGGAGCGCCGAGTCCCGTGCAGTCAGAACGGGACAACCGGCCGGAACCCCCAGCGGGTTCCAGGAGCGTCGCGCACCGTCGACAGGTGTCGCGGGCAGCCCACCACCACCCGGAGCTCCGGGAGCGGTCGGTGGGCCACTCGCGTGCTGCACGTATGTGCCCAGACCAGGGAGCGGCTGCCCGGCAGGTCCCACGCGGACCAGGCGGGTTTCCCCGGCTGCGGATTGCGACCTCCCTCAACCCTGACAAGCCGGAAACCAGGAAAGAGACACAGACAGTGGCGAACCAGCCCCGTCCCAAGGTCAAGAAGTCGCGTGCCCTCGGCATCGCGCTGACCCCGAAGGCCGTCAAGTACTTCGAGGCCCGCCCCTACCCGCCGGGTGAGCACGGCCGCGGCCGCAAGCAGAACTCGGACTACAAGGTCCGTCTGCTCGAGAAGCAGCGTCTGCGCGCGCAGTACGACCTCAGCGAGCGTCAGCTCGTCCGCGCCTACGAGCGTGCCTCCAAGACCAACATGAAGACCGGCGAGGCCCTGGTCATCGAGCTGGAGCGTCGCCTCGACGCGCTGGTCCTGCGTTCGGGCATCGCCCGCACGATCTACCAGGCCCGCCAGATGGTCGTCCACGGCCACATCCAGGTCAACGGCCAGAAGGTCGACAAGCCGTCCTTCCGTGTCCGTCCGGACGACGTCGTGCAGGTGCGCGAGCGCTCCAAGGAGAAGACGCTCTTCACGATCGCCCGTGAAGGCGGCTTCGCCCCCGACGGCGAGACCCCGCGCTACCTCCAGGTGAACCTGAAGGCCCTGGCCTTCCGCCTGGACCGCGACCCGAACCGCAAGGAAATCCCGGTCATCTGCGACGAGCAGCTCGTCGTCGAGTACTACGCCCGCTGATCCCAGCAGACGCCGCTTCGGCAAGGCGCGGTACCTCCGCGGTACCTCAGCCCGCCGTCTCTCCGCCCTTCCGGGTGGGCGAGGCGGCGGGTTTCGCCGTCCGCGCGCCCGCCGTGGCACGCCGCCCGGCCCCGCGCGGCGCCGGCAGCGAGGCCGGCACCCCGGGCCGCCGCAGCGCCCGCGACACCGCTTCCCCGCGGCCCAGCCGTGCCCCGTGCCGTACGCACTCCTCGTACCGCTCGTCGCCCAGCTGCTCCCGGGCCGCCGCCTCGCACAGCTCGTGCGGCGCGTTGTAGTGCGCCGAGCCGAACAACGGCAGCCCCACCGACGGCCACATCCGCCCCGCCGCGCCCTGCAGCACCGCGGCCTCCGCCGCGTCGCCGTCCGCCACCGTGACCAGGGCCAGCAGCTCCACCGCCAGCACCGAGCCGAGCTGGTCCCGGAACCGGTGGGCACTGGCCAGGCAGTCGGCCAGCAACTCGCGGGCGCGGCCCGGCTCACCCTCGCTCCAGGCCGCGTAGGCCAGCACATACAGGGCGTAGCCCCGGGTCCAGCGCTCGCCGTGGTCCTCGCACACCTGCCGGACGTCCTCGCACAGGCGCACCGCGTCCGGCATGTCACCCTGGAACGCACGCGTCATCGCCAGTTCCACCTGGCCCATCAGAACGTTGCTGTTGAGCTCGCCGATCTCCCGGTAGCGCCGCAACGCGGAACGCAGCAGTGTCTCCGCGCGCGGCATGTCGTCCGTGACCAGGGCCAGACAGCCGGTGCGGTGCTCCGCGTACGCCACCGCCGTGGGATTGGCCGACAGCTCGGCCTCCTCCCGGCACTCCTGGAGCGCCGCCAGCGCGGGCACCATGTCGCCCTGCAGGATCGCCACGTAGGCGAGCACCCACAGCGCCTTCAGCCGGGACTGCTCGCCCGCCGTGCGTTCCGGGTCCAGCCGCACCGCCTGCTCCAGCCAGCGCCGCCCCTCCGAGAGCCGTCCGCAGCCGACCCAGTGGAACCACAGGGCACCCGCCAGATACTGGCCCAGGTGCGCCTCGTCGGGCTCGGTCAGGCAGTGCTCCAGGGCGCTGCGCAGATTCGGCAGCTCCGCGTCCACCCGCGCGGTGACCTGGTGCTGGCGCGGCGAGAACCACTCCAGCTCGCACCAGGTCGCCAGACCCACATACCAGTCCCGGTGCCGCCGCCGCAGCCGCGCCGCGTCGCCGGTCGCCTCCAGCCAGTCGGCGCCGTACGCCCGCACCGTGTCGAGCATCCGGTAGCGCACCCCTGCCGGGGTCTCCTCGCGGGTCAGCACGGACTGCGCGAGCAGCGCGGAGACCACGTCGAGCACGTCGTCGGCCGGCAGCCCGTCGCCGCTGCACACGTACTCGGCGGCCTCCAGGTCGAACGGCCCCGCGAACACCGACAGCCGTGCCCACAGCAGCCGCTCCGGCGGTGTGCACAGCTCGTGGCTCCAGCCGATCGCCGTACGCAGTGTCCGGTGCCGGGGCAGCGCGGTGCGGTCCCCGCCGGTCAGCAGGCGGAAGCGGTCGTCCAGCCGTTGCAGCACCTGCCCCGGCGACAGCGCGCCCAGCCGCCCCGCCGCCAGCTCGATCGCCAGCGGGATCCCGTCCAGGCGCCGGCACAGCTCCCGTACCTCCCCGTGCCCCTCGTCCAGGTCGGCGTCGTACCCGTACGACAGGTGCCGCTGCCCCGCCCGGACGGTCAGCAGCTCCACCGCCTCCTCCGAACTCAGCGGCGCCAGCGGAAGCAGTTGCTCCCCGGCCACGCCCAGCGGTCTGCGTCCGACCGACAGGACCCGCAGCCCCGGGACGCGGCCCAGCAGGTCGGCCACCAGCGCGGCACAGGCGTCCACCACGTGCTCGATCCCGTCGAGGACCAGGAGCAGTTCCCGCTCGGCGAGGTGTGCGAGCAGCGTCTCGCGCGGCAGCCGTCTCGTGTGGTCGGTCAGGCCCAGCGCCTCCACGACCGCGTAGTCGACGAACTCCGCGTCGCGCACCGGCGCCAGTTCCACCCGCCACACCCCGTCCCGAGGTGCGCGCCGTCCGGCCGCCCGCGCCGCCAGCCGCGACTTCCCGACCCCGCCGGTACCGGTCACGGTCACCAGTCGCCCGGAGCCCAGCGCCCGGGCCAGCTCCGCGAGTTCCGTCGCTCTGCCCACGAAGGTGTCGAGCTCCAGCGGGAGGTTGCCCTGCGGGATGCCGTCGCGCCGATGGTCTCGCATGAAACACGGAGCGTACTGAACCGAATTCACTCCGTACAATCGCTTCCCGGGACTTCACCGCGTCGCGCCGCGCGCGGACGGTAATCCGGTACGGAGCCCCGCGCCCGGCGCGATAGGCTCGGTGCACGACTTTCCCGATGTTCAGGCACGTCTTTCAGGGAGCGGGTGCACAGTGTCCGGTGGCGAGGTGGCCGGAATCCTGGTGGCCGTCTTCTGGGCGATCCTGGTCTCCTTCCTCGCCGTCGCACTGGCGAGGCTGGCCCAGACGCTCAGGGCGACCACCAAGCTCGTGGCGGACGTCACCGACCAGGCCGTCCCGCTGCTGTCCGACGCCTCCTCGGCGGTGCGCTCCGCGCAGACCCAGATCGACCGGGTCGACGCGATCGCCTCCGACGTCCAGGAGGTCACGTCGAACGCCTCCGCGCTCTCCACCACCGTGGCCTCGACCTTCGGCGGCCCCCTGGTCAAGGTCGCCGCGTTCGGCTACGGCGTACGGCGGGCACTCGGCGGTCGCAAGGAGGGCGAGCCCGCGGGCCCGGCCAAGCAGCCGCGGCGTACCGTGATCGTCGGCCGTACGATCCCGGGCGCGCGGCGGACGAAGCGGAAGAAGGACTGATCCAGCGATGTTCCGCCGTACGTTCTGGTTCGGCACCGGCGTCGCCGCCGGTGTGTGGGCCACCACCAAGGTCAACCGGAAGCTCAGGCAGCTGACCCCCGAGAGTCTCGCCGCGACCGCGGCCAACAAGGCGCTCGACGCGGGCACCCGGCTCAAGGAGCGCGCGGTGGGTTTCGCGGTCGACGTGCGCGACAACATGGCCCAGCGGGAGGCCGAGCTGGACGACGCGCTCGGGCTGAAGGCCCCCGTCGACGGTGAACTCCCCGCACCCCGGCGGTACACCGCCATCGAGAACCGCAGCAACCCGACGTACGTCGACAGGACGACGTACTCGTACAACCGGAATGAGGACCACTGATGGAGTCGGCCGAGATTCGTCGCCGCTGGTTGAGCTTCTTCGAGGAGCGCGGTCACACCGTCGTCCCTTCGGCGTCGCTCATCGCGGACGACCCGACTCTGCTGCTGGTCCCGGCCGGCATGGTGCCCTTCAAGCCCTACTTCCTGGGTGAGGTCAAGCCGCCCTTCGACCGCGCCACGAGCGTGCAGAAGTGTGTGCGCACGCCGGACATCGAAGAGGTCGGCAAGACCACGCGGCACGGCACGTTCTTCCAGATGTGCGGCAACTTCTCCTTCGGGGACTACTTCAAGGAAGGCGCCATCAAGTACGCCTGGGAGCTGCTCACCAGCCCCCAGGACAAGGGCGGTTACGGCCTCGACCCCGAGCGCCTGTGGATCACCGTGTACAAGGACGACGACGAGGCCGAGCGCATCTGGCACGACGTCGTAGGCGTCCCCTCCGAGCGCATCCAGCGCCTCGGCAAGAAGGACAACTACTGGTCCATGGGCGTCCCCGGCCCCTGCGGCCCGTGCTCCGAGATCAACTACGACCGCGGCCCCGAGTTCGGCGTCGAGGGCGGCCCCGCCGTCAACGACGAGCGGTACGTGGAGATCTGGAACCTCGTCTTCATGCAGTACGAGCGGGGCGAGGGCATCGGCAAGGAGGACTTCGAGATCCTCGGGGACCTGCCGAGCCAGAACATCGACACGGGTCTCGGCCTGGAGCGGCTCGCCATGATTCTGCAGGGCGTGCAGAACATGTACGAGATCGACACCTCCATGGCCGTCATCAGGAAGGCCACCGAGCTGACCGGCGTGGCCTACGGCGACGCCCACGCCTCGGACGTCTCCCTGCGCGTGGTCACCGACCACATGCGCACCTCCGTCATGCTCATCGGCGACGGCGTCACCCCCGGCAACGAGGGCCGCGGCTACGTACTGCGCCGCATCATGCGTCGCGCCGTCCGCAACATGCGGCTGCTCGGTGCCACCGGTCCGGTCGTCAAGGACCTGGTCGACGTCGTGATCGCGATGATGGGGCAGCAGTACCCCGAGCTGATCACCGACCGCGAGCGGATCGAGAAGGTGGCCCTCGCCGAGGAGAACGCCTTCCTGAAGACGCTGAAGGCCGGCACCAACATCCTCGACACCGCCGTCAGCGACACCAAGGCCACCGGCGGCACCGTCCTCGCCGGCGACAAGGCCTTCCTGCTCCACGACACCTGGGGCTTCCCGATCGACCTCACCCTGGAGATGGCCGCCGAGCAGGGGCTGTCCGTGGACGAGGACGGCTTCCGGCGCCTGATGAAGGAGCAGCGGGAGCGCGCCAAGGCCGACGCCCAGGCCAAGAAGACCGGCCACGCCGGTACCGGCGCCTACCGCGAGATCGCCGACAAGGCCGGTGCCACCGACTTCGTCGGCTACAGCGACACCGAGAGCGAGTCCCGGATCGTCGGCATCCTCGTCGACGGCGTCTCCTCCCCGGCCGCCACCGAGGGCGACGAGGTCGAGATCGTCCTCGACCGCACCCCGTTCTACGCCGAGGGCGGCGGCCAGATCGGCGACACCGGCCGGATCAGGGTCGACACCGGTGCCGTCATCGAGATCCGCGACTGCCAGAAGCCGGTGCCGGGCGTGTACGTCCACAAGGGCGTCGTCCAGGTCGGTGAGGTCACCGTCGGTGCCAAGGCCCTGGCCTCCATCGACGACCGGCGCCGCACGGCCATCGCCCGCGCCCACTCGGCCACCCACCTCACCCACCAGGCCCTGCGCGACGCCCTCGGCCCGACGGCCGCCCAGGCCGGTTCCGAGAACCAGCCCGGCCGCTTCCGCTTCGACTTCGGCTCGCCGTCCGCCGTGCCGACGGTCGTGATGACCGATGTCGAGCAGAAGATCAACGAGGTGCTCGCCCGCGACCTCGACGTGCGCGCCGACGTCATGGGCATCGACGAGGCCAAGAAGCAGGGCGCCATCGCCGAGTTCGGCGAGAAGTACGGCGAGCGCGTGCGTGTCGTGACCATCGGCGACTTCTCCAAGGAGCTGTGCGGCGGCACCCACGTGCACAACACCGCCCAGCTCGGCCTGGTCAAGCTGCTCGGCGAGTCGTCCATCGGCTCCGGTGTGCGCCGTATCGAGGCCTTGGTCGGCGTGGACGCCTACAACTTCCTCGCCCGTGAGCACACGGTCGTCGCCCAGCTCCAGGAGCTGATCAAGGGCCGCCCGGAGGAGCTTCCGGAGAAGGTCTCCGCCATGCTCGGCAAGCTCAAGGACGCCGAGAAGGAGATCGAGAAGTTCCGCGCCGAGAAGGTCCTCCAGGCCGCCGGCTCGCTCGCCGACTCCGCCAAGGACGTGCGCGGCGTGGCCCTGGTGACCGGGCAGGTGCCGGACGGCACCACCGCCGACGACCTGCGCAGGCTGGTCCTCGACGTGCGCGGCCGCATCCAGGGCGGCCGGGCCGCGGTCGTCGCCCTGTTCACCACGGTGAACGGCAAGCCCCTCACCGTCATCGCCACCAACGAGGCCGCCCGCGAGCGCGGTCTCAAGGCCGGTGACCTGGTGCGCTCCGCCGCCAAGACGCTCGGCGGTGGCGGTGGCGGCAAGCCGGACGTCGCCCAGGGCGGCGGCCAGAACCCGGCCGCCATCGGTGACGCCGTCGACGCCGTCGAGCGGCTCGTGGCGGACACTGCCAAGTGAGCGACTCGACGAACGGCCGGATCGACGGCCCGACACAGGGGCAGGCGGGGGGCCGGGCGGACGACCGGCCCCAGGGCCCGGTCATGCGCCGCGGCCGCCGGCTGGCGATCGACGTCGGGGACGCCCGTATCGGGGTCGCCTCCTGCGACCCCGACGGAATCCTCGCCACGCCGGTGGAGACCGTCCCCGGACGCGACATCCCGGCGGCCCACCGCCGCCTGCGGCAGCTGGTCGAGGAGTACGAACCGATCGAGGTCGTCGTCGGTCTCCCTCGCTCCCTCAAGGGGGGCGAGGGCCCGGCCGCGGTCAAGGTCAGGGGCTTCGCACAGGAACTGGCCCGCGGTATCGCGCCGTTGCCGGTCAGGCTCGTCGACGAGCGGATGACGACGGTGTCCGCCAGTCAGGGACTGCGCGCCTCGGGAGTGAAGTCGAAGAAGGGCCGTTCCGTCATCGACCAGGCAGCCGCTGTGATCATTCTCCAGCAGGCACTTGAATCCGAACGGGTGTCAGGCAGGGCACCTGGTGAGGGCGTCGAAGCGGTCGTCTGATCGCGGTACGGTAACGTTCCGCGCGATGCGGAGGCATTCGAACAGCCACCGCACAGCAAGAGGCGGAACGGAAGACGGCCCTCCATGACAGGCCGCGTGGACCCGTCGCCTCGCGGCTCTAGGGGATCGATGACTGAGTATGGCCGGGGCCCAGGCTCCGAACCGTGGCATCCGGAGGACCCGTTGTACGGGGACGGCGGATGGGGCGGACAGCAGGCCCACGCGGGTCAGCAGTCCCCCTACGGCGGCCAGCCGCAGCAGTATCCGGAGCAGTCGCAGTCGCAGCAGTACGGCGACTGGGGCAACGGTGGCCAGCCCGCCCATGGTCAGCAGCCGCAGTACGACCAGTACGGTCAGCAGCACCCCGAGCCGCAGTACAGCCAGAATCCGCAGTACGACCAGTACGGTCAGCAGCACCCCGAGCCGCAGTACAGCCAGAACCCGCAGTACGACGAGTACGGCCGGCAGCAGTACGACCAGAGGTACGCGGCCCAGGGACAGCCCCAGCAGGGCTACGACAACGGTGGCTGGGACACCGGAGCGAATCCCCACGCGCAGTACCCCGCCGACCCGTCGGATCCCTACGGCCAGCAGGCCGCCTACGGGCCCGAGCAGCCCGACCTCTACGGCACCCCGGAGGCGTACCCGCCCCCGGAACCGCCGAGCCGTCGGCGCGCCGAGCCCGAACCGCGGAGCACCGACTGGGACCCGGGCCCCGACGAGGGGGAACACGCCTTCTTCGCGGGCGGCGACGCCGACGAGGAAGAGGGCGGCGGCGAGGGCGACAGGGAGCGGGGCGACCGCAAGAGCCGAGGCGGCAAACCCAAGAAGGGCCGCAGCGGAGTCGCGTGCCTCGTGGTCTGCCTGGTGCTGGGCGGCGGCGTGGCGGGGATCGGGTATTTCGGCTTCCAGTTCTACCAGGATCGTTTCGGCGCGGCCCCGGACTACTCGGGTGAGGGCAACGGCGAGCAGGTGACCGTCGCCATCCCCAAGGGCGCGGGCGGCTCGGTCATCGGCCAGGAGCTCAAGCGGAAGGGCGTGGTGAAGAGCGTCGACGCCTTCATCGCCGCTCAGCAGAGCAACCCCCAGGGCAAGAGCATCCAGGACGGCGTGTACACGCTGGAGAAGGAGATGTCGGCCGAGAGCGCCATCGAGATGCTGCTCGATCCCAAGAGCCGCAGCAACCTGATCATCTCCGAGGGCAAACGCAACGCCAACATCTACAAGGACATCGACAAGCGCCTCGAACTGGACGAGGGCACCACCGCCAAGGTCGCCAAGGCCGAGTGGAAGAACCTCGGCCTGCCCGACTGGGCGATGAACCACGAGAACGTCAAGGACCCGCTGGAGGGCTTCCTCTACCCGTCGAGCTACTCGGCGGCCAAGGGCCAGAAGCCCGAGGAAGTGCTGAAGCAGATGGTGGCGCGGGCCACCGAGCGGTACGAGGAGATCGGCCTGGAGGCCAAGGCGGAAGGCCTCGGCCTCGACGGACCGTGGCAGCTGCTCACCGTGGCGAGTCTGGTGCAGGCGGAGGGCAAGACGCACGACGACTTCCGCATGATGTCCGAAGTCGTCTACAACCGGCTCAAGCCCACCAACACCGAGACCAACCAGGAACTGCAGTTCGACTCGACCTTCAACTACCTGATGGGTCAGAGCAAGATCCACATCAGTGAGTCCGAGATCAACAGCAATCCGGACCTGTACAACACCTATACCAACAAGGGGCTGCCGCCCGGACCCATCGGCAACCCCGGCGAAGACGCCCTGAAGGCGGCGCTCGATCCCACGAACGACGGCTGGATGTACTTCGTGGCGACCGACGGCGTCAGCAAGACGGAGTTCGCCAAGACGCACGACGAGTTCCTGAAGCTGAAGGACAAGTTCGATGCCAGCTCGGGCAACTGACCGTCGCCGGGCAGCCGTCCTCGGCTCCCCGATCGCCCACTCCCTCTCCCCGGTCCTGCACCGCACCGCCTACGCGGAGCTGGGCCTGGAGGGCTGGACGTACGACCGCTTCGACGTCGACGAGGAGGCGCTGCCCGGCTTCTTCGGGCAGCTGGGTCCCGAGTGGGCCGGGCTCTCGCTGACCATGCCGCTCAAGCGGGCGGTCATCCCCCTGCTCGACGGGATCAGCGAGACGGCGGCCTCCGTCGACGCGGTGAACACCGTGGTCCTCACCGAGGACGGCCGCAGGACGGGTGACAACACCGACATCCCTGGCATGGTCGACGCCCTGCGCGAGCACGGCGTCGAGAAGGTCGAGACCGCGGCCGTCCTCGGCGCCGGCGCCACCGCCTCCTCCGCGCTGGCCGCGCTGGCCCGTATCTGCACCGGCGAGATCGCCGTCTACGTACGCAGCCGGGCGCGCGCCGCCGAGATGCGGGGCTGGGCCGAGCGGCTGGACGTCGACGTGCGCGTCGCGGACTGGGCGGACGCCGAGGAGGCGCTGCGCGTCCCGCTGGTGGTGGCCACCACCCCGGCCGGTACCACGGACGCCCTCGCCGCCGCCGTCCCGGAGATGCCCGCGACCCTCTTCGACGTGCTCTACGACCCTTGGCCGACCGCACTGGCCGCCCGCTGGTCGGCGTACGGCGGCGCCGTCGTCGGCGGACTCGACCTGCTGCTCCACCAGGCGGTGCTCCAGGTGGAGCAGATGACGGGCCGGTCTCCGGCCCCGCTCGCCGCCATGCGAACGGCCGGGGAGCGAGTCCTCGCGGACCGCTAGCCCCCCTCGGCCCCGGCAGGTGGGCCCCGGGTGTCCGCCTGCGTCCGCGCACCCGTCCGCCAGATGGACCGGCGGCCGGGTCCGGCGCCCGGACGTGGGAGGATCGGAGGTGGCGGACCGGGGCCCGCGCACCCGGACCCGCCGTCGCCGTACGTGGAGAAGACGCGTGCGCAGGGCATATCCGGGGCGCGAGCACTGAGGAGCACCGTTGAGCAGGTTGCGCTGGCTGACCGCGGGGGAGTCCCACGGTCCCGCACTCGTCGCGACGCTGGAGGGTCTGCCCGCCGGCGTGCCGATCACCACGGACATGGTGGCGGACCATCTCGCGAGGCGGCGGCTCGGCTACGGTCGCGGTGCGCGCATGAAGTTCGAGCGGGACGAGGTGACCTTCCTCGGCGGTGTCCGGCACGGGCTCACCCTCGGTTCCCCGGTCGCGGTCATGGTCGGCAACACCGAGTGGCCCAAGTGGGAGCAGGTCATGGCGGCCGACCCGGTGGATCCTGAGGTGCTGGCCGGCCTGGCCCGCAACGCCCCGCTGACCCGCCCCCGTCCCGGCCACGCCGACCTCGCCGGCATGCAGAAGTACGGCTTCGACGAGGCCCGGCCGATCCTGGAGCGCGCCTCCGCGCGGGAGACGGCCGCCCGGGTGGCCCTGGGCGCCGTGGCGCGGTCGTACCTGAAGGAGACGGCCGGCATCGAGATCGTCAGCCACGTCGTCGAACTGGCGGCGGCCAAGGCGCCGTACGGGGTGTACCCGTCCCCCGCCGATGTGGAGAGGCTGGACGCCGACCCGGTGCGCTGCCTGGACGCGGAGGCCTCACAGGCGATGGTCGCGGAGATCGACCAGGCCCACAAGGACGGCGACACCCTCGGTGGCGTGGTCGAGGTGCTGGCGTACGACGTCCCGGTCGGGCTCGGCTCGCACGTGCACTGGGACCGCAGGCTGGACGCCCGGCTGGCCGCCGCCCTCATGGGCATCCAGGCCATCAAGGGCGTGGAGGTCGGCGACGGCTTCGGGCTGGCCCGCGTGCCCGGTTCCCAGGCGCACGACGAGATCCTGGCCGGCCCCGACGGCATCAGGCGCGCCTCGGGCCGCTCCGGTGGCACCGAGGGCGGTCTGAGCACCGGCGAGCTGCTGCGCGTGAGGGCTGCGATGAAGCCCATCGCGACCGTGCCACGGGCGCTGGCGACCGTGGACGTCGCCACCGGAGAGGCCACGCAGGCCCACCACCAGCGCTCCGACGTGTGCGCGGTGCCGGCGGCCGGCATCGTCGCCGAGGCGATGGTGGCCCTGGTGCTGGCGGACGCGGTGGCGGAGAAGTTCGGCGGCGACAGCGTCACCGAGACCCGCCGCAACGTCACCTCGTACCTCGACCACCTGGCCATCCGATGACCGCGGCCCCGCCGATCGTCCTCGTCGGCCCGATGGGCGTCGGCAAGTCGACCGTCGGCCAGCTCCTGGCCGAGCGGCTGGGCGTCGGGTACCGGGACACGGACGACGACATCGTCACCGGTCAGGGGCGCGCCATCGCCGACATCTTCGTCGACGAGGGCGAGGCGGCGTTCCGGGCCCTGGAGAAGCAGGCCGTGCGCCGCGCGCTCGCCGAGCACGACGGCGTCCTCGCCCTCGGCGGCGGCGCGGTCCTGGACGCGGACACCCGCGGCCTGCTCGCCGGGCAGCGCGTCGTCTATCTCTCGATGGAGGTCGAGGAGGCCGTCCGGCGCACCGGTCTGAACGCCGCTCGCCCGCTTCTCGCGGTCAACCCGCGCAGACAGTGGCGCGAGCTGATGGAGGCCCGCCGCCATCTGTACGAGGAGGTGGCCACGGCTGTCGTGACCACCGACGGACGTACGCCAGAAGAGGTCGCCCAAGCCGCCCTGGACGCGTTGGAGTCGACTGTGATTTCCGGGGGCGACCCCGGCCGGAGGACGCTGTAGTGAACGATGTGACGAAGATCCGGATCGACGGCACCGCGGGGTCCGACCCCTACGACGTCCTGGTGGGACGTCAGCTCCTGGGTGAGCTCGGCGCCCTGATCGGCCCGAAGGCCAAGCGGGTCGCGGTGATCCACCCGGAGGCCCTGGCCGAGACCGGCGACGCGCTGCGCGCCGACCTCGCCGAGCAGGGCTACGAGGCGGTCGCCATCCAGGTGCCCAACGCCGAGGAGGCGAAGACCGCGGAGGTCGCCGCCTACTGCTGGAAGGCGCTGGGTCAGTCCGGCTTCACCCGTACCGACGTCGTCGTCGGCGTCGGCGGCGGTGCCAGCACCGACCTGGCCGGTTTCGTGGCCGCCACCTGGCTGCGCGGCGTGCGCTGGATCGCCGTTCCCACCACCGTGCTGGCCATGGTGGACGCGGCCGTCGGCGGCAAGACCGGCATCAACACCGCCGAGGGCAAGAACCTCGTCGGCTCCTTCCACCCGCCCGCCGGTGTCCTGTGCGACCTGGCCGCCCTGGACTCGCTCCCGGTCAACGACTACGTCTCCGGACTCGCCGAGGTCATCAAGGCCGGTTTCATCGCCGACCCGGTGATCCTGGACCTGATCGAGTCCGACCCCCAGGCCGCGCGCACCCCGGCCGGACCGCACACCGCCGAGCTGATCGTGCGCTCCATCAAGGTCAAGGCCGAGGTCGTCTCCGCCGACCTGAAGGAAGCGAATCTGCGCGAGATCCTCAACTACGGCCACACGCTCGGCCACGCCATCGAGAAGAACGAGCGCTACAAGTGGCGGCACGGCGCCGCCGTCTCCGTAGGTATGCACTTCGCCGCCGAACTGGGCCGCCTCGCGGGCCGCCTGGACGACGCCACCGCCGACCGCCACCGCAGCATCCTCGAATCGGTCGGTCTGCCGCTGCACTACCGCCACGACCAGTGGCCCAAGCTCGTCGAGAACATGAAGGTCGACAAGAAGTCCCGCGGCGACCTGCTGCGCTTCATCGTCCTGGACGGCCTCGCCAGGCCCACCGTCCTCGAGGGCCCCGACCCGGCCGTGCTCCTCGCCGCCTACGGCGAGGTGGGCGAGTAGTACCCCGGCGCCCCTTTCCGTCCGATTCGCCTTGCGCGGCGCGCACTTCGGACCGCCCCCGGCCGTTCACCAAACGACGACCGGGGGCGGTACCGTTCGGCTGGGGGTCCTCCCACGCCCTTTAGGCTGTGGGGGACAGCGGGCGGGCACCGGTCCGCTGTCAGCGCCCATCGCCTGTACGAGACGGAGTGGCACCGGATGCAGCACGCAGTGGGTTCTCCGCTGCCGCCGCCCCATCAGCCGGGGCACGGACCGGCCGTCGGCTGGTCCCCGGCCGCACACCCCCCGGGCCCGCACCAGGGCCCCGCCCCCGTACCGCCGCCCGCGGCGGCGGGCTATCCCATGCGGTCCCCACACCCCGCGGCCTCCCAGCAGGCTCCGGGCCCGCACCCGGCCCCGGGCCCGCACCCGGCTCCGCGTCAGGCGGCTCCCGCCCCGCCCCCGCCGGACACCACCGGTCATGTACCGCTGCCGCCCGGCGGCCCCGTGGCCGTGCCCAGCGTGCCCCCCGCCGCGGCCGCCGCGCCCGATCCCACCACGACCACCCTCGCGGTGCTGCTCATCGGCCCCGCGGGAGCCGGCAAGACCAGCGTCGCCAAGTACTGGGCCGACCACCGCGGGGTCCCCACCGCCCACATCAGCCTCGACGACGTCCGCGAATGGGTCCGCTCCGGCTTCGCCGACCCCCAGACCGGGTGGAACGAGCACTCCGAGGCCCAGTACCGCCTGGCCCGCCGCACCTGCGGCTTCTCCGCGCGCAACTTCCTCGCCAACGGCATCTCCTGCATCCTCGACGACGCGGTCTTCCCGGACCGCCCGGTCGTCGGCCTCGGCGGCTGGAAGCGGCACGTCGGCCCCGGCCTGCTCCCGGTCGTCCTCCTGCCGGGCCTGGACATCGTCCTGGAGCGCAACGCCGAACGCAGCGGCAACCGGCGGCTCACCGACGAGGAGGTCGCCCGCATCCACGGCCGTATGGCCGGCTGGTACGGCTCCGGCCTCCCCATCATCGACAACTCGCAGCTCGGCATACCGGAAACGGCCCAGGTCCTGAACGAGGTCCTGACCCGGTCCATAGCAAGCCCACCGAGTTGGTGACACGGGACACCGTGGCGGCGTGGAGCGCGGGGCGGTGTCCACTCGCGGCTCCGCCGAGGGGGCGTGCCCAGCCCCCACTGGCGGTCGGACGCCACGCGACGACAAGCCCCCGTCCCGGCCCGCGCGTCCGGCGTACCCACGCGCACCGCCCACTCGGCGTCTCCCGAGCGGCGCCCCCCGAGTGGAGCTCATACGCTCGGCTCATGTCAGAGGTGTACGCGGCCCGCCGGACGCGCCTACGAGAACGCTGCAACGCGGGCGGCAGCGCGGCGGCGCTCGTCTCCCGGCCCGCCAACGTGCGCTATCTCGCGGGCGCCGCCCCGCACGGCGCCGTGCTGCTGCTGGGCAAGACCGAGGATCTGCTGGTCTGCTCGGGCCCTTGGGACGACCGTCAGTCGGGCGGCGTCCGGCCCGACGACTCCCTGCCGGTGCGGGCGCTGCCCGGACCCGGCGGCGATCCGGCCGTCGCGGCCACCGGCCTCGCCGCGGCCCAGGGCGCCGAGTCCCTCGCCGCCGAGGACCACCACCTCACCGTGGTCCGGCACCGCGCCATGCGCTCGGTCGCACCCCGGCTGCGCCTGGCCGACCTCGGCCAGGCGGTCGAGCAGCTCCGAGTGGTCAAGGACGAGGAGGAGATCTCCTGCCTGCGCATCGGCGCCGAGATCGCCGACCAGGCCCTCGGTGAACTCCTGGAATCCATTCTGGTCGGCCGCACCGAGCGGCACCTCGCCCTGGAGCTGGAGCGCCGGCTGGTCGACCACGGTGCCGACGGCCCCGCCTTCTCCACCTCCGTCGGCACCGGACCGAACTCCGGGCGCCGCGGTCACCGGCCCACCGACCGGCGGGTGGAGGAGGGCGACTTCCTCTCCGTCTGTCTGGGCGCCACCTACCGCGGCTACCGCTGCGAGATCGGCCGCACGTTCGTCATCGGCACCTCGCCGGCCGACTGGCAGATCGAGTTGTACGACCTCGTGTTCTCCGCCCAGCGGGCCGGCCGGGAGGCGCTCGCACCCGGCGCCGCCTGCCGCGATGTGGACCGCGCCGCCCGCCAGGCACTGGACTGCGCCGGGTACGCGGAGAACCTTCCGACCCTCACGGGTCACGGTGTCGGACTGGAAATCGACGAGGACCCGCAGTTGGCTCCCGCGGCCATGGGTAAACTGGACGCTTGTGTGCCGGTCACCGTCGAACCGGGGGTCCACCTCCCGGGCCGGGGCGGGGTCCGGATCGATGACACGCTCGTCGTGCGCCCCGAGGCGGACGGCGGACCCGAGCTACTCACCATCACGACCAAGGAGCTGCTCGCGCTCTAGCCTTCGCGCTGTGCGCATGCCGGCCCCGAGGTCGTCCACGTCAGTCCATTCCAGGAGATTCCGCAACCGTGGCTTCCACGAACGACCTCAAGAACGGCATGGTGCTCAAGCTCGAAGGCGGCCAGCTCTGGTCCGTCGTCGAGTTCCAGCACGTCAAGCCCGGCAAGGGCCCGGCCTTCGTGCGCACCAAGCTGAAGAACGTGCTCTCCGGCAAGACCGTCGACAAGACCTTCAACGCCGGCGTCAAGGTCGAGACGGCCACCGTCGACAAGCGTGACATGCAGTTCTCCTACATGGACGGCGACTACTTCGTCTTCATGGACATGGAGACCTACGACCAGCTGCACGTCGACCGCAAGGCCGTCGGCGACGCCGCCAACTTCCTGGTGGAGGGCTTCACCGCCACCGTCGCGCAGCACGAGGGCGAGGTGCTCTTCGTCGAGCTGCCCGCCGCCGTCGAGCTGACGATCCAGGAGACCGAGCCCGGCGTCCAGGGCGACCGCTCCACCGGTGGCACCAAGCCCGCCACGCTGGAGACCGGCTACCAGATCCAGGTCCCGCTCTTCATCACCACCGGTGAGAAGATCAAGGTCGACACCCGCTCGAGCGACTACCTCGGCCGGGTGAACAGCTAACCGTGGCTGCCCGCAACACGGCCCGCAAGCGCGCCTTCCAGATCCTCTTCGAGAGTGATCAGCGAGGCGCCGACGTCCTGACGGTCCTCGCCGACTGGGTCCGGCACTCCCGGTCCGACACCCGGCAGCCGCCGGTGAGCGAGTACACGATGGAGCTGGTCGAGGGCTACGCCGAGCGCGCGCGGCGCATCGACGAGCTCATCGCCCAGTACTCGGTCGGCTGGACGCTCGACCGCATGCCGGTCGTCGACCGCAACGTCCTTCGTCTGGGCGCGTACGAGCTGATCTGGGTCGACGCGACCCCGGACGCCGTCGTCCTGGACGAGATGGTGCAGCTGGCGAAGGAATTCTCCACGGACGAGTCTCCCGCGTTCGTCAACGGCCTGCTCGGCCGGCTGAAGGAGCTCAAGCCCTCGCTGCGTCGCGACGAGAGCTGAGACTGAGACGGCCCGAGAGCCCGGCAGAGAGAGCCACCACGCCGGAGGGCCCGCAGCGGGTGCGCTGCGGGCCCTCCGGCGCGTCGGTCCGCGTGCCTGCTGGTGCACGAGGCACAGGAAGTGGCACAGAGGCACATGAGAAAGCCGCCGTGGGGGGGGGGGGGGGGGGGGGGGGGGGCCCCCCCCCCGGCGGGGGGGGCCCCGGGGGGGGGGGGGGCCGGGGGGCCGGGGGGGGGGGGCCCCCCGCCCCCCCCCCCCCCCCCACCCCCCCCCCCCCCCCCCGGGGGGGGGCCCCCCCCGGGGGGGCCCCCCCCCCCCCCCCGGGCGCCACGTTTCTGCTGGGGCGGGTGCGCCTCAGGCGTCCTCGTGGGACGCCACCGCGCGGCGCGCGTCCGCGTCCAGGACACCCCAGCTGATCAGCTGCTCGGTGAGGACCGAGGGCGACTGGTCGTAGATGACGGCGAGCGTGCGCAGGTCGTCCTGACGGATCGAGAGCACCTTGCCGTTGTAGTCACCGCGCTGCGACTGGATCGTGGCCGCGTAACGCTGCAGCGGGCCCGCCTTCTCGGCCGGCACCGTGGCCAGCTGCTCCAGGTCCAGGACCAGCTTCGGCGGCGGCTCGGCGGCGCCGCCCGGAGTGGTGCCGGGCAGCAGCTCCTGCACGGGAACGCCGTAGAAGTCCGCCAGCTCGGCGAGGCGCTGCACGGTCACGGCACGGTCGCCGCGCTCGTACGAACCGACCACGACGGCCTTCCAGCGGCCCTGGGACTTCTCCTCGACACCATGGAGGGAAAGGCCCTGCTGGGTGCGGATGGCCCGGAGCTTGGCCCCGAGCTGTTTGGCGTATTCGCTGGACATATGGCTCCCCGGACAAGGTGTCGACGCGACCTGCTGTGTTGCGTGCCGCGCGGCTGGTAACTCACTGTGAGGTTACGCAGCGTTACTCTCCTGCGTCAAGCCGAATGGTCCGCACCGACGCTTCCGTGGTATCCGGGATCCGTTACTCCGAGCGGGTGACGCGGATGCGGCGCGAGGGTGACGGGGGAGTGTCGCGGGTGCCGTCGGAGCGCCTCTGTGAGCCTGATACCGTAGGTGGCGCATATTCGACGTCCTTTAACGTCCGTCCCGTGAGGCGGAGAAGGAGGTCCGTTTCTTATGGACAAGCAGCAGGACGAACAGCACGACGCGCGACCGGACGCGCTCCGGAGCGACCCCCGGGACACGCGGTCCGACGCGCGGCCCGTTCTCGAAGGGCCCGACATCGCGCGGGTCCTGACCCGTATCGCCCACGAGATCGTCGAACGCGCCAAGGGCGCCGACGACGTGGTGCTCCTCGGCATCCCGACCCGGGGCGTCTTCCTCGCCCGCCGGCTCGCCGACAAGCTCGAGCAGATCACCGAGCGCAAGATTCCGGTCGGCTCGCTCGACATCACCATGTACCGCGACGACCTGCGCATGCACCCGCCGCGAGCCCTGGCCCGCACGGAGATCCCCGGTGACGGCATCGACGGCCGCCTGGTCGTCCTCGTCGACGACGTGCTCTTCTCCGGCCGCACCATCCGCGCCGCCCTCGACGCGCTGAACGACATCGGCCGCCCGCGCGCGGTGCAGCTGGCGGTCCTCGTCGACCGGGGCCACCGCGAACTGCCCATCCGCGCCGACTACGTCGGCAAGAACCTCCCCACGTCGCTGCGGGAGACGGTCAAGGTCCAGCTCGCCGAGGAGGACGGTCGCGACACCGTGCTGCTCGGTGCCAAGCCGGCCACCCCGGGCGCCCACCCCTAGCACGCGTACGCGTCCAGCCGTGCCGTACGCCCGCTCGGTGCGCCCGCACGTGCGCCCGGCCGCCCGAATTATCCCGCTCTTCCGCATGAATCGCCTTACGGAGCCTGACAGATGCAGCGTCATCTCATCTCGGCCGCCGACCTCACCCGCGACGACGCCGTCCTGATCCTCGACACCGCCGAGGAGATGGCCCGGGTCGCCGACCGGCCGATCAAGAAACTGCCGACCCTGCGCGGCCGTACCGTCGTCAACCTCTTCTTCGAGGACTCGACGAGGACCCGGATCTCCTTCGAGGCCGCGGAGAAGCGGCTGTCCGCGGACGTCATCAACTTCACCGCCAAGGGATCGAGCGTCTCCAAGGGCGAGTCCCTCAAGGACACCGCCCAGACCCTGGAGGCCATGGGCGTCGACGCCGTCGTCATCCGGCACGGCGCCTCCGGCGCCCCCTACCGCCTGGCCACCTCCGGCTGGATCGACGCCCACGTCATCAACGCCGGCGACGGCACCCACCAGCACCCCACCCAGGCCCTGCTGGACGCCTTCACCATGCGCCGCCGCCTGGTCGGCCGCGACACCGGCCTCGGCAGGGACCTGGACGGGCGCCGGATCACGCTCGTCGGCGACATCCTGCACAGCAGGGTCGCCCGCTCCAACGTCGACCTGCTGCACACCCTGGGTGCCGAGGTGACCCTCGTCGCCCCGCCCACCCTGCTGCCGGTCGGCGTCGAGACCTGGCCCTGCGAGGTCTCCTACGACCTCGACTCGACCCTGACCAAGTCCGACGCGGTGATGCTGCTGCGCGTGCAGCGCGAGCGCATGAACGCCGCGTTCTTCCCGACCGAGCGCGAGTACTCCCGCCGCTACGGCCTCGACGGCGACCGCATGGCGAAGATGCCCGACCACGCCATCGTGATGCACCCCGGCCCGATGGTCCGCGGCATGGAGATCACCGCCGAGGTCGCCGACTCCGACCGCTGCACCGCCGTCGAGCAGGTCACCAACGGCGTCTCCATCCGGATGGCCGTCCTGTACCTGCTGCTCGGCGGCAACGAACCCGCCGTCTCCCACGCCCGCCCCACCGAGGAGAAGTAAGAACATGAGCAAGACCCTGATCCGCGGTGCGAAGGTGCTCGGCGGCGAGCCGCAGGACGTGCTGATCGACGGCACCGTCATCGAGGCGGTCGGCCGGAACCTCTCCGCCGAGGGCGCCGAGGGCGCCGAGGGCGCCGAGGGCGCCGAGGTCGTCGAGGCCGGCGGCAAGGTGCTGCTGCCCGGCCTGGTCGACCTGCACACCCACCTGCGCGAGCCCGGCCGTGAGGACTCCGAGACCGTCCTGACCGGCACCCGCGCGGCGGCGAGCGGCGGCTACACCAACGTCTTCGCCATGGCCAACACCTTCCCGGTCGCCGACACCGCCGGCGTCGTCGAGCAGGTCTGGCGGCTCGGCAAGGAGTCCGGCTACTGCGACGTGCAGCCCATCGGCGCCGTCACCGTCGGCCTGGAGGGCGCCAAGCTCGCCGAGCTGGGCGCCATGCACGAGTCCGCGGCCGGCGTCACCGTCTTCTCCGACGACGGCAAGTGTGTCCACGACGCCGTGATCATGCGCCGCGCCCTGGAGTACGTGAAGGCCTTCAACGGCGTCGTCGCCCAGCACGCCCAGGAGCCCCGGCTCACCGAGGGCGCCCAGATGAACGAGGGCGTCGTCTCCGCCGAGCTGGGTCTCGGCGGCTGGCCCGCCGTCGCCGAGGAGTCGGTCATCGCCCGGGACGTGCTGCTCGCCGAGCACGTCGGCTCCCGCGTCCACATCTGCCACCTGTCGACGGCCGGCAGCGTCGAGATCGTCCGCTGGGCCAAGTCCCGCGGCATCGACGTCACCGCCGAGGTCACCCCGCACCACCTGCTCCTCACCGACGAGCTGGTCCGGTCGTACAACCCGGTCTACAAGGTCAACCCGCCGCTGCGCACGGAGCGCGACGTGATGGCGCTGCGCGAGGCGCTCGCCGACGGCACGATCGACATCGTCGCCACCGACCACGCCCCGCACCCGCACGAGGACAAGGACTGCGAGTGGGCCGCCGCCGCCATGGGAATGGTCGGCCTGGAGACCGCGCTGTCGGTGGTGCAGGAGACCATGGTGGAAACGGGCCTGCTGGACTGGGCCGGCGTCGCCGACCGGATGTCCTCCAAGCCCGCGCAGATCGGACAGGCCACCGGACACGGCCGTCCCGTCTCGGCCGGTGAGCCCGCCAACCTCACCCTCGTCGACACGGAATACCGTGGTCGGGTGGACCCCGCGGGCTTCGCCTCGCGCAGCCGCAACACCCCCTACGAGGGTCGTGAGCTGCCGGGCCGTGTGACACACACGTGGCTGCGGGGCAAGGCCACGCTCGTCGACGGGAAGCTCACGTGACACCTCTCATCCTGCTGGCCGCCGAGAAGGAATCGGCGGAAGTGACCGACTGGGCCGCCCGCATCGGCTGGGTCATCGGCCTCGGCCTGTTCGTCGCCCTCGTCTACTGGCTGATGCGCGAGGGCTGGAAGTGGCGCAGCACCCTCCAGGGCGACCTGCCGGAGCTGCCCACCGCGCCGGACGCCCCCGGCCCGGCGAGACTGAGCCTGAGCGGCCGCTACCACGGCTCCACCACCGCCGGGCAGTGGCTGGACCGCATCGTGGCGCACGGCCTGGGCACCCGCAGCCGGGTCGAGCTGACGCTGACGGACGCGGGACTGGACGTCGTACGCCCCGGCGCGAACGACTTCTTCGTCCCCCTCGCCGCACTGCGCGAGGCCCGGCTCGACAAGGGCATCGCCGGCAAGGTCCTCACCGAGGGCGGCCTGCTGGTCGTCACCTGGGAGCACGGCGACAAGCTGATCGACTCCGGCTTCCGCTCCGACCACGCGGCCGAGCACAACGAGTGGGTCGAAACACTGAACGACATGATCAACAAGACGGAAACGGAAGGCGCACGATGACGACCTCCACCCGGGGAGCTGTGAAGACTCCCGCCGTACTCGTCCTGGAGGACGGCCGGATCTTCCGCGGCCGTGCCTACGGGGCCGTGGGGGCCACGTTCGGCGAAGCCGTGTTCTCCACCGGCATGACCGGCTACCAGGAGACCCTCACCGACCCGTCGTACCACCGCCAGGTCGTCGTGATGACCGCGCCGCACATCGGCAACACGGGCATCAACGACGAGGACATGGAGTCCAAGAAGATCTGGGTCGCCGGCTACGTCGTGCGCGACCCCGCGCGCGTGCCCTCCAGCTGGCGCTCGACGCGCACGCTGGACCAGGAGCTGGCCGCCCAGGACGTCGTCGGCATCTGCGGCATCGACACCCGCGCCCTCACCCGCCACCTGCGCGAGCGCGGCGCCATGCGCGTCGGCATCTTCAGCGGTGAGGCCGTCCAGGACGACGCCACGCTGCTGGCACGCGTCAAGGAAGCCCCCGAGATGACCGGCGCCGACCTCTCCGCCGAGGTCGCCACCACCGAGGCCTACGTCGTCCCGGCGATCGGCGAGAAGAAGTACACCGTCGCCGCGATCGACCTCGGCATCAAGGGCATGACCCCGCACCGCATGGCCGAGCGCGGCATAGAGGTGCACGTGCTGCCCGCCACGGCCACCGTCGAGGACGTCTACGCCGTCAACCCCGACGGGGTGTTCTTCTCCAACGGCCCCGGCGACCCCGCCACCGCCGACCACCCGGTCTCCGTCATGCGGGGCGTCCTGGAGCGCGGCACCCCGCTCTTCGGTATCTGCTTCGGCAACCAGATCCTGGGCCGCGCCCTCGGCTTCGGCACCTTCAAGCTGAAGTACGGCCACCGCGGCATCAACCAGCCGGTGCAGGACCGTACGACCGGCAAGGTCGAGGTCACCGCGCACAACCACGGCTTCGCCGTCGACGCCCCGCTCGACAGGGTCTCCGACACCCCCTACGGCCGCGCCGAGGTCTCCCACGTCTGCCTCAACGACAACGTGGTCGAGGGCCTCCAGCTCCTCGACAGGCCGGCCTTCAGCGTCCAGTACCACCCCGAAGCGGCGGCCGGCCCGCACGACGCCGCCTACCTGTTCGACCGCTTCACGTCTTTGATGAGCACAGTCTCGATGGAGGGCCAGCGTGCCTAAGCGCACCGATATCCAGTCCGTCCTGGTCATCGGCTCCGGCCCGATCGTCATCGGCCAGGCCGCCGAGTTCGACTACTCCGGCACCCAGGCGTGCCGGGTCCTGAAGTCCGAGGGCCTGCGGGTCGTCCTGGTGAACTCCAACCCGGCGACGATCATGACCGACCCGGAGATCGCCGACGCCACCTACGTCGAGCCGATCACCCCCGAGTTCGTCGAGAAGATCATCGCCAAGGAGCGGCCCGACGCGCTGCTGCCCACCCTGGGCGGCCAGACCGCGCTCAACACCGCCATCTCGCTGCACGGCAACGGCGTCCTGGACAAGTACGGCGTCGAACTGATCGGCGCCAATGTCGAGGCCATCAACAAGGGCGAGGACCGCGACCTGTTCAAGGAGGTCGTCGAGGAGGTCCGCAAGAAGATCGGTCACGGCGAGTCCGCCCGGTCCTACATCTGCCACTCCATGGACGACGTCCTCAAGGGCGTCGAGGAGCTCGGCGGCTACCCGGTCGTCGTCCGCCCGTCCTTCACCATGGGCGGCGCCGGCTCCGGCTTCGCCCACGACGAGGAGGAGCTGCGCCGCATCGCCGGTCAGGGCCTCACCCTCTCGCCGACCACCGAGGTGCTCCTGGAGGAGTCCATCCTCGGCTGGAAGGAGTACGAGCTGGAGCTGATGCGCGACAAGAACGACAACGTCGTGGTCGTCTGCTCCATCGAGAACTTCGACCCCATGGGCGTCCACACCGGAGACTCGATCACCGTGGCGCCGGCGATGACGCTGACCGACCGCGAGTACCAGGTGCTCCGCGACGTCGGCATCGCGATCATCCGCGAGGTCGGCGTCGACACCGGCGGCTGCAACATCCAGTTCGCGGTCAACCCCGAGGACGGCCGCGTCATCGTCATCGAGATGAACCCGCGCGTGTCGCGCTCCTCGGCGCTGGCCTCCAAGGCGACCGGCTTCCCGATCGCCAAGATCGCCGCCAAGCTGGCCGTCGGCTACACGCTGGACGAGATCCCGAACGACATCACGCGGGAGACCCCGGCCTCCTTCGAGCCGACTCTCGACTACGTGGTCGTCAAGGCCCCGCGGTTCGCCTTCGAGAAGTTCCCGAGCGCGGACTCCACGCTGACCACCACCATGAAGTCGGTCGGCGAGGCCATGGCCATCGGCCGCAACTTCACCGAGGCCTTCCAGAAGGCGCTGCGCTCGCTGGAGAAGAAGGGCAGCCAGTTCACGTTCGTCGGCGAGCCCGGCGACAAGAAGGCGCTGCTGGAGGAGGCCGTCCGGCCCACCGACGGCCGCATCAACGCCGTCATGCAGGCCATCCGCGCGGGCGCCACCCCCGAGGAGGTCTTCGAGTACACGAAGATCGACCCCTGGTTCGTCGACCAGCTCTTCCTCATCAAGGAGATCGCCGACGAGCTCGCCGAGGCGCCCGAGCTGACCGCCGGCCTGCTCGCCGAGGCCAAGCGGCACGGCTTCTCCGACCAGCAGCTCGGCGAGATCCGCGGCCTGCGCGAGGACGTCGTCCGCGAGGTGCGGCACGCGCTCGGCATCCGCCCGGTCTACAAGACGGTCGACACCTGCGCCGCCGAGTTCGCCGCGAAGACGCCGTACTTCTACTCCTCCTACGACGAGGAGACCGAGGTCGCGCGCCGCGAGAAGCCGGCCGTCATCATCCTGGGCTCCGGCCCCAACCGCATCGGCCAGGGCATCGAGTTCGACTACTCCTGCGTCCACGCCTCCTTCGCGCTCAGTGACGCCGGGTACGAGACCGTGATGGTCAACTGCAACCCGGAGACCGTCTCCACCGACTACGACACCTCCGACCGGCTGTACTTCGAGCCGCTCACGCTGGAGGACGTCCTGGAGATCGTCCACGCGGAGCAGCAGGCCGGCCCGATCGCGGGCGTCATCGTCCAGCTCGGCGGCCAGACCCCGCTGGGCCTGGCCCAGGCGCTCAAGGACAACGGCGTGCCGGTCGTCGGCACCCCGCCCGAGGCCATCCACGCCGCCGAGGACCGGGGCGCCTTCGGCCAGGTCCTCGCGGAGGCCGGTCTGCCCGCCCCCAAGCACGGCACCGCCACCACCTTCGCGGGTGCCAAGGCCATCGCCGACGAGATCGGCTACCCGGTCCTCGTGCGGCCCTCCTACGTCCTCGGCGGACGAGGCATGGAGATCGTCTACGACGAGACCCGCCTGGAGGCGTACATCGCCGAGTCGACCGAGATCAGCCCGTCCCGCCCGGTCCTGGTCGACCGGTTCCTGGACGACGCGATCGAGATCGACGTCGACGCCCTGTACGACGGCGAGGAGCTGTACCTCGGCGGTGTCATGGAGCACATCGAGGAGGCCGGCATCCACTCCGGCGACTCGGCGTGCGCCCTGCCCCCGATCACGCTCGGCGGCTTCGACATCAAGCGGCTGCGCGCCTCGACCGAGGGCATCGCCAAGGGCGTCGGCGTGCGCGGCCTGATCAACATCCAGTTCGCGCTGGCCGGGGACATCCTCTACGTCCTGGAGGCCAACCCGCGCGCCTCGCGCACCGTCCCCTTCACCTCGAAGGCGACCGCGGTGCCGCTGGCCAAGGCCGCCGCCCGCATCTCGCTGGGCGCCACCATCGCCGAACTGCGCGCCGAGGGCCTGCTCCCGGCCGGCGGCGACGGCGGCGAGCTGCCGCTGGACGCGCCGATCTCCGTCAAGGAGGCCGTGATGCCCTGGTCCCGCTTCCGGGACATCCACGGCCGCGGCGTCGACACGGTCCTCGGCCCGGAGATGCGCTCCACCGGCGAGGTCATGGGCATCGACTCGGTCTTCGGCACGGCGTACGCCAAGTCGCAGGCCGGCGCGTACGGGCCGCTGCCGACCAAGGGGCGGGCCTTCATCTCGGTCGCCAACCGGGACAAGCGCTCGATGATCTTCCCGGCCCGTGAGCTGGTCGCCCACGGCTTCGAGCTGATGGCCACCTCCGGCACCGCCGAGGTCCTCAAGCGCAACGGCATCAACGCCACCGTCGTGCGCAAGCAGTCCGAGGGCACCGGCCCGAACGGCGAGAAGACCATCGTCCAGCTGATCCACGACGGCGAGGTCGACCTCATCGTCAACACCCCGTACGGCACCGGCGGCCGCCTCGACGGCTACGACATCCGTACGGCGGCCGTGGCCCGCTCCGTGCCCTGCCTGACGACGGTCCAGGCGCTGGCGGCGGCGGTGCAGGGCATCGACGCCCTCACCCACGGCGACGTGGGAGTGCGCTCACTCCAGGAACACGCCGAATTCCTGATCGCCGCCCGCGACTAGCAGCCCCGAGGGGGACACCGGAAAACGGTGTCCCCCTCTTCATGAGCCCCAGAGAGCATCACAGGGTCTCTGGCGCCACAGAGGCTTCACGAGGACACATGTACAAGATCTTCTTCAAGCTCGTCTTCTCCCGCATGGACCCGGAGCGGGCCCACCACCTCGCCTTCCGCTGGATCCGTCTCGCCGTCCGCGTCCCCGTGCTGCGGACCTTCGTCGCCGCCGCGCTGGCGCCCCGGCACAGGGAACTGCGCACCGAGGCCCTGGGCCTGCGCATGCACGGGCCCTTCGGGCTCGCCGCAGGCTTCGACAAGAACGCGGTCGCCGTCGACGGCATGGCGATGCTCGGCTTCGACCACGTCGAGATCGGTACCGTGACGGGGGAGCCGCAGCCCGGCAACCCCAAGAAGCGGCTGTTCCGGCTGGTGAGCGACCGGGCGCTGATCAACCGCATGGGCTTCAACAACGACGGCTCGCTGGCCGTCGCCGCCCGCCTGGCCTCCCGTACGCCCGTCTTCCGGACCGTCGTCGGCGTCAACATCGGCAAGACGAAGGCCGTCCCGGAGGAGGAGGCCGTCGGCGACTACGTGAAGTCCGCCGAGCGGCTGGCCCCGCACGCCGACTACCTCGTCGTCAACGTCTCCTCCCCGAACACGCCCGGCCTGCGCGACCTCCAGGCCACCGAGGCGCTGCGCCCGCTGCTGACCGCGGTCCGCGAGGCCGCCGACCGCGCGGTCACCGCGCGGCGCGTCCCCCTCCTGGTGAAGATCGCGCCGGACCTCGCCGACGAGGACGTCGACGCCGTCGCCGACCTGGCCGTGGAGCTGGGCCTGGACGGCATCATCGCCACCAACACCACCATCGCGCGCGAGGGACTCGGCCTGACGTCCTCGCCCGTCCTGGTGCGGGAGACCGGCGGACTGTCCGGCGCCCCCCTCAAGGAGCGGTCCCTGGAGGTGCTGCGCCGCCTCTACGCGCGCGTGGGCGACCGGATCACCCTGGTGGGCGTCGGCGGCGTCGAGACCGCGGAGGACGCCTGGCAGCGCATCCTGGCCGGAGCCACGCTGGTCCAGGGCTACAGCGCGTTCATCTACGAGGGGCCCTTCTGGGGCCGCGCCGTCCACAAGGGCCTCGCCGCGCGCCTGCGGCAGAGCCCCTACGCCACCCTCGCCGACGCGGTCGGCGCCGATGTGAGGAAGCCCCGATGACCAGCACGACGGCACTCGAGCCCTTCGGCGCCCGGCTGCGCCGCGCGATGGACGAGCGCGGCCCGCTGTGCGTCGGCATCGACCCGCACGCCTCCCTGCTCGCCGAGTGGGGCCTGGACGACGACGTGGCGGGCCTGGAGCGCTTCAGCCGCACCGTCGTAGAGGCGGTGGCCGACCGGGTCGCCGTCCTCAAGCCGCAGAGCGCCTTCTTCGAGCGCTTCGGATCGCGCGGCGTCGCCGTCCTGGAGAAGTCGGTCGAAGAGGCGCGGGCGGCCGGCGCGCTGGTCGTCATGGACGCCAAGCGCGGGGACATCGGTTCGACCATGGCCGCGTACGCCGAGTCCTTCCTGCGCGAGGGCGCCCCGCTGTTCTCCGACGCCCTCACCGTCTCGCCGTACCTGGGCTACGGCTCCCTGAGGCCCGCCGTCGACATGGCGCGCGAGAGCGGCGCGGGCCTGTTCGTGCTGGCGCTGACCTCCAACCCGGAGGGCGGCGAGGTCCAGCACGCGGTCCGGGCCGACGGGCGCGGCGTCGGGGCGACGATGCTGGCACACCTGGCCGCGGAGAACGCGGGAGAGGCGCCGCTCGGCTCCTTCGGCGCGGTGGTCGGCGCCACCCTCGGTGACCTGTCGTCGTACGACCTGGACATCAACGGCCCGCTCCTGGCTCCGGGCATCGGCGCGCAGGGAGCCACCCCGGCGGATCTGCCGCGGGTCTTCGGCGCCGCGGTGCGCGACGTCGTTCCCAACGTCAGCCGGGGTGTTCTGCGTCACGGCCCCGATCAGGTGGCGTTGCGGAGGGCCGCGGACCGTTTCGCGGAGGAGATCAGGACCGCGGTCACGGCGGCCTGATGCTGAATACATCCTCAAATCAGAGGCATTATGTCCTAAATGCCTGGCCTGGCGGAGGCTGACCAGGACTTTTCCGCTGTTCTCGCTGACTCTGGCGGACATGACCGCTAGTCTCCGACAGGAGTCAACGGGCGAGCGTGTTGCTCGTGGCTCCCCAGGTGTGGGGCGACTAGGTTCCTCACCGGTCCGTATCCGACAGTTCGACATCCGAGGTGACGTAGGCGTGGCTCTTCCGCCCCTTACCCCTGAACAGCGCGCAGCCGCGCTCGAAAAGGCCGCCGCGGCTCGCCGGGAGCGGGCCGAGGTCAAGAATCGACTCAAGCACTCCGGCGCCTCCCTCCACGAGGTCATCAAGCAGGGCCAGGAGAACGACGTCATCGGCAAGATGAAGGTCTCCGCCCTCCTCGAGTCCCTGCCGGGCGTGGGCAAGGTCCGCGCCAAGCAGATCATGGAGCGACTGGGTATCTCCGAGAGCCGCCGTGTGCGTGGGCTCGGTTCCAACCAGATCGCCTCCCTGGAGCGCGAGTTCGGCAGCACCGGCAGCTGAGTCCGGAGCACTCCGGGATTGCTGGAATAATCGCTGCATGGCTGCAACACCCCGGGGGACGTCCCCCGTACCCCCGGACGCACGTCCGCGGCTGACCGTGCTCTCCGGCCCCTCAGGGGTCGGCAAGAGCACGGTCGTCGCCCATATGCGCAAGGAACACCCCGAGGTCTGGCTCTCGGTCTCGGCGACGACCCGCAGGCCCCGCCCCGGCGAGCAGCACGGTGTCCACTACTTCTTCGTCACCGACGAGGAGATGGACAAGCTGATCGCCAACGGCGAGCTGCTGGAGTGGGCCGAGTTCGCCGGCAACCGCTACGGCACGCCGCGCGCGGCCGTACTGGAACGCCTGGAGGCCGGTGAGCCGGTGCTCCTGGAGATCGACCTCCAGGGCGCGCGGCAGGTCCGCGAGTCCATGCCCGAGGCCCAGCTGGTGTTCCTGGCCCCGCCCTCCTGGGAGGAGCTGGTGCGCAGGCTCACCGGCCGGGGCACCGAGCCGCCGGAGGTGATCGAGCGCCGCCTCGCCGCGGCCAAGGTCGAGCTGGCGGCCGAGCCGGAGTTCGACCAGACCCTGGTCAACACCTCCGTCGAGGACGTGGCGCGTGAGCTGCTAGCCTTGACGAACGTCGTGTGATCGCGACCGATCGGTCGGCCGATCACCCGGGTTCCTCGGAGGACGCCCCGACCTTCGGGCCGGGGAGGAACAGGAACCCTGCGCAGCGGGGTAGGAAACGGGATTTCGCCTCCGGGGCGAAACACCGTCCGCCTGACCGGGTAGGCTGAGCACCGTGCGTCGCGAGAACCAAGCGCGTACGTCGTGCTGATCGAGAGCCAGGACAGCACATGCACCTCCGAGCTTTGCTGTACAAACCGGGCTGGTTTCAACCCGGCTGGTGTTGATCGTGGAAGACCTGTCGGTCGCTGACCCGCAGGCGGCGTGAGCCAGGAATCCCCCTGCTTCGGCTGGGGGAGGATTCAATCGACTGAATCTTTCCCATCCATCGGAAGGTAGAGCGTGTCCTCTTCCATCTCCGCGCCCGAGGGCATCATCAACCCGCCGATCGACGAGCTCCTCGAGGCCACGGACTCGAAGTACAGCCTCGTGATCTACGCGGCCAAGCGGGCCCGCCAGATCAACGCGTACTACTCGCAGCTCGGTGAAGGCCTCCTCGAGTACGTCGGTCCCCTCGTCGACACCCACGTCCACGAGAAGCCGCTCTCGATCGCCCTTCGCGAGATCAACGCGGGGCTGCTGACCTCCGAGGCCATCGACGGTCCGGCGCAGTAGTACCGGCAGCAATGGCGGTAGTATCGTCAGCCTGAAGCTGACTTTTCCACAGGCCCGGCAGCGCGACTGCCGGGCCTGTGGTGTGTGATGGGTCGAACGCGTTTTCCGAGTCGGGGAGAGACGGTGGACAAGCCCAAGGTCGTTCTGGGGGTCAGCGGCGGCATCGCCGCGTACAAGGCCTGTGAGCTGCTGCGCAGATTCACGGAGTCGGGGCACGAGGTCCGGGTCGTCCCCACCGCCTCCGCACTGCACTTCGTCGGTGCCGCCACCTGGTCCGCCCTCTCCGGTCACCCCGTGTCGACCGAGGTGTGGGACTACGTCCACGAGGTCCCGCACGTGCGCATCGGCCAGCACGCCGACCTGGTCGTCGTCGCCCCGGCCACCGCGGACATGCTCGCCAGGGCGGCCCACGGCCTCGCCGACGACCTCCTCACCAACACGCTGCTCACGGCCCGCTGCCCGGTCGTCTTCGCCCCCGCCATGCACACCGAGATGTGGGAGCACCCGGCCACCCAGGAGAACGTGGCGACGCTGCGCCGCCGCGGCGCGGTCGTCGTCGAGCCCGCCGTCGGCCGCCTCACCGGCGTCGACACCGGCAAGGGCCGGCTGCCCGACCCGGGCGAGATCTTCGAGGTCTGCCGCCGGGTGCTCGCCCGCGGCGCGGCCGAGCCCGACCTCGCCGGACGGCACGTCGTCGTCAGCGCCGGCGGCACCCGGGAGCCCCTCGACCCGGTCCGCTTCCTCGGCAACCGCTCCTCCGGCAAGCAGGGCTACGCCCTCGCCCGCACCGCCGCCGCCCGGGGCGCCCGCGTCACGCTGGTCGCGGCGAACGCGTCGCTGCCGGACCCGGCCGGCGTCGACGTGGTCCCGGTGGGCACGGCCGTGGAGCTGCGCGAGGCGATGCTGCGCGCCGCGTCGGACGCCGACGCCGTCGTCATGGCCGCCGCGGTCGCGGACTTCCGGCCGGCGACGTACGCCGCCGGGAAGATAAAGAAGAAGGACGACCAGGAGCCCGCCCCGATCACCCTGGTGCGCAACCCGGACATCCTCGCGGAGATCTCCGCGGACCGGGCCCGCTCCGGTCAGGTGGTCGTCGGCTTCGCCGCCGAGACCGACGACGTCCTCGCCAACGGCAGGGCCAAGCTGAAGCGCAAGGGCTGCGACCTCCTCGTGGTCAACGAGGTGGGGGAGCGCAAGACCTTCGGATCCGAGGAGAACGAGGCCGTCGTCCTCGGCGCCGACGGCAGCGAGACCCCGGTGGCACACGGCCCGAAGGAAGCCCTGGCGGAAACCGTGTGGGACCTCGTGGCCGAACGGCTCGGCTGAATGACCCAATCACTCCACCCGGCTCGCGAACCCCGCGCATTCGAGCGTGGCGACCCTGGCCAAGGGCGCTCCGTTGCGGGCAGAATGCCCGTGCCGCAGGTCACAGCCCTCCCGAGAGCTGAGACGGGTGGGCCCGCGGCGGAGCGCGACCGATAAACTGTTCTCGGACGTCGCCGGGTGCAGCTCCCCGTGCCGTCCACCAATGATCAGCCAGCAGCCGCTGCAACCCCAGGGAGCGTTGTGTCCCGTCGCTTGTTCACCTCGGAGTCCGTGACCGAGGGTCACCCCGACAAGATCGCTGACCAGATCAGCGACACCATTCTCGACGCGCTTCTGCGTGAGGACCCGACCTCCCGGGTCGCCGTCGAAACCCTGATCACCACCGGCCTGGTGCACGTGGCCGGTGAGGTCACGACCAAGGCCTACGCGGACATCGCCACGCTGGTCCGCGGCAAGATCCTGGAGATCGGCTACGACTCCTCGAAGAAGGGCTTCGACGGCGCCTCCTGCGGTGTCTCGGTCTCGATCGGCGCGCAGTCCCCGGACATCGCTCAGGGCGTCGACACGGCCTACGAGAACCGGGTCGAGGGCGACGAGGACGAGCTGGACCGGCAGGGCGCGGGCGACCAGGGCCTGATGTTCGGCTACGCGTCCGACGAGACGCCGACCCTGATGCCGCTGCCGGTCTTCCTGGCGCACCGCCTGTCCAAGCGCCTGTCGGACGTCCGCAAGAACGGCACCATCCCCTACCTGCGCCCGGACGGCAAGACCCAGGTCACCATCGAGTACGACGGCGACAAGGCCGTCCGCCTCGACACGGTCGTCGTCTCCTCCCAGCACGCGAGCGACATCGACCTGGAGTCCCTGCTCGCTCCCGACATCAAGGAATTCGTCGTCGAGCCGGAGCTGAAGGCGCTGCTCGAGGACGGCATCAAGCTCGACACGGAGAACTACCGCCTCCTGGTGAACCCGACCGGCCGCTTCGAGATCGGCGGCCCGATGGGCGACGCCGGTCTGACCGGCCGCAAGATCATCATCGACACCTACGGCGGCATGGCCCGCCACGGTGGCGGCGCCTTCTCCGGCAAGGACCCCTCCAAGGTCGACCGCTCCGCCGCCTACGCGATGCGCTGGGTCGCCAAGAACGTCGTCGCCGCGGGCCTCGCCGCCCGCTGCGAGGTCCAGGTCGCCTACGCCATCGGAAAGGCCGAGCCGGTCGGTCTCTTCGTGGAGACCTTCGGCACCGCCAAGGTCGACGCCGAGAAGATCGAGAAGGCGATCGACGAGGTCTTCGACCTGCGTCCGGCCGCCATCATCCGCGACCTCGACCTGCTCCGCCCGATCTACGCCCAGACCGCGGCGTACGGCCACTTCGGCCGTGAGCTGCCCGACTTCACGTGGGAGCGCACCGACCGCGTGGACGCGCTGCGGCAGGCGGCGGGGCTGTAGGGCACCCGAGGTCCCGACGGCACGTCACGAGGCCCGGTGTCCCCGGTGGGGGCGCCGGGCCTCGGCGTGTCCGCGGGCGGGCCGGGCAGGCACGTGGCGCGGCGGTGCGCGCCCGGGCACCGTCGTTTGTCAGTGGTCTTTGGTAGGAATGCAGGCGTGAGCAGCGAGAACGAACCGGCGGAGGGTGGCGCCCAGGACGCGCCGCCCGAGCAGCTCGCGCTCATCCGGGAGAGCGTGCGCAAGGCCAGGACACCACGGGCCAAGCCGCGGACCTGGCGCGGAGCCGCGCTCGCCAAGGAGTTGCCCGTCGCCCGGGTCCTGGTCGACAAGGGCGTCCTCCACCTCGACCGGTACTTCGACTACGCCGTGCCCGAGGAGCTCGACGCCGACGCCCGGCCCGGTGTGCGGGTGCGGGTGCGGTTCGGGGCCGGGCGGCACCGGGTGCGGGACGGGCGGCGCGAGGGCGGGGGGCTCATCGACGGGTTCCTCGTCGAGCGGCTCGCCGAGTCCGACTACGCGGGTCCGCTGGCCGCACTGGCCCAGGTCGTCTCGCCGGAGCGGGTCCTCGACCCGGAGCTGCTGGGGCTCGTGCGGGCGGTCGCCGACCGGTACGCGGGCAGCCTCGCCGACGTGCTCCAGCTCGCCGTACCGCCGCGCAACGCACGCGCCGAGAAGCGGCCCTCACCGGAGCCGCTGCCGGTGCCTGCGGTGCCCGAGCCGGGGTCCTGGACGCGCTACGAGCAGGGGGCAGCGTTCGTGGCGGCGCTCGCCTCGGGGGGCGCGCCGCGTGCGGTGTGGAACGCGTTGCCCGGACCGGGGTGGAGCGAGGAGCTGGCGCGGGCCGTGGCGGCCACGCTGGCCTCCGGCCGGGGCGCGCTCGTCGTCCTGCCGGACGGGCGGGCCGTCGCCCGCGCCGACGCGGCGCTGACCGCCCTGCTGGGCGCGGGACGGCACGCGGTGCTCACCGCCGACGCCGGGCCCGAGAAGCGGTACGCGCAGTGGCTCGCGGTACGCCGGGGAGCCGTACGGGCCGCCATCGGGACCCGGGCCGCCATGTTCGCGCCGGTGCGGGACCTCGGGCTGGTCGCCCTCTGGGACGACGGTGACGACAGTCACAGTGAGCCGCACGCTCCGCAGCCCCACGCGCGCGACGTCCTGCTGCTGCGGGCCGCCCAGGACCGGTGTGCCTTCCTGCTGGGCGGCTGGAACTGCACCGTGGAGGCCGCCCAGCTCGTGGAGACCGGCTGGGCCCGCCCGCTGGCCGCCGCGCGGGAGCAGGTGCGGGCCGCCGCCCCGCTCGTACGGACCGTGGGGGACCAGGACCTCGCCCGGGACGAGGCCGCCCGGGCCGCGCGGCTGCCGACCCTCGCCTGGCAGGTCGTCCGGGACGGGCTGCGCCGGGGGCCGGTGCTCGTACAGGTGCCCCGGCGGGGCTACGTACCGCGGATGGCGTGCGCCGCGTGCCGGACGCCCGCGCGGTGCCGGCACTGCTCCGGGCCGCTGGAGGGACAGGAGTCGGGGTCCGCGCTGCGGTGCGGATGGTGCGGGCTCCAGGAGGGCGGCTGGCACTGCCCGGAGTGCGGGGCCTTCCGGCTGCGCGCGCAGATCGTGGGAGCGCGGCGCACCGCCGAGGAACTGGGGCGTGCCTTCCCGGCGGTGCCGGTGCGCACCTCCGGGCGCGAGCATGTGCTGGACACCGTGTCCGAGGCCCCCGCGCTGGTCGTGAGCACCCCGGGCGCCGAGCCCGTCGCCGAGGGCGGTTACGCGGCCGCGCTGCTGCTCGACGGCTGGGCGATGCTCGGCCGGCCCGACCTGCGCGCCGGCGAGGACGCGCTGCGGCGCTGGCTGGCCGCCGCCGCCCTGGTGCGCCCGCAGAGCGCGGGGGGAACGGTCGTCGCGGTCGCCGAGCCGACCCTGCGGCCGGTGCAGGCGCTGGTGCGCTGGGACCCCGTCGGCCACGCGGTGCGGGAACTGGCCGAGCGGGCCGAACTGGGCTTCCCGCCGGTGTCGCGGATGGCGGCCGTGGCGGGCCCGGCGGAGGCGGTGACCGGGTTCCTGCGCGCCGTGGAACTGCCGCCCGAGGCCGAGGTGCTCGGCCCGGTGCCGTTGCCGGTCACGCCCGCGGGGCGTCCGCGACGGGTGGGCGCGCCGCCGCCGGGGGAGCACTGGGAGCGGGCGCTGGTCCGGGTGCCGCCCGGGCGCGGGGCGGCGCTGGCCGGTGCGCTGAAGGCCGCTCAGGCGGCGCGGACGGCGCGGGGGAGCGACGGCGCGGTGTGGGTGCGGATCGATCCGCCCGACATCGGGTGAAGATCCGCCCGACAGCGGGCGGAGGGGTGCGCGGAGGTGTACACGCGCAAGCCCGCTGTCGTCCCGCTCGTACCGGGAGGACAGCGGGCTGGGGAGTCCTTGTGGTCGGCCGCCGCGGTCAGCCGTTGCGCGGGCCGGGGAAGGCGGTCGGGCGGACGTCGTCGCGCAGGGCCGGGCTGCCCGCCGTCGGCTGGGTCGGCATGGAACGGGCCGCCGGGACCGTGGGCACGACAGGGAGGCCGGAGCCCACATTGACCGGGTGGGTGTCCGTCGGCTCCGGTGCGTGCTCGGAGGCCTCGACGGCGGCCGCGGCCTGGGCCGCGGCGCGGCGCGAGCCGTAGCGGCGGTGCACCGCCTGCTTGGTGACGCCGAGCGCGGAGCCCACCGCGTCCCACGAGAAGCCGAGCGAACGGTCGAAGTCCACGGCTGCCGTGACCAGGGTCTCGACACTGTCCCGCAGTTCCTGGGCGAGGCGGACCGTCGGGGCGGGAGCACGTCCGTAGACGACGAAGCCCGCGGAGGGGCCGGAGCGGCGCGGGCGGTAGACGTTGCCCAGCTGGGCGGTGAGGGTGCGCAGTGCGTCCACCTGCCGGCGGACCCGCTCGATGTCCCGCACCAGCAAGTGCAGGCTGGCCCGAGCCTGGGCGTCGTGGGTTGCGTGGTCGGCCATGAACAAGCCTCTCGAACCGGCGTTGAAAGGAATCGGGCCGCGCGGGCGGCCCGGTGGTCAACTCTTCCTTGACCAACGCGTGGGCGCTCCGCTGGTCACGGGGTGGGGGCGTGCGGGTGTGCGCGTGCGCCCCTCGACCTGCGCCCCTCGGGGTTTCCCGCCCGCGCACACCACAGGTTCGGAGCCGGCCGAGCAGCTGGGCCCTCCCGGGGTGCCGCGCCGTCGGCGGCTTTCCGCCCGGGGCGGGCTCGTAGACTGGTGCGCTGCCCAGCATCCGCCCCCGCCCGAGAGGCCCGTCCCACCCATGAAGCTCGTCTTCGCCGGTACCCCCGAGGTCGCCGTTCCCGCCCTGGACGCCCTGATCGCCTCCGAGCGCCACGAGGTGGCCGCCGTCGTCACACGGCCCGACGCCCCGGCCGGACGCGGGCGCCGGCTGGTCGCCTCTCCCGTGGCCGAGCGGGCACAGGAGGCCGGGATCGAGGTGCTCAGGCCCGCGAAGCCGCGCGACCCCGAGTTCCTGGAGCGGCTGCGCGAGATCGCGCCCGACTGCTGTCCGGTCGTCGCCTACGGAGCCCTGCTGCCCCGCGTCGCCCTGGACGTCCCCGCCCGAGGCTGGGTCAACCTGCACTTCTCGCTGCTGCCCGCCTGGCGCGGCGCCGCCCCCGTGCAGCACGCGCTCATGGCGGGCGACGAGATCACCGGGGCCTCCACCTTCCTGATCGAGGAGGGCCTCGACTCCGGCCCCGTCTACGGGACGGTCACCGAGACCATCCGCCCCACCGACACCAGCGGTGACCTGCTGACCCGGCTCGCCTTCGCCGGCTCCGGGCTGCTCGCCGCCACCATGGACGGCATCGAGGACGGCAGCCTGAAGGCCGCACCGCAGCCGGCCGAGGGTGTCACCCTCGCCCCGAAGATCACCGTCGAGGACGCCCGGGTCGACTGGGCGGCCCCGGCGCTGCGCGTCGACCGGGTGGTGCGCGGCTGCACCCCGGCCCCCGGGGCCTGGACCACCTTCCGGGGTGAGCGGCTCAAGCTCGTGCAGGCCCACCCCGTCGCCGACCGGACGGATCTCGCCCCCGGGCAGCTCGCCGCCGGCAAGAACAACGTGTACGTCGGCACCGGCTCGTACGCGGTCGAGCTGCTGTGGGTGCAGGCCCAGGGCAAGAAGCCGATGCGGGCCGCGGACTGGGCGCGCGGCGCGCGGATCGCCGAGGGCGAGTCGCTCGGCGGCTGACCTGCGCCTCCGCTTCACCGCTCACCGGCCCGGCGTACGCTGGTGAGCGCACTTCACGCGTGGTGAGCGCACTCACGCGTACTTCACCCCACATCCGGAGCACCTTTTTCGTGAGCGAGCAGCCTCGTCGTCCCCGCAAGCCCGGCAAGCCGTACCGCAGGCCCCAGAAGGACCCCGTCCGCCTCCTCGCCTTCGAGGCGCTCAGGGCCGTCGACGAGCGGGACGCGTACGCCAACCTGGTCCTGCCCCCGTTGCTGCGCAAGGCGCGGGAGAAGGAGGGGCCCGAGAAGTTCGACGCCCGGGACGCGGCCCTCGCGACCGAGCTGGTGTACGGGACGCTGCGCCGGCAGGGGACGTACGACGCGGTCATCGCCGACTGCGTCGACCGGCCGCTGCGGGAGGTCGACCCGCCGGTGCTGGACGTGCTCAGCCTCGGTGTCCACCAGCTGCTCGGGACTCGCATCCCGAGCCACGCCGCGGTGTCCGCCTCCGTGGAACTGGCGCGGGTCGTGCTCGGCGACGGGCGGGCCAAGTTCGTCAACGCCGTGCTGCGCAAGGTCGCGCGGGACGATCTCGACGGGTGGCTGGAGCGGGTCGCCCCGCCCTACGACGAGGACCCCGAGGACCACCTCGCCGTCGTGCACTCGCACCCGCGCTGGGTCGTCTCCGCGCTGTGGGACTCGCTCGGCGGCGGCCGGGCCGGCATCGAGGAACTGCTGGCCGCCGACAACGAGCGGCCCGAGGTCACCCTGGTCGCCCGCCCCGGACGGGCCACGGCCGACGAGCTGCTGGGCGAGGAGGCCGCCGTACCGGGCCGCTGGTCGCCGTACGCCGTGCGACTGAGCGAGGGCGGCGAGCCCGGGGCCGTGGAGGCCGTACGGGAGAACCGGGCCGGTGTGCAGGACGAGGGCAGTCAGCTCGTCGCGCTCGCGCTGGCGAACGCGCCCCTGGACGGGCCGGACCGGCGCTGGCTGGACGGATGTGCCGGGCCGGGCGGAAAGGCCGCGCTCCTCGGCGCGCTGGCCGCCGAGCGGGGTGCCTTCTTGCTCGCCTCCGAGAAGCAGCCGCACCGGGCCGGGCTGGTGGCCAGGGCGCTGGACGGGAATCCGGGGCCGTACCAGGTGATCGCGGCCGACGGGACCCGACCGGCGTGGCGGCCGGGCAGCTTCGACCGCGTCCTGGTCGACGTGCCGTGCACCGGGCTCGGCGCCCTGCGCCGCCGCCCCGAGGCGCGCTGGCGGCGCCGTCCCGAGGACCTGGACGGGTTCGCCCCGCTCCAGCGCGGGCTGCTGCGCGGCGCCCTGGAGTCCGTACGGGTCGGCGGCGTCGTCGGCTACGCGACCTGCTCCCCGCACCTGGCGGAGACCCGGGCCGTCGTCGCCGACGTGCTCAAGCAGTTCCCCGACACCGAGATGCTCGACGCCCGGCCGCTGCTGCCCGGCGTACCGGATCTGGGCGACGGGCCCGACATCCAGCTGTGGCCGCACGTGCACGGAACCGACGCCATGTATCTGGCACTGGTCCGCCGGACCGGGTGACGAACGGCGGGTGGCGGGTTACGGACAACGGGGTCGATCGACGGGTGGCGAACGGCGGGTGACGAACGTTGGGCGGCGAACGGCGGGTGGCAGACGGCGGTTTCGCCGGCCACGGGACGGAGGGTCAGCCCCGGTTCACCTTGACACGCTCCCCGCCCGCCAGCTCCGGCGTCAGGTCCACCTGGACCTGATGAGTCGTCTGGTGATCGACGCTGCCGCCGAGTTCGGCCGTCACCACGCCGATCCGGACGCCGCCGCGGCCACTGCCGGCGCGGTGCACCTGCACGGTGAAGGTCAGACTCACGTTCTCCACGGTGAAGCCGAGGGCCCGGCCCGCCGCCTCGGCGCGGGCCTCCTCCAGCTCGCCCCGGACCTGACGGATCACCTCGGCCAGTCCCACGAACCCCGGTTCGTTCGTCAATTCTCCTCCGTACAAGGCTCGTTCACCTCTTGTCGCACCAGTATGCGGCAGGAGCACACGCCCGTATAGTTTTGTCCATGGCTGCTGGCGGGGGAGTCCAGGCCGCCTCGTTGATGCGCACCCCGAGCTGGGCGGTGCGGATCCGGGGAGCGGACGGCGAGATCGCGGGGGCCGGCATTCTGCTGAGCCCCGACCAGGTGCTCACCTGTGCGCACGTGGTGGACCGCGCGGCGGCCACGATCACCGCGGAGTTCGTCGGCGCGGCCGATCGCCGCGTGCCCGCGATCCCCGCCCGAGTGGACGGCGACGCCTACGTGCCGGAAACGCGGGACGCCGACGGCGACCCCAGCGGGGACGTGGCGCTGCTGCGGCTGGAGCGTCCCCGGCCCGCCGAGGAGGCGGTACGGCTCCGCCGGCTGTCCACGTCCAACCGCGACGTGCGGATGTACGGCTTCCCGTACGACCACAACGGCGGCGTCTGGTTCCGGGCCACCGTCGTCGGTGGCTGTGGACGCGACGGACAGGTGCAGCTCAGCCCGGCCAGCCCCGGTGAGCTGGCGAGCGCCGGCTGCAGTGGCGCGGGCGTCGCCGACAGTGTGACCGGCGAGGTCATCGGCATGGTGCTCAGCGGCCAGCAGGACCAGCACGGCAACCGGTTCTCCTTCATGAGTCCCGCCGAGACCATCGCCGGTCACCTGCGCCAGGTGAAAGCCCGCACCTCGGGGCTCAGCGCCGTAGACCCCGAACTGAGGTCCACCGGCGACGACGCCTCTCAGGGCCTGCTCGACGAGCCGTTCGCCCAGCGCCTCGCGGCCTGGCTGCGCGACGACGGCAGCCAGGTGAAGATCAGCGTCGTCCGGCGCGACGACGCCGTGCGCGACGCCACCCTGCGCCGAGCCATCACCCTCGCCGACCGTGAGTTGCGCACCCCGGTCTCCGTCAGCCGCGCCGCCCAGGACCCGCCCGGCACGGTCCCGTCGGCCGGCGGCCACGACCTCGCCGTGCACGCGGGCGGGCGGACCTCCGCCTGGATCGCCGAGCGGATCGCCTTACGCGTGGGGCTGTGGCAGCATGCGGACGAGTCCCCGATCGACCGCATCCGGGCCGCGAAGGCCACCCTCAACCTGGTCGTCGTCGGCGTCGACGAGGCACTCGACCCGCTCGCCCTGCTGGACCTCCTGGACGCACTGCGCGCCGGCGGGAGCCGCCTGCTGCTGGTCTTCCGGACGGCCGGCGACTGCCACCGCCGCGCCCGCGACCAGTTGCTGACCCGGCCCGCGCAGGAGCGCCGCGCCCGGCTCGTCGAGAGGCTGCGGGAGATCACCGGACCGCTCGCCAACGCCCTGCACGAACGCCGCGCGGCCGTGGTGCCTCGGGGCGTGCGGCCCCTCGACGCGGAACTGGTGGCCGCGCACGCCGCACTCGCCGACCTGCTGCGCGCGCCGGAGCCGGCCCACGGCCACGGCCCTGACCCGGCCCGGTACGAGCGGCTGGCCGACCGGGTCGCCGCCCGGCTGGCGACGAGTGTGGAGCGGCTCGACCGGCTCCGCGACCGGCGCGACGAACTCACCGGCCGCCTGCGCAGCTACCACGTTCTGCACCAGCACGCCACGCGCGGCGCGGAGGACCCGGCGGTGGACGCCCTCTACCTCCGGGCCCACGACCTGCTCCGGGCAAGGCCGTGCGACGTGCACGCGGCGGAAGCGGCGGTGGACGCGTACACCCGCCGCGTCGACGACCACGGCGGAGGGGACACGCGATGACGCCGAGACCCAGGACACCGAGAACACCCAAGACACCGAAGACGCCGAAGACACCGAAGGCGCCGGGGAGACCGAGTCCCCCGAGGACGCCCGGACGGTCCCACGGCCCGACGGGAACTCCCGGCACGAGTGCGGCGGCCTGTGTCAGACCCGGCTGCGACGGCCACATCATGGTCACCGGCTTCTGCGACACCTGTTCCCGCCGCCCCCCCACGCCCGAGCCCTCCCCGGCACGGCCCGCCGCCGAGGGGGCCGCCGAGCCGTCGACCGAGCCGGCCGGCCCCGCCGCACCGGCACCTTCCGCACCGTCCGCGCCCCCCGTCCGGCGTGCCGCCGCCGCGCCCGCCGGTGAGCTGGACCGCGACGGGCTGCTGGTCCTGCCCGACCTTCCCTCGCCCGACCCGTCCGAGACCGCCGACACCACCGCCCGTCCCCCCACCGGTGGCCGGCGCTGCGGTGTCGACAACTGCGCCGGCACCATCGGTGTCTCGTACGACGACGGCCCGCCGCCCGACCACGGGTACTGCCCGGTGTGCGGCGCGGAGTACTCCTTCCGGCCGAGACTGCGTCCCGGTGACCGGGTCGGCGGCCACTACGAGGTGCTCGGCTACCTCGCGGTCGGCGGCCACGGCTGGGTCTACCTGGCCGAGGACGCCCGGGTGCCGGGTCTGCACGTCGTCCTCAAGGGAGTGATCAACTCCGGGGACGCCATGGCCCGGCGGGCCGCGGTCGAGGAGCGCCGCTCGCTCACCACGCTGCACCACCGGGACATCGTCCGCATCGTCACCCACGTCCAGCACCAGGCGCCCGGCGACGCCGAACCGACCGGCTACATCGTGATGGAGTACGTCGGCGGCCGTTCCCTCGCCTGGATACGGTTCGCCTCCGAGGAGGAGCTGGCACGGCTGTTCGGCGCCGGCGGATTCGAGTTCGGGCACGTCATCACGTACGGCTGCAAGATCCTCGGCGCCCTGGAGTACCTGCACGACCAAGGCCTGCTCTACTGCGACATGAAGCCCGAGAACGTCATCCACTACGGCCGTGAGATCAAGGTCATCGACCTGGGGGCCATCCGCCGGATCGACGACCGTTCCTCCGGGCTAGTCCACACCCTCGGCTACTCCCCGCCGAAGAAGGAACGCGACGAACGCGGCTTCCACGTCGACAGCGACCTGTACACCGTGGGCCGGACCCTGAAGGTGCTCGCCGAGCGGGCCTCGCCGCCCGCCGGGCTGGCCGCCCGTTCCTTCGACGCGCTGATCCGCCGTGCCACCCACACGGAGCCCGCCGCCCGGTTCCGCTCCGCGGCGGAGATGTCCCGCCAGCTGTGGGAAGTGCTGCGTGAGCACCAGGCGCTCGGCGGGAACGAGCCGTATCCGGAGCGTTCCACGCGGTTCGAGCCGACCGCGGCGGTCTTCGGCGCCGCACTCGGCACCGTCCCGGGACTGGAGAGGTGGACGCGCGGCTTCGGCACGGGGACGCCGGAGCTGCCGGCCGGCGCCCCGGATCCCCGAGCGGCGGCCCGCGCGCTGCCGGTCCCTCTCCCCGACGCCTCGGATCCGGCGGCCGTACTGCTCGGCGGACTCGCCGCCGACACCCCCGACCGCATCGCCGACCGGGCGGAGGACGACCCGGCGCTGCGCACCGTGGAGACCGCGCTGTGGCTGTGCCGCGCCTACCTGGAGGCCGGGGACACCACCCGGGCCGAGGCATGGGTGGCCCGGGCCAAGGGATGGAGCGGCGACTACGACTGGCGGATCTTCTGGCACCAGGGCCTGGTCCGTCTCGTGCACGGCGCGGTGAAGGAGGCGGAGGACGAGTTCGCCGCCGCCTACGCCGCGCTGCCCGGTGAGGCGGCGCCGAAGCTGGCGCTCGGATACTGCGCCGAGTACCTGGCCGCGCGGCCGCGTGAGCCCGAGGCAGCCGAGCGGCCGCGTGAGCCGGACGTACGGGAGGCCCCCGGACGCGAGTCCGTCATGCGCGAGTCCGCCGCACGGAAGGCGGGCCCGGCGGGCGCCGGGGCGGCGCTGGGCCGGATCGCGAGCGCCGAGCGGCAGCGGGCAGGGCGGGCGCAGGCCCGCGAGCTGCAGGCCGAGGAGTACTACGAGGCGGTCCGGCGGCGCGATCCGACCCAGGGCAGCGCCGCCTTCGGACTGGCCCGCATCAGGCTGCGTCGTGGCGGCCGGAGTCAGGCCGTGGCCGTACTGGACGAGGTGCCGACCACCTCCCGGCACTACGACGCCGCGCGCGTCGCGGCGGTGCGGGTGCTGGCCGGCCGGCTGCCCGGCGGGTCCGGGCCGCGGGCCGCCGAGCTGAGCGAGGCCGCGGAACGGCTGACCGGGCTCCAGCTGGACGGCAGCGGTGCCTGGGACCGGCTGGTGACCGAGCTGCGCGAGCACGCGCTCGCCTGCCGTCCGCCCGACGGCTGGGGGAGCGGCTTCCCCGCCGGGGAGCTGTTCGGCCCGCAGGACACCGAGGAGGCACTGCGCGGGCTGCTGTCCCGGTCGCTGAAGCGGCTCGCCGACCAGGCGGGCAGCGCCGGCGAGCGCGGCGACCTGCTGGACCGGGCGTACGCGGTGCTTCCGGAACCGGCCGGACCCCGGGAGCTGCTGCGGGGGTGGCGGCGTACGGCGTGAGCACGCGGCGACGCGAAAGAGCGACGACCAGGCCGAGGGGGGCACGGACAGCGTGGAGACGGGAACGCCCCGGGCGGGCGAGGAGACCGGGCGGATCACCGCCGGACTGAAGATCGACCAGTTGAAGTACCTGTCCAGCGAGGCGGACGACCCGCGGATGCACGCCATCGTCAGCGTGCGCGTGGACGGCACCGGGGGCGTCGGCCGCCCGGACGGCCCGGTGCTGGCGCAGGTCCTCGCGGTGGACTGCTCCAGCTCGATGACCTGGCCGGTGGAGAAGCTGCACGCCGCCCAGCAGGCGGCGGTCGCGGCGATCCGCAGACTGCCGGACGGCACTCCGTTCGCGGTGGTCCGGGGCAGCGAGCGGGCGGACATGGCGTACCCGGACACCCCGCGCATGGCCCAGGCCTCCGCCCGGACCCGGGCGCGGGCGGAGCGGGCGGTGCACGGGCTGGTCGCGGGCGGCGGCACCTGCATCGGCGCCTGGCTGGACCTGAGCCGCCGGCTGCTGACGGAACAGGACGCGCCCATCGGGCACGTGCTGCTGCTCACCGACGGCAAGAACCAGCACGACGAGGAGATGCCGCTCGCACGGGTGCTGGAGGACTGCGCGGGCCGGTTCGTCTGCGACGCCTGGGGCATCGGCGACGGCTGGGACGGCCAGGAACTGCTGCGCATCACCCGCCGCCTGCACGGCAGTGCCTCCTCGGTGCGCGAGGAGGCGGCCCTGCCGGCCGAGTACGAGCGGGTGATGAGCCGGCTCCTCACCAAGACCGTTCCCGAAGTGGCGATCTCCGTGACGCCCATGCCCGGCGGCGCGGTGCGCTATCTCAAGCAGGTCTTCCCCACCGAGGCGGAGCTGACCGCGCAGGAGGGCACCGGCCGGTTCGTCACCCGGGCCTGGGGCGACGAGACCCGCCGCTACCAGCTGTGCCTGTCCGCCGACCCGGCCGGCCGGCCGCACGGGGAGGACCTCCAGCTCGCCGTGGTCGCCGTCGACGTGCCCGGCGGCGAGGTACGGCTGCCACCGCCGCAGCCCTGCCTGGTGCACTGGACCGACAACCCGGCCCTGTCCCGGCACACCGACGCCCAGGTCGACCACTTCGAGCGGCATCGGCGGCTCGGTGAGGCCATCGCCGCCGCCACCGACGCCCACCGGCGCGGACAGCGCGACCTGGCCGAGCAGCAGCTGGGCCGGGCCGCGCGACTCGCCCACGCCATGGGCGCCGCCGAGCAGCTCGGCCGGCTGTCCCGGCTGGTGCGGATCGACGACGCGGAGGCCGGCCGGGTCGCCCTGCTCCCCGAGGTGGCGGCCATCGACTTCCAGCATCTGATCGCCGCGAGCAGCCGCAGCACCTTCGGCCCCGAGTCCGGCCCCGAGTCCGGCTCCGGCGTCGGCGGCGCGGCGGGTGCCGAGCCGGGCGGCGGGGCCACCGTGTCGTGCCCGGCCTGCTCGGCCAAGGCGCCGGTGGCCGCCCGCTTCTGCCCGGCCTGCCGCCACCCCTTCCAGGAGCGGCGGTGAGCACCACCGGCCGGGACCTGACCCGAAGACTCAGGCTGCTGCTGGTCCTCGGGACCGCCACCACCCTCGTGCTGTTCTTCGCCTACCGGGGCGTACACGACGACACCGTGCCACTGTCGACGGCGAGCACGCCCGGCATCCTCGCCGTCGACACCGCGCAGAACGCGATGCGCGAGGCGCACCAGGTGGTCCGCGAGAGCGGGCCCGAAGGCGACATCAGCGGCGAGTTCCACACCCAGATCTCGGTCGCCCAGCAGAGCCTCGCCCTGGCCGCGTCCGAGAACGTCACCGGCCTGGCGGGGCGGCACGACCTGCAGACCGTCACCGGGCTGATCGCCGTCTACTCGGCCTGGGTGGAGCGCCGGGGCCGCGAGCCGGACGACTCACCGCTGCGCGCCGCCTACCTCCACTACGCCGAGAAGGTCCTCGGCACGAGGGCCGAACCGGGAACCGACGGCGACATAGGGAGCCGGCTCGACGCCCTGCGCGCCGAACAGCTGGCCCAGGCCCGGCGGCAGGCCGCCTTCCCCTGGCAGCTGTGGCTGGGCTGGGGCACGGTCGCGGTGCTGTACGCGGTGCTGTGCGGGGCGCTGCTGGAGACCCAGCGGTTCCTCCGGCGCCGCTTCCGGCGGCCCGTGCAGCTGCGGCTGCTGGCCGCCACCGCGGTGTGCGCGCTCGGGGTGCCGCTACTGGCCTGGTACACGGTCTCGGCGCACCGTGCGATGACCGGCTCCCTCGCCGACGTACGGACGCCGCGCGACGACCCGGACACCATCCCCGACGTGGCCGACGAGGTGCAGGGCGCGCTCGCGGACGCCGGGTACTGGGCCTCGCTGTCCGACTGGGTGCTGCTGGGAGGAGCCGTGGTGGTGGCGTTGACGGTGTGGGGACTGTGGCCCCGTATAGCCGAGTACCGGTTCCGGGGGGCGCGATGAGCCGGCCCGGAGGCCGCACGCTCGGCATCCTCGGGGTCTGTCTGGTCCTGCTCGGCGCCGGTGTGTTCGCCGGGGTGCGCTGGGCGCGCGACTGGCAGGGCTCCGTCACCCTGCTCGCCAACTGGAGCGGCGCGGAGCGCGACCAGTTCGAGGAGCACGTCATCGAGCCGTTCGAGGAGAAGTACCGGATCGACGTCGTCTACCAGGGCAGCTCCGCGCTCAGCCAGGTGCTGGCCGCCGACATAGCGGCCGGCAACCCGCCCGACGTGGCGGTGCTGCCCGGGCCCGGCGAACTGCTCGCCTACGCCGCCGAAGGCCGGCTCCATCCGCTGGACGGCCTGTTCGACGCCGGGCACTACGACCGGTTCTGGGCGCCCGAGGTCACCGTGCCGGGGCAGGACGCCCACACGTACTGGCTGCCCGTGAAGACCGGCCTGAAGAGCATGGTGTGGTACGCCGGACAGCCGCCCACGGCGGCATCGGCGAACCGTCCCGGACGCTGGTGCCTCGGCATGGAGTCCGGTGCCACCTCCGGCTGGCCCGGCACCGACTGGGTGGAGGACATCCTGCTCCAGCAGGCCGGGCCGCGGGTGTACGAGGAGTGGGCCAACGGCCGGCTGCCGTGGACCGACGACGCCGTACGCAGGGCCTGGACGACCTGGGCCGACCTGGTCGGCGCGGGCGCCGGCGCGGATGTCGAGCAGGCGCTGACCACCGGGTTCGGGGCGGACTGCGCGCCGGACCGCCTGGAGCACCAGGGATCCTTCCGCGCCGGGCACTGGCAGCGGGCGGGCGGCGACTACGTCCACTTCTCCGAGGTCGTCCCGGGGCCCGGTCCGGACGCCGGCGCCTGGGAGGTCTCCGGCGACCTCGCGGCCCTGCTGGACCCGACCCCGCAGGCGGAGCAGCTGATCCGTTATCTGGCCGACCCCGGCACCGAGCTGCCGGAGTACACGGCGAACAAGGCGGCGGCGGCGGACGGAGAGCGGAGCGCGACCGAGCGGGGGATCGGGGCCGTCCTGCGCGAGCCCGGCCGGGCCCGCTGCTGGGACGCCTCGGACGCGATGCCCCGGACCACCCGGGACGCCTTCCACCAGGCGGTGCTGCGCCTCTTCGCCGCTCCGGACGGGCTCGACGAACGGCTGGCGGAGCTGGAACGCCTTCGCAAGCCGCAGGATCTGCCGGTGTGCGGTGCGGACTGAACGCGTCCCGAGGGCCGCGGGAGCCGTGCCTCCCGCGGCCCTGCCGCATGGTGCGAGCGCCCCCGTGCCGCCCGCGGCCGACGGACCACCGCGTCCACCCGAGGACCGATGCCCCCCACCCCTCGAGGGCATGGCAGTCTTGGGGCATGGCCGCGCAGATCAACCCCAGCATCCTGTCCGCCGACTTCGCCCGCCTCGCGGACGAGGCCGAGGCGGTCGGGGGAGCCGACTGGCTCCACGTCGACGTCATGGACAACCACTTCGTGCCCAACCTCACGCTCGGCGTGCCGGTCGTGGAGTCCCTGGCCAGGGCGACGGACACCCCGCTGGACTGCCACCTGATGATCGAGGCCCCCGACCGCTGGGCCCCGCAGTACGTGGAGGCGGGCGCCGGTTCCGTCACCTTCCACGTCGAGGCGGCCGCCGCTCCGGTGCGCCTCGCGCGGGAGATCCGGGCCAAGGGCGCCCGCGCGTCCATGGCGCTGCGGCCCGCGACGCCCGTCGAACCGTACGAGGATCTGCTCCCCGAACTCGACATGCTGCTGATCATGACGGTTGAACCGGGCTTCGGTGGGCAGGCGTTCCTCGACATCATGCTCCCGAAGATCAGGCGCACCCGTGAGTTGATCAAGAAGCACGGTCTGGAGCTGTGGCTCCAGGTCGACGGCGGGGTGTCGGCATCGACGATCGAGCAGTGCGCCGACGCCGGCGCGGACGTCTTCGTCGCGGGTTCCGCCGTGTACGGGGCGTCCGACCCGGCCGAAGCGGTACGTGCATTGCGCACGCAGGCCGAGGCGGCGACCGCCAAGGCATCCTGGGCGTGCGACCACTGAGGTACGAGAACGTGAACGGCTCCCATCAGGGCTGATCAAGTGCGCCGAATCTGCGAGGATGAACGGCGAATCCAGAGTGTGAACAGCAGTGAGGAGATCGCCGTGTCGGGTATGTCGGCGGGCCGTTCAGCCATGCGGATGGGACCCGCTGAGCTGGTCCAGGCGGCGGCCATGGCCCGCCGCTTCTACCTCGAGGGCAAGTCCAAGATCCAGATCGCGGAGGAGTTCGGCGTCAGCCGCTTCAAGGTGGCCCGGGTTCTTGAGACCGCCCTCGAGAGGGACCTTGTCCGAATCGAGATCCGGGTGCCGGCCGAGCTGGACGCCGAGCGCTCCGACGCCCTGCGGGCCCGCTACGGGCTCAGGCACGCCGTCGTGGTGGAGTCCCCGGCCGACGCCGAGGAGACACCCGATCCGGAGAACCTGGGAGAGGTGGCAGCCGACCTGCTCGGCGAGCTGGTCAACGAGGGCGACGTGCTGGGGCTGGCCTGGGGCCGGTCCACCATCCACATGGCGGCGGCGCTCGACAAGCTGCCGCCGTGCACGGTGGTGCAGCTGACGGGCGTGTACGACGCCGGGACCGCCGAGCGCGGCTCGGTGGAGGCCGTCCGCCGCGCCGCCCAGGTGTCGGGCGGCGACGCCCACCCCATCTACGCGCCGATGCTGCTGCCGGACGCGGCCACCGCGCAGGCGCTGCGCCACCAGACCGGGATCGCCCGGGCCTTCGAGTACTTCGACAAGGTCACGGTCGCCTGTGTCTCCATCGGCTCCTGGGAGCCGGGCATCTCGACGGTGCACGACATGCTCAGCGACGAGGAGCGGGCGCACTACGCCTCGCTCGGTGTCGCCGCCGAGATGTCCGCGCACCTCTTCGACGCCGAGGGGCGCCGGGTCGGGCGGGACCTGGGGGAGCGCTGCATCACGGTCAAGGCCGACCAGCTCCGCCACATCCCCGAGGTCGTGGCGATCGCGGGAGGGGCGCGCAAGGCGGCGGCCATCGACGCGGTGCTGCGCTCCGGGCTGGTCACCAGCCTGGTCACGGACACGTCGGCCGCGGACTACCTGATGACGGTGGGCTCGGCGCCGAAGTCGACGCTCAACCGGACCGACCCGGACGGCGTCTGACGGCCGGTCGGGAGGGTACCGGGGGGAAAAGGTACGGGCGAGGGAAGAGGTGCGAGATGACCGAGGACCCCGCGGGACGGCTCGTGGTCACGCTGGACCTCGACGGGGTCACGGACAAGGCGGCCCTGATGGACCGCTGCGCCCGTGACCTGGCGCTGCCCGACTGGTTCGGCCGCAACTGGGACGCGCTCGCCGACTCCCTCGCCGACCCCTCCGTCTGGCCCGGGGACGCGGTGGAGCGGGGGCTGGTACTCGTCGTACGGGGCTGGCGGGGGTATGCCGAGACGCGGCCGGACGAGTGGGCCGTCGCCGAGGAGGTCTTCGCCGAGGCGACGGACCGCGGTCCGGGGCTCTTCGTGACCCTGGGTCCTGGAGGATCCTCCAAGGAGGTCGCTGACCAGCCTGGATGATCTGCCCGGGGGCTGTGGGGTGTCCGTCGTGGGAGAATGAAGTACGTGCTCTTTCCCCCTGGCTGACCTGTCCGGGGGCCACCTCTGATCGACTGGGATGTGCAGCACGTGCGTTTCCTGAATGACATCCAGCCCTCGTACGACCTGACGTACGACGACGTGTTCATGGTGCCGAGCCGTTCCGCCGTCGGCTCCCGGCAGGGCGTGGACCTCGGTGCCCCGGACGGCACGGGCACCACCATTCCGCTCGTCGTCGCCAACATGACCGCCATCGCGGGGCGCCGCATGGCCGAGACGGTGGCCCGGCGCGGGGGCCTGGTGGTCATCCCGCAGGACATCCCCATCGAGGTCGTCACCGACGTCGTCTCCTGGGTGAAGAGCCGCCACCACGTCCTGGACACCCCGATCGTGCTGGCCCCGCACCAGACCGTCGCCGACGCGCTGTCCCTGCTCCCCAAGCGCGCGCACAACGCCGGTGTCGTCGTCGACGAGGGCAACAGGCCCGTCGGCGTGGTCACCGACACCGACCTGACCGGCGTGGACCGCTTCACCCAGCTCGAGGAGGTCATGTCCAAGGACCTGATCCTCATCGACGCGGACATGGACCCGCGCGAGGCCTTCAACACCCTCGACGCCGCCAACCGCCGCTACGCGCCCGCCGTCGACAAGGACGGCCGCCTCGCCGGCATCCTCACCCGCAAGGGCGCCCTGCGCGCCACCCTGTACACCCCGGCCACGGACGCGCGGGGCCGGCTCCGCATCGCCGCCGCCGTAGGTATCAACGGCGACGTGGCCGGCAAGGCCAAGCAGCTGCTGGACGCGGGCGTGGACACCCTCGTCATCGACACCGCGCACGGCCACCAGGAGTCGATGATCAGCGCAGTCAAGGTGGTGCGCGACCTCGACCCGCGGGTCCCGATCGTCGCGGGCAACATCGTCTCCGCCGAGGGCGTGCGCGACCTGATCGAGGCGGGCGCCGACATCGTCAAGGTCGGCGTCGGCCCCGGCGCGATGTGCACCACCCGGATGATGACCGGCGTCGGCCGGCCGCAGTTCTCCGCGGTCCTGGAGTGCGCCGCCGAGGCGAAGAAGTACGGCAAGCACGTGTGGGCCGACGGCGGCATCCGGCACCCGCGCGACGTGGCGATGGCCCTCGCGGCCGGCGCGTCCAACGTGATGGTCGGCTCCTGGTTCGCCGGGACCTACGAGTCCCCGGGCGACCTCCAGCACGACGCGAACGGCCGCCCCTACAAGGAGTCGTTCGGCATGGCCTCCGCCCGAGCGGTGCGCAACCGCACCTCCGAGGAGTCGGCCTACGACCGGGCCCGCAAGGGGCTCTTCGAGGAGGGCATCTCGACCTCCCGGATGTTCCTCGACCCGACCCGCCCCGGCGTCGAGGACCTGATCGACTCGATCATCGCCGGCGTCCGCTCCTCCTGCACCTACGCCGGTGCCGCCTCCCTGGAGGAGTTCGCCGAGAAGGCCGTCGTCGGCATCCAGAGCGCCGCCGGCTACGCCGAGGGCAAGCCGCTGCACGCCAGCTGGAGCTGATCGAGCCCGAACCCGTTCCGTCAGGTCCTGCTTGACGCCTGTCTGATGCCGAGCAGGACCTGACGCGACGCCGGCCGCCGGACCGCGGAGCGTGGCCGGGGACGGCGGCGACGCGGAGGACGGCCGCCCGCGAACAGCCCGGAGAGACCGGGCCCGAGGCGGCCGGGGTCCGGGCGGTCGCGGCGAACCGGACGGCCGCTGACCAGGAACGATCCGCCGCCCGCCGACCCCCGTACACAAGGCTCCACAGCCGCCGCGCAACGAAAACGCGCCCCGCGCCGGTGAACGCAACGATCGTGTCAGGACGCGCAAGGTTGCTCCATTACCGGGGCACCGCCCCCCTCGTAGTGTTCTGCGCTGTACGTGGCGTGGCGGGGACCCCGCTCGGTGGGTTCCCGCTCTTCCATGGGGGTCGCCCGCCGGTCCCCGCCGCTCCAGAAGCCCGCCGGGGCCCCGCCCGCCCACCACCGGCGGCGCGACCGGCAGCGACAAAGGAGTCAACGCGTGCTCGACCCAGGCGCACCCCCGCACCGCGACGCATCGGCCACCCCCTCGTCCCCGGGCCTGGCCGCGAGCCTCATGCGCCGCAAGCCCGTGGAACGGCTGGTCGCGGAGGGCGGCCAGGGCGAGGGCGGCAGCCTCCGCCGCTCCCTCGGCCTGTGGCAGCTCACGATGATCAGCATCGGCGCCACCCTCGGCACCGGCATCTTCGTCGTCCTCGGTGAAGCCGTCCCCAAGGCCGGCCCGGCCGTCACGCTCTCCTTCGTCATCGCCGGCCTCACCGCGCTCTTCTCGGCCCTCTCCTACGCCGAGCTGGCCGGCACCATCCCGGTCGCCGGATCCTCGTACTCGTACGCCTACGCGACGATGGGCGAGCTGGTCGCCTGGGTCTGCGGCTGGTGCCTGGTCCTGGAGTACGGCGTGTCGGTGGCCGCCGTCGCCGTCGGCTGGGGCGAGTACCTCAACGAACTCCTCGACGGCACCATCGGTGTCACCCTCCCGGCCGCCCTGTCGGCCCCGCCCGGCGACGGCGGCGTCTTCAACCTCCCCGCGCTGATCGTGGTGCTCCTCGCCATGACGTTCCTGCTGGGCGGCGCCCGCGAGTCAGCCCGGGCCAACACGGTCATGGTCGTCGTCAAGATCGCCGCACTGGTGCTGTTCTGCGCGATCGGCGTGCAGGGCTTCCGCTCCGGCAACTACGAGAACTTCATGCCGCTCGGCATGGCAGGGGTCAGCGCGGCCGGCGCGACGCTCTTCTTCTCGTACATCGGCTTCGACGCCGCCTCCACCGCCGGCGAGGAGGCGAAGAACGCCCAGCGAGACCTGCCCCGCGCGATCATGCTCTCCCTCGTCATCGTCACGGTGCTGTACGTCCTCGTCGCGGCCGTCGCCGTCGGCGCCAGGCCCTGGCGGACCTTCACCGACTCCGAGGCCTCGCTCGCCCAGATCATGACCGACGTCACCGGCCAGGACTTCTGGGGCACCCTGCTGGCGTTCTGCGCCGTCGTCGCCATCGCCAGCGTCGTCCTGACCGTGCTCTACGGCCAGACCCGCGTCCTGTTCGCCATGTCCCGCGACGGGCTCGTGCCCAAGGTGTTCTCCCGGGTCCATCCGAAGACCGGCGCGCCCCGTGCCAACACGCTGATCGTGTCCCTGTTCTGCGGCGTCCTCGCCGCCGCCGTCCCGCTCGGCCAGCTGGCCGACGCCACCAGCATCGGCACCCTCTTCGCCTTCGCCCTGGTCAACGTGGCCGTCGTGGTGCTGCGCCGGACCCGTCCGGACATGCGCCGAACCTTCCGGGTGCCGCTGTCGCCGGTCCTGCCGGCCCTGGGCCTCGCCTTCTGCCTCTGGATGATGGGCAGCCTGTCCACCGTCACCTGGGCGGTCTTCGGTGTCTGGATGGCGGTCGGGCTCGTGTTCTACTTCGTGTACGGCCGTCGCCGCTCCCGGCTCGCCGCGCCGGACACCCCGGAAGCCCAGAAGCTCCCGTAGCCACAGAAGCGCCAGAAGTCCCAGAAACCGCAGAAGCTCCAGAAGCGAAGTGAACCACCCGCAGTGCTGAACGATCTCGACGAACGCATCGTGCACGCCCTCGCCGAGGACGCCCGCCGCTCCTACGCGGACATCGGGCAGTCGGTCGGTCTGTCCGCGCCCGCCGTGAAACGGCGCGTGGACCGGCTGCGCGCCACCGGAGCCATCACCGGATTCACCGTACGGGTCGACCCGGCCGCGCTCGGCTGGGAGACCGAGGGGTTCGTCGAGATCTTCTGCCGCCGCAACACCTCGCCGGAGACCATCCAGCGAGGCCTGGAGCGCTACCAGGAGGTCGTGGCCGCGTCCACCGTCACCGGGGACGCGGACGCGGTCGCCCAGGTCTTCGCCTCCGACATGCGGCACTTCGAACGGGTCCTGGAGCGCATCGCCGGGGAGCCGTTCGTCGAGCGGACCAAGTCCGTGCTGGTGCTCTCGCCGCTGCTGCGCCGCTTCTCGTCGGGTTCGCCCACGTAATCCCATGGGCAGGACGGCACCCGACGTCTAGCATCGGTGTCATGACCTGGCGACATTGATCCACCAGCCGTGCCACCTCCCGAGGGCCGCCTCGGACGCCGTACCTCCGGTGTCCGTAACGCCCCCTCGGGAAGGCCTCATGACTCCCACACCCACGTGTGTGCCCGCAGCCGGCTACCGGCGGCTGACGACGACCCTGTACGGCTACTCGTTCCTCGACGAGTTCATCCTGCTCTACCCGGTGTACGCGCTGCTCTTCAGCGGCACCGGCCTGTCCGTCTGGCAGCTGTCCTCCCTGTTCGCCGTCTGGTCGGTCACCGGCGTGCTGCTGGAGATCCCCTCCGGCGCCTGGGCCGACGCCGTCTCCCGGCGGCGCCTGCTGTGGCTCGGCCCGCTGCTGACCGCCGCCGGCTTCGCCCTGTGGGTGCTGATGCCGTCCTACGGCGCCTTCGCGCTGGGCTTCGTGCTGTGGGGAGCCGGGGGAGCGCTCGGATCCGGCGCGCTGGAGGCCCTGGTCCACGACGAACTGGACCGGATCGGCGCCGCCCACCGGTACGCCCGTGTCATGGGCCGGGCCCGCTCGGCCGGGCTGGTGGCCGTGATGGCCGCGATGGGCCTGGCCGGACCCGTGTTCGCCTGGGGCGGCTACGCCGCGGTGGGCGCGGCGAGCATCCTGGTGTGCCTGCTGACGGCGGTCGTCGCGACCCGGTTTCCCGAGCACCGTACGCCGGTGACCGGCGGCGACGGCTGGTCCACGACCCTGCGGGCCGGTCTCGCCGAGGCGCGCGCCGACCGGTCCGTACGCGGCGCGCTGCTCCTGGTCCCGGCCGTGACGGCCGTGTGGGGCGCCCTCGACGAGTACACGCCGCTCCTGGTGCTCGGCACCGGGGTGGCGCAGTCGACCGTGCCCTGGCTGCTCCTGCTGATCTGGGGCGGCGCGACGGCCGGCGGCCTGCTGGCCGGGGCCGGTGAACGCCTGGGCGGGGCCGGTCTCGCCGGTCTGCTCGCGGGCGCCGCCCTCGCACTGGCCGTGGGCGCCGCCGCCGGCACGCCGGCCGGGCTGCTGCTGGTCGCCGTCGCCTTCGGCGGCTTCCAGCTGGCGAGCGTGCTGGCCGACGCCCGGCTCCAGCGGCGCATCGACGCGACGGGCCGGGCGACCCTGACGTCGGTGGCCGGACTCGGCACGGAGCTGGCCACGGTCGCGGTGCTGGGCGGGTACGCCGTGATCGGGACGTCGGCAGGGCACGCCACCGCGTTCGCGTGGTCCGCGGTGCCGTACCTGCTGACGGCGGTGGTACTGGTCGCCGCCCGGACGGGCGCTACAGCTTCGGCCGCCAAGGGACGACCTCGAAGTCGCCGGTCCCCTTCTTGACCTTCTCGAAGGGGGCCGATGCCACGCACCGGGGCAGGTCCCCGCCGTCCGCGGGGCTGCCCGTCGCGGCCCAGCTGTAGCCGAGCCGGTCGTGGCGGCCCCGGTCGTGGACCGTGATGCCGACCCGCCTGCCCTCGGCGCCGGGCAGGTCGGAGTCGGTGATGACGCCGGAGACGACGGCCACGTCACCGCCGGTCAGCAGGCAGTCGACGTCGGCCTTCGCCCGGGCGCCCTCGCCGTTCAGGTAGTGGCTGAACTCGAACGTCCCCGTGGCCTTGAGCGGGTCGTCGTTGTGCTCGGCCGCCAGGTGGGCGTCGAAGGTGAAGGTGATGTCGTCCCCGGCCGACCGGTACAGCTCGGCGCTGCCGGTGAGCGCGGCGGCCTCCCTCGGGGGCCGTTCCTCGTGCGGCCCGGAGGCGACGGCGGCGCCGGTGGTGACGGCGGTGAGCAACAGGGCGACGCAGAGGGCGGCGGTCGTCGTACGGCGTTGCATGGCGGTCCTTCCCGCAGGCGGAATCCAGTGAACCGAACCGAACCGAACCAAGCCGAACCGAACCTGACCCGACCGGGCCGGACGGGCCGGGCCGGGACTGGGCTGGACTGGACTGGACGGATCCGAACGGTCACCACTGTTCCAACGCCGCGCTCCCGCCACATCGCACCCCGGGCGGGAGCGCCCTCCGCCGTGCGGCGGGGGAGGGCGAGCGCGGTCTGCGCCCCGGGAAGGAGCCGGGTGTACGACCCGTGGGCACCGGCGCGCAACGAATCGCCGGGAGGTGGCCGGCGAACGCAACGATCCGCTCACGGGCGCGCAACGGCTCCTTCTTGTCCGGCCGAGTCCGCCGACCGTACCGTCTATCTGGCCCCCGACCCCCCTCCCACCGGTGAGGAACACGCATGCGCACCGCCCTGCTCCAGAGCTCCGGCCGGCCCGGCTCCACCGTCGAGAACCTCGAGGTCCTCGACGAGGCCGCGGGCCGCGCCGCCGCCGCGGGCGCCGGGCTGCTCGTCACCTCCGAGCTGTTCCTGACCGGGTACGCGATCGGCGACGACATCGGCCGCCTCGCCGAGGCCGCCGACGGCGACGCGGCCGACGCGGTCGCGAAGACCGCCACGCGCCACGGCCTCGCCGTCGCCTACGGCTACCCCGAGCGGTCCGGCGAGAGCGTCTTCAACTCCGTGCAGCTGATCTCCGCCGACGGTGCCCGCCTGGCCAACTACCGCAAGACCCACCTCTTCGGCTGCTTCGAGCACGACCACTTCGTCCCCGGCGAGCGGCCGGTCGTGCAGGCCGAGCTGAACGGTCTCACCGTCGGCCTGATGATCTGCTACGACGTCGAGTTCCCGGAGAACGTGCGCGCCCACGCCCTGGCCGGCACCGACCTGCTGCTCGTGCCGACCGCGCAGATGCACCCGTTCCAGTTCGTCGCCGAGTCCGTCGTGCCCGTGCGGGCCTTCGAGAACCAGATGTACGTGGCGTACGTCAACCGCGTCGGCCGGGAGGGCGAGTTCGAGTTCGTCGGGCTGTCCGCCCTCGCCGGGCCCGACGGGACGTCCCGTGCTCGCGCCGGACGCGGTGAGGAACTGGTCCTCGCCGACGCCGACCCGGCCTTCCTCGCCGCCTCCCGCGAGGCCAACCCGTATCTGAGGGACCGCCGCCCCGGCCTCTACGGGACCCTCGCCTGACCCCCACCGCCACCTCCCCCGTTCCACCCGTGCAAGGAGTCCGTACCCCATGACGTCCACCGTGCCCAACGCGATCGAGCACGCAGACGAGCAGCAGCCGCCGATCACCATGTTCGGGCCGGACTTCCCGTACGCGTACGACGACTTCCTCGCCCACCCGGCGGGCCTCGGCCAGATACCGGCGACCGAGCACGGCACCGAGGTCGCGGTCATCGGCGGCGGCCTGTCCGGCATCGTGGCCGCCTACGAGCTGATGAAGATGGGCCTCAAGCCCGTCGTCTACGAGGCCGACCGGATCGGCGGCCGGCTGCGGACCGTCGGCTTCGACGGCTGCGACGAGTCGCTGACCGCCGAGATGGGCGCGATGCGCTTCCCGCCGTCCTCCACCGCCCTCCAGCACTACATCGACCTGGTGGGGCTCAGGACGCGCCCCTTCCCCAACCCCCTCGCCGAGGCGACGCCCTCCACCGTCGTCGACCTCAAGGGCGAGTCGCACTACGCCGAGACGCTCGGCGACCTGCCCCAGGTCTACCGCGACGTCGCCGACGCCTGGGCGAAGTGCCTCGAGGAGGGCGCCGACTTCTCCGACATGAACCGCGCCCTGCGCGAGCGCGACGTCCCGCGCATCCGCGAGATCTGGGCGAAGCTGGTCGAGAAGTTCGACAACCAGACCTTCTACGGCTTCCTCTGCGACTCGGAGGCCTTCAGGTCCTTCCGCCACCGCGAGATCTTCGGCCAGGTCGGCTTCGGCACCGGCGGCTGGGACACCGACTTCCCCAACTCCATCCTGGAGATCCTCCGCGTCGTCTACACGGAGGCCGACGACCACCACCGCGGCATCGTCGGCGGCTCCCAGCAACTGCCGACGAGGCTCTGGGAGCGCGAGCCGGAGAAGACCGTCCACTGGCCGTACCGCACCTCGCTGAAGTCCCTGCACACGGACGGCGAGCCGCGCCCAGCGGTGACCCGGCTCACCCGCACCGCCGGCAACCGCATCACCGTGACCGACGCCGACGGCGACATCCGCACGTACCGGGCGGCGGTCTTCACCGCCCAGTCCTGGATGCTGCTCTCCAAGATCGCGTGCGACGACTCGCTCTTCCCGATCGACCACTGGACCGCGATCGAGCGGACCCACTACATGGAGAGCTCCAAGCTCTTCGTACCGGTGGACCGCCCCTTCTGGCTGGACAAGGACGAGGAGACCGGCCGGGACGTCATGTCGATGACGCTCACCGACCGCATGACCCGCGGCACCTACCTCCTGGACGACGGACCCGACAGGCCCGCCGTCATCTGCCTCTCCTACACCTGGTGCGACGACAGCCTGAAGTGGCTGCCGCTGTCCGCGCACGAGCGGATGGAGGTCATGCTGAAGTCGCTCGGCGAGATCTACCCGAAGGTCGACATCCGCAAGCACGTCATCGGCAACCCGGTGACGGTCTCCTGGGAGAACGAGCCGTACTTCATGGGAGCGTTCAAGGCCAACCTCCCCGGTCACTACCGCTACCAGCGGCGCCTGTTCACCCATTTCGTGCAGGAGGAGCTGCCCGAGGACAAGCGGGGCATCTTCCTCGCCGGCGACGACATCTCCTGGACGGCCGGCTGGGCCGAGGGCGCCGTCCAGACCGCGCTGAACGCGGTCTGGGGCGTCATGCACCACTTCGGCGGCAGGACCGACCCGGCCAACCCCGGCCCGGGCGACGTCTACGACGAGATCGCGCCGGTCGCGCTTCCCGAGGACTGACCTGCCGGCCGGGGCCGATCCGGACGACACCCCTGGCCAGACCCCGGCCGCGCGAGCCTTCTCGTACACCTCGGCGGCCAGATCCTTCAGCTCCCCGGCGTCCCGCGCGGAGCCCTGGAGGTCGATGAGGACCTCGTCGAGGCCGATCTCGGCGTGCGCGGCGAGATCCTCGACGAACCGGTCGACGCCGCCGTGGAAGGAGCGGCGGCCGGCGCCCTCGTGGCCCGACGCACGGTACCGGGCGTTGACCCGCAGCACCGTGCGGATCGGCTCCGTGCGGCCCCGCTCGGCGGCCAGGGCCCGAAGCCGCCGCCACTGTCCGGCCACGGTCTCGGCGCCGACGCCGTTCGGCAGCCGGCCGTCGGCGTGGTCGACCAGCCGGCGCCGGGCCCTCCCGCTGCCCGCCGCCAGCATGATCGGGATCGGCCGGGCGGGCTTGGGGCCGACCACGGCGGACGCGATGCTCGTGACGCACCCTCGTACACCACCGGGTCCGGGCCCCAGACCGCGCGGCACACCTCGATCAGCTCGTCCAGGGCCCGGCCGCGCTCGGCGAACGGACGCCGCCGCGTACTCGTCGTGGGGCCGGGCCCGTGCCGAAACCGGCGACGACCCGGCCGCCGCTCGCCGCGTCGAGCGAGGCAAGCGCCCTGGCCGGCTGGAACGGGACGCGCAGCGGGGCGACCAGGACGCTGCTGCCCAGCTCCGCCCGTTCGGTGGCCGCGGCGGCGAGGGTCAGGGCGACCAGCGGCTCCGCCACGTTCCGGTACTCGTCCGGCCAGGGCACGCCCCCGATGCCGTACAGCCCCTGGGTGGCGGGCTCGGGGAACAGGGCCCGCTCGAAGACCCGCAGGCTCTCGTAGCCCGTCCGTTCCGCCGTGCGGGCCACGTCGGGGACGTCCTTGCCGAGGTCGTACTGCCGCATCTGGGGGAGGCCGAGTCCGAGCCGGGTCGTCACGCCTGGGTGCTCCTTCGCGGTCGGGGTGCGATGCTGCCCAGGGATTCGACGTACAGCGATCTCACGGCGGTTCCGGAAGCGCGCACCGCGCACCGGGTACGGATCAGTCCGGCAGCGGGGTGAGCAGCATGCGCCCCGCGAAGCCCACCGCGGCGTCCAGCCGCTCGGTGAACTCCCCGGCGACATCGGGCAGCCGGCGCAGCGCCCACAGCGCGCGGGCCGCCGTCCAGGTGGCGTCGCGGGCGCGCTCCAGACTCCAGGAGCCGATCAGATGGGTCAGCGGATCGGCGACCTGGAGGACGTCCGGACCCGGCGTCAGCTCGTCGCGGACGCGCTCCTCCAGCGACACGAGGAGATCGCCCACCCGGTCGAACTCGTCCTCCAGCTCGACGGGTTCGCAGCCGAGCGTACGACAGGTGTCCACCACGGCCAGCGCGAGATCGTGGCCGATGTGCGCGTTGATGCCCGCCAGCGCGAACTGCAACGGCCGTACGCCGGGATGGCGGCGGAACTGGAACAGGGGCCGCCAGCACGCGGGCGGACGGTGCCCCTGCTCGAGCGCCTCGACGGCCGTCAGGTAGCGCTCCGCGAACCGCACGTCCAGCGCGATCGCGGCCCGCGCGTCCGTGAAACGACCGCTGTCGATGTGCCGGTCGACCGCCTCGGTGACGGCCAGGTAGACGCGGTTGAAGACCGCCACCCCGTCCCGGGCGGGCAGCGTCGCATCGAGGGCACGCATCCGGGAGAGGACGGTGTCCACCGTTTGGACGTCCGCCGTGACTTGTTCGCAGTACGCCATGGCGGCAGCGTGGCACCTTTAGGCTGGCGGGAGTGCCGGCGGGGCCGACGCTTCCCCAGAACGGGGGAACGCGCCCGTCGTGCGGGGGAGGGGGAACCCTACGTGTCAGGCCTTCGTGCCCGGCGCCTGGCCGCTCGCAGGGCCGAGCGCAGGCGTGCCGCCCGCCGCAGCGCGATGGTCGCGGCGGCGTCCGTCGTGGTCGCGGTGGGCACCGCGACCGGCATGCTGTCCGCGCTCGGCGACGACGGCGGCGGTGTGGACGAGGCCCGTCCCGAGGTGACGCGGTCGCCGCTGTCGCGGTCCCTGCCCGTGGTGCCGTCCCCGTCCGTGTCGGCGACGCCTTCGGTCCCGGCCTCGCCCTCCGCCTCGGCGAAGAGGACGAGCCCCGGCCCGTCGCCGAAGCCGAAGAAGAAGTCAGGGACGTCCGAGAAGCCCGACGCGAGGGAGTCGGGGACCTCCCCGGCCTCCACCCGGCTCTACCGGCACCCCGATTCGCAGGTCCTCGACTGGGTCCGGGCCCACCCCGACGACCCGCGCCAGGACGCCATCCGCTCCCGGATAGCCGACCACCCGGCCGCCGTGTGGTTCGCCGACTACACCCCCGGGACCATCACCTCCCGGGTCCGCGCCGTCACGTCGGGCGGTGCCGAGGCGGGCCGGGTGCCCGTGGTGGTGCCGTACGCGATACCCGACCGGGACTGCGGCGGACACTCCCAGGGCGGGGCGCCCGGCCTCGACGCCTACGACGACTGGATCGACCGCTTCGCCGCCGGGCTCGGCTCCGGTGACGTCATCGTCGTCCTGGAGCCCGACTCGGTCGCCCAGGCGGAGTGCATGTCCGCCGGTGAGCGCGCCGACCGCTTCGCCTCCCTGGCCCGGGCCGGCCGGGTCATGAAGGACGCCAACCCGAACGCCCGGGTCTACTTCGACGCGGGGCACTCCGGCTGGCACGCGCCCGCCAAGCAGGCGGGCTGGCTGAGGCAGGCGGGCGCCGCCTCGGCCGACTCCTCCGACGGCATTTTCAGCAACGTGTCCAACTTCCACACCACCGCCGACGAGGTCGCCTACGACCGCGCGGTCCTCGACGCCCTCGGCGGCCCCGCCGGCCTGGGCGCCGTCATCGACACCAGCCGCAACGGCAACGGCGCCCCGGCCGACGGCGAGTGGTGCGACCCGGCCGGCCGCGAGCTCGGCCGCGCGCCGACCCTGAGCACCGGCATGGGGCGCGTCGACGCCTACCTGTGGGTCAAGCTGCCCGGGGAGTCGGACGGCTGCAAGGGGAAGCCGGGCATGTTCACGCCGTCCTACGCCTACGACTTGGCCCGCTGAGAACCGTCACCGCCGCCCTTCGCCTTCTCGTCGTACGACGACGTGCCCTCGTCCAGCAGCGGCGCCTGCGTCTTGAGGTGGGCCGGGGCGAAGGCCCGCAGCGCGTGGTAGCCGGTGATGACGACCACGGTGCCGAGCGCGATGCCGCTGAGCGAGAAGGTGTCGGTGAACTCCATGCTGACGTTGCCGACGCCGATGATGATGCCCGCGGCGGCCGGCACCAGGTTCAGCGGATTGCGCAGGTCCACCTTGGCGTTGATCCAGATCTGCGCGCCGAGCAGGCCGATCATGCCGTAGAGGATGACCGTGATGCCGCCCAGCACCCCGCCGGGGATCGCGGCCACGACCGCGCCGAACTTCGGGCAGAGGCCGAAGAGCAGGGCGAAGCCCGCGGCGGCCCAGTAGGCGGCCGTCGAGTAGACCCGGGTCGCGGCCATTACGCCGATGTTCTCCGAGTAGGTGGTGTTGGGCGGGCCGCCGACCGCGGTGGACAGCATCGAGCCGACACCGTCCGCGGAGATCGCCGTGCCGAGCTTGTCGTCGAGGTTGTCGCCGGTCATCTCGCCGACCGCCTTGACGTGCCCGGCGTTCTCCGCGACCAGCGCGATGACGACCGGCAGGGCGACCAGGATCGCCGACCACTCGAAGCTCGGCCCGTGGAAGGACGGCAGGCCGATCCAGTCGGCCTGGCCCACGGCGGAGAAGTCCAGCCGCCAGTGGTCGGTGAGCTTGCCGCTGCCGTCCACCGAGTGGATCTTCCCGAAGATCCGGTCGAGGACCCAGGAGAGTACGTAACCGAAGACCAGCCCCAGGAAGATCGCGATCCGGGACCAGAAACCGCGCAGGCAGACCACGGCCAGACCGGTGAACAGCATCACCAGCAGCGCCGTCCACTGGTCCTGCGGCCAGTAGGTGGAGGCGGTGACGGGAGCCAGGTTGAAGCCGATCAGCATCACCACCGCGCCGGTGACGATCGGCGGCATCGCGGCGTGGATGATCCGTGCCCCGAACCGCTGCACCGCGAGCCCCACCAGGAACAGCGCGGCGCCGACGACCAGGACCGCTCCGGTCACCGTGGCGCTGGTGCCGCCCTGGGCCCGGATCACCGCGGCGACACCGACGAAGGACAGCGAGCAGCCGAGGTAGCTGGGCACCCGGCCGCGGGTGGCGAGCAGGAAGATGACGGTCGCCACGCCCGACATCATGATCGCGAGGTTGGGGTCCAGGCCCATCAGGACCGGAGCCACGAAGGACGCCCCGAACATGGCCACCACGTGCTGGGCGCCGAGCCCGGCCGTGCGGGGCCACGAGAGCCGTTCGTCGGGGCGGACCACCGCTCCGGGGGCGGGTACCTTTCCGTCCCCGTGCAGCTTCCAGCGCACGCCGAGGTCCATGGTGAGGTTTCGCTTTCTCTGTACGTGAGGACTGTCCGGACCATTGTCAGGGGTGCGGGGTGGTCCCGTGACCCGCGCCCCCGGCTGACCAGCACCTTCCCGGCCCTCGCCGCCGCGGCCCCTGGTTCTCTCCTCCGGCCGGCTCGTCCCCGTCACCGTCCGCTTCGACGACCTGGACGCGCTCGGCCTGCCGCACGACGCCCGCTGCCCGGTGACGGCCGAACGGGCCCGGGCCGAGCTGTGGACCGAGCACGGCTTCCGGCTCGAGGGCGACTGGGCGCCGGCCGGCGACACCTGCGGCGCGGTCGAGGAACCGACGATCACCTACGAGGCGCCCGTCACCCGGCCGGGCGCGTACGCCCGCGGCACCCGCGCGCTGGTCCGGCTGGACGCCGGGACGCCGCTCCCGGCCCCGTGGAGCGACACCTTCAGGACTGCCGGTCGGGCACCGCTGCGTCCGACGGACCGGTCTTCGGGCGCTCCCGGTCCCCGGCGCGCAGCACCTTCGCGAACACCACCAGGCAGAAGGCCAGCGCGGTCACCAGACCGAACGACACCACCAGGCTGGTCACCTGGGCCAGACCGCCGATCGCGCTCGGGGCGACCAGACCGGAGGTGTACGTGATGGTGGCGACGCCCGCGATGGCCAGGCTGGGGTTGGAGCCCGCGCGGCCGGCCGCGGCGAAGCACAGCGGGATGACGACGGCGATGCCGAGACCCATCAGCGCGAAGCCGGTCATCGCCACCGCCGGATGGCCCCCGGCGACGATGAGCAGACCGCCCAGGGTGGCCAGCACACCGCTCACCCGGACCGTGCGCACCGCGCCGAACCGGTCCACCACCTTGTCCCCGGCGAACCGGGCCAGCGCCATGGTCAGCGTGAAGCCCGTCGTGCACGCCGCCGCCAGGCCGGGCGAGGCCTCCAGCCGGTCCCGCAGGTAGACCGCAGACCAGTCCAGGCTCGCGCCCTCGGCGAACACCGCGCAGAACCCGACCGCGCCGATCAGCAACGCCGACCTGGGCGGCAGCGCGAACCTCGGAGGCGGGTCCTCGTCCTCGGCGGGCTGGAGGTCCAGCACCCGGGCGCAGGCGACCAGGCCCACCAGGGTCAGCACCGCGGCGGCCAGGGCGTGGTGCAGCCGGGCGTCCGCCTCCAGGTGGGCGGCGAGCGTGCCGGCCGCCGAGCCGATCAGGGCGCCCGCGCTCCACATGCCGTGCAGGCCCGACATGATCGATTTGTCGAGCCGGTTCTCGATCTCGACACCGAGCGCGTTCATCGCCACGTCCGACATGCCCGCCGTGGCGCCGTAGACGAACAGGGCGAGGCACAGGGTGAGCAGGCTCGGCGCGAGGGACGGCAGGACGAGCGCCAGCGTCCACAGGGCGAGCAGACCGCGCAGCGCGGTGCGGGCACCGAAACGGTGGCTGACGCGGCCGGCCAGCGGCATGGCGACCGACGCGCCGAGCGCCGGGAAGGCGAGCGCCAGGCCCAACTGGCCCGCGCTCACCCCGGCATGGTCCTGGATCCACGGCACCCGCGTCGCGAACGAGCCGGTGACGGCCCCGTGCACGGCGAAAACGGCCGCCACGGCATACCGGGCGCTCCTCACCTCGCGTTGCTCGTAGACCACTGTGCTCATTCTCGGGCCCTCCGTCGGGTCTTCCGTACTGCCTGCTTTCACTGCGTCGCGTAAACTATCAGGGTCCCTTCCTGATAGATAGGTGATATGATCGGCGCGCACCCCCGCGCCGCCGATCTGGAAGGATCCCGGCATGCCCGCATCCCCGAGCACCGCCCGGGCCATCAACGACCGGCTCGCACTGGACCTGCTCCAGCGGGAGGGCCCGTTGACGGCAGGGCGGTTGAAGCAGCTGACCGGCCTGTCCCGGCCCTCCGTCGCCGACCTGGTCGAACGCCTCACCGTCTCCGGCCTGATCGAGGTGGCGGGGGAGTCGGGCGAGCAGCGCCGCGGGCCGAACGCCAAGCTGTACGGCATCGTCGCCGGGCGCGCCCACCTCGCCGCCCTCGACGTGCGCACCGAGAGCGTCGCCGTACTGGTCTCCGACCTGCTCGGCCGGGTGCTGGCCGAGGCGTCCGTGCCGATCGGCGACAGCACCGGGACGGGCCCCGCGGTGGAACAGGCGGTGAACCTGGTCGAGCGCGCGGCGAAGGAGGCGGGCGCCGAGCGGCTGCACACCGTCGGCATCGGCGTGCCCGGCCTGATCGACCCGGCCGGCGGTGAACTGCGCGACTCCGGCGGCCTGCCCGAGTGGCACCGCCGGCTGATGGCGGCCTTGCGGGAGAGGTACCCCGAGGCGCGGCTCGGGGTCGAGAACGAGACCAACCTCGCCGCCCTGGCCGAGCAGCGCGACGGGGCAGCCCGGGACCGGGACACGTTCGTCCTGCTTTGGCTCGGCCTCGGTATCGGCGCCGCGGTCGTCCTCGACGGCATCCTGCGGCGGGGTGTCTCCGGCGGCGCGGGCGAGATCGGCTTCCTGCCGGTACCGGGCACCTCGGGCCTGCCGTCGGCCACCGACTGCGACGGCGGGTTCCACTCCGTGGCCGGGGCGGCGGCGGTGGCCGCCCTCGCGGCACGGCACGGCGTGACGGCGGTGCCCGAGGGGCCCGAGCCGCATGCCGCCGCGCTGGTACGGGAGGCGGTGCGCCGGTCGTCGACGGACCGGGGAGGCCAACCGGATCAGGCCGCGGAGCGGTTCCTCGACGCGTTCGCCGACCGGGTCGCCGTCGGCGCCGCGGCCGTCGTCTCCGTGCTGGACCCCGGCTGCCTGGTGCTGGCCGGCGAGATCGGCCGGGCCGGCGCCGGCACACTCGCCGCCCGCGTCCAGCACCGCCTCACCCGGATGTCACCGCTCGCCACCGAGGTGCGGCCCAGCACGCTGGGCGGCGGTGCCGTACTGCGCGGGGCCCTGCTCACCGCCCGCGACCGCGCCCAGGACGTGCTGTTCGCCCCGCCGGAGCGGTAGCCCGCCGCGCGCCGGACGCGGCCTCCTCGGCAGCGGGCGGTCGCGTCGCGGGGCGGTACAGGCGGGTGCGGCGGCGCCGCGCGGCGCCGGTGGCCGACCGGCCCTCCCGACGTCCCCCTCTCAGGGCACCGGCCGCCGCGCCGTGTGGCCCGGCTCCCGGAAGGCGTCCCCGTCCGCCGCCATCCACAGCAGCACCGCCGGTAGCAGCACCGCCGCTCCCAGCAGCACCATGAACCCCGCGCCGCTCGCCGCCGACAGCGGCTCCAGATGCCGGGCGTGGAAGAGCAGATGGACGACGGAGGACACCAGGTAGGCCACCAGCGCCGTGACCACCAGCCGCCGTTCCATCGCGGCCACCGCCGCGCACAGCACCACGGCGAGAGCCAGGCTCGCCCCGCCGAAGTCCCGCAGCAGATGCTCGTTGTAAGGCGGCAGATGCGACACCCAGGGCCACTTCCAGAACAGCTCGGGCAGCAGCAGGACCCACAGCCCCAGCGCCACCTGCGCCCCGGCGAGCAGCGCCAGACCCGTCCGCAGCCACGCCCGTCTGCTCATCAGCTCCGCCCCCGCATCCCGCCGTCGAATCGCACCGCCGGACACTCCCTCGACCGTCCTCCCGCCGACCGCCCGCCGGGCACGAGGGGTCCGCCCGCGCGGAACCCCGGGTGAGCCTTCCCCGGGAGCGGCACCTTCACCGGTGGGCCGGGCCGGACGGACGGGGCCGGTGGCGCTCGGACTCCCCGGCGTTCGCGGCCGGCACGCGCCTCACCCTGCCAGAGGTCCGGCAAGGGATGTGGGAGACCCGGCGGCGGGCAAGGGCTTCGTCACCGCCGCCGGGCCGGTCTTGCCGGGGTTCAGCAGGCGCCCAGGTCCTGCCAGACACCCCACTCACCGGTGGTGCCGGGCTCCTCGCCCTTCGTCCACCACTTGGACTTATACGAGTGCCCCTCATGGGACACCGTGCTGCCACTGCCGTACTCCGTGGCCGCCGTCCAGGCCGGGGCCGCGCACTGCCCGGCGCCGTCCGTCGGGCTGGGGCTCGGGCCCGGCGACTGCGTGCCCGTGGGCGTGGGGGTCGGTGCCGGCGTCTGATCCCCGGGGTCCGCCTCGGTCGTGCCCCTGGCCAGGTCACCCGTCAGGGCGTACGTCTTCCCGCCGAAGGAGACCGTCCAGTTCGACGGCGTCGACACCGGCAGGTAGTAGACGAAGTCCACCGTCGTGGACGCGCCCGGCGCCAGCGACTGCCAGGCCGGCAGCTTCAGCGAGACGCGGTGGTAGTCGCCCTTCAGGCCGCCCGCGTTGCCGCCCGTGTGGTCGCTGCGGATCACCGACGTGCCCCAGCCGGACTGGTCCTTGGCGTTGCCGGGCGCGGAGGTGGCGTAGTCGAACCGGAACTCCGTACCGCCGGGCAGCGCCGTCCCGGTGTTGTTGGTGATCTTCAGCTTGGGGCTGATCGGGTAGTTGGAGTCGCCGAGCGGGAACTCCCCGAACTCCACGTCGACGTCGAGCGCCTCGGCCGGCATGTCGATCGTGGCGCGCTGGGCACCGTAGGGGGAGGCGTTCTTGAACGTGTCGTACATCGTGTCGGTCAGCGTCGAGCCGGGCACGTACTGCCCCTTGCCCGCGTCCCAGGCGTAGTCGCCCGCGAGCTCCCACACCATCGTGCCGCCGATGCCCCGGTCGACGACGTAGTCCGCCTTGGCCCGGACCGACTGCTCGTCCTCGGTCGACAGGAAGACCTTCTTCTCGGCGTTCCACAGCCAGGGCGCGACCAGCGTGGAGTCGTACTTGCGGGCGTACGTCCCGGTCAGCTTCGTGTCGGCCGGGAAACCGTAGTCGGTGACGTAGTCGCCGACGACGCCCTTCTCCAGGTTCTTCGCGTGCCACATCGGGTTGGAGCCCGCGGGCGACTCCTCGCCGCTCGTGTCCAGGTCGTGCCAGAGGTTGTCGATGCCGACCGCGCCGTCGCCGCACTTGGTCAGGCCGGAGCCGGCCGGGCAGTCCGTGGAGGGTGCCCTGCCCCAGAGCCCGTCGGTGCCGCCGGTGACGTTCTTGAAGCCCCGCGTGTAGTACGGCAGCCCGATGTTGATGCGCCCGGCCGGCATCGAGCCGCGGAAGTAGTGGTAGGCCCAGTCGGTGTTGAGGTAGCCGATACCGCCGTACTGGGAGGTGGAGTACACGCCCCCGGCGGCGAGCTCGGGGTCCTTGCCGTCGTCGAAGAGGGAGGCGTTCGGGCCGACGTACTCGTTCCAGGCGCCGTGCAGGTCGTACGACATGATGTTGACGTAGTCCAGGTACTTCTGGACCTGGAAGGTCTCCATGCCGCGCAGCAGGTATCCGGAGGACGGCGCGGCGACGGAGAGGAGGTAGTGCCTGCCGTCCGCGGCGCCCGCGCGGTCGAGCTTCTCGCGCAGCGTCTTCATCAGAGCCGCGTAGCCCTTGACCAGCCCGGCCCGGCGGCCGTTCGCGAAGGACCAGTCGAGCGGGTTGCCCGCGTCCTTCATCGTCGTCGGGTACTCGTAGTCGATGTCCACGCCGTTGAAGCCGTACTTCCGGACGAAGTCGACCGCGGAGTCGGCGAAGGTCTCGATGCCCGCCCGGTTGACCGAGCCGTCGGCGTTGGTGGCCATCGAGTAGAAGCCGCCCGAGTCCACGCGCGTGCCGTCGCCGGCGAAGTAGCCGCCCGTCTCCGCCCAGCCGCCCACCGAGATCATCGTCTTGACGTCCGGGTGCTGCTTCTTGAACTTGTTCAGCTGGTTGAAGTGGCCCTTGTAGGGGAGATCCGGGTCCATCCCGGAGCCCTCGACCCCCGGCCACGTCATGCCGGTCGCCGGGTTCTTCTCGCTGTCCGGGCCGACGGAGAGCTTGTTTCCGCCGTCGACGTGGGCGAAGGCGTAGTTGATGTGGGTGATCTTGTCCCACGGGATGTCGGAGGCGAGATAGGCGGGCTTGCCGTCCTTGCCGGTGCGCCAGCTCGTGAAGTAGCCGATCACGCGGCGCGGGTGGTCCGCGCCCATCTTCTCCCGGCCCGCCGAGTCGTAGACCGAGCAGTAGGGGACGTCGACGCCGGGGGTCCGGTAGAGCCCGTCGGGGCGACAGCTCTCCTGGTCGGCGGCTTGCGAGGCGGTCGCCGGAAGGCCGGCGAACAGCAGGCCGGCGACGGCGGCGACAGCCGCGAACAGGGCCGGCCCCGCTCTGCGGCGGGATCTGGAGCGTGACGGGGAAGGCACAGTCGGTTCCTCTCCACGGAAGTTGCGCAGACCCTAGAGAGGACTAGACCAGTGAGTCAATAGGTATGGACCAATCTCAAGATGAGGCGGGAGGTCTCCAGTTGGGGGCGGTCGTGGCACGGCGGGGTCTCCCGCGGCAGCGTTCTGTGAGCCACTCCACACACTCCGTCCGCATGGACTGCGATCAGGCGTGGCACACTGGCCCTGTACCAGAAGCAGCGCACTCCGGGGTCGGTGAAAGTCCGAACCGGCGGTTACAGTCCGCGACCCGGTCGCTTCCAGCGGCCGGTTGACCAGGTGAAATTCCTGGACCGACGGTTAAAGTCCGGATGGGAGGCAGTGCGCGGCGGGCGAGCACACGTGCGCGCCGCCGACCTCTGGGCTCGCCCGTCGCCGGGCGGGTCCCGTGCGGCGTCGTTCCCGGTGTTCTCGCTCGCGACATCTGTCGTTCCCGACAGCCCCGGAGTCCGTGCCCGAAGAGGCAGGAGGACCCGGGAAGTGTTCACCGGAATCGTCGAAGAGCTGGGCGAGATCACCGCCGTCGAGACCCTCGACGACGCCTGCCGCTTCCGCCTGCGCGGCCCCGTGGTCACCCAAGGCGCACGGCACGGCGACTCGATCGCCGTCAACGGCGTCTGCCTGACGGTCGTCGACCACGAGGGCGACGAGTTCACCGCGGACGTGATGGCGGAGACCCTCAACCGCTCCGGCCTGGGCGTCCTCACCACCGGCTCCCGCGTCAACCTGGAGCGGCCCACCGCCGTCGGCGCCCGCCTCGGCGGGCACATCGTGCAGGGCCACGTCGACGGCACCGGCGAGATCCTGGGGCGCGAGCCCTCCGAGCACTGGGAACTCGTGAGGATCTCCCTGCCCGCGGACCTCGCCCGCTACGTCGTGGAGAAGGGCTCCATCACCGTCGACGGCATCAGCCTCACCGTCGTCGACGCCGGCCCCGACTTCTTCACCGTCAGCCTGATCCCCACCACCCTCGCCCTGACCACGCTCGGCCTGAAGCAGCCCGGCGACCCGGTCAACCTCGAGGTGGACGTCATCGCCAAGTACGTCGAGCGCCTGCTCGGCGCCCGGGCCGTCCAGGGAGACAGCAAGTGAACTGGCTCAACTCCGAGGCGTTCACGCTCTTCGACCAGCACATCATGTGGTCGGACATGATCGGCAACGTGATCGGTCTGCTCGGCCTCGCGCTCGGCTGGCGGCGCTCCATCTGGACCTGGCCCGTGCAGTTCGTCTCCGGGCTCATCCTCTTCACGGCCTTCGCCACCGCACACCTCTCCGGCAGCGCGGGCAAGCAGATCGTGGTCATGGTCGTCGCCGCCTGGGGCTTCTGGCAGTGGAACCGCGGCCGGCAGCAGACCCAGGACGGCTCCATCGCCGTCCGGTTCGCCACCTGGCGCGAGCGCGCCGCCCTGCTCGCCGCGGCCGCCGTCGGCACCCTCGCGGTGGGCGGCCTGTTCACCGCCTTCCCGACCCTGTCCTGGGACCCCTGGCCGGACGCGTACATCTTCGTCGGCACCGTCGTCGCCATGTACGCCCAGGCACGCGGCATGGTCGAGTTCTGGTTCGCCTGGCTGCTGGTCGACCTGGTCGGCGTCCCGCTGAACTTCGCCAACGGCTTCGCCTTCTCCGGCTTCGTCTACGTCATCTACGGCGCGCTCGTCCTGTGGGGCCTGCGCGACTGGTGGCTGCGCTCCCGCACCGCGGCGCGGCCCGTCCCGGAAGGAGCGCCCGCATGAGCACGGCACCCATCCTCTACAGCACGGACGGCTACGAGGACCTCACCCTCGACCCCGTCGCACAGGCTGTCGCCGACATCGCCGCCGGCCGCCCGGTCGTGGTCGTCGACGACGAGAACCGCGAGAACGAGGGCGACCTCGTCATCGCCGCCGAGAAGGCGACCGAGGAGATCGTCGCCTTCATGATGAGCGAGTGCCGCGGCCTGATCTGCGCCCCCATGGAGGGCGAGGAACTGGACCGGCTCCGCCTGCCGCAGATGGTCGACGACAACACCGAGTCGATGAAGACCGCCTTCACCGTCTCCGTGGACGCCACCGCCGCGCACGGCGTGAGCACCGGCATCTCCGCCTCGGACCGCGCCACCACCCTCCAGCTCCTGGCGAGCGGCACCGCCGAGCCGGCCGACCTGGTCCGCCCCGGGCACATCTTCCCGCTGCGCGCCCGTTCCGGCGGCGTGCTCGTCCGAGGCGGCCACACCGAGGCCGCCGTCGACCTCGCCCGCCTCGCGGGCCTGCGCCCGGCCGGCGCGATCGTCGAGATCGCCGGCGAGGACGGGCGCATGTTGCGGTTGCCCGAGCTGATCCCGTTCGCCCGCAAGCACGGGCTGACGATCATCTCCATCGAGGACCTCGTCTCCTACCGCCGCAGCGAGGAGCCCACCGTCCGCCGCGAGGCCGAGGTCCGGCTGCCCACCCGGCACGGCGAGTTCACGGCGTACGGCTACCGCTCCACCGTCGACGGCGTCGAGCACGTCGCCCTCGTGCACGGCGACATCGGCGACGGGAAGGACGTCCTGGTCCGCATCCACTCCGAGTGCCTCACCGGCGACGTCTTCGGCTCCCAGCGCTGCGACTGCGGCCCCCAGCTGGACGCCTCCCTGGACCGCATCCAGGCCGAGGGCAGGGGAGTGGCCGTCTACCTGCGCGGTCACGAGGGACGCGGCATCGGCCTGATGTCCAAGCTGCGCGCCTACGAACTCCAGGAGCGCGGCCGGGACACCCTCGACGCCAACCTGGAACTCGGCCTGCCCGCCGACGCCCGCGACTACGGCGCCGGCGCCCAGATCCTCACCGACCTCGGCGTGCGCGCCGTGCGCCTGATGACCAACAACCCGGACAAGAGCGACGCCCTCGAACGGCACGGCATCGAGGTCACCGGCCGCGAGCCGATGCCCGTCCAGGCCGGCGAGCACAACCTCCGCTACCTGCGCACCAAGCGGGACCGGATGGGACACGACCTGCCCTGGCTGGACACGACGCCCGTGTCCACCTGCGGCAACCAGTAAGCAAGGGACACGAGGAGAGACGTGAGCGGCAAGGGTGCACCGGAGCTGTCCGTACGCAACGTGGGCGACCTGCGGGTCGCCGTCGTCGCGGCACAGTGGCACGACAAGGTGATGGACGGACTGGTGGACGGCGCCCTGCGCGCCCTGCGCGAGCTGGGCATCGACGAGCCGACCCTGCTCAGGGTCCCCGGCAGCTTCGAACTCCCGGTGGTGGCCAAGGTCCTCGCGGGCCGCGGCTACGACGCGATCGTCGCCCTCGGCGTCGTCATCCGCGGCGGCACTCCCCACTTCGACTACGTGTGCCAGGGCGTGACCCAGGGGCTCACCCAGGTCTCGGTCGACACCGGTGTCCCCATCGGCTTCGGCGTGCTCACCTGCGACACCGAGGAGCAGGCCCTGGACCGGGCCGGCATCGAGGGCTCCCGCGAGGACAAGGGCCACGAGGCGGTGACCGCGGCCGTCGCCACGGCGGCCACGCTCCGCTCAGTATCCGAACCGTGGCGTTAGGCCGGTCGGCACTACGCGTAAAGTGGGCGCCACCATGTCCAATAAGACTTTCGAGGAGCTCTTCACCGAGCTCCAGCACAAGGCCGCGAACGGCGACCCCGCCACCTCCCGCACCGCCGAGCTGGTGGACAAGGGGGTCCATGCCATCGGCAAGAAGGTCGTCGAGGAGGCCGCCGAGGTCTGGATGGCCGCCGAGTACGAGGGCAAGGAGGCGGCGGCCGAGGAGATCTCCCAGCTGCTGTACCACGTCCAGGTGATGATGGTCGCCCGCGGGATCTCCCTGGACGACGTCTACGCCCACCTGTAAAGCCGAACCCCCTTTTCTCCACCCCTTCACACAAAGGAAGCCGACCTCATGCTGCGCATCGCCGTCCCCAACAAGGGTTCCCTCTCAGGCCCCGCGGGGGACATGCTGCATGAGGCCGGCTACCAGCAGCGCCGCGAGTCCAAGGAACTGCGCGTCGTCGACCCGACGAACGAGGTGGAGTTCTTCTACCTCCGCCCCCGGGACATCGCGATCTACGTCTCCTCCGGCAAGCTCGACATCGGCATCACCGGCCGCGACCTGCTGATCGACTCCGGTGCCGACGCCGAGGAGATCCTCCCGCTCGGCTTCGCCCGTTCCACCTTCCGCTTCGCCGGCAAGCCGGGCACCGCGAACGGCATCGAGGACCTGGGGGGCCGGACCGTCGCGACCTCCTACGAGGGCATCGTCGCGGCGCACCTGGCCGACCGGGGCGTCGACGCCTCCGTAGTCCACCTCGACGGCGCCGTCGAGACCGCCATCGAGCTCGGTGTCGCCGAGGTCATCGCGGACGTCGTCGAGACCGGAACCTCCCTGCGCAACGCGGGCCTGGAGGTCTTCGGCGAGCCCATCATGAAGTCCGAGGCCATCGTGATCCTCCCCCAGACTTCGTCCGGGGGTGCCCCCAGCTCGGGCGCGGAGCCCGACGACACCACCGAGCCCAAGGTGCAGCAGTTCCTGCGCCGCCTCCAGGGCGTCCTGGTGGCCCGGACGTACGTGATGATGGACTACGACTGCCGGGTGGAGCAGCTGGAGAAGGCCGTCGCGCTCACGCCCGGCCTGGAGTCCCCGACCGTCTCCCCGCTGCACAACGAGGGCTGGGTCGCCGTCCGCGCCATGGTCCCGGCCAAGGAGGCCCAGCGGATCATGGACGACCTGTACGAGATCGGTGCCCGGGCCATCCTGACCACGGCCATCCACGCCTGCCGCCTCTGAACGGCCGTCCGCACCGTCGCCTGCGAGCACCACCCGGAGCCACGTCATGCCCGACACCACGCCAGGTACCACGCCGGACCTGCCCGCCCTGCCCGTCACCTTCCGGCCGGGGCGCACCCGTGTGGTCCTGTCCGTCCTCGCCGTCGGCACGTTCGTGACCATCTCGGCGGTCGGCATGCTGCTGGACGGCCTCGGCACGGGGGAGCGCCTCAGCTTCGCGCTGACGGCGCTCGTCCTCGCCGGGGTCCTGTTCCTGCTGGCCAGGCCCCGGATCACCGCCGACGACGCGGGCGTCACCGTCGTCAACCTCACCACCAAGCGGCGCCTCGCCTGGGCCGAGATCCTGCGGGTCAACCTCCGGCAGGGCGACCCCTGGGCCTTCCTGGACCTCAGCGACGGCACCAGCCTGCCCGCGCTCGGCATCCAGCCGGGCATCGCCCGGCAGCGCGCCATCCAGGACGCGCGTGCTCTGCGCGCCCTCGCCGAGGCCCGGTCCGGCGCCGCCCCCGAGGCGCCCCGCGGCTGACGCGCGGGCAGCGCCCCTGCCGCGGGCACCCTTCTCGTGATTGATCTGGGAACGAGGACGCGGCCGTCGCGTCCTCGCCCCTGTCGCTCCACCCGGTGCGCGGGGGTTCCCGCTGTCCGAGGAGTGACTCCCTCCGGCGATGGACGGTGCGTCCCGCGGTACCTGCGCCGCCCCCCCCGCTGTGACTCCCCACAGGCGGCGGCAACATGACCACCCCCTGCTGCTCCTCGCGGCCGCGTTCCCGCTGATCCTCGCCAACGGCTCCTTCGTCGCGGCCGAGTTCGGCCTGGTGACCGTCGAACGACCGGACGCCGAGCAGGCCGCCGCCGACGGTGACCGGCGCGCCCGCCGGGTCGTCGAGTCCCTCAAGGAGCTGTCCTTCCGGCCTCCGCCCGCACCCCCGGCGAACTGGTCTCCCTGGCCCGGCACTCCGCCCGGGCCGGCGCCCTGGAACAGGACACCGCCGGCCCTCTTCGTACGGACCCTGTCCCTGGGCGAACTGACCGCGCAGCACGTCATGACCCCGCGCGTGAAGGTCAGCGCCCCGCACTCCTCGGCCACCGCCCAGGATGTCGTCAACCTGACCCGCGCCACCGGCCTGTCCCGCTTCCCCGTCCACCGGGAGAGGATCGACGAGATCGTCGGGCAGGGTCCACCTGCGTTCCTCCGTGGATACCCGTGCAACCTCAACGACGTCTCCTCCGTACCCCTTGCAGCAGACACTTCGGCACCTGCAGAACGCGTTCACCCACTTCTTCGGCAAGCGGGCCAGGTACCCGCGCTTCAAGTCGCGGAAGAAGTCGCGGAAGTCGGCCGAGTACACCACCAGTGGTTTCCGCTTCCGCGACGGGAGACTGACGCTGGCGAAGATGGCCGGCCCGCTGGACATCGTGCGGTCGCGGCCCCTGCCCGAAGGGGCATCGCCGTCCACCGTGACCGTCTCGCGGGATCCGGCGGACGCTGGTTCGTCTCCCTGCTGTGTGACGACCCGACCGTGAAGCCGCTCCCGGCAACCGATACGGCGGTCGGCGTGGACGTGGGCCTGGAGCACCTGCTGACCCTCTCCACCGGGGAGAAGATCGCCAATCCCCGGCGTGAACGCGCCGACCGTGCCCGCCTGGCGAAGGCCCAGCGTTCCCTTGCCCGCAAGGCGAAGGGCGACGGAGCCGACCGGGCCAAGGCCCGCCGCGGGGCTGGCCGTGTCTGTCTGTGGAGCTGGTGCAAGACCTCAACGGACTCCCGCTCGACGACGCGCTCACGGTGATGCGCCGAGCGGCCACCCACCTGGCCCAGGTGACGGACGCGTCGGGAAGGGTCCTGGGCCTGGTCGCCCTGGAGGACGTACTGGAGCTGCTGGTGGGAGAGGTCGGGGACCCGGCCCGCAGAGAGGTCACGCTGGCGACCTAGGGCCGGCCGGGGCGGCGCCTCACAGTCCCGGAGGGTCCTGCGGCCCCCGCCCCGACAGCACCTCCCCGTACGCCTGCATCAGATCCGGCAACCGCAACGTGGCCAGGTCGTCCCGGGTCAGCACCCCGGGATACACCGACAACCGCAGATCCCGGTACGCGCAGCTCTTCTCGTACAGCGTCCGCAGGAACCGCCCGTTCCCCAGCTCGTCGATCCAGCCCTGGTCCACCACGTGCCCCGCGATCGACCGCAGCTCGTCGAGTGCCTCCTCGTCCCACCCGTCCCCGTTCTCGGCGGCGAGGACCTCGCCGATGGAGGTGAGTTCCAGCGGCCGGTACGAGGGGAAGTCGACCCGGGTGGTGAAGCGGGAGGAGAGCCCCGGGTTGGCGGTCAGAAGCCGGTCCATGCCCTCCGGATAGCCGGCCAGGATCACCACCAGGTGGTCGCGGTTGTCCTCGGCCCGCTTCAACAGCACCTGGAGGGCCTCGTCGCCGTACGCGTCGCCCTTGCCGTAACCGGAGTTGGACAGGGAGTACGCCTCGTCGACGAAGAGGACGCCGCCGAGCGCGGAGTCGATCAGTTCATTGGCCTTCACGGCGGTCTGGCCGAGGTACTCGCCGACCAGGTCGGCCCGCTGAGCCTCCACGAGGTGGTCGCCGCCGAGCAGGCCGAGGGCGTAGAAGACGCGGCCCAGGATGCGGGCCACGGTGGTCTTGCCGGTGCCGGAGGGGCCGGAGAAGACGAAGTGACGCTTGGGCGGCTGGACCGGCAGGCCCTGGCCGGCCCGCAACCGAGCCATGTTCAGCTGCGCGGACAAGGCCTTGACCTGCCGTTTCACCGGATCCAGCCCCACCATGCGCTCCAGCTCGGCGAGTGCCTCCTCCAGTAACGCGGGGTCGGTGGGCCCGGTGGGCAGGGACGGATCCGGTCCGTCGGCCTTCTCCCGCACGGAAGGTCCGGTCAGCGAGGGCAGCGCAGTGGTCAGCGGCGGCTCGGGGGCGGAGAGCTTGAGGCCGCGCTCCTCGGTGCCGAAGAGGGGGTCGAGTCCGTCGACACCGTCCAGGCCGTCCGGTCCCATACCGGCCTGCGCGAGCCCCGCGAGGTCGGCGGCGTCGTCGTAGCCGTCGCTCTCGGCGATCGCCGCCAGCCGGGCCGAGGTGTCCATGAAGGCGGGGTCGACGCGGTGCACGGCCCGGTACAGCGGCAGCGCGGCGGCGCTGCGGCCCGTGCCCTCGTGCGCCCGCGCCAGCCAGTACCGCAGTTCCTTGCGCTGCGGCTGCTCGCTGCGGCACCGCATGAGGGCCGCCGACAGCAGGGGCTCGGCCTGTCCGTACATCTCCAGGCGTACCCGGGCCATGCCACTGAACAGTCCGGCCTCGATGCCCAGCAGGGGATCGCCGAGCAACGGGTCGGTGTGCCGGACGAGCTGTTCCCAGTCCTTGACGAGGTAGGCGCGGCAGGCGTGCAGGAAGCGGACCTGGGGGTCGGCGTCCACCGGCGGCAGGCCGGCCAGCGCCCGGTCCAGCTCCGGGACGTGGCGGCCGTCCAGCCAGTGGGAGGCGTGCGCCAGCAGCAGATCGCGCGGGTGCTCCAGTACGGGCTGCACCCACCAGCCCAGCCAGTACCAGGAGTTGAGCGTACGGCGATGGCGGGCGCGCTGTTCGCCGAAGCGCTCCCGGTGCCGGAACATCCTGAGCAGCGCGTTGGTGGTGTCGACGCGCAGCGCGTGCAGACCCAGCCAGCCGTCGGCCATCGCGGGATCGACGCGTACCGCGGTGCGGAACTCCTCCTCCGCCTGCGGATAGGCTCCCATGGTGTAGGCGTCCACGCCGCGCAGCCAGGCGAGGTCGGCCGGGGCCTGCGGGCCCTGCGTGCCGAAGTCCATGCCGTCCCCCACGTACCGTGCCCCCGTCGGTATGCCGCCGAGCCGTCGCCCGTCGGCCGCCTCGGTCAACGGCTGCGCCGTGGACCGGAGTTGCAAGGTGCGCGCGGCAACCGCCCGTAGGTCGCACCGAGGTGCATCGTACCCGCGGCGGTCTTTCCTCCGAAGGGTGCCGGGACAGGCCGTTGCGCCAGGTGGGAGCGGACGGGGCGCACACGGATCGGTGACCGAGGGTGAGCGGTTCGCGCCATGGAGCAGCCGGAAAACGCGCTCAGGGCAGAACGAAGCCCCCGATCACGGGGGAACAACCGGGGGCTTCGCGTCTGCCGGCGGCTTCGAACTGCCGCACATTCAGAACGTAAGACCTGTACGGCCCCCGGGTCAAGCGGAGTTGAGGCTCTCCGGCCGACCGCCGGGCGGCGATCTTCACGAGTTCAGCACATTGCGGAGGGTCCGTCACCCTGCGTGAGGAACTGGGCCGGGGAAGCAGGTCCCGCGGGCCCCGGGAACACCTCGTACCCCCCTTCTCTCTGCCGTACCAGAAGGTGCGCGTAGGGGCGCGAGGGGTCGCCGGCGAAGTGCCGGCGCTCTGCCGGGATCCACCCGTCCCAGAACGTCCGCTGCTCCGCTCCGTCGCGCGCTCTGCCGCGCGCCCACGCCTCCTCGCGCGGCAGCTCCATCCAGAGCAGCCGGGCCAGGTGCGGACGCAGTGCCCCGCGCCCGGCGCCGACCCCCTCCACCAGGACCACCGGGGCCGGCGGCAGTGGGCGGGACGCCGCGAACGACCGGGCCCGCCAGTCGTAGGGGGCGTAGTGCGCGGTGTCACCGCGCCGCAGGGGCTCGATCACCTGGCTCAGCAGCCGCCCGGTCCAGTCGAACAGCTCGTCGTGACTGGCGATGTCGTCCAGGTGCAGCACCGGCGCGTCACCCAGCTCGGCGGCGAGCAGCCCGGCGAACGTGGACTTCCCGGAACCGGCGTACCCGTCGACACCGATCAGGCGCACCGGCCCGCAGGACGGGGGAAGCCGGCGGAGCCGGGCTGCGAGGTCGCGCATGGCGGGTCCTGGGCGGTGCGAAGGGACGGTCGGCGTTCGTCCCGCACTCTAACCGCGTCGCTCCACTCACTCTCCACGCCACCGGTCCACACCAATGTTCGTGGCGTGGCGTGCGCTCAAGTGCTGGCAGGAGCGGGCACCTGCGGCCATAGTTGGCGCACAACCGTGCAACGGACCCGCCCGACTCGGACACCTGGGGGTCTTCCGCCCATGAGCAGAGCCGAACAGCCGTCACGCAGAACCGTCCTGACCGCCGCCGTCGCGGCCGCCGTGGCGGGCAGCGCGATCCCGGCCACCGCAGAAGCGACGCCCGGCGCGGTCGCCGGCCGCGCGGACCCCGACCGGGCCCCCGCCGGACCGGTCGACTACCGCGCCTGGACCACGTTCCGCGACTGGCGGCGCGGCACCGCGCAGGGTGCCCGTCCCGTCGCGGGCGCGCGGCCCGGTGTCGTGATCGGCGCCCCGGCCGGCACCACCGAGTACACCGACCCGCACACCGGCAGCGCCGCCACCTGGGAGTACGCGACCTGGACCTCGCCCGTCCACCGGCTCGCCGTGCCCTCGACGGAGGTCATCGCCTCCTGGAACGCGCACACCCCGAGCGGCACCTGGATCCAGGTCGAGCTCAAGGGCACCTACTCCGACGGCACGGACACCCCCTGGTACGTGATGGGCCGCTGGGCGGCAGGCGACCAGGACGTCAAGCGGACCTCGGTCGACGGCCAGGGCGACGGCAGGAGCAGCGTCTGGACGGACACGTTCGCCGTCGACGACGCCTCCACCGGCCTGCGCCTGGCCTCCTGCCGGCTCAGGCTCACCCTCCACCGCCGCCCCGGCACGAGGGCGACGCCCACCGTCTGGCGGCTCGGCGCGATGGGCTCCGACGTGCCCGACCGCTTCACCGTCCCGGCCTCCACCCCCGCACTCGCCCGGGAGCTGCGCGTCCCGCGCTACTCGCAGGAGATCCACAAGGGCCAGTACCCCGAGTACGACAACGGCGGCGAGGCGTGGTGCAGTCCGACCTCCTCGCAGATGATCATCGAGTACTGGGGCGGCCGGCTCACCGAGGAGCAGCTCGCGTGGGTCGACCCCTCCTACGCCGACCCGCAGGTGTGCCATGCCGCCCGGTACACGTACGACCACCAGTACGCCGGCTGCGGCAACTGGCCCTTCAACGCCGCCTACGCGGCCACCTTCGAGGGCCTCCGGGGCGTGGTCACCCGCCTCGGTTCCCTCACCGACCTGGAGAGGCTGATCGCGGCCGGCATCCCGGTCATCACGTCCCAGTCCTTCCTGGAGGAGGAGCTGACCGGGGCCGGTTACGGCACCGCGGGCCACCTGATGACCGTGATCGGCTTCACCGCCGACGGCGACGTGATCGCCAACGACCCGGCCTCGGACGACAACGAGTCCGTGCGCCGCGTCTACGAGCGGCGCGAGTGGGAGAACATCTGGCTCCGTACGAAGCGCTACGACGCGAACGGGCAGGTCAGGAGTGGTACGGGAGGGATCTGCTACATCTACTTCCCCGCTGAGCCGGCACCGAGTCAGCGCAGGGTCCTGAAGTCGTTCGGCTTGCTGTGAGCATGTGCGGCGCCACGGCCGCCCCTTCCGGCCCGACCTCGCTCCGGTCGGGCCGGAACAGGGACACCCCGCCGCGCGGCAGGACCCGGCCGTAGTCGGACACGGTCACCGTTCAGGCGCCGAGCCGGGACGTCAGGCCGTCGAGGACCCGGTCGAGCCCGGAAGCGAAGTCGTCGTCGCGGATCTGTTGTGGGGGCAGGTCCCGCTGGGCAGAGCACTGGGACGGCGTCCAGGGTCACGGCCACGACGGCGCGTCGATCGGACAGTACGCCCACCTGCGCGTGGTTCCCTCGGCGGGCGTCGCGGTCGCCCTGCTCACCAACGGCGGGGCGCGCGAGCTGTACGCGGCCCTCTACCGGGAACTGCTCGCCGACCTGGCGGGCGTGACGATGCCTGAGCCCTTCGCCCCTCCGGCCGAACCGCCGGTGGTCGACCTCGCACCGCTTCTCGGCACCTACAGGCGCGAGGGCGTGGTCATCACTGTGACCGAACGGGACGGTGCGGGACACGCGCTGTACGAGTTCGTCGACGGGATGAAGGACTTCTCCGAGCCTTTGGAGATCGATCTGCTGCCGGTGACGGAGTCGGTGTTCGCCGGTACGGGAGTGGGTGCCGCGTTCAGTGAGGACTACATGCCCGTGGTCTTCTCCACCCTGCGGGACGGCACAGGCTGCGTCTACATCGGTAGGCGCTGCGGCCCCAAGGTCACCGGCGACCTCGGTCCCCGGCCGCCGGCGGCCTCGGAAGCGTGACCTCGATCTACTGGTCGAAGTGCCGGGTGAGGACGGACGCCCCGTCCGAGCGGCCCGTCTCCCCTTGGTGGTGCCGAGGTTCGTCCGCCGTGGTCCACCGGCCCACTGTGACCAACGTCTCCGCCGCAAAAGCCGCCCACGGTGGCAAGGTGGACAGGGTTACCGCCGGGGGAGGCGGTGTGCCGGGGGGAGCCGGGGGAGTCCACCGAACGTCGAGATCAGTGAGAAGCCATGAGCGCACACACCGCCACCGCCGCCCGTGTCCGTACCGGCGGGCCCAAGGACGACGGTCCGAAGATCCTCGAGCACGTCATGGGATGGACCCTTGTCGTGGTGATCGCGATGCTGGTGGTCCAGCTGGGTCTGCTGTGACCCTGTAGGTCCGCTGTGACGTGACCCTTGTGTGACCTGCTGTGTGACCTGCCCCACGACCCGGCCCTGCCATACTGCGGATGTCCTGCCACTCGTAGGAGATCAGGGTCGGAATTGAATATTGGTCAACAGCGTGCCGACGCCCGTCCCCGGGCGCGCGGTACCGAGCGCTCGCTGACACGCCGCGCCGAACTCATCGCCATCGGGCGGATGCTGTTCGCCGACACGTCGTACGACGCGCTCTCGATGGATGACATCGCCCGTCAGGCGCATGTCGCCAAAGGGCTGATCTACTACTACTTCCAGTCCAAGCGGGGCTACTACCTGGCGATCATCCAGGACTCGGTCGCCGGTCTCGTCACCACCGCCGCGGGGGGCACCGAACTGGCGGAGGTGGACCGCGTCCACCGCGCCATCGACGGCTACCTGCGCTACGCCGAGTACAACCAGGCCGCCTACCGCACGATCGTCAGCGGCGGAGTCGGCTTCGACACCGAGGTGCACGCCATCCGGGACGGGGTGCGCGAGGCGATCGTCGTCACCATCGCCGAAGGAGCGTACGGGCGTTCCGACGTCGGACCACTGGCCCGCATGGGCCTGCTCTCCTGGGTGTGCGGCGTCGAGGGCGCCACCCTGGACTGGATAGGTCGCCCCGAACTGCCCCGCGAGGCCATGCGCGACCTGCTGGTGAAGTCGCTCGGCGGCACCCTGCGCGCCATCGAGGAGCTGGACCCCGCCTGCCCCTCCCCGCCCGCCGCCCGCCGGGACGCCTGACGACGGGGCCGCAACCTTTCTCGAAGTAAGCGGTCGTTAACTGGTGACTCCATGCCTCCGATCGGGCATACTCACAGCGCACAGTCGCTGGTCAGCCGCTTCCGTGACCCGGGAGTGCGAGCATCGGCCAGGCCCGAACGACCCGGCGGAACCGCCTCCACCCAAGGCGCACATCCGCCGATGTGCCCGACAGGGAGGAGAGCGTCGCCATGCCCGACCGCGCCCCGCAGCCGGTGGACCGGCAACTGCCCACGGACGAGGCACGGGATCTGATCTCGCTCGTCCGCGACATCGCGCAGCGTGAGATCGCCCCGAGCGCGGCCGAGGAGGAGGACGCCGGACGCTTCCCGCGCGAGGTCTTCACCCTGCTCTCCGTCTCCGGCCTGCTCGGGCTTCCCTACGACGCCGAGTACGGCGGTGGCGAGCAGCCGTACGAGGTCTACCTCCAGGTCCTCGAAGAGCTCGCCGCCCTCCGGCTCACCGTCGGTCTCGGCGTGAGCGTGCACACGCTCGCCTCCTACGCGCTCGCCGCGTACGGCACCAAGGAGCAGCGGGGCGAGCACCTGCCCGCGATGCTCGGCGGTGGCCTGCTCGGCGCCTACTGCCTCTCCGAACCCGCCTCCGGATCGGACGCCGCCTCGCTGCGCACCAAGGCCGTCCGTGAAGGCGACGACTGGGTGATCAACGGCACCAAGGCGTGGATCACGCACGGCGGCATCGCCGACTTCTACACCGTGATGGCGCGTACGGGGGAGGACGGCCCGCGGGGGATCACCGCGTTCCTCGTCCCCGGCGACGCCGAGGGGCTGAGCGCCGCGGTGCCCGAGAAGAAGATGGGGCTGAAGGGCTCGCCCACCGCGCAGGTCCACCTCGACGGTGTGCGGGTCTCCGACGCCCGGCGCCTCGGAGACGAGGGGCAGGGCTTCGCGATCGCCCTGTCCGCGCTCGACTCCGGGCGGCTGGGCATCGCCGCCTGCGCCATCGGTGTGGCCCAGGCGGCGCTGGACGAGGCGGTGTCGTACGCGGCCGAGCGGCGGCAGTTCGGCAAGCCGATCGCCGACTTCCAGGGGCTGCGCTTCATGCTCGCCGACATGGCGACCCAGATCGAGGCCGGCCGCGCGCTGTACCTGTCGGCGGCACGGCTGCGCGACGCCGGGCTGCCGTTCGCCAAGCAGGCCGCCATGGCCAAGCTGCACTGTACCGACACGGTGATGCGGGTCACCACCGACGCCGTGCAGATCCTCGGCGGGTACGGCTACACGGCGGACTTCCCGGCCGAGCGGTACATGCGCGAGGCCAAGGTGCTGCAGATCGTCGAGGGCACCAACCAGATCCAGCGGATGGTCATCGCCCGTCACCTCGCGGGTCCCGAGGGACGCTGAGGCCGCCGACGGCGCCGGCTTCCGCGGTGACGCGGAAGCCGCCGGTGGCGGAGAAGTCCTCGAGCCCGCGCCCAGGCGCCGCGAGCCGGACCCACTCCGGGTCGTGGCGCCCCGGCAGGGTACGGCCGCGGTCTGCCCAGGTCCGCATCAGCTCACGGTAGATCGGCGGGTCCGGGGGCTGCGGAGCCGGCGGAACCAGTCCCGCGGGCACCGGGACGAACGCGCGGCGCCGACGCGCGGTCGCCGAGTACATGGGGGTCATACCCGGGCAACGCGGCGACGGCGGGCAGGACACCGGCCCACGGAATCGAGCGTGAGTTCGCGGGCGTCCGTCGCCGAGTCGTCGTCGCGAGACCGGGGCTGACGTGCGTCACCCGGTGGCGGCACCTCACGGCCGACCGGGCAGCGCACACCGGCGCGTGCCACGGCGGCCCCGCGGGCCGTGGCACACGTCGGTGTGCGGAATCGGGCTACGCCCCCCCGGGCGGTGGGTGCTCGGGCGGCTCAGGCGGCCTCGCGCCGCATCGTCGGCACACGCATCGGGCGTGAGCCCGGGCCGCCGACGTGGGAGAAGGGCTGGGTCCGCCAGTCGAGGCCCTGGGGGAGCGTCAACAGCAGGGCCGTCTCCTGCTCGTGGGGCTGGAACGACTCGTCCGCGGGCCGGGCCTCGGTGGCCCTGCGGCCGGTGCCGGCGCAGACCGAGAGCCCGAACGGATTCCACGGAGAGGCGCACAGCGCGTGCTCCGGCAGCACCTCCTCGTCCGCCAGCAGGGCGATGGGCTGCGCGCAGTCCGGGCAGATCACCCGGTACATCTCGAAGGTGTCGTAGGTGTCGAGTTCCTCGTCGAAGACGTCGGGTTCGACGCCCTCCGGGACGAGCTCGACGACCGGCTGCTGCCGCTTGGGCGTGGTACGTCCAGGGCGCTTAAGACTCTGCATTGGGTTCTCCCCCTCGGGCTGGGTCGTGACGGCACTGCGGCCTCGACCACAGCAAGCACTTCCCGTCCCCCCTACGGGGTAATCACGAGGACATCACGGAGACCGTTCGGAGGGTGTGGTCTTCGTCACATGCCGCTCGTAAGTGCCCCCTGCGGCGTATTTGTCCCCACTCGGCCGTCGGCCGACTCCACGTCACACCATGAACCGGGCATGACCTGGACCGCTCAGGTATCCGAGGAGATCAACCGCACTGTAGGTTCTTGCGCCATGGAGGAGCTGGACCGACAGATCGTGCAGCTGCTCGTCAAGGACGGGCGGATGAGCTACACAGACCTGGGCAAGGCCACGGGCCTGTCCACGTCGGCCGTGCACCAGCGGGTGCGGCGGTTGGAGCAGCGCGGCGTGATCCGCGGCTACGCCGCGGTCGTCGACCCGGAGGCCGTCGGGCTGCCGATGACCGCCTTCATCTCGGTGAAACCGTTCGACCCCAGCGCCCCCGACGACATCGCGGACCGTCTGGCCGGAGTCCCGGAGATCGAGGCCTGTCACAGCGTGGCGGGCGACGAGAACTACATCCTCAAGGTGCGCGTGTCCACCCCGCACGAGCTGGAGGAACTGCTCGCCCGGGTCCGCTCCCTCGCCGGGGTGTCGACCCGGACCACCGTGGTGCTGTCCACACCGTACGAGTCCCGGCCGCCACGCGTCTGACGGGCGGCCGGTCCGTCCCCGCCGTCCCGGGCGCCGGGGCGTCCCGACGTGCCGGGCTCCTCGCTCCCGCGGCGTGGCGCGGCTGACCCGCCTGCCAAGTGGCCCGCGCGAGGGGCGAGACTGGTGCGCATGAGTGAGTCCACCACCCCGCCCACGACCGTCCTGCTGCGCCGCGGCGAGGTCCACAGTCCCGCCGACCCCTTCGCGACGGCCATGGTCGTCGAACGCGGCCAGGTCGCCTGGGTCGGCTCCGAGGGCGCCGCGGACGCCTTCGCGGACGGCGTGGACGAGGTGATCGATCTGGACGGCGCCCTGGTCACCCCGGCGTTCACCGACGCACACGTGCACACCACCTCCACCGGCCTCGCCCTCACCGGCCTCGACCTGTCCGGTGCCCCCACCCGCGAGGCGGCCCTCGCCCTCGTACGGGACTTCGCCGCCGCCCGCCCGGACGACCGCGTCCTCCTCGGCCACGGCTGGGACGCCGCCCGCTGGCCCGACGGCCTGCCTCCGACCCGCGCCGAGCTGGACGAGGCCGCGGGCCGCCGCCCCCTCTACCTCAGCCGTATCGACGTCCACTCGGCCGTCGTCACCACCGCCCTGCTCGACCTGGTCCCGCAGGGCGCCGGCCGCGGGGAGGGACCGCTCACCGCCGACGCCCACCACGCCGTACGCGCCGCCGCCCTCGGGGCCGTCGCCCCCGCCCAGCGCACCGAGGCCCAGCGCGCCGCCCTCGCGCACGCCGCCTCCCTGGGCATCGGAACCGTTCACGAGTGCGCAGGCCCGGAGATCTCCTCCGAGGACGACCTCACCGGCCTGCTGCTCCTCGCGGCCCAGGAGCGCGGGCCGCGAGTGATCGGATACTGGGCCGAACAGGACGTCGACAAGGCGAGGGAACTGGGCGCCGTCGGCGCCGCGGGCGACCTCTTCGTCGACGGCTCCCTCGGCTCGCACACCGCCTGCCTGCACCAGCCGTACGCCGACGCGGGCCACACGGGCACCGCCTTCCTGGACGCCGCCGCCGTCGCCGCCCACGTCGTCGCCTGCACCGAGGCGGGCCTCCAGGCGGGCTTCCACGCCATCGGCGACGCCGCCGTGACCGCCGTGGTGGAAGGGGTGCGCGTCGCGGCCGACAAGCTCGGCCTCGCCCGGATCCGCGCCGCCCGCCACCGCGTCGAGCACGCCGAGATGCTCACCCCCGAGACCGTCGCGGCCTTCGCGGAGCTGGGCCTGACCGCCTCCGTGCAGCCCGCCTTCGACGCCCTGTGGGGCGGCGAGGACGGCATGTACGCCCAGCGCCTGGGCGCCGCACGGGCCGGCACCCTCAACCCCTTCGCGGCCCTGCTGCGGGCCGGCGTCCCCCTCGCCTTCGGCTCCGACAGCCCGGTCACGCCCCTCGATCCGTGGGGCACCGTCCGGGCCGCCGCCTTCCACCGGACGGCGGAGCACCGCGTCTCCGTGCGCGCCGCGTTCACGGCGCACACGCGCGGCGGCTGGCGGGCGGTCGGACGCGACGACGCGGGCGTCCTGGTGCCGGGCGCGCCCGCCGACTACGCCGTGTGGCGCACCGGGGAACTCCTGGTCCAGGCCCCCGACGACCGGGTGGCGCGCTGGTCGACCGACCCGCGCTCCGGCACCCCCGGCCTGCCCGATCTGACGCCGGGCCGGGACCTGCCCGTCTGTCTGCGCACCGTGGTGGGCGGCCGGACGGTGTTCGTACGGCCGGGCGAGTGATCTCGACGGCCGACGGGGCGATGATCTTCTTCCGCGTACGACCTGCGCGTCCACCGCTCTGACCTGCGCGTTGACACGGAAGCCGCAGGTCGAACGACTGTTGACAGGCGACGGCAGGGGGCCGGTAGGTTCGGCCGAGTCCACCACCGGACGCCCGACCGGGGAACCTTCCGCGCACACGTCGCGGCGCCGCTGGGTCAGGGACGGTGTGCCGCACCGGGGCACTGTCCCTGGGAGCCAGGCTCAGCGCTCGCGCCGCGACGAGGGGACGTTCCGGCCGGTCGGGAGGTGTGACCCGGGTGGGGCCCGGGCGCTCAGTAGACAACGGCTTTCGGTCGACCCGCAGCCAGCGGGCCCCAGGTCGGCCCGAAGGGCGCCGGGCCCCCATCCGCAGTGGAAACGGTCCTTAACCGCGCATCCCTACCCCGGTACCGGGGAAATGACACCGCCATACGAACGTCCTGTCACGTCACCGCAGGCCGCGGCCATTATGGTGGTCCTCTGCGTACGGACATGAAGGGGCAGCGGTGAACGACGGCGACGGGACGCCCGCGGAAGCGGGGCGGGGGAGGCGGTTCGGCCCCCTGGGGACAGCCTTGGTGATCGTTCCGACCTACAACGAGGCGGAGAACATCAAGGCGATCGTCGCGCGTGTGCGCGAGGCGGTCCCTCAGGCGCACGTTCTCGTGGCCGACGACAACAGCCCCGACGGCACCGGCAAGCTCGCCGACGAACTGGCCGCCGAGGACGACCACGTCCAGGTCCTGCACCGCAAGGGCAAGGAGGGCCTGGGCGCCGCCTACCTGGCGGGCTTCCGCTGGGGCCTGGAGCACGGCTACGGCGTACTGATCGAGATGGACGCCGACGGCTCGCACCAGCCCGAGGAGCTGCCCCGTCTGCTGACCGCGCTCAAGGGCGCGGACCTGGTGCTCGGTTCCCGCTGGGTGCCCGGCGGCCGGGTGGTGAACTGGCCCAAGTCCCGCGAGTTCATCTCCCGCGGCGGCAGCATGTACTCGCGCCTCGCGCTCGACCTGCCGCTGCGCGACGTCACCGGTGGCTACCGCGCGTTCCGCCGCGAGACCCTGGAGGGGCTCGGCCTGGACGAGGTCTCCTCGCAGGGCTACTGCTTCCAGGTCGACCTCGCCCGCCGGGCGATCAAGGCGGGCTACCACGTCGTCGAGGTGCCGATCACGTTCGTCGAGCGCGAACTCGGCGACTCCAAGATGAGCCGCGACATCCTGGTGGAGGCGCTCTGGCGGGTCACCACGTGGGGCGTGGGGGAGAGGGTCGGAAAGGTCCTGGGCCGCGGCGACAGGCAGCCCCACAGGGTGGCTGGTGAGCCGGCCGGCGTGCCGGCCGAAGCGCCCGTGGACGAGACGGTGGGCGAGCCGGTGGGCGAAGGCCCCGGTACCGAGCCCGCCGAGAAGCCTGAGCCCGCCGAGAAGTCCACCGACAAGCTGGAGGACAAGGCGGTCGAGGCGCCCGCCGAAAAGCCCGCCGAGCCGGGCGACACGTCGGCACAGGCGCCTGACAAGAACACCTGATCGTCCCCTTATGCCGCGCTGAGCCGGGGCCAGGCACACTGGGGGTATGACGACTGGCGCTCAGACCCCCAGGTCCCCCGCCCGGCCCACGCGCTCCAGGCTGCGCACCTTCGTGCCGCTCGGCATCGCCGCGTGGCTCGTTCTGGAGATCTGGCTGCTGACCGTGGTCGCGGGTGCCTCCAGCGGGTTCGTTGTCTTCCTGCTGCTGGTCGCGGGCATCGTCCTCGGCTCCGTGGTGATCAAGAGTGCGGGCCGCCGGGCCTTCAGGAACCTCACGGAGACGCTGCAACAGCAGCAGGCCGGTGTCATGCCCGAGGCTCGTCCGAACAGCGAGGGCAACGGCCTGATGATGCTGGGCGGTCTCCTCCTGATACTTCCCGGTCTCGTCTCGGACGCGCTGGGCCTGCTCATGCTGCTGCCGCCGGTCCAGAAGGCCGTGAGCCGCTACGCGGAGCGGACCGTGGAGCGCAAGCTCCGCGAGGCCGGCCCGGGCACCCTGGGCGACGCCTTCCGCCAGGCCCGCATGCACCAGCCGGACGGCAAGGTCGTCCAGGGCGAGGTCATACGGGACGACCCGGACGACGCACCGCGGGACCCCCGCCCTCCGCTGACGCGCTGAGCCCCGCGCCGGGACCCGGACACACCAAAACCGCGGGTGCCGTACGTGAAGCTCACGTACGGCACCCGCGGTGTTCGGTTGTGCTGTTTACAGTTTCCCGCTACGCACTCTTGCGGCTGTCTCGCGGATGTACCGCGATGTTCATCGCGCCGGAGCGCAGAACGGCCAGCCGCTCCTCGAGGACCTCTTCGAGTTCCTCGCGGGTGCGTCGCTCCATCAGCATGTCCCAGTGCGTACGCGCGGGCTTGGCCTTCTTCTCCTCAGGGCCGTCGCCGTCCACGAGGAGTGCCTGAGCCCCGCAGACCTTGCACTCCCACTCCGGCGGAATCTCCGCTTCGACCGAGAAGGGCATCTCGAATCGATGCCCCTTCTCGCATGCGTACTCCACGGCCTGGCGCGGGGCCAGGTCGATGCCGCGGTCCGTCTCGTAGCTGGTCACCACGAGGCGCGTGCCGCGAAGAGCTCGCTCACTCATGAATCGTGCCTCCCGGGCTTGTCGCCCACAGGACAGGTGTCGCTGTCGTCGTCATCCGGTCAACGTCCGGGCGGCGGTAAAGATTCCCGTCCCGACTCCCGTTCCGGGCGTCTGCGTCGCCGTCGCAGTCGCAGCCTTGCAACCAGTGCAGTACCCGCCGCCGTCCGGTTTGTCACCTCTGCTGGCAGATGCGACATGGCGTTTCGGCACCTTTGACGCGCAGTAACGGTACGCCTGGCAGGCCAAACGCGTACACTACAGCCCTTTCGCGCCGAGTGCTAAATCCTTTCGGGTACCGGGTTGCCCGCGTCGCCGATCGCCCGCCGCACCGGCACCCGCGCGAGCAGCACGAAACCGAGGACGAAGAAGGCCACCAGCGAGATGATCGCGTCCCGGTAGCTGCCGGTCAGCTGGTAGGTGAGCCCGAAGATGAGCGGCCCGAGCCAGCTCATCCCGCGGTCGCTCAGCTCGTACGCCGAGAAGTACTCGGCCTCCTTGCCGGGCGGGACCAGGTGCGAGAACAGGGAGCGGGACAGCGCCTGGCTGCCGCCCAGGACGAGCCCGATCCCGGCGGCCAGCGCGAAGAACCACACGGGCTCCCCGGCCGGCAGGAAGTACCCGGCCGCGAGCGTGACCGTCCAGGCGACCAGCGACCCGAGGATCGTGCGCTTCGCCCCGTACGTCCGGGCCAGCCGCCCCAGTGCCAGCGCGCCCGCCACCGCCAGCAGCTGGACCAGGAGTACGGCCACGATGAGGGTGGACTGCCCGAGGTCCAGCTCCTTCGAGCCGTAGACCGAGGCCTGGGAGATCACCGTCTGGATACCGTCGTTGTAGACGAGGTACGCCAGCAGGAACGCCAGGGTGAGCGGACGGCGGCGCATGTCGCGGATGGTCGCCGCGAGCTGCCGGAAGCCGGGCAGGGCGGCCGCCCGCGTGCTCTCGCGCCCCCTCGCGGGTGTACGGCGGTCACGCAGCCGCCTCAGCGGGATGAGCGCGAAGGCGCCCCACCACAGGCCGGCCGACGCCAGGCAGACGCGGACCGCCGCGCTCTCGCTCAGCCCGAAGGAGTCGTGGGCCGTGTAGAGGATCAGGTTCGCGACCAGGACCAGGGCCCCGGCCGCGTACCCGAAGGCCCAGCCCCGGGACGAGACCGCGTCACGCTCCTCGGGAGGGGCGATCTGGGGCAGGTAGGAGTTGTAGAGCATCATCGCCACCGACTGCGCGGCGTTGGCGACGACCAGGAGCAGTCCGCCCAGCAGATAGCGGTCGCCGTCGAGGAAGAACATGCACGTCGTGGCCGCGGCCCCGGTGTACGCGGCGGCGGCCAGCAGTGGCTTCTTGCGGCCCGAGCGGTCGGCCGCGGCGCCCACCAGGGGCATCACCAGCACCGCCACGATCACCGACAGGGACACCGAGTACGCGAAGAACGAACCGGCCCGCACGGGTATGCCCAGCGGGTGGACATACCCGTCCGCGTCCGCCGCCGCTTCGGCGACCGACGTCAGATAGGGGCCCAGGAACACGGTGAGCACGCTCGTCGAGTAGACCGAGCACGCCCAGTCGTAGAAGTACCAGCCGCGCTGCTCGCGCCGTCGGTCGTCGGCGCCGTCGGCCGCGTCCGTCCGCAGGGTGTCGGTGCCCACCCGTGCCCTCGCTTCCCCGTGCAGGCGCGACGTCCCGGGGGCTCGGCCGCGGGTCTCGGACGGTCCCGGACGGTCCCGGACGGACTCAGACCCAGGTGCCGCGGTCCTCCATGACCTTGCGCAGTGTGTCGATGTGATCGGTCATGATGCCATCCACCCCGAGGTCCAGGAGGCGGTGCATGCGGTCGGCGTCGTTCACCGTCCAGACGTGCACCTGAAGGCCGCGCGCGTGGGCGGTGCGCACGAAGCGGTGATCCACCACCTGGATGCCCGACTGGACCTCGGGCACCTGCGCGGCCACCGCCGAGCGGCGCGGCGCGGCCGGGACGCCCCAGGAGCGCAGCCGCAGGTTGACGACGCCCCGGGTGCCGTACGAGGTGGCCAGACGCGGTCCGGCCAGGCGCTGGGCGCGCACGACGCGGGCCTCGGAGAAGGAGCCGACGCAGATCCGGTCCCAGGTGTTGGTCCGCCCGATCAGCTCCAGGAGCGGCAGCAGCGCGGGCTCCGCCTTGACGTCGATGTTCCAGCGCACCTCGGGGAAGGTCTCCAGAAGCTCCTCGAAGAGGGGCACCGGCTCCTGGCCCGCCACGCGCGCGCGGCGCACCTTCTCCCATCCGAGGTCGGCGATCCGGCCGGCCCCGTCGGTCACCCGGTCCAGGGTCGCGTCGTGGAAGGCGACGAGTTTTCCGTCCCGCGTGGCGTGGACGTCCGTCTCGATGTAGCGGTAGCCCGCCTCCACCGCCCGCCGGAACTGCCGCAGCGTGTTCTCCAGGCCGTCCGCCGCACCGCCCCGGTGGGCGAAGGCGATGGGGCCGGGATGGTCCAGGTAGGGGTGGCGTATCGCGGTGGTCACCGACGCAGTATCGCGCCCCGGGGTCGACCGGCGGCAACGACCGTGCTGCCGCCCGGTGCCGGGGGAACGGCGAACACGCGCAGGAACACCTGGGCGAGCGGGCCGATCGCCACCGCGTACAGCAGGGTGCCGACACCGACCGTGCCGCCGAGGGCGAAACCCGTCAGCACGACGGTGATCTCGACGGCGGTCCGCACCAGGCGCACCGACAGCCCCGTGCGCTGGTTCAGCCCGGTCATCAGACCGTCGCGTGGGCCCGGACCGAAACGTGCGGCGATGTACAGCCCGGTGGCCGCGCCGTTCAGGACGATCCCCGCCGTCATCATGGCGATCCGCGATGTCCAGCCGTGGGCGTCGGGCACCACGGCCAGCGTCGCGTCCATCGCGGCGCCGATCACCAGCACGTTGGAGACGGTGCCGAGGCCCGGACGCTGACGCAGTGGGATCCACAGCAGCAGCACCGCCGCGCCCAGCAGGGTCAGCACCACGCCCATCGACAGGCCGGTGCGCTCCGCGAGGCCCTGGTGCAGCACGTTCCACGGCTCCAGGCCGAGGCCCGACCCGACCAGCAGGGCCGAACTCGCGCCGTACAGCACGAGACCGCCGTAGAGCTGGGTCAGTCGCCGCGCGAGATGCCGGTGCCCGGACTGCCCGGACTGCACGGACTGACTGGACTGGCTGGACTGCCTGGACAAGTTGTGCCCCCTGTGTGGTGATAGTGGCCTGCTGCATGACACTCTGTGGCTTGAGAAGGAGAGCCAACCATGGCCAATTCGGGGAAGGTGGACTGATTTCCATGGCTCAGTGGACCTCGGCCGTGGGGGCGGGGCAGCTCGCCCGGCTGCTCGGCTCCCAGCAGGACCGCCCGGCCGGGCCCGGCACCCGCCGCCCGCCCGCCTACCGCGCACTCGCCGACGGCATCCGGCTGCTGGTGCTGGAAGGGCGCGTGTCGGTCGCCGCCCGGCTGCCCGCCGAACGCGAGCTGGCCATGGCCCTGACCGTCAGCCGCACCACCGTCGCCGCCGCCTACGAGGCGCTGCGCGCCGAGGGTTTCCTGGAGTCGCGGCGCGGTGCGGGCAGCTGGACCGCCGTGCCCGCCGGGAACCCGTTGCCGGCGCGCGGTCTGGAACCGCTGCCGCCCGAGGCCCTCGGTTCGATGATCGACCTGGGCTGCGCGGCGCTGCCCGCGCCCGAACCCTGGCTCACCCGTGCCGTGCAGGGCGCCCTGGAGGAGCTTCCCCCCTACGCGCACACCCACGGCGACTATCCGGCCGGGCTGCCCGCACTGCGCGCGATGATCGCCGAGCGCTACACCGCGCGCGGGATCCCGACCATGCCCGAGCAGATCATGGTGACCACGGGGGCGATGGGCGCCATCGACGCCATCTGCCACCTCTTCGGGGGGCGCGGCGAGCGCATCGCCGTGGAGTCGCCCTCCTACGCCAACATCCTGCAGCTGATGCGCGAGGCGGGGGCCCGGCTGGTCCCCGTCGCGATGGCCGAGGGGCTCACCGGCTGGGACGTGGACCGCTGGCGCCAGGTGCTGCGCGAGGCCGCGCCCCGGATCGCGTACGTGGTCGCCGACTTCCACAACCCCACCGGCGCGCTCGCCGACGACGACCAGCGGCGGCGGCTCGTGGACGCGGCCCGCTCGGCGGGGACGGTGCTCGTGGCCGACGAGACGATGAGCGAGCTGCGGCTGGAGGACGAGGTCGAGATGCCGCGCCCGGTGTGCGCCTTCGACCCGGCCGGGTCCACGGTCGTCACCGTCGGCTCCGCCAGCAAGGCGTTCTGGGCCGGGATGCGCATCGGCTGGGTCCGCGCCGCGCCCGACGTGATCCGCAGCCTGGTCGCCGCGCGCGCGTACGCCGACCTGGGCACGCCCGTCCTGGAGCAGCTGGCCGTGAACTGGCTGTTCAGCACCGGCGGCTGGGAACAGGCCGTCCAGGTGCGGCGCGAGCAGGCCCGCCACAACCGGGACGCGCTGGTGGCCGCGGTACGGCGGGAGCTGCCCGACTGGGAGTTCGAGGTGCCGCGGGGCGGGCTCACCCTGTGGGTGCGCACCGGGGGCCTGTCCGGCTCACGGCTGGCCGAGGCGGGGGAGCGGGTGGGGGTACGGGTCCCGTCCGGGCCGCGCTTCGGGGTCGACGGGGCCTTCGAGGGCTACGTCCGGCTGCCGTTCACCGTGGCCGGCGTGGTGGCCGAGGAGGCGGCGGTACGCCTGGCCGCGGCGGCCCGGCTGGTGGAGAGCGGGGGCGTCGGGGGCGGCGAGGCGCCGCGGACCTTCGTGGCGTAGCGGGGGTGACGCGGGCTCCGGTGGCGGAGCCCGGGCCCGGGGCGTGGGCGGCTCCGGCCTTCGTCGGGTGTCAGGAGGTCTCCGCCGCGACCGCCTTCGCAGGGACCGTCTCAGCCGGGGCCGGTTCCACGGCTGTCTCCACCGCGACCGGCGTCGGTTCGGCGCCCGCCGCGGGCTCCCTCGGCGCGGTCCGGGTCCCGGTCACCCTCAGAGTCCCCGTCCCGGTCATGGTCTCGGCCGGCAGGTCCTCCTTCTTGATGGAGATGATCTCAGGCTCAGGCTCAGGTTCCGCCGCCTCTGCCTCCGCCGCCTCTGCCTCCGCCGCCTCTGCCTCCGCCGCCTCTGCCTCCGCCTCCGCCGCTTCCGCGGGAATCGGCGCCCGCTCGCCGTCCGCCGGTGTCGTGCGCGGCGGGAGCAGGTCGAGTACCGCCTGCCGGTGGGCGTCACTCGTCGCGTCGTCGTAGGGGTCCGGCGTGGCCGGCACCTGGAGGCGGTGCACCGGGCCGGTGCCCAGGCGGGCGTAGCCCCGACCGGGCGGGACCTGGTCGACGGGCGTGGTGTGCGGAGGAGCACCCAGTGCGGTCGTCAGCTCGTCCGCCGTGGCCGGGCCGAGAACGGCACGCGCGCGTGTGTGCTGCCGTACGGCGTCGCTCAGGCTGTCCAGGGCGTCCAGCTGGTCGGCGACGACCACGGTCACGTTCGCGGCTCGGCCGTGCCGCAACGGGACCTGGAGCAGGGACTGCGGATCCTCGCGGCCGTCCGCGGCGGCCAGGTGCGTGAAGGCGCTCGGCCGGTCCACGAAGACCCACAGCGGCCGCCTGGTGTCGTCGGGCGTCGGCCGGCCTTCCTGACGGGCCCGGTTGACGGAGATCAGCCGTCGTTCCGTCTCCGCGGCGGCCCACTCCAGGCTGGTCAGCGCTCCGGTGAGGCCGCACTCGACGGCCAGGACGCCGTCCCGGCCGACCAGGCAGGCGTACTCGCCGGTGCCGCCGCCGTCGACGACCAGCAGGTCGCCGTGGTGCAGGGCCTGCAACGCGACCGAGCGCAGCAGGGTGGACGTGCCGGTTCCGGGCTGCCCCAGGACCAGCAGGTGGGGCTCGGTCGAGCGGATGCCGGTACGCCAGACGACCGGCGGCACGTCGCGCCGCTCCTCGCCGTGGGTGAGCGGGAGGGTGCGCTGGACCCGGGTCGGGTCGGTGAAGCCGAGGACGGTCTCGCCGGGCGCCGTCACGAAGCGCTGGGCGGCGATGTCGGTGGGCAGTGCGGGGAGCACGTCGACGGAGAGGTGGTTGGCCTCCTCGTCCCACGTGAAGTGGTACTCCCGGCCCCGGCCGGACTTCGCGGTGAGCAGGTGCTCGATCCGGGAGCGGGCCTCGGCCTCCCCGTCGGTGAAGTACGCGGGGTAGCGGATCACCAGGTGGGCGAAGCGGCCGGTGTCGTCGAACTCGTACGCCGGGAACGCCTTCTCCCACGCGCCGCCGTGGGCGTACAGGGGATCGGGGTCCTCGGCGAGGGAGAAGTACGGGACCAGCGCCTCGTAGAGGGAGTGCAGGCGCTCGGTCTGGGAGTCGTCGGGGCCCTCCGGCTCCGACGGGGCGCGGTCCCTGCCCTGCCAGGCTGCCGCCGCCATCAGAGCGATGACGGCGAGCAGCGGGCCGTACGGCACGAGTGCCACGACCAGGACCACCGAGGCCACCAGGAACAGCAGCGCGCCGCGCCGGTCCTTGGGGGTCTCGGCCCATCTGCGCCGCGCGGCCGCGGCCAGGCGGCGCAGACCGCGGGCGATCGTGATCAGCGGCTGGAGGACGTCGGTGGCGCTGTCGGCCGCCGTCCGGGCCAGCTCCCGGCTCCGGGCGAGCTGTGCGCCGCCGTTGCTCAGAATGCGGGGGAGGGGCCGCCGGGCCACTGCTGCCTCCTGGAAGTGCGTACGTGCGGATGTCGGGCGGGCGAGACGGGCGTCAGAACTTGATTCCGCCGAGGAGGCCCGCCAGGCTCTCGCCGCCTGCCTTGATGCTCGGGGCGATGGCCGTACTCGCCAGGTAGAAGCCGAAGAGGACCGCGACCAGCGCGTGCGAGGCCTTCAGGCCGTCCTTTCGGAAGAAGATGAAGACGACGATGCCGAGCAGGACCACGCCTGAGATCGAGAGGATCATGTGAGTTCTCCTGGTTCGCGGGGACAGTCACCATGAGTACTTCCAGGATCACAGCATGTATCCATACGATAAAAGGTGCAAATGGGGGAAATTCGCCCGAATTACCCCGTGCGGCGGAGCGGCTCGTTGGGCCGGTTGAGCAGGGCTGTTGCGCCCCGCCGGGTCCTTGCTGATCTTTACCTCGGGCACCTCGGCCCATGTGTCGCGCGAGCCAGTACCCTGGCGATTCACTCGCACGGCGGCACCGCTCGCGGCCGTGCGCCCACGCAGTCCCCGACGTTTGTCACGTTCGACGCGCCGTCGCGTCCGAAACGTCCGTAGTGAGAGGTGGTCCGGCCGATGAGTGAAGCCCCCGACCCGGAGGTCGTGGAGCTGGCGACCAAGATCTTCGATCTGGCCCGGCAGGGGCGGACCGAGGAACTGGTGGCGTATGTGGACGCCGGCGTTCCGGCCAATCTCACCAACGACCGCGGGGACTCCCTCGTCATGCTCGCCGCGTACCACGGCCACGCCGAGGCGGTGCGCGCGCTGCTGGCCCGTGGCGCCGAGGCCGACCGCGTCAACGACCGGGGCCAGACCCCGCTCGCCGGAGCGGCCTTCAAGGGGGAGACGGATGTGACCAGGGCGCTTCTGGAAGCCGGCGCGGACCCGTCCGCGGGCACCCCGTCGGCCGTCGACACGGCGCGGATGTTCGCCCGGACGGAGCTGCTGGAGCTGTTCGGCGTCCAGTGAGCGGACATCGGCCCGGATCGGCTCCGGGTCTGCTCCGCACATTCTGACCAGGGAAAACACCAAAAACGGGGGAGGCGGTACCGGGCCGCCGAAATTTCGGTCGCGGCAGATGTGACCGCCGGGTCATCATGACGACGTGGTTCACGGACGCGATGGCTGGGCAGGTGTTGCCGCACCGCGCGGGCCGTGACACGGCCCGCACGGGCCATCGACGAGAGGCAGAGGAACATGGTCTTCGGCAAGCAAGAGACGGCGGGCGCTCCGACGTGTTGGCACACGGCCAGGTAACGCGTGTTCCCCGGTTGCGTCGACGCTTGATGTGAGGCTGTTTCCCATGTTCGATCCGGTCATAGCGCCCAGCGGTACGCTGCTCGGCCTGCTTCAGCGGGGTCGCGGCGACGGCACGCTGCATGCGCTCACCGCTCCGCGCTCCGAAGCGCTCGCGGCACTGAACCACTGTGTGCTGCGCGATCCCCGCCACGACTGGCAGGTGGAGAACCGCTCCCTCTACTACGCCCGCCTCTACCTCGACCTGAACGGCGAGCTGGACGCGATCGAGGCCCACCTCTTCGACCCCGAGGACGTCCTCGACGCCGACGAGTCACGTACCGGGCTCGCCCTCGCGGTTCTCGGCCACCTCGCCTCCTACGGGAGGCTGGACGCGCTCGCGCTGCTGCGCAGGTACGCCGCCCACGGCGTCAACTGGGCATGGGCGCTGGACGAGCTGGCGCTGCGCGACGACGACGCAGGCCTGCGCTCCCTCGCCGCGCCCGTCCTGGCACGCTTCCCGCGCGACCCCGAGGGCGACGCCGAACTGGCCGTCGCCGTGCGGGACGCCTTCGAACCCCGGCCCTGGCGGCTGTGGGCCGAGGATCCGCGCGAATCGATCGCCACGCGTGTGCGTGCCGCCCACGAGACGGGCAGCTTCGACCGATGGCAGCGCCAGATGAGCCCCACCGGTCCGCGTCCGGGCTGGAGCGTGCGGGCCGTGTTCGAGTGGGCCCAGCAGGGCGTCGAGCGCGGCGTCCCGCTCCATGTGCCGGCCGCCCGGTGTCTCACGGCCGTCGCCGGGCCCGATGACCGGCCCGAGATCGTCGAGGCCGCGCGGTCCGGCGACGAGGGCGCCCGCTGCACCGCCCTGCGTTATCTCGCCGACGGCAATGATCCGGACGCCCTCGACCTGATCGAGGGTGCCGTGGGCACCGGCTCGGCGCCGGTCGTGGAGGCCGCCGTCGCCGCCTTCGAGCGCATGCGCGGCCTCGCCGCCGTCGACCTGGCGCGCCGCTGGGTGCACCGGCCCGACGCCCTGGGTGCCGCCGCCGGGCGCGTCCTCGCCTGCCGGGGCGGAGCGCGGGACCGCGACCTCGTCCTCGCCGCGCTGCGGGAGGCGGTGCGCGGAGAAGGCCCCGACGCGCCGACCCTGTGGACCCTCGTCGACGGCACCGGCCGGCTCGGCATCGTCTGCGCCGCCCCCGTACTGCGCCACATCTACCGCGAGACCGCCTCCTCCCACCTGAGAGGCCGGGCAGCCCGTGCGCTGGCCGCCACCGACCCGTCCTTCGCCGCCGCCTTCGCCATCGAGTGCCTGTGGGACTGCGAGGAGACCACCCGCGAACTCGCCGCCCGCCATGCCGAGACCGGCGACAACCGCGTCGTCGAACGGCTGCGCAGGCTCGCCGCCGACCCGGCCGAGGAGGACGAGGTCCAGACGGCCGTACGCAGCCGCTTCGGACCGGACGCACCCGCCGTGTGAGCCGGACGCACCCGTGGTGCGAGGCGGACGCACCCGCCGTACGAGGCGGCCGGAGAGGCTGGGTGAGCCGGCCGGGGACCGCTGTGCGGGCGGGTGCGACGCCGTGTGCCGCCCGGTCGACGTCGTGTGCTCGCCCGGCCGTTGCATGTGCTCGCCAAGCCCTCGCCGTGTGCTCGCCGGCCCTCCCGCGACGGTCCGTCGGGCGGCGGGCCCTTCCGTCCCTCCCGTGTGAACGACGGATGACCCGCGGGCCAGGCGGGTATGGCCGCGGACCGGCCCGCTCGGGCGGGCAGGGCAACGCTCATGACACGTTCCTCGGCCGGAAAGATCGACGTTGACGCGAGCACGTCCAGTCCGGCGACAACACCGGTATGCGTGTCGTCATCGTGACCGAATCCTTTCCCCCCGATGTGAACGGCGTGGCCCACTGCACGCTCCAGACCGCCCGGCACCTCGTCGACCGGGGCCACGACTGCGTCGTCGTCGCCCCGGCCACCGCCCCCGGCGACGCGGCGGACTCCGCCGCGCCGTGCCCCCTCGTCCGGATCCCCTCCCTCCCGCTCCCCGGCTACCCCCAGGTCCGCGTCGCGCTGCCCAGCCGGCGGGTGGCCGCCGCGATCGCCGGGCACCGCGCCGATCTCGTGCACCTGGCCAGTCCCTTCGTCCTCGGCGTCCGGGGCATGGCTGCCGCCGCCCGGCTCGGTGTCCCCGCCGTGGCCGTCTACCAGACCGACCTCGCCGGGTACGCCCGTACGTACATGGGGGCGGGCGAGGCGGCCGCCTGGCGGCGCATCCGCTCCGTGCACGCCGCCGCCGACCTCACCCTCGCCCCGTCCGGCGCGGCCCTGCACGACCTCCAGGCGCACGGCGTGCCCCGGGTCGCCCTGTGGCCGCGCGGGGTGGACACCGCCCGCTTCCGCCCCGACCGTCGTGACGAGACGCTCCGCCGCGAACTGGCCCCCGACGGCGAGCTGATCGTCGGTTACGTCGGACGGCTCGCCCCCGAGAAGCAGGTGGAGCTGCTCGCGGGTGTCTGCGCCCTGGACGGCGTGCGCGTCGTGGTCGTCGGTGACGGGCCCGGCCGGCCCGGCCTGGAACAGGCGCTGCCGGGCGCGGCCTTCCTCGGCCGCCGTACCGGCGACGACCTCGCCCGGGTCTTCGCCTCACTGGACGTCTTCGCGCACACCGGCCCCTTCGAGACGTTCTGCCAGACCGTCCAGGAGGCCATGGCGAGCGGGCTGCCCGTCGTCGCGCCCGCGGCGGGCGGTCCGCTGGACCTCGTCGTGCACGGGCGCACCGGACTGCTGGTGCCGCCGCGCGACGCCGCCGCCGTACGGGACGCGGTCTGGTCCCTGTCGGCCGACCCCGGGCTGCGGGCCGTGTACGGGGCGGCCGGGCGAGCCGCCGTGGAGGGGCGCACCTGGGCGGCCGTCGGCGACCGGCTGATCGGGCACTACACGGACGTACTCGCCTCGCGGAAGGCGGTGCTGGCGGCATGAGCGCGCTGCGGATCGTCCGGCTCGCCAACTTCGTCGCCCCCGCGTCCGGCGGCCTGCGCACCGCCCTGCGGGAGCTGGGCGAGGGCTTCCGGGCGGCGGGACACGAACCCGTCCTCATCGTTCCCGGAGAGCACGCCGACGACCGGGAGACCGCGCAGGGCCGGGTGATCACCCTCCCGGGACCGCTGCTGCCGGGCACCGGCGGATACCGGGTCCTGACCGACCGGCGGCGCGTGGCCGCGCTGCTGGAGGGGCTGGCACCCGACCGCCTGGAGGTGTCCGACCGCACGACGCTGCGCTGGACCGGCAGGTGGGCCCGGCGGGCCAGGGTCCCGGCCGTGGTGGTCTCCCACGAGACCACCGACGGGGTGCTGCGCACCTGGGGCCTGCCCGAGCGGACCGCCCGGCGCACGGCCGACGCCCTCAACATCCGCACGGCGCACACCTACGCGCGCGTGGTGTGCACCACGGAGTTCGCCGAGCGGGAGTTCGTCCGCATCGGGGCCCGCAACGTCGTACGGGCGCCCCTGGGCGTCGACCTGGCCGGGCGGCACCCGGCGCTGCGCGATCCGGCGCTGCGCGCCCGGCACGCGCGCGGGGACGAGACCCTGCTGGTGATGTGCTCCCGGCTGTCCGTGGAGAAACGGCCCGGTAGGGCACTCGACGCGCTGTCGGCGCTCCGGCGGCGCGGCGAACGGGCGGTACTGGTGGTGGCCGGCGACGGACCGTCGCGCCCGCGGCTCGAACAGCGGGCCCGGGAGCGCGGGCTGCCGGTGACCTTCCTCGGACACGTCGCCGACCGCGCTCTGCTCGGCGCGCTCCAGGCGTCCGCCGACGTGTGCCTGGCGCCCGGACCCGCCGAGACCTTCGGACTCGCCGCGCTGGAGGCGATGGCGTGCGGCACGCCCGTGGTGGCGAGCGCGTCGTCGGCGCTGCCGGAGGTGATCGGCGCCGCCGGAGCCGTCGCCGACGACCACGGGGAGGCCTTCGCGGACGCCGTGGGCCTGCTCCTCGAACGCCGGGAGGCGGACCGGCGGGAGGCGGCACGCGCGCGGGCGGAGTGCTTCGGCTGGGGCGCGGCGGTCGAGGCGTTCCTGGCCGCGCACGACGCGACGGCGCCCGCGCACGACGTACTGCCCGGGGCCGTGTCCTGACACGCGTCCGGTTCGTGGCTCTCGGCGACTCGCTGACCGAGGGAGTGGGCGACCCACTGGGGGACGGGTGGCGCGGCTGGGCCGCGCTGCTCGCCGCCGGGCTCGCCGAGGAGCCCGCGGAGGTCACCAACCTCGCCCTCGGCGGGGCGCAGACCCGTGACGTGGCCCAGCGGCAGCTGCCCGCCCCTCTCGCCCTGCGGCCCGACGTGGTGTCCGTGGTCGTCGGCGTCAACAACACCCTGCGCCGCGCCTTCGACCTCGGCGCCGCCCGGCTTGACACGGTGTACGCCGCCTTCACCGAGCAGGGGGCGCTGCTCCTCACGGCGTGTCTGCCGGATCCCGGGGCGATGCCCGGGCCGGCGGGCGCGCCGGCCCGCTCGCCGGTCCGGCGGCAACGGGTGGTCAACGCCGTGATGCACGCCCTGTCCGACCGGTACGGGGCCGTGCACCTGCACGCGTGCGAGGGCGACTCGATCACGGACCGCGCGATACGGACCGCGCGATACGGAGCGCGGACCGGCTGCACCCCGGCGAGCGGGGGCCACCGGCAGCTGGCCCCGCGCTTCCACGCGCTGCTCGCCGCGAGCGGCGACGCGACGGGACCCGCGCCCTCGCCCGAGAACGACGTTCCCGCTCCCACCAGGTCGGCGAGCCTGTGGCGGCCGGCCACCGCCGGCACCGGCTGGGCGGCCCGGCGCTGCGCCGACCTCCTGCCCAGCCTGCTCACCCTGGCCGCCGACGAACCGCGCCACCACGCGCGCGGGACGAGTGCCCGGCTCGACCTGCGCACGTCCGCCGCGGTCTCCGCCGCCCTGGCGGCCCTGTCGACGACGAAGCGCCCGGAGGCGGCGTGAAGCCGCAGTCGGCGGGGCATCCTCGCTCGGATCCAGGACTGTGGGGGATCGCTCAACGATCCCTCAGTACCCACATTGTTTCGTTCAGGCATCTGCGATTGAATTCCGGGCATGGCAGAGCAGTTGACGGGACTGGCGGACGACCGGGCCCTCCTCGGGCGGACCAGCACCGCCGAGCGCGTTTCCGACATCCTCCGGAGCCGGATCGCCGAGGGCTACTTCCCGCCCGGGACCCGGCTGTCGGAGGACAGCATCGGGGGCGCGCTCGGGGTCTCGCGCAACACGCTGCGCGAGTCGTTCCGGCTGCTCACCCATGAACGTCTGCTCGTCCACGAGCTGAACCGGGGCGTCTTCGTCCGGGTCCTGACCGTCGAGGACGTCGAGGACATCTACCGCACCCGCGCCCTCGTCGAGTGCGCCGTGGTCCGGGGTCTCGGAGAGCCGCCGTACGTCCTGGACGGCCTCGCCGGGGCCGTCGAGGACGGGCGGCTGGCGGCCCGCGAAGGCGACTGGAAAGGTGTGGGTACCGCCAACATCCACTTCCACCGGGAACTGGTGGCCCTCGCCGGCAGCGAACGCACGGACGAGCTGATGCGCAGCGTCTTCGCCGAACTGCGCCTCGCCTTCCACGTAGTGGACGACCCGCGGCGCCTGCACGAGCCGTACATCGCGCGGAACGCCGAGCTCCTCGAGGTCCTGGAGACCGGTGGGCGGGAGAGGGCGGAGCGGCTGCTCGCGGTCTACCTCGAGAACTCGCTGAAGCGGGTCGTGGAGGTCTACCTGCGGCGGGTCGGGGACGAGGGATAGGCCCAGCAGGTCACACCGCGGGCGGGACCGCGAACCGGGACCGCGAACCGGAACCGGGAGCGGGCGGCGCCTGTCGCGTCGGGGCCCATCTGTGCCGTTTGGGAGGTTGTCAGACCGAGGACCTAGTCTGTGCACCGTGACTTCGCCTGCATCGACGGACAGCGTTCCGCCCCAGCTCAGCGCGGGGCCGCGCCCTGCCCCGGGCCCGGCCGCCGACGAGGGACTGGCGCGGCGGCTGCGCGCGCTCGCCTGCACGGCGCCGCTGCACGACCTCGACGCGCGCAAGGCCAACCTCGCCGGCGAGTACTCGGTGTACGGCATGGCGGAGGTCGCCCTCTCCGCCATCGACCTCGTCACGCTGAACATGGACTTCGACACGGGCGCCGACCACGACCAGATAGTGGCCCGGCTCATCCCGCGCGTCGCCGCCCAGGCACCGGCACGGCCCGCCGCCGAGCACGAGCGGGTGGCCCGCTGGGTCCTGGAGAATCTGATCAACGTCGGCAGCGTCGACCGAGGCTTCCGCGCGGTGTACGGCACCTTCGGACCGGACGGCACCTACGTGCGCCGCGACTACGACTTCAAACTGCTGGAGGAGGTCCCCGGCCCCGGCGGCACCGTTTACCTGCGCACCACGGACGAGGCGGTCAACGTCCTCGTCGGCGCCCTGGACACCGACGTCACCAGCGCCCAGATCGCCGCCGAGGTCAAGCTGGAGGTGCTGATCAGCCGCGGCCGCCTCGCCGACGCCCAGCTCGCCGCCGAGCAGGCCCGGTACCGGACCGTGCAGTACTCGGAGACCCTGCGCAGAGCCCTGGACGCCACCCGGCGCAACGTCCGCGCGGTGGACTGGCTGAGCGCCGTCCCCGACATGATCGCCGAGGCCCTGGAGCACGTCGCCGACCGGTACCGCCACGAGAACGCGATCCTCACCAACATCCGCAAGGCCCGCGACGAGTCCGAGGACCCCGAGCAGAAGCGCCGCGCGGCCGAGCTCGTCGACATCGTCAAGGACTGCATCCGCCGCCACACCCAGCTCCAGTCCCGGCTCCTGGAAGCGGGTCCGCTCTTCCGCGCCGAACAGGACCGGCAGGCCTTCGCCACCCCCCTGACCACCTCGGGCCTGGACCTCTACGGCCATCTCGTCGCCCCCGTCCTGCCGCTGCCCCTGGAGCGGGCACTCCGCGTCACCGACGCCTTCTTCGCGCGCGGCACCGGTCTGCGCACGCCCGTCTCCGTCCGGGTCGGCGACCTCGTCGACATTCTCCTGACGCCGCCCGTGGAGCGGGAGCACCTGGGCGCCGAGATGCCGGAACCCGACCTGATCGCCACTCCGGACGACAGCCGCTTCAGCGAGGAACAGCTCGCCGCGGCCATGGAGTTGCTCGACCTGCCGCACGACGCGCCACGCCGGCTGTCTGGGCTGCTGGCCGACGCGCGCGCCCGGGACACGGAACTGCCCTACCTCGTCGCCCTGCTGGCCGTCCACGCGGCCAGCCCACCGGTCGGCACCGCCTACCGGCAGGGCGAGCCGAAGCTGTTGTTCGCCGTGGACGACGGCACCGAGCTGGACGACCCCGAGTTCGGCGGCGCCGACCTCATCGTCGGCACCGCACTGCTGGACGCGGCAGGGATGGCCGCGGACCGCACGGAGGCGGCATGACCGGCTCCCACGACCTCGACCCCGAGCAACAGCACAGCGAGCGACAGCACAGCGAGCAAGAGCCCAGCAAGGAGTACCGACCGTGACCGAGCACGTCGACCGGAGCGAACCGGAGGCGGGTGCCACGCCGGCCACGGCGGCCGTCACGCCCGCCGACGCCGCCGACGCGGCGCGGCTCGTCGCCTTCGGCCTCCAGCCCAAGCTGCTGCCCGCGCGTGACCAGGAGTACGCCGACCTGCTGCGCCGGTACCGCGAGGACCCGCCCTTCGCCCGGCTCGCCGACGCCGTGGCGGCCGGCCTCGGGCTGATCGTCCTGGAGGTGTCCCCGCGCGCGGGGATGGCCGTGACCGCAGCCGAGGACTCGGTGTTCGCCGTCCGCATGGGCGACTACGCGCGGCGTGCCGCCACCGACTCCGGCGACCGCTTCCTGCACGGCCTCGCCCACCTCGCGCTCGCCGCCATGGCCTACCCGCGCCCCGAGGACCTCGCCGACGACGGCTACATCGGCCGCGTCACGGTCAACGGCGTCGACGCCTTCGTCCGCCAGGCCTGCCGGCGACTGGAGGAGCGGGCGGAGGAGCAGGGCGAGAACACCGACCCGGCCACCGACGCCCCGGGGCTGGAGGCCGCCTGGCGGATCTGGGCCAGACGCAGTTCGACCGGCGCCACCAAGGACGCGCGCAGACTCCCGGGCTCCACCACCGGCATCGTCGGCAAGGCCGCGGCGTTCCTCACCGAGTCCGGCTTCCTCCAGCGCACCGGCGACGACAACGGCGGCACGTACCGCACGACCGCCCGCTACCAGCTCCAGGTGCGTGACATGGCGGGCAGCGCGGCCATGGCCGAGCTCCTCGGCCTCGGCGTCGTCCCGGTGACCGACGGCACCGCGACGCTGCTGCCCGCCGAGGAGACGGAAGACCTGGAGCTGGTCGCCGACGCCGGACTGCCCTTCCACTCCTCCTGACACCCCTCACGTCCCCGCACCCCACTGTCACGAAGACTTACGAGAGTCCGCCATGTACGAGCTGTCCCGGGTCCGCCTCTACTCCATCGGACCCGCCGGTGCGCGCTACGCCGACACCGTGCTTGACCTGCGTGGTGTGGGCGAGCCCGTGCCCGACCCCGCGCCCACGCAGGCGGAGTTCTTCGAGGAGGAGCCCGTCGGCCCGCCGCGCCGCCCCGCGCCCGCCGGCGTCCTGTTCCTGGAGAACGGCGGCGGCAAGTCCGTCCTGCTCAAGCTGATCTTCTCGGTGATGCTGCCGGGCCATCGAAACACCCTGGGCGGCGCCAGCTCCGGAGTGCTGCGCAAGTTCCTGCTCGCCGACGACTGCGGCCACGTGGCGCTGGAGTGGCAGCACGTGCAGACCGGCGAGTGCGTCGTCGTCGGCAAGGCCAGCGAGTGGCGCGGACGTCAGGTCTCGGGCGACCCCCGTAAGTTCGCCGAGGCCTGGTACTCCTTCCGGCCCGGCCCCGGACTGACCCTGGACAACCTGCCCGTCGCCGAGGCCACCGCCGTCCGCCCGCCCGTCGAGGGCGTCTCCGGCGCCCACGGCCGACGGCGCACCATGAAGGGCTTCCGGGACGCGATCACCGAGGCAGGCAAGGCCTACCCGCACCTGGAGGTGCACTGGGAGGAGATCCACGACCGCTGGGTCGAGCACCTCACGGAGCTCGGCCTCGACCCCGAACTCTTCCGCTACCAGCGTGAGATGAACGCCGACGAGGGCGAGGCCGCCGGCCTCTTCGCGGTCAAGAAGGACTCCGACTTCACCGATCTGCTGCTGCGCGCCGTCACCGACACCCGCGACACCGACGGACTCGCCGACCTGGTCGGCGGCTTCGGCAGCAAGCTGGGCCGGCGCGCCGAGCTGATCGCCGAACGCGACTTCACCGCCGGGTCCGTCGATCTGCTCGGCCGGATCGTCGAGGCCGCGGACGCACGCTCGCGCGCGCGGGACGTCCACACCGCCGCCGAACGCCGGACCAGGACCCTGGCCCGGCGGCTCACCGCCCGCGGCACCCGGGAACGGGCCCGGGCCGGCGACCTCGCCCAGCGGGTCACCGCCGCCGCGTACTCCGTCACGCACACCGAGTCGGCCCGCGACCGCAGCGGCCTCATCGCCGCCGAACTCGCCTACCGGCACGCCTCACTGGCCCTGACCGCGGCCGAGAAGTCGGCCGCCGCGCAGAAGCGCGAACTCGCCGACGCGCGCACCCTGCACTCCGCCTGGCAGGCCGCCGAGGCCGTCCTGCGGCACCGCGTCGCCGCCGACCGCGTCGCCCGCGTGTCCGCCGCGATCCAGGAGGCCGAGCGGGACGCGGCCCCCGCGCTCGCCGCCCGCGCCAAGGCGGCCGTCGAGCTCGTCCGCGCCCTGCACGCGGCGGCCGGCAAGGCCGAGCACCACGCCAACGAGGAGGAGGAGCGTTCCGCGTCCCTCCAGGAGGTCAGCGACGCCGCGCACCGCGACTCCACCACCGCCGCCACCGAGGTCCAGCGGGCCCGCAGCGAGGCCGGACACCTGCGCCAGCGACTCACCGAGGTCGAGCAGGAGACCGCCGAAGCGGTCCGGGCCGGCTGGCTCGACGACACCGCGCCCGACGCCGACCCCGCCCGTGCCGCCCTCGCGGCCAGTGACGCCGAGAGGAGCGCGGTCGAGGCATGGGACACGACCCGCGAGACGGCACGCCGGGCCACGGAGCACGCGCGCGAGGCAGCCGCCGCCGAGAGCCGCGCCGAACTGACGGCGGCCCGGGCGGCGGACGCGGCCACCGCGGCCGGACACGCCCACGAGGCCGAGCGCCGCACGGCCGAGGCACTGGCGGCCGAGGAGCGGCTGGCGGACCTGCTCGGCCTGGCCGCCGAGACCCGCCCCGGCATCCCCCGGCCCCGCCAGGACACCGGCCACGATTCCGCCGCCGAGGCCGAGGGCGTCGACGGCGCGCTGACCCCCGAGGAACTCGACCGCTTCGCCGACGAACTGCGCGAACTGCTCGACGACACCGTCACCTCCGCCGAACGCCAGCTGTTCGACCTGCGCACCGCCGCCGCCGACGACTCCCGCATCCTCGGCGCGCTCGGCGACGGCGGACTGCTGCCGCCCGGCCCGGACGTACTGGCCACCGTGGAGTTCCTCGGTGAGCACGGCATCCCCGCCCTGCCCGGCTGGCGCTACCTCGCGCAGGCCGTCGACCCCGCCGACCACGCGCGCGTGCTGGCCGCCCGCCCCGAGCTGGTCGACGGCGTGATCATCACCGACCCCGACTCGCACACCCGGGCCCGCGACGTCCTCGGCGACGCGGCCCTGCTGCCCCGCTCCGCCGTCGCCGTAGGCACGGCCGCCGCCCTGCTCGCGCCCACCCCGGCCCCGGACTCCGACACCGGGGACGTCTTCCTCGTACCGCCCAACCCCGCCATGCACGACGAGCACGCCGCCGACGAGGAGCGGCACGCCCTGCGCGCGCGGGCCACGGAGCGGGACGAGGAGATCCGCACCCTCGCGGCCCGGCTCGGCAAGGACCGGGAACTGGCGGCCCGGCTCGCCTCCTGGCGCACCGGCTGCCCCGCCGGACGCCTCACCGAGCTGGCGCGGACCGCCCAGGAGGCGCGCGCCTTCGCAGCGGAGACCGAGGCCGAGCTGACCGAGGCGCGCACGCTGCGGGCCGAGGCCGACGAGAGCGCCGCCGAGGCCGTACGGATGCGGGACGAGAGGCAGGAGACCGCGCAGAAGGCCCGCCGCGCCGCCGACGCTCTCGCCGGACTCGCCTTCCGGCTGCGCGAGCGAGCCGGCTGGCAGGTCAAGCTCCGTGAACTGGCCGACGAGGGCGCCGAGGCCGAGGCCCGCGCCCAGGCCTGCCTGCAGCGGGCCCGCGCCGCCGACGAGGACCGCCGCGCCGCCCAGCGCGCCGCCGACGACGCCCGCCGCACCGCCCGCGCGCTGCGCGCAGAGCGCTCCGAGATCGCCGGCGCCCCCGACGACGTACCCCCCGAAGCGCCCGAGAACGGCACGGACGCGCCGAAGGCGTCCCTGCCCGCCCTCCGGGAGGCCTACCGCGCGGCCTCCCAGCTCTACGAGAAGGTGGGCGTCGGCGCCGACCTGCGGGCCGAGCAGGCCCGCGCGGAGAGCGACGAGAGCGCGGCGCGCGCCGAGCTGGACCGGCTCAGCAACAAGGTCCGTACCCGGGCCGCGCAGTTGCTGGAGTCGCCCGACGGCTCCGACGGACCGTCCCGGCAGGCCGCCACCGCCCGCGCCGAGGAGCTGGTCCAGCTCCTGGAGACCCGCATGTCCAGCGCGAGCGAACAGCTCGGCCGGCTGCGCGGCGAGGCGGAACGGCACGCGCCCGAGGACGGCGACGCCCACACCGAACTCCCCGAGGAACTCCTCCCGCGCGACGCAGAGCACGCCCAGACCCTGCTGCGCACGGCGACCGCCGAACTCGCCTCCCGTACCGAGGCCCTCACCCAGGCCCGCGAGGCCCACGCCGAACTGCTCGACGCCCACCGCGCCGCCGAGGACGCGGCCGGCGGTTTCGACGAGATCGCCGTCATGCTCCGCGACCTGCTGCGCGAGCACGCGTCCGAGGAGGAGCCGGAGGAGCCGGAGCCCTACCCGGGCGGTCTGGAGGAGGCCCGCCAGTCCGCCGCCGAGGCCCGCCGCTCGCTGCGCGGCTGTGCCGCCGACCTGTCCGCCGCCGAGGCCGCTGTACGCGAGGCGAGCGACATCCTCGTCCGGCACGCCAACTCCACCCGCTACGAACAGGTCCGCACCCCCGCGCGCCAGCAGATCCGCGAGCTGCCCGCCGCCGCGCTGCCCGAGCACGCGGGCAAGTGGGCGGACGCCTTCGCACCCCGGCTCCGGGTCCTCACCGACGAACTGGCGCAGCTGGAGCGCAACCGCGACTCGATCGTGGACCGGCTGCGCGGCCTGGTCGAGTCGGCCCTCGCCACCCTCCGCTCCGCCCAGCGGCTGTCCCGGCTGCCGGAAGGTCTCGGCGAGTGGTCCGGGCAGGAGTTCCTGCGCATCCGCTTCGAGGAACCCGACCAGGCCACCCTGACCGAGCGGCTCGGCGAAGTCGTCGACGAAGCCACCCGCGCCGCCGTCAAGAAGAACTCCGACCTGCGCCGCGACGGCATGTCCCTGCTGCTGCGCGGTGTCGCCGCCGCCCTGGCGCCCAAGGGGGTCGCCGTCGAGATCCTCAAGCCCGACGCCGTACTGCGCGCCGAGCGCGTCCCCGTCGGCCAGATGGGCGACGTCTTCTCCGGCGGCCAGCTGCTCACCGCGGCCATCGCCCTGTACTGCACGATGGCCGCGCTCCGCAGCAACGACCGGGGCCGCGACCGGCACCGCCACGCCGGCACCCTGTTCCTCGACAACCCCATCGGCCGCGCCAACGCCACCTATCTGCTGGAGCTCCAGCGGGCCGTGTCCGACGCGCTGGGCGTCCAGCTCCTGTACACCACCGGCCTGTTCGACACGACCGCGCTCGCCGAGTTCCCGCTCGTCATCCGGCTGCGCAACGACGCCGACCTCCGGGCGGGCCTGAAGTACATCAACGTGGAGGAGCACCTGCGGCCGGGACTGCCCCAGCCGGCCCCGGCCGCCGAGGGCGGCGGCGAGGCGGTGCACAGCGAGATCACGGCGACCCGGATGTTCAAACGGCCCACCCAGTCACCCGCCTAGCCGTGCCGGGACTGCCCGGCTGATCCCGGCCGTCGAACCGCTGGTGGAACGGCTTCACCGACCGTGACAGGTACGCCCCGGACGCCACGACGTCCGGGGCGGACGGCCAGTCGCCCGAAACCCGGCCACTCAGGAGTGCGACAACCGCCCCGCGCCGCCCCGCCGGCGTATCCGCTCCTGCGTCCGCTCCGCGGAGCGGGCCTGCCGCCTGGCCCGGCGACGCTCCCGTCGCATGGCCCGCGCGGTGCTGCTCGGCATCGACACCACGCCGTGCCGCTGGTTCCAGACCTGCCGTGTCACCCAGACGTCCAGCACGCCCCACGTGGCCACCACCGTGCCCGTCACGCTGCCGATCACCATGGGGAACGCCAGCCAGGACCCCGCCATCGTGCACAGGAAGGCCACCATCGCCATGATCAGTGTCACGGCGACGACGAGCACCGCGCGTACGGCCGCGGTACGCACCGGATCCGGCAGGCGACGCCGCCGCGCGGGCTCCTCCGCCCACAACGGCCGGTAGGCCGACTGCCGCTCCCGCGCTTCCCGCCGGTCCGACTGCTTCGACCGGTCCGACTGCCTCGTCCGCTCCGGCCGTTCACGCGTCGGCGCGTCCGGCCCAGCCGTCATCGTGCCGCGATCCGGTTCCTCGGGGACCGAGGGGGCCGTCGATCCGGCCGCGCCGTCGTCCTCGGGCGCCCTGCGTCGCTCCGCCGTGCCCATCAACATGTCACTCCCCACCGCCAGCAGACAGCTCGCCCGCGTCCGAAGACCCGGCTCCCCTCTGGCTGCCCGGCTTGCGCTGCTTTACGCCGCCCGGGGGCGGGATGCGGCTCCTGTGGCCGATTCCGCCTCCATTTCCCGTAGTGAAGGACGAACGACGGACCTTCAAGATTCCCGAAAAGACGGCGCAGCCGAAGAATTTCGGCCAATTCGCTCGCCACACCGCGAGAACGCCCCGGCCTGCCCGCCACCCGATCCCGGGCGGCAATCTCCCGCAATGACCGGACAACTGACCATCACCGACCGCCGGTGCGCGGGTTCGCCCTCCGGACGGGTCTTCGAGTTACCCGTGCGTCAGTAGTAGGCTCGCGCCGTTTGTTGACGTACACGCGTACCCCCCTGCCGGTGGGGTCGAGCTGGGGGAGGCCATGCGCTTTCGCGGGAAGTCGATCCGCCGGAAGATCGTGGCGCTGCTTCTCGTGCCGCTCGTGTCCCTGACCGCGATCTGGGCCTTCGCCACGGTGCTCACGGGACGCGAGGCCAGCCGGCTGTTCAGCGTCTCGACCGTCGTCGAGGAGATCGGCTACCCGGTCGAGGACACCGTCCGCGTCCTCCAGCAGGAACGCCGCCAGACGCTCGTCCACCTCGCCGACCCGCGCGCCTCCGACGGACTCTCCGCCCTGCGGCGCAGCCGTACCGCCACCGACGAGGCCATCGCCGAGATCCGCCGCAACGCGGCGGACGCCGACGTACGCGACGCGCTGGGACAGGCCGAGGAAGAGCGGCTCACCGCCGTACTGGACGCCTTCGACGGCATCGGTGCGCTGCGCCGCAGCGTCGAGGACGGCACCGTCGACCGCGAGTTCGCCCTGGGCCTCTACAACCGGCTGGTCGATCCCTGTCACGAGCTGCTCGCCAACCTGTACGTCGTCGACAACGTGGCCCTGGACAAGCAGTACCGCGCACTCGTCAACGTCTCCCGGGCACGCGAACTGCTCTCCCGCGAGGACGCCCTCCTCGGCTCGGCCCTGGTCGCGGGCCGGCTCACCCGCAGCGAGGTACGGGACATCTCCGACCTCGTGGCCCAGCGGACCATGATGTACGACACCAACCTCCCGCAGTTGCCCGCCGCCGACCGCGGGCGGTACCAGCGCTTCTGGAAGAACGCCTCCTCGGCCCCCCTGCGGGCCGCCGAGGAGGCGGCCGTCTCCACCGAGGCGGGCGCGCCCCACGGCGTCACCGCCAAGAGCTGGGACACCGCCGCCGGCAGCGTCCTCGAGGAACTCGGTTCCCTCGACGACCGGGCCGCCGACCGCTACCAGGACCGTGTCGACCCGGTCGCCACGAACGTCATCGCCAAGGTGGTCATCGCCGGCGTACTCGGCCTGCTCGCCCTGCTGTACTCCCTCTTCCTGTCCGTACGCGTCGGCCGCTCCCTCATCCGCGACCTCAAACAGCTGCGGCTGGAGGCCCACGAGGCGTCCGGCGTCCGGCTGCCCAGCGTGATGCGCCGCCTCTCCGCCGGCGAACAGGTGGACGTGGAGACCGAGGTGCCGCGCCTGGAGTACGACAAGAACGAGATGGGCGAGGTCGGCCAGGCCCTCAACACCCTCCAGCGCGCCGCCGTGGAAGCCGCCGTCAAGCAGGCCGAGCTCCGTGCCGGCGTCTCCGAGGTGTTCGTCAACCTCGCGCGCCGCAGCCAGGTGCTGCTGCACAAGCAGCTCACCCTGCTCGACACCATGGAACGTCGTACCGAGGACACCGAGGAACTCGCCGACCTGTTCCGCCTGGACCACCTGACCACCCGTATGCGCCGGCACGCCGAGGGCCTGGTCATCCTCTCCGGAGCCGCCCCGTCCAGGCAGTGGCGCAAGCCCGTCCAGCTCATGGACGTGGTGCGGGCCGCCGTCGCCGAGGTCGAGGACTACGAGCGCATCGAGGTCCGCCGGCTGCCCCGTATCGCCGTCACGGGACCGGCCGTCGCCGACCTCACCCATCTCGTGGCCGAACTCCTCGAGAACGCCACGGTGTTCTCGCCGCCGCACACCGCCGTGCAGGTCCTGGGCGAGCGCGTCGCCAACGGTTTCACCCTGGAGATCCACGACCGCGGCCTCGGCATGGCGGCCGGCGCCCTTCTCGACGCCAACCTCCGGCTCGCCGAGACGCCGGAGTTCGAACTGTCCGACACCGACCGGCTCGGTCTCTTCGTCGTCAGCCGGCTCGCCCAGCGGCAGAACGTCCGGGTGTCCCTGCAGCCTTCGCCGTACGGCGGCACCACCGCGGTCGTCTTCGTGCCCGACGCGTTGCTCACGGACGACGCCCCGGACACCAACGGCGTCGGCTTCCGCCTCGACCGCCCCCAGCACGCCAAGGAGAAGGAGCGGGCGGAGAGCCGCCGTTCCGCCCTTGCGCACGTGCCCGCACGGCTGCTGGAGCGGCCGGCACCGATGCTGGACGGTCCGGTCGAACTGGAGGCGCCCGTCGACCTGGACGCCCTCGACGACCAGGACAGCGAACGGGGCGGCCTGTTCCGACCGCACCGCCCGCTCGTCGCGGCGGAGGACGACCAGGTGACCCGACGCGCCGAACGGCGGCGCCAGGGGGCCGACCGCGACGCCGAGTCACCCCGGAGCGGGGACGAGACGGGTACGCTGCCTCGCCGCCGTACCCCCAAGCTGGTCAGTTCGCACGGGCGTCCGGTCACCGCACGGGCCCCCCAGGACACCGAGGGCGGGGCGGCTCCGGCAGGCGGGGAACGGACGGGGGCCCGGACCGGACCTCAGGCACGAACCGGTGAGCCGCCCGCGCTGCCGGCCCGCCGCCGTCGCGACGACCGACGCGGCGACGGCCCGGACGCCCGGATCGACGACCGCGCCGACGACCGTGCCGACGACCGCGCCCATGGCCGTGACGCCGACCGTACCGACGGTCGTGACACCGAGCGTGCCGGCCCCGACGCGCTGCCGTCCCTCCCGGCCCGCCGACGCGGCGCGTCCCCTGTACGAGGGGGCTTCGCGTCCGGCGGCGACACGGGGAACGGCGTGCGCCCCGTCGGCCGCAGACCCGCCGACCAGGGAGGCGCCCCGGACGGCGCCGAACCCGGTACGGGCGCGCTGCCCCGGCGCGTACGGCAGGCCAATCTGGCACCTCAGCTCAGGCAGGGCCCCGAGCCGGCCCCGGAAGACCGCTCCGACCCCGCCGACCGGGACGCCGAGGAAGTACGCAGCCGCATGGCCTCGCTCCAACGCGGCTGGCGGCGCGGCCGCGAGGAGAACGCCGCGCAGGACGACGTGTCCGGCGGCACAGCACCACGAGCACCACAAGGAACGAACAAGGGGGACGGTCGATGACCGCACCGAAGGCGACCGGCCACACCGCGACCAAGTCGGGGGAGCTCAACTGGCTCCTCGACGACCTGGTGGACCGTGTCGCGAGCATCCGCAAAGCCCTCGTCCTGTCCGGCGACGGTCTGGCGACCGGGGCTTCCAAGGACCTCACCAGGGAGGACAGCGAACACCTGGCCGCCGTGGCATCCGGTTTCCACAGCCTTGCCAAGGGCGTGGGCCGCCACTTCGAGGCGGGCAGCGTCCGGCAGACGGTCGTCGAACTCGACGACGCCTTCCTGTTCGTCACCGCCGCCGGTGACGGCAGCTGCCTCGCCGTCCTGTCGGACGCCGACTCCGACGTCGGTCAGGTCGCCTACGAGATGACCCTCCTCGTCAAGCGGGTCGGCGTGCACCTGGGCACCGCTCCGCGCACCGATCTGCCCTCGGGCGGGTAAGTGGGATGACATGAGCGCAGACGGTCTGGGAAGAAACCACTGGTTCGACGACGAGGCCGGGCCCGTCGTCCGTCCGTACGCCATGACGCGCGGCCGCACGACCAGCGCGGCGCAGCACCGCCTCGACCTGATCGCGGTGGTCGTGGCGGAACCCCACGCGGACGACCCGGAGGCGGACGTCACGCTCTCCCCGGAGCACGTGGACATCGTCGGACTGTGCCGGGACACCCCGCAGTCGGTCGCCGAACTCGCCGCCGAACTCGACCTGCCCATCGGGGTCGTGCGGGTCCTGGTCGGCGACCTCGTCGACGTCGAGCTCGTGCACGTGAACCGCCCCGTGCCGCCTGCCGAGCTGCCGGACGAGAACATCCTGCGCGACGTGATCAGCGGACTGAGGGCACTGTGAACCGGCCTCCGGCCACGATGAGCGGCACCCCGTGTGGCACGTTGGGCCACACGGCAAGTGGCACGTTAAGGAGAAGAGATCGATGATCTTCGGGCGTTCTCAGCGCGGCAAGCCGCCGGTCGAGCCCGTCACGCTCAAGATCCTGGTGGCCGGCGGCTTCGGCGTCGGCAAGACCACCCTCGTCGGCGCGGTCAGCGAGATCCGTCCGCTGCGCACGGAGGAACTGCTCACCGAGGCCGGGCGGCCCGTCGACGACGTCAGCGGGGTGGAGGGCAAGCACACCACCACGGTGGCCATGGACTTCGGACGGATCACGCTGCGCGAGGACCTGGTGCTGTATCTCTTCGGCACACCCGGGCAGGAGCGGTTCTGGTTCATGTGGGACGAGCTCTCCGAGGGCGCGCTCGGTGCCGTGGTGCTGGCCGACACGCGTCGCCTGGAGGACTGCTTCGCCGCGATCGACTACTTCGAACGCCGCTCCATCCCGTTCGTGGTCGGCGTCAACTGCTTCGAGGGATCGGCCCGCTACCCGACGGACACCGTTCGCCAGGCCCTCGACCTCGACGCCGACGTGCCCCTGGTGATGTGCGACGCCCGTGACCGGGAGTCGGTCAAGGAGATACTCATCGGCGTGGTCCAGCACGCCATGACCCAGGCGGCGGACCGCCGCCGGGTCGTCACGACCTGACCCCCCGACGCCCGCTGCCGAGCGCCGGGGCACGGAGGCGACACCTGCGCGCGCGTGCCCCAGCCCGCCCGGCGCCTAGCGGTCCTCCCCGTCCTGCGTCCAGCCCAGGCTCTTCTCCACCGCCTTGCGCCGGTTGCGGTACTCCCGGCCCCGTACCGACGCCTCCGCGTCCGCGCGATCTCTCGCGTCCCCGCGATCTCTCGCGTCCGCGCGATCGAACGCGCACGCCGGCCCGGTCGACGACGGCCGCCCCGTCACGCGTCGGCGGCCACGGCGCCGACCCGGCTCAGCCTGCCGGTGCCGTCGCCCGGTCCGAGCCACGCCGGACCTCGTGACCCGGTACGCCCACCCGGCCCAGCACCCAGCTCGCCCCGTGCAACGTCTTCGCGGCCTTCTTCAGCGGGGCCAGCCAAGCCGCCGCCTGTCGGTGGTCCGGCACGCTGCCCGGCGCGCACACGACCGACGCCAGAGAGAGGGTCACGGGCCGCCCACCGGCCGACCAGGGCGCGTCCAGCACGGAGGCGGCCAGCGGATCCAGCTCTTCCGGATCGGTGAGCACCAGGAAGTCGTCACCGCCGATGTGCCCCACGCGCGTGGAGCCCGCCGCCGTGCGCAGCAGCGCCCGCCCGACGGCCCGGATCAGCTCGTCGCCCGCCGCGAACCCGGCCCCGTCGTTGACCTGCTTGAAGTGGTCCACATCGAGCCAGCTCAGGGTGAACGCCCGTCCGTCCGCGATCCGCCGGTCCACTTCACCCGTGATCGCGTCCGAACCGGGCAGCCGCGTCAGCGGATTGAGCCCGGCCGCCTCCTCCACCCGGCTCTCGGCCAGCGCCCGCACGAGATCCGCCAGCCGTACGACGCCCACGCACCGCCCGCACGCGTCGACCACGGCCACATCGTCCGACGTACGGCCCGGGCCGCCGACCGCCACCACGTCCAGTACCTCCCAGGCCGTCGCGTCGGCACCCACCGTCCGAGGCGGGTCACCGAGCTTCAGGGCGGGCCGGTCGGCGTACAGCGCATGCCCGTAGCGCCCCGACATCGACAGCAGGAAGCGGAGACGGTGCACCGACCGCACCGGCACCCCGTCCCGGTCCACGAGCAGCACCCCGGACACGTCGGGCGAACCGGTCAGCAGCGCCCGCACCTGCCCCGCCGAAGCCGTCGCCGGCAGCAGCGCGGCCGGCCGCACGAACTGCCGTACCGAAGGCCCCGAGCGCGGTGCCGGTACGACACCGGCCGGGCCGGGCGGGACGTACACGTCCGCCGCGGGCAACCGCGCCGGCGGCGCGAACAACTCGCCCTGTGCCAACTGCGCCCCGGCCGACCGCGCGGCAGCGCACTGCGACTCCGTCTCCACCCCCTCCACGGACAGCAGCGCCCCCAACTCGTCGCACATCACCCGCATCGCCCGTACGGCGGCCGGCCGCGCCAGCAGCGACGCGTCGAGTTTGACCAGCTCCGGTGCCAGATCCGTCAGCAGCCGCAGCGGCGCGTCCCCGTCACCGACCCCGTCCGCACAGATCCGGAACCCCTGGCCCCGCAACGCGGTCACCGCCTCCAGCAGCGCCTGACGCGGCACATGCGCGTACGGAGGACAGACGTCGACCGTCACCTCCCACGGCATCCGCCCCGCCTCACGTACGGCGTCGTGCAGCCCCCGCAGGCCACCGAGGTCGGCGAGGGTGCCCGCGAACACGTTGAGGTGCAGCGGCAGCAGCGTCTCCTTGCGTACCGCCGCGCGAAACGCCGCCACCGCCAGCCGACCGTCGAGTTCCGGGTCGCGGCGGGCCTCGGCCAGGATGTCGCCGGTCTCCGGGCGGACGAGTATCTCCAGCGCCGCAACCCCGCCGGTCAGCAGGTTGACCACCGGTTGGAAGGCGAAGCGGAGAGTGTCCGTCCAGGAGCGCACGGGAGCAGAATGGCGCCGCCGGTGGTCCCACGGGCCCAGTTCACGTGACGTTCACGCAGGATTCCGACCCGCGCACGCGGTGTACGAACCGGGGGAGCCGCCGACCCGCCCCCTTCCCCCGTGGAACCTCCACCTGATAGATGCAGGGAACATGACACGACTCTCCACCGCTCTCCGCGGTCTGGCCGCCGCCTTCGCCGCCCTGCTCGCCGTCACGGCCGTCCCCGCCACCGCCCAGGCCGAGCCGGACCCGAAGGCCCCCGAGGACTTCGTGGCCCTGAGAAGCGTCGACCCGACGATCATCCAGGAGATGCGCTACGTCACCCCGCACAACTTCGTCGGCGAGCGCGTCGACGGCTACCGGCAGCCCCTGTGCGTCCTCACCCGCCCCGCGGCCAACGCCCTCCACCGGGCCCAGACCCGCCTGCTGCGCCAGGGCTACTCGCTCAAGGTGTACGACTGCTACCGCCCGCAGCGCGCCGTCGACCACTTCGTCCGCTGGGCCGAGGACCTCGACGACCAGGACATGAAGGCCGAGTTCTACCCCGACGTCGACAAGACCCGTCTGTTCGCGGACGGCTATATCGCGGCGAAGTCCGGGCACAGCCGCGGCTCCACCGTCGACCTCACGATCGTGAGGCTCCCGGCGAAGCCCACCCGGCCCTACCACCCCGGACAGCCCCTGGTGCCCTGCTTCGCCCCCCAGGACGAGCGCTTCCCCGACAACTCCGTCGACATGGGCACCGGCTACGACTGCTTCGACACCCGCTCGCACACCCTCGACCCCCGCGTCCAGGGAACCCAGCGCGCCAACCGGCTGCTGCTCAAGAACACCCTGGAGGACGTCGGCCTGGTGAACCTCCCCGAGGAGTGGTGGCACTTCACGTACAAGCCCGAGCCCTACCCGGACACCTACTTCGACTTCCCGGTCTCCGCGAAGTCCCTCGCCGGCCGCCACTGAGCCGGCTGCCGGAGCCGCCCCCTCAACGATCGGATACAGTCCGCCGCGTGTCCGTAACCGAAACCTCCTCTCCCAACTCCGCACCGGACTCGCACTGTTCGAGCTGCGGAACGCCCTACGGAGAGGGCGTCTCCGGCTGGCCCCGCCCCTGTCCCGCGTGCGGCACCGTGGCCTACCGCAACCCGCTGCCGGTCGCGGTCGCCCTCCAGCCCGTGTACGACACGCAGGGCGCCGCCCTGGTCGTCATCACCCGCACCGTGGCCCCCGCGCGCGGGGGCGTCGCACTGCCCGGCGGCTATGTCGACGACCGGGAGGACTGGCGGCGGGCCGTCGTCCGCGAGCTCGGGGAGGAGACGGGCATCGACGCGGCCGACCACGACGTACGGCTCGCCGACGCCATGAGCTCGCCCGACGGCCACCTGCTGCTCTTCGGACTCCTCCCCGAACGGCCGGCCGAGGCCCTCCCGCCGTCCGCCGCCACGAACGAGACCCAGGGATGGCATCTGCTGCGCCGCCCGGAGGAGCTCGCCTTCCCCCTCCACACCCGGGCCGCGCGGGCCTGGTTCGAGGGCCGCTACGTCTGAGCGGAGCGCTCCTCGAGCCCACGGACGCGCACGGGACAGGACGGCTCGCGCACGCCGTCCTCGCACTCCCGCTCCACGACGACCCGCCGCCCCTCCCAGCGGGACACGTACCGCTCGATCTCCGGTTCCACCCAGCCGTCGCCCGCGTCCGGAACGACCAGACCGCCGCCGGTCCGCCCCCGCGCGGGCGCCCACACCTCCAGCTCCGTCCCGCCGTCCTCCCCACGCACCGGAACCACCGCCCCCGCCCGCGCGAACACCGGAATCCGAGCCGGCGGAGCATCGGCGAGAACCCGCGCGGGCCCTTCGTACGCCCGCTCCGTCACCACGTCGTACCAGCGCCCACGCGGCAGCCGTACGGCCCGCCGGTCCACCCCCGGATCGAGCACCGGCGCCACCAGCAGACGGTCGCCCAGCAGAAAGGCGTCCTCGCAGTCCCGCAACGCCCGCTCCTCCGGCGTCGACCACCACACAGGACGCACGTACGGCGCGCCCGTCCGCCGGGCCAGATGCGCCAGTGTCAGGAAGTACGGCAGCAACCGCCGCCGTTCGACGAGCGCCACGCGCGCGTGCTCCACCACCTCGGCACCCAGTTCCCACGGCTCCCCGCCTGCCGCCCGCGAGCCCCCGCGCGTGCGGAACAGCGGCAGGTGGGAAGCCAGCTGGAGCCACCGCAGATACAGCTCCGGCGACGGACTCGCGCCCACGTCCGGCCCCGCGTACGGCACTCCGCACAGCCCGAGCCCCAGCACCGCCGACAGCGACGCCCGCAGCCCGGGCCAGCCCGTGGCCACCTCCCCGGACCACGTGCCGCCGTACCGCTGCATGCCGGCCCACCCCGACCGCGAGAGGACGAACGGCCGCTCCCCGGGGACCAGGGACCGCAGCCCCTCGTAGCCGGCCCGTGCCATGCAGAGCGCGTACACGTTGTGCGCCTCTCTGTGGTCACCGGCCCGGCCCTCCAGGGAATGCCGGGCCGAACGCGGCAGCGTCGACTCCCCGAAGGCGGCGAACGAGGTGGGCTCGTCCAGGTCGTGCCAGAACCCGGCGAACCCGCGCCCGAGCCGCTCCTCGTAGAGCCCGCCCCACCACGCACGCGCACGCGCGTGCGTGAAGTCCGGGAAGACCACGTCCCCGGCCGACGCCACACCCCGGACGACCGGACCCGAGGCGTCCCGCACGAACACGCCCTCGCTCGTCCCACTGTCGTACACGGCGTCGCCGGGCACGGCCGGGACCGCGGGACCGACCACCGACACCAGCCGGATCCCGTCCCGCCGCAGCTCCTCGGCGAGGACGGGCAGTTTGGGAAACCGCTCCTCGTCCACGGTGAAGACCCGATGTGCGTCGAGATGGCCGATGTCCAGGTGTACGGCGTCGAGCGGCAGGTCACGCTCCTGGTGACCGGCCACGACCCGGCGCACCTCCTGCTCGTCGCCGGGACCCGACCACACGTGATGGTGACCGAGCGCCCACGCGGGCGGCAGCGCGGGCGCACCGGTGAGCGACGCCCAGGTGAGCAGCACGCGCGCGGGAGTACCCACCGTCATCCAGCACCGCAGCGGACCGCCGTCCATCCGCAGCACACTCCGCCCGGGCCGGTCGTGTCCGGACCCCGACCCCTCCTCGCCCTCCCGCAACGCCACCGTGCCGTCCCACGAACTGTCGTGGAACACCAGATGCGTCCCCGCGTCGGCCACCACCAGCTGCACGGGCATCGTGACGGACGACCGATCCTCCCCCGAAGCGGAGGCCGGACCCGGCGAGGTGTTCCACAGCCGGTACGTGCCCTGCCGCAGCCGAGGGCCGGCCGCCCGTCCACCGAGCCCGAAGAACCGGGCGTCCGCCGCCACCTCCGACCGCTGGGTCCAGCGCGCCGGCCCCCCACCGGCCGGTTCCCACCAGCGGGGCGGCAGCTCACGGCGCAGGACCACACCCCCGGGCGTACGAACCTCGACCGCACCGTGCCGGGACACGGCCACCGTCGCCCGCTCGGCCACCACCCTCCAGCCGCCGTCCTTGTCGGGCTCCAGCACCGCCCGCGGATCCGGCTCCGGACAACGGCCCGCCAACGCGTACGACGGCTCCGGGCCGGCCCCGTCCCAGCCCCAGAAGACGGCACCGTTCACGGCCACCAGGACGCGCAGCTCCGAACGGGCGAACCGGACGACACCGCCCCCGGGCCCGGGCTCGACCTCCCGCACCGGCCCCGGCACCCGCGCACGCTCCGCCCCCCGCGGCGGCAGCCCCGCGGCGTCGGCACGCCGCCTCCGCCACGCCGCCCGTACGGTACGCAACCCCTGCGCCGCCCCCGCAGAACCGAACGCTTTCATCGAACGCACCAGGTCACGACCGTCCATGCCGCTCACCCTGCCATCGACGGCCTCTCGCGCGGGCGTCGTTCAACTGCCGTTCACCCGTGACGGGACCACATCTTCATGACACCGACTATGTGGGGCGCGCCCTGGTGTAGAAGTCGATCACATGGCATCGTCCGTGTCAGCCGCGTCACGCGCACACCCCAGCGCGTGCGCGCAGGACGCACACGACGCGCACAGTCCGGGAGCCGCCCCATGTCGACCGTGAACCCCCAGCCGCTCTGGCAGCCAGACGCGCAGCGCATCGCCCAGGCCCGGATCACCAGGTTCCAGACCTGGGCGGCCGAGTACCACGGCGCCCCCGCCGAGGGCGGATACGGCACCCTGCACCGCTGGTCCGTCGACGAGCCGGCCACCTTCTGGAAAGCCGTCACGGAATGGTTCGACGTACGCTTCTCGACCCCCTACACGCGCGTGCTGGGCGACCGCTCCATGCCCGGCGCCCAGTGGTTCCCCGGTGCCACGCTCAACTACGCCGAGCACGCCCTGCGCGCGGCGGCCACCCGCGCGGACGAACCGGCCCTGCTGCACGTCGACGAGACCCACGAACCGAGCCCCGTCACCTGGGCCGAACTGCGTCGCCAGGTCGGCTCGCTCGCCGCCGAACTCCGCGCTCTCGGTGTACGCCCCGGCGACCGCGTCAGCGGCTACCTCCCGAACATCCCCCAGGCCGTGGTCGCCTTCCTCGCCACCGCCGCCGTGGGCGGTGTCTGGACCTCCTGCGCCCCCGACTTCGGCGCCCGCAGCGTCCTGGACCGCTTCCAGCAGGTCGAACCCGTGGTCCTGTTCACCGTCGACGGCTACCGCTACGGCGGCAAGGAACACGACCGCCGCGACACCGTCGCCGAACTGCGCCGCGAACTGCCCACCCTGCGCGCCGTCGTCCACGTCCCGCTCCTCGGCACCGAGGCCCCCGAGGGCACACTGGAATGGGAGACGCTGACCTCCGCCGACACGGACCCCGTCTTCGAGCAGGTGCCCTTCGACCACCCCCTGTGGGTGCTCTACTCCTCCGGCACCACCGGCCTGCCCAAGGCCATCGTCCAGTCCCAGGGCGGCATCCTGGTCGAGCACCTCAAACAGCTCGGCCTGCACTGCGACCTCGGCCCCGAGGACCGCTTCTTCTGGTACACGTCCACCGGCTGGATGATGTGGAACTTCCTCGTCTCCGGCCTGCTCACCGGCACCACGATCGTCCTCTACGACGGCAGCCCGGGCCACCCGGACACCGGCGCCCAGTGGCGCATCGCCGAACGCACCGGGGCCACCCTCTTCGGCACCTCCGCCGCCTACGTCATGGCCTGCCGCAAGGCCGGCGTGCACCCGGCCCGCGACCACGACCTCTCCCGGATCCAGTGCGTCGCCACCACCGGCTCCCCGCTGCCGCCCGACGGCTTCCGCTGGCTGCACGACGAGTTCGCGGACAGCGGGGCCGACCTGTGGATCGCGTCCGTCAGTGGCGGCACCGACGTGTGCTCCTGCTTCGCGGGCGCCGTCCCCACGCTCCCGGTGTACATCGGCGAACTCCAGGCCCCCGGCCTGGGCACCGACCTGCAGTCCTGGGACCCCGGCGGCGCACCCCTCACCGACGAGGTCGGTGAGCTCGTCGTCACCAACCCCATGCCCTCGATGCCGATCCGCTTCTGGAACGACCCCGACGGCAGCCGCTACCACGACAGCTACTTCGACACCTACCCCGGCGTCTGGCGGCACGGCGACTGGATCACCCTCACCTCCCGCGGATCCGTCGTCATCCACGGCCGCTCCGACTCCACCCTCAACCGGCAGGGCGTCCGCATGGGCTCGGCCGACATCTACGAGGCCGTCGAGCGGCTGCCCGAGATCAGGGAGTCCCTCGTCATCGGCGTCGAACAGCCCGACGGCGGCTACTGGATGCCCCTGTTCGTGCACCTGGCCCCCGGAACCGCCCTCGACGAGGACCTGCTGAACCGCGTCAAACAGACCATCCGCGAACAGCTCTCCCCGCGTCACGTCCCCGACGAGGTCATCGAAGTGCCCGGCATCCCGCACACCCTGACCGGCAAGCGCATCGAGGTCCCGGTCAAGCGCCTCCTCCAGGGCACCCCACTGGACAAGGCCGTCAACCCCGGCTCCATCGACAACCTCGACCTGCTCCACTTCTACGAGGACCTCGCCCGCAAACGCGCCTGACCAGGCCCTCAACGATCCGGCCGACCCGAACGGCGGCCGGATCGCGGGCCCGCCCCGACGCCGTTGTCAGTGCCGCCGGTTACTGTGAGTGAGCATTGATCGACTGCGCACAGGGGGAAACATGGCGCACACCGACCAGACCACACGAAGCGTCCTGCGCCGGGAGATCGCCGGCACCATCGGACTGCTCACCGACGAACACGACTTCCGCGCCATGCGGCGCTACCGCAGCTTCACCTTCGACGACCACGCGACCTACCTCCACGAGGTGGAGGCCCTGCTCAGGGCACGCGCCTCACAGGGCACGCACACCACCGTCGCCCTCTTCGACCCGGAGGAGTACGCCGACTTCTGCTCGGCTTCGGGCCTCGACCCCGACGCCCACGCCAGCCGCTCCCGGTTCACCGCCGAACTCGCCGCCGGCGGCCCCACCGTCCCGTACGAGGGGCAGCCCCTCTCCGACCTCCTCCCGGACCTCGTCGACGAAGCCGTCCGGCAGGCCACGTGGGAGTACACGTCCACGCTGCTCGCCCGCCTCGGGAGCTGCTCCACCTGCGGCGAGGACCTCGGCCGAGCCGCCTTCACCCGGGCCACGCGACTGCTCCTGCGCGTCCTCGAAACGGCTCCACCGGGCGACCGGCACCTGGTCTGCAGCGTCTCCGGCTCCCCGGAACCCCTCGTCTCCGTCCTGCACGCCGACGAGGACATCGACGGCGTCCCGCACATGGACGAGGCCGAAGCCCTGGAATTCACCAGCGTCCTCGCCCTCGGCCTCGCCACCCACAGCCCCGGCGGACTCGTCATGCGCGTCAGCACCCCGGGCGGTGCCGACCGCGTCCACGGCTGGCGCCTGCGGGGATACTGTCTGGACCCCCTCACCGCCGGTGAGGTCTTCGACGCCTACTGCACCGACATCGAGTCCGGCGACCTCATCTCCCCGGAGTCCAACGTCGACTACTGCGCGCCGCCCGACCTCGGCGACGACCACCTGCCACCGGGGCACCATCACTGAACGCGAGCGGGGCGCCCCACCCGAAGGTGGAACGCCCCGCACCACAGCCGACGGCGGCCTCGCCCGGCCCTACTCGCCGGACAGCACCGCCTGAGCGGCGTTCCGCGCCTCCTCGGCGCTGTCCGCCGCACGGGCGGCCGCCGCGGCACGCTCGCACTGCGCCAGCGTGAACTTCGCCAGCGTCGCCCGGACGTAGGGAAGAGACGCCGCACCCATGGAGAGGGAGGTGACGCCCAGACCGGTCAGCACGCACGCCAGCAGCGGGTCCGACGCGGCCTCACCGCAGACACCGCAGCTCTTGCCCTCGGCCCTGGCGGCGTCGGCGGACAGCGCGACCAGGTCGAGCAGGGCAGGCTGCCACGGGTCCTGCAGCCGGGACACCGCGCCCACCTGCCGGTCGGCGGCGAAGGTGTACTGCGCGAGGTCGTTCGTTCCCAGCGACAGGAACTCGACCTCCTGCAGCACCGAGCGCGCCCGCAGCGCGGCGGACGGGATCTCCACCATCGCGCCGAACTTCGCCCGCAGCCCGGCCTCGCGGCACGCGTCCGCGAACGCCTTGGCGTCCGCCCGGTCCGCCACCATCGGGGCCATGACCTCGAGGTAGACGGGCAGCCCCTCCGCCGCCTTCGCCAGCGCCGTCAGCTGGGTGCGCAGCACGTCCGGGTGGTCGAGCAGAGTCCGCAGCCCGCGCACGCCCAGCGCCGGGTTCGGCTCGTCGCCCGGGGTCAGGAAGTCCAGCGGCTTGTCCGCACCGGCGTCCAGCACCCGCACGACGACCCGGCCCTCGGGGAAGGCCTCCAGCACCTGCCGGTAGGCGGTGACCTGCCTCTCCTCGGACGGCGCGTTCTCGCTGTCGTCGAGGAAGAGGAACTCGGTACGGAACAGACCGACACCCTCCGCACCGGCCTCGACCGCCGCGGGCACGTCCGCGGGACCGCCGATGTTCGCGAGTAGCGGCACCTTGTGACCGTCCGAGGTCGCACCCGGCCCCGTCGACGCGGCCAGCGCCGCCTTGCGCTCGGCCGCCTCCGCCCGCAGCCGCGCCTTCTGCTCCTCGCCGGGATTCACGAAGATCTCGCCGGTACTGCCGTCCACGGCGACGACCGTGCCCTCCGGTAGTTCCCCGGCGCCCGGCAGCGCCACCACGGCCGGCACGCCGAGCGCCCGCGCGAGAATCGCACTGTGGCTGGTCGGCCCGCCCTCCTCGGTGACGAAACCGAGGACCAGCGTCGGGTCCAGCAGCGCCGTGTCCGCGGGCGCCAGATCCCGCGCGATGAGAACGTACGGCTCGTCGCTGTCCGGCACGCCCGGCATCGGTACCCCGAGCAGACGGGCGACGATACGATTCCGCACATCGTCGAGATCGGCCACCCGGCCGGCCAGGTACTCACCGGCACCGGCCAGCAGGGCGCGGTACGCGGCGAAGGCGTCGTACACCGCGCGCTCGGCCGTGCTGCCGACGGCGATCCGCCGGTCCACGTCCGACATCAGCTCGGGGTCCTGGGCCATCATGGCCTGGGCCTCGAGCACCGCCTGGGCTTCGCCCCCCGCCAGATTGCCGCGCGCCATCAGGTCGGCCGCCACAGCCTCCACGGCCTTGCGGGCGCGCCCCTGCTCGCGCTCCGCGTCCTCAGCCGGAATCTGCTTGGCCGGCGGCTCGAGCACCGCCGTGCCCATGTGCCGAACCTCGCCGATCGCCACACCGTGGCTCACACCGACGCCTCGCAGCGTTGTCTCCATCTCACCCGTCCCGATAGTGCGGCGGGTCCCGCCGCCGCGGTGGTTGTCCTACCAGCCGTCGTACGACGGCGTCGACGTCACTTCCAGAGGAAGAGACTCTCGCCGGCCGTCACTTCGCCGTCCTCACGGAGATCGGTGAGGGCCTCGGCCGTCGCCTCCAGGGCCACGATCGGACAGACCGGCGACTTGCCCGCGGCCTCGACGGCGGCCGGGTCCCAGCGGACCACGCCCTGCCCACGCACGACGGTGTCGCCCTTGTTCACCAGCAGCTCGAAACCCTCACCGTTGAGCTGCACGGTGTCGATGCCGAGATGAGTCAGCACACCGTGTCCGCTGTCGTCGACGACGACATAGGCGTGCGGGTGCAGAGAGACGATCACCCCGTCCACGGGGGCGACCGCCTCGGAGGGCTCCCTCACGGGGTCGATGGCGGTACCCGGGCCGACCATGGCCCCGGAGAAGACGGGATCGGGCACAGCGGCCAGTCCGATGGCACGTCCTGCGAGCGGGGACGAGACGGTGGTCATGGGAAGCCTCCCAGGTGGCGGAGATATATACGGGCCGTCACTGCCTGTCCCGGACGGCGCACTGAGCAGCAGCGTATGTCATAGGAAGTACCGGTTCCGCATGAGTGTTCCGATTAGAGGTCTAGACCACAGTCCCCACGGATTTGCACCCGTTCCACGGCTCCGTGTACAGTCGTTACTCCTGCCTGAGGTTGAGCGACGCGAAGCAAGGCATCCTCGCCCCGGCAGTACCCAACTTGTCAGATCCTATCGCTGGATCGCCTTCTGCATGCCCGCAGGACGGTGGTCAGAAGCACCGGGAAAGCCTGATAGTGTTGGGAACAACGAAGGGAAGCGCCCGGAGGAAAGCCTGAGAGAGTCTCTCGGGTGAGTACAAAGGAAGCGTCCGTTCCTTGAGAACTCAACAGCGTGCCAAAAGT
>NZ_JBIRNE010000019.1:86140-144871 GCF_044331465.1 Streptomyces sp. NPDC017225 | reverse complement strand
ATTTCGAACCCGGAAGCTAAGCCTTACAGCGCCGATGGTACTGCAGGGGGGACCCTGTGGGAGAGTAGGACGCCGCCGAACAATCATTGCGAGGAGACCCCGCACCGGGAACGGTGCGGGGTTTTCTGCGTTTGGGGTCAATGGTGGTAGTGGCGGGGCCGGGTCGGTCGACCCCGCGTCTTTTGTGCGTCCTGCCGACCGGCTACAAGCGTCCCGCCGCCTTCAGCGCCAGGTAGGTGTCGGCCAGTGCCGGGGCCAGTTCGTCAGGAGTCGCGTCGACGATCGTCACGCCGTGCCGGCGGAGCTGGTCCGCGGTGCGGTGGCGTTCCGCCTGGGCCCGCGCTGCCGCTGCGGCCTCGTAGACCGCGTCCGTGTTTCCGCGCGCCTGGGCCATCCGGGAGATGTGCGGATCCGCCACCGACGCCAGGACGACGGTGTGGCGCTGGGTCAGCTGGGGCAGGACGGGGAGCAGCCCTTCCTCGATCGGCGCGGCGTCGAGCGCTGTGAGCAGCACGATCAGGGAGCGGCGAGGGGCCGACCGGAGGGCGGTGGCGGTAAGACCGCGTGCGTCGGTCTCCACCAGCTCCGGTTCCAGGGGTGCCATCGCGTTGACAAGGGAAGGCAGTACGTTGCCGGCCGTGCGGCCCTGGACGAGGGCCCGCACCCGACGGTCGTACGCGAGGAGATCGACGCGGTCTCCGGCGCGGGAGGCGAGGGCGGCCAGCAGCAGGGCGGCGTCCATGGACGCGTCGAGGCGGGGGGCGTCGCCCACACGGCCGGCCGAGGTGCGGCCGGTGTCGAGGACGAGCAGGATGTGGCGGTCTCGTTCGGGCCGCCACGTGCGTACGGCGACGGTGGACTGGCGGGCTGTCGCGCGCCAGTCGATGGAACGGGTGTCGTCACCGGGAACGTACTCGCGCAGGCTGTCGAACTCCGTGCCCTGCCCGCGGGTGAGCACGCTGGTGCGGCCGTCGAGTTCACGCAGGCGGGACAGCTTGGAGGGGAGATGCTTGCGGCTGGTGAACGGAGGCAGGACACGTACCGTCCAGGGGACCCGGTGGGTGCCCTGACGGGCGAAGAGCCCCAGGGGGCCGTACGAGCGGATCGTGACGCGGTCCGCCTGGCGGTCGCCGCGGCGGGTGGGACGTAGGCGGGTGGTGACGCGGCGGCGTTCGCCTGCGGGCACCGTCACGCGATGGCGGGAGGCCGTCGTCTCCGTTCCGGGCTGCCAGGTGCTGGGCGGCCAGGCGTCGCGGAGATGGGCTCGGAGCGGTCGGCCGGACGGGTTGCCGACCGTCAGGGTGACGTCGGCGGTGTCGCCCAGGCGCGTGGAGGTCTCGCCGGAGCGGGTCAGGAGCAGGCGTCGTACGGGGGCGGCCAGGGCGAAGTCGCAGGCGCAGGCCGCGGCCAGCGGGGCGTTGACCGCGAGGACGCCAGTCCAGCTGGGGTCCCAGATGCCGATCGGGACGGAACCGATGGCCGCGAGGAGCGCGGCGCGTCCGGTGAAAGCCATCAGCGGGGGACGGGGACGTGGGCGAGGATCGCGTTGATCACGGAGTCCGTGGTCACGCCCTCCATCTCGGCCTCCGGGCGGAGCTGGACGCGGTGCCGGAGAGTGGGAAGAGCCAGGGCCTTCACGTCGTCGGGGGTGACGTAGTCGCGGCCCGTCAGCCAGGCCCACGCGCGGGCCGTGGAGAGAAGCGCCGTGGCACCGCGGGGGGAGACCCCGAGGGTGAGGGACGGCGAGTCGCGGGTGGCGCGGCAGAGGTCGACGACGTAGGCCGTGATCTTGGGGGAGATCGTCGTCCTGGCCACCTCGGCGCGGGCGGCGTCCAGGTCGGCGGCGTTCGCCACGGGGCGTACGCCGGCGGCGCGCAGGTCGCGCGGGTCGAAGCCCGAGGCGTGGCGGGTGAGGACGTCGATCTCGTCCTGCCGGGAGGGGAGCGGGACGGTGAGCTTGAGGAGGAAGCGGTCCAGCTGGGCTTCCGGGAGGGGGTACGTGCCCTCGTACTCCACCGGGTTCTGGGTCGCAGCGACCAGGAACGGCTCGGGGAGCGGGCGGGGCGTGCCGTCGACCGTGACCTGGCGTTCCTCCATGGCTTCGAGGAGGGACGACTGGGTCTTCGGGGGTGTGCGGTTGATCTCGTCGGCGAGGAGCAGGTTGGTGAAGGCCGGGCCGGGCTGGAAGGAGAACTCGGCGGTGCGCGCGTCGTAGACCAGCGAGCCGGTGACGTCGCTCGGCATCAGGTCGGGGGTGAACTGGACGCGCTTGGTGTCGAGCTCGGTGGCGGCTGCCAGGGCGCGGACCAGAAGGGTCTTGGCGACTCCGGGGACGCCTTCGAGGAGGACGTGGCCGCGGCACAGGAGCGCCACGACGAGACCGGTGACGGCGGCGTCCTGGCCGACCACGGCCTTGGCGATCTCGGCGCGCAGGGCCTCCAGGGCGGCGCGGGCTTTGCCCGGGTCCCCGGTCTGCCCGGCGTTGTCAGTGGTCGGGTCCATCATGGACGGCGTACCTCTCTTTCGAGGGCGTCGAGTTGGTCGGCGAGTGCGATGAGGGCCGCGTCGTCGCCGGGCGGCGGGCCGAAGAGGAGGGCGTGCGGGGACTGTCCGTCGCGGTGTTCGCCGTGTTCGCCTTGTTCGCCGTGGAGGTGGGCGGACAGGGCGGGGAGCAGGGCCTCGGGCGTGTGCGCCTGGGTGGCGGGGACTCCTACGAGGGGGGCGAGGCGGGTGCGGGTGGCGGAGCGAAGAGCGGTGGCCGCGCGGTCGCGGGCGCCCGCCTTGCGGTAGAGGCGGGCGCGGCCTTCGGCGGTTTCGGAGGCGCGGATCGCCACGGGGAGTCTTTCCGGCACCAGGGGGCCGAGTCGGCGTGCCCGCCACAGGGCCGCGAGGGCGGCGGCGACGAAGAGCTGCAGGGTGCCCCAGAGCCAGCCGGAGGGGAGCAGGTCGAAGAAGCTGCGCTCGTCGTCCGGGGCCGTGGTGTCGGAGACCGAGGGGAGGTACCAGACCAGGTGGTCGCGGGAGCCGAGGAGCTGGAGGGCGAGCGAGGCGTTGCCGTGCTCGTCGAGGTGGTTGTTGTAGAGGATGTCGGGGGCGCCGAGGACGACCGTGTCGCCCGGGGCTCCCTCCTGGGCGGTTTCTCCGGATGCCTCGGGGATGCGCAGCAGGGTGGCCAGGCGCCGGCTGGGGTAGCAGGCGTCGGCTTCGAGGTGGGCGCTGCTGTAGCGGATGCCGCCGGTGTCGGCGGTGCCCGCACGCCGGGCGGCGGGCAGGTCGCAGTCGGGGGCCAGCGTCGAGTCGAGGCTGAGCGCGGGGTCGGCGGTGACGCCGGGGACGAGACGTTCGACAGCGGGACCGCCCGGAGCCACGAGCACGGTACGGCCGCCGGAGCCTTCGGTCGCGGAGCGCAGCCGCGTCTGCTGATGCCCGGTCAGGAGGTCGGGGACGGCGACCAGCAGGGTGGTGTCGGGACCGGCCGCGGCGCGGGCCTCGTCCAGGGTGGTGACCACGCGTGTGGATACGCCCCGGTCGGCGAGGAGCTCCGCGGCGGCCCGGCTGCCGTAGGGGTCGGCGGAGCGCGGGTCGAGTTCGCCGTGCCGGGCGTCGGAGCGGACGACGGCGATCGCGACGGCGCCGACGAGCAGCACGACGAGGGCGAGCGCGATGCCCCGCGTGCGTGTCCACACCTGGCGTGCGGTGGGCGAGGCCGAGGTGGTGGGGAGCGTGGCCTCGGTGGTCATCCGGCGGCTCCCTGGCGGGCGTTCGGGTCCGTGCTGTCGGCGTTACCGACGGTCGTGCTGTCCGCCGGCTGTGGCTTGCCGCGTTCCAGCGCGCGGTCGAGTTCGGTGAGGCGCCAGTACGACTGCTCGGTACCGGGACGGCCGCCGTATGTGACGTCGTCGAAGTCCCGGGCGGCGGCGCGCAGTCCGGCGCCGTGGGCGGGCAGGGCGCGGCCGGCCTCGACGGCCGCCTCGTCGGCGGTGCGGCCGGGGCGGATGTCGAGGAGGGCGCGTTCCTCCAGGGCACGGACGACGGCCCGCATGCGTTCCTGGACGGCCTGGTTCCAGTGGCCCTGGGCGGCGTGCGCGTCGGCGGCGGCGCGGTGGTCGGCGGCGCTGCGAGGGCGGTCGTCGAAGAGAGCGGGCGCGGAGGCCGCCTGGCGGCGCGGGGTGCCCAGGCGCCACCAGAGGGCGCCCAGCACCGCCACGACGGCCACGATGACGATGACCAGGCCGAGCGTGCCGCCGGGGGTTGCGGAGGCGGCGCTGCTGAACAGGTCGTCGATCCAGTCCCAGAAGGCGTTCAGGGCGCGCTGGAACCAGCTGGGGTCGTTCTCGTGGTACATCCGCTTGGACAGCTCACGCCGCGCGGCCTCCCGCGCGGGGTCGCGCGGGATCGTCACCGGCGGTTCGTCGCCCGAGCGTGACATCGACAGCGCGAAGCTGTCGCCGGCCCGCGCCGGCGCCCGTACGGCGGCGCGTGACAGCACCTCTGTGAGAACTCCCCCCGCCGGGATCACCGCATCAGCTCCCCGGGGTGGTGCCGGGCGCGCCGGTGTCCCGGAGACCGGCGGCACGGGCCAGTTCGAGGTCGAGGGCCTCGCGGCGGATTCGCTGGTCGATGTAGAGCAGCACGGTGACGCCCGCCGTGATCGGGAAGGTGATCATGGAGCCGATCACCGAGCCGATGCCGCTGACGATGAGAAACGTCCAGCCGAGGCCCCCGGTGCCCTCCAGGAAGCCGCCGACGCCGTCGCCGCCGAGGGCCGCCGCGAGGAAGGTGAAGGGGATGATGATGATCGACGTGATGACGTACGCGATGATCGTCGCGAGCAGCTGGATGCCGAAGACCCGCCACCAGGAGCCGCGCACCAGCTTCCCGGAGCGGCTCATCGCCTTCTTGACGCCCTGCTTCTCCAGCATGAGAGCGGCGGACGCCAGCGAGAAGCGGACCATGAGCCACACCGCGACGACGCCGGCCGCCAGGACTCCCAGGACGGTCAGGGCCACGCCCGCGTCGCCGCCTCCCGCGGCCGCGACGAGGAGACCGGGTGCCATGCCGACCGTGACGATGCCGGCGACGATGAGCAGGAGCAGGACGATCAGGCCGAACAGCTTCGGTACCTGGGGGCGGGCGTCCCGCCAGGCCTCGCCGATGGCCACCGGCCTGCCCAGGACGGCGCGGCTGGTGACGGTCGTCAGCAGGGCGGTGGCCAGGACGGTGCCGATCAGGGAGATCAGGAGGATGACACCCGAGCTGATCGTGGTTTCGGCAAGGGCGTCGCCGAGTTCGCTCAGGGTGGCGTCGGGGTCGTTGAGGGCCTCGGTGCCGGTGTCGTCCAGGACCAGGCCCTGGAGCAGCACGACGATGATCTCCGTGAAGACCGCGACGGTCAGCGAGATGCCGAGGACCGTGCGCCAGTAGGTGCGCATGGTGGAGACGGCGCCGTCGAGGATCTCGCCGACGCCCAGCGGGCGGAGCGGGATCACGCCGGGCTTGGCCGCGGGCGGGGGTCCTCCCCAGCCGCCTCCCCAGCCGCCGTGCCCACCAGGGGGGCCGTAGCCGCCGTATCCGCCGCCCTGACCGCCGTATCCGCCCGGACCTCCGTAGCCGCCCCCGGGGGGCGGGGCGCCCCAGCCCTGGTTCGGCGGTGGGGGAGGCGGGGCCTGGTCGGGGCCGGTGGGCGCGGACCACTGGCCGGCGGGCGGCTGCTCCTTGGACCACTTCGTGCCGGGACTCGTCGGTTCCGCGCCCGGCCGGTCCGCGGGCTGCGCGGGCTGATCGGGGCCGCCGGGGCGGTCGGCGGGGCCGGACGCGCCGGGCTCCCGCCCGTCGGACGGGGCGGATCCGGGCGAGGCCCAGCCCGGAGTGTCGTTCATCGTCGCTCCTTCACGGTGCCCGTCCGCGGTCGCGGCGGCAGGTTGGCAGCCATCGTGCCATGGGGCGGTCGGCCGTGGACCGGGCGCGGTATGGGCTGCGCACCTTCAATTGTCCGTCGGGTAGGGGGCAGACTGGCCGCATGGCTGATCAGTACGCGCAAAGCGGCGACGGCAAGCGGCCGGCCGGCATACCGGCTCTTCGCTGGGAGGAACCCCCCGATGGCCCGGTTCTGGTCCTGCTGGACCAGACCAGGCTGCCGGCCGAGGAGGTCGAGCTGGTCTGCACGGACGCGTCCGTGCTCGTGGAGGCGATTCGCTCGCTCGCCGTGCGCGGGGCGCCACTGCTCGGCGTCGCGGGCGCCTACGGTGTCGCGCTCGCCGCCGCCCGGGGCTTCGAGGTGGAGGAGGCCGCGGCCGCGCTGGCGGGGGCCCGGCCCACCGCGGTGAACCTCGCCGTCGGGGTGCGCCGGGCGCGGGCCGCTCACCAGGCGGCGCTCGTGAGGACCGGTGACACCCGGCAGGCCGCCGCGGCCGCGCTGGCCGCGGCGCGGGCGCTGCACCGGGAGGACGCCGAGGCCAGCGCCCGGATGGCCGCGCACGGGCTGGCCCTGCTGGACGAGCTGCTGCCCGCCGGCGGGCACCGCGTCCTCACCCACTGCAACACCGGTTCGCTGGTGTCGGGCGGCGAGGGAACCGCATTCGCGGTGGCCCTCGCGGCGCACCGGTCGGGGCGGCTGCGGAGGCTGTGGGTGGACGAAACGCGTCCCTTGCTGCAAGGTGCTCGCCTGACGGCATACGAGGCGGCCCGCCACGACATGGCGTACACCTTGCTCACCGACAACGCGGCCGGTTCGCTGTTCGCGGCGGGTGAGGTGGACGCGGTGCTCATCGGCGCGGACCGCATCGCGGCCGACGGTTCGGTGGCGAACAAGGTGGGGAGCTATCCGCTCGCCGTGCTCGCGAGGTACCACCACGTGCCGTTCATCGTGGTGGCCCCGGTCACGACGGTGGATCCGGACACGCCGGACGGGGCGTCCATCGAAGTGGAGCAACGCCCCGGATACGAAGTGACCGAGGTCACAGCACCTCAGGTGCCGGTGGCCGGAGCGGGAGGCGGGATTCCGGTGGCACCCCTGGGGACCCAGGCGTACAACCCGGCGTTCGATGTGACTCCGCCCGAACTGGTGACGGCGATCGTCACCGAGGAGGGCGCGGTTTCGCCCGTGACGACCGAGGCTCTCGCCGAGCTGTGTGCCAGGTCACGCCAGGTAACGATTAGCTAATGGGATGATGTCGTTTATGAAGGGACGAGTCCTTGTCGTCGACGACGACACCGCACTGGCCGAGATGCTCGGCATTGTGCTGCGTGGTGAGGGTTTTGAGCCGTCTTTCGTAGCCGACGGTGACAAGGCGCTGGCCGCCTTCCGGGAGACCAAGCCGGACCTGGTGCTCCTCGACCTGATGCTGCCCGGTCGGGACGGCATCGAGGTGTGCCGCCTGATCAGGGCGGAGTCGGGTGTGCCGATCGTGATGCTGACGGCGAAGAGTGACACCGTCGATGTCGTGGTGGGTCTGGAGTCGGGCGCCGACGACTACATCGTGAAGCCGTTCAAGCCGAAGGAGTTGGTGGCCCGTATCAGGGCGCGCCTGAGGAGGTCCGAGGAACCGGCGCCGGAGCAGCTCGCCATAGGCGACCTGGTCATCGACGTGGCCGGTCACTCCGTGAAGCGGGAGGGTCAGTCGATCGCGCTGACGCCGCTGGAGTTCGATCTGCTGGTGGCGCTGGCCCGCAAGCCGTGGCAGGTGTTCACGCGTGAGGTGCTCCTCGAGCAGGTCTGGGGTTACCGGCACGCGGCCGACACCCGGCTGGTCAACGTGCATGTGCAGCGGCTGCGCTCCAAGGTCGAGAAGGACCCGGAGAAGCCGGAGATCGTGGTGACCGTCCGTGGCGTCGGTTACAAGGCCGGACCGAGCTGACATGACCAGGGACAGTGCCGCTTCGGCGCCCGGCCGGTCCGGGGCCCACGCCGGAGGGCCTGTCGGTCACCCGTCCACCGGTTCCCGCTGGAACCGGCTGCTGGAGGGTGGGCTGCTGCACGGCGGGGTGCAGGGCAGCCCGGTGCTCCGGCTGTTCATGCGCTGGGTGCACCGTCCGCTGCTGCCCGTCATGCGGCTGTGGCGGCGCAACATCCAGCTCAAGGTCGTCGTCACCACGCTGCTGATGTCGCTCGGCGTGGTGCTGCTGCTCGGCTTCGTGGTGATCGGGCAGGTCCGCAACGGGCTGCTGGACGCGAAGGTGAAGGCGTCCCAGAGCCAGGCCACCGGCGGGTTCGCGGTGGCCAAGCAGAAGGCCGAAGAGGCGGCCAGTGTGACCGGTGACGACGGCGTGCCCGTCGTCCCCGTGGACGGCCGCCCCCCGCAGAACGTCAACCAGTGGATGAGCGAACTGGTGAAGTCGCTCTCCAGCGGCGGCCAGGGCGCCTTCGACGTGGTCACCCTCCCCATGGGCGGGGAGAGCGGCAGCGGGCGCGGTCTGCGCGCCTCCGGCTTCGTCAACTGGTCGCGCAGCGTGCCCGAGGATCTGCGGGAGCGGATCGACGGCAGCACGGTGGCGGCGCAGAGCTACACCCGGATCGTCTACGACTTCGGCGAGCCGTCCCAGCCCGGTCTGGTCATCGGCAAGCAGGTCAACGACCCCAACGGTGAGCCGTACCAGCTCTACTACCTCTTCCCCCTCACGCAGGAGGAGGAGTCGCTCAGCCTGGTCAGAGGCACGCTGGCGACGGCCGGGCTCTTCGTCGTCGTCCTGCTCGGGGCCATCGCCTGGCTCGTGGTGCGCCAGGTCGTCACGCCCGTACGGATGGCGGCGAGCATCGCGGAGCGGCTGTCCGCCGGGCGGCTGCAGGAACGGATGAAGGTCACCGGCGAGGACGACATCGCGCGGCTCGGCGAGGCCTTCAACAAGATGGCGCAGAACCTGCAGCTGAAGATCTCCCAGCTGGAGGACCTGTCGCGGATGCAGCGGCGGTTCGTTTCCGACGTGTCGCACGAGCTGCGAACGCCGCTGACCACGGTGCGGATGGCCGCCGACGTCATCCACGACGCGCGCGTGGACTTCGACCCGGTGACCGCGCGGTCGGCGGAGCTGCTCGCCGACCAGCTGGACCGGTTCGAGACGCTGCTCGCGGACCTGCTGGAGATCAGCCGCTTCGACGCGGGCGCGGCGGCGCTGGAGGCGGAGCCGATAGACCTCAGGGAGGTCGTACGGCGGGTCGTCGGCGGCGCCGAACCGCTCGCCGAGCGCAAGGGCACACGGATACGCGTCGTCGGCGACCAGCAGCCCGTCGTCGCCGAGGCGGACGCCCGGCGGGTGGAGCGGGTACTGCGCAACCTCGTCGTCAACGCCGTCGAGCACGGCGAGGGCAACGACGTCGTCGTCAAGCTCGCCGCGGCCGGAGGCGCGGTCGCCGTGGCGGTGCGCGACTACGGCGTCGGACTCAAGCCGGGCGAGGGCGCCCGTGTCTTCAGCCGCTTCTGGCGGGCCGACCCGGCACGCGCGCGTACCACCGGCGGTACGGGGCTGGGGTTGTCGATCGCCCTGGAGGACGCGCGGCTGCACGGCGGCTGGCTGCAGGCCTGGGGTGAGCCCGGTGGCGGCTCGCAGTTCCGGCTGACGCTGCCCAGGACGGCGGACGAGCCGCTGCGGGGTTCGCCGATACCACTGGAGCCGGCGGACTCGCGGAGCAACCGCGCGCTGGTCGACGCCGGCCCCGACGGCGCCGGTCCGCCGCGGGGCGCGGACAGGGCGGCCACCGTCCCGGCGCAGGCGTCGGTCGGGCAGGCACCCCCGGTGTCCGCCCGAGGACCGATCCCGCCGCGGTCGGCCGCCGGGGCCCCCACGGCCGATCCGACGGCACTGCCCGGCAACGGCGCGCGCGTGGTGCCGCGGCCCGTGTCGGGCGCGAGGAGACAGGACGGCGGATCCGCGCCGGAGGCGTCGAGCCGTCCGGACGCCGGACCGGAGGACTCGAGCAGGCAAGGGGAGGCATCTCGTGGGCGCTGACCGCGAGGGGAGCGGTCGGCGGGGGCCGGCGCGCGCGGTGACGTACGCCGTCTGTGGCGTCGTACTGCTGGCCGGGTGTGCGTCCATGCCCGACAGCGGGGATCTGCGGGGAGTGGAGTCGACGTCGCGGCAGGACCCGCAGGTGCGGGTGTTCGCGATGCCGCCGCGGGAGGACGACTCGCCCACGGAGATCGTGCAGGGCTTCCTGGAGGCGCTGACCAGCAACGAGCCCCAGTACGAGACGGCGCGCAAGTACCTGACGGGCGAGGCGGCGAGGACCTGGCGGCCGGAGCGGGCCACGACGGTGCTGACGGGAGGTCCGGGCACCGAGTCCGACCACTCCGGAAGCCGCGACGACGGCGACGACTACTCGGTCACGCTGACCGGTACCAGGGTCGCCACGGTGGACGGGCAGCAGTCGTACTCGCCGGCGGACGGTGAGTACCGCGAACCGGTGCACCTGACCCGGGACAACAAGAGCGGGCAGTGGCGCATCGACGATCTGCCGCAGGGCGTCATCATGGGCAAGGCGGACTTCCAGCGCACCTACATGTCCGTCAACAAGTACTACTTCGCCTCGAACACGGCTGCCACCACACAGGCCGGTACGAGCGCGCAGCCGGCGGCCGTCGCCGACCCCGTCTACGTGCGCCGGCTCGTGGACCCCATGACCCAGGTGGTGCGTTCCCTGATCAACGGGCCGACGGGGCTGCTCGGGCCCGTGGTCAGGTCGAGCTTCCCGACCGGGACGGCGCTGGCGAAGGACGCCGGCTCGCTGACACCCGACGATCACAACAAGCTGACGGTGCGGCTGAACGACAGGGCTGCCCGGGCCGGCGACGACAAGTGCGACGAGATGGCGGCCCAGCTCCTCTTCACGCTGCAGAACCTCACCCCGGTGGTGGAGGAGGTCGAGCTGCGCTCGGGCGGCGAGCGACTGTGCTCGCTCACCGAGGACCGGGCCGAGGCGGTCGCGACGCGCGGCTCGGCCCAGCGGCCCGACTACCTGTACTTCGTCGACGACGAGAACCGGCTGGTGCGCATCGCCGCGGGCAGTAACGGGACCCGGCCGGAACCCGTCCCCGGGGCGCTCGGCGAGGGCTCGGTGGGACTGCGGTCGGTGGCGGTGTCGCGGGACGAACACAGTGCGGCCGCCATCGGCCTCGACAACAAGTCGCTGTACGTCGGCTCGCTGGTCCCGGGTGGTTCGCTCGGCGACCCGGTACTGGTCAGCAAGGGCAAGACGGAGGAGAACCGGCTGACGCCGCCCAGCTGGGACGCGCGGGGCGACCTGTGGATCGCCGACCGCGACCCGGGCGCCCCCCGGCTGCTGCTGAAGGAGGGCGCGGGCGAGCCGCTGGAGGTGCGGACCCCGGGGCTGGACGGGCGGGTCCAGGCCGTGCGGGTGGCGGCCGACGGCGTGCGGGTCGCGCTCATCGTGGAGAAGGACGGCAAGCGGGCGCTGCTCATCGGGCGGATCGAGCGGGACGGGAAGACCGAGCGGGACGGGGAGGCTACCGAGCGGGACGGGAAGGCCGGCGGGTCTTCCTCCGCGGTGACCGTCGTCGAGCTGCGCTCCGCGACTCCGGAACTGGAGGAGGTCACGGCCATGTCCTGGGCCGGTGACAGCCGGCTCGTGGTGGTCGGGCGTGAGCGTGGGGGCGTCCAGCAGATCGGATACGTCCAGGTCGACGGCTCCACGCCGGAGGCGTCGGTGCCCGCGGCCCTGACCGGGGTGAAGGAGATCGCCGCGACGGAGGACGAGGGGCTGCCGCTGGTGGCGTACTCGGAGGACGTGATCGTGCGGCTGCCGTCAGGGCTGCAGTGGCAGAAGGTGACGGAGGGGACGGCGCCGGTCTATCCGGGGTGAGGCCTGTTTCCCGGGGTCCTGTCCCGGGGGGAGGCCTGTCCCGGGGTGCGGGCGGCCGGGGTGCGGTCTGTCCGGGGCGTGGTCGGTCCGGCCGAGGTCTGTCCACGGTGAGGTGACCGGCTGTTCCGACGCGGGCGTTCACTCGTGTGGGTGATGCGTGGCGATCGTGATCCGGAGTTTTCCACAGGGAGCCCTCCAGCGTTGTCCACAGGCCTGGTCGAGTCCTGCGGGTGTTGGCACAGTGGTGGCCATGCGGAGATGGTGGCAGGACCTCACGGACCTGGTGCTGCCGGCCGAGTGCGGAGGCTGCGGCAGGGCTCGCGCGGTGCTGTGTCCCCGGTGCCGTACGGCGTTGAACGGGGGCGCGCCGCGCCGGGTCCGGCCGGTGCCGGAGCCTTCCGGGCTGCCGGTGGTGCACGCGGCCGCCCGGTACGCGGACGAGGTGCGGGCCGCCCTGCTGGCCCACAAGGAGCGCGGCGTACTGGCTCTCACGGCACCGCTCGGCGCCGCTCTGGCGGGAGCGGTGCGGGCAGGACTCCGGGAGGCGGAGGCGGGTGCCGGTGACATGGGGTCCCCAGACCGGCGGGGGCCGGTGCTGCTCGTGCCCGTGCCCTCCGCGCGCCGGGCGGTGCGCACACGCGGGCACGACCCGGCGCGGCGGATCGCCCTCGCGGCGGCGCGGGAGTTGCGGCGGACCGGTAGGTCCGCCCGGGTGCTGGCCGTGCTGCGTCAGCGGCACGCCGTGGCCGACCAGTCGGGGCTCGGCGCCCGCCGGCGGCTGGAGAATCTCGCCGGCGCGCTGGCCGTGGTTCCCGGCGGTGGCCGGCTGCTGTGCGGGGGTGGGCCGGTCGTCCTCGTCGACGACCTGATGACCACGGGGGCGTCTCTGACGGAGGCGGCGCGTGCCGTGCGTGCGGAGAGGACCGACGCGGCTGAGTGGAGGACGGGGCCCGCCACGTACGGGACGGTGAGATCGGCTGTGTATCCGTCGGCGGCAGGGGAAGGCAGAGAGGAACGGAAGACCGGGCCCCGAATGGCGGGCCCGAACGGAGGCGGTGGCGTGATTCGTGAAGCGATCTGCGCGGCAGTGGTCGCGGCCTCACCAGATTCTTTCGAAATAAACCGGAACTGACTGAGAACTTGCGTCGTTGCAGGTAATGAGAGGTTCAATTCACCGGAACGGAGGTACGCCGCGGTAGAGGGTGACGACATCCGTCCGGGCGAGATATGTTCGGTTGTGAGGCAAAGGCGCAGGCCACACCTCTTAAATCCGAATGCCGTGCTGCGGGTTTCACCGTCATCACCCGCACCGGTGGAGTGGAGATCTCGCCCGCGGGGGAGGAGGTGGAAGTCACCGAGTCCGAGGTTCTGGGACAGACCGGAACCTGGTGCGAAAGGGAGATGCTCCGCCACAGAAGCGGAGCGATCCGGGAACGGAGTTCTGCGTGGACATCGTCGTCAAGGGCCGCAAGACCGAGGTGCCCGAGCGGTTCCGGAAGCACGTGGCCGAGAAGCTGAAGCTGGAGAAGATCCAGAAGCTCGATGGCAAGGTGATCAGCCTCGACGTCGAGGTGTCCAAGGAGCCGAACCCCCGGCAGGCCGACCGCTGTGACCGAGTGGAGATCACGCTCCGCTCCCGCGGTCCGGTGATCCGGGCGGAGGCAGCGGCGAGCGACCCGTACGCGGCACTCGACCTGGCGGCGGAGAAGCTCGGTGCCCGGCTGCGCAAGCAGCACGACAAGCGCTTCTCGCGCCGCGGTGCGCGCAGGATCTCGGCAGCCGAGGTCGCCGACCACGTCCCCGGCGCGGCGACGCTCAACGGGAGCGGTGAGGTCGTCCCGCAGGAGAAGCCGGACGGCGTACCCACCAAGAAGATCGGCTCGCTCGAGGTCCAGGGCGACGGCCCGCTCGTCGTCCGCGAGAAGACCCACGTGGCCGCACCGATGTCCCTCGACCAGGCGCTCTACGAGATGGAGCTGGTCGGGCACGACTTCTACCTGTTCGTCGACTCCGAGACCAAGGAGCCCAGCGTCGTCTACCGGCGGCACGCCTACGACTACGGCGTGATCCACCTCACCACGGACACGATGGTCACCCAGGCGAACGCTCCCGATGCGGGCGACGCACTCGGCGGCTGACGACGCCCGGTGACAGCGGACCGGTGCCCCTGGAGCGCGTGTGCGCCCCCAGGGGCACCGGTGTGCGACGGTGCGCGAGGGTGTGCGACCCCTTCGTGGCCCGTGAGTCACCCCGGTGTCGGCCGGACATGGAATCATGGCGGCAACGGCCCAACCGGTGGGTCGTTGCTCTGGGTTGGCGATGGCTCAGGACCACAGGCCACAGCCTTCAGGGGGAGGAACGATGGCGGACAGTTTCGGACCGATGCGGAGCGAGGGCGTCGACGAGGGGATCGACGACGGCGCTGCCGGCATGGGCCCGGACGCGGGCTCTGCGCGCAAGGAGCCGATCAGGGTCCTTGTCGTGGACGACCACGCCCTGTTCCGCCGCGGTCTGGAGATCGTGCTCGCGGCCGAGGAGGACATCCAGGTCGTCGGGGAGGCCGGTGACGGCGCCGAGGCCGTGGAGAAGGCCGCCGACCTGCTGCCGGACATCGTCCTGATGGATGTGCGGATGCCCAGGCGGGGCGGCATCGAGGCCTGCACCTCCATCAAGGAGGTGGCTCCCAGCGCCAAGATCATCATGTTGACGATCAGCGACGAGGAGGCCGACCTCTACGAGGCGATCAAGGCGGGTGCCACCGGATATCTCCTCAAGGAGATCTCGACGGACGAGGTGGCCACCGCCATTCGCGCGGTGGCCGACGGACAGTCGCAGATCAGTCCGTCCATGGCGTCGAAACTGCTCACCGAGTTCAAGTCGATGATCCAGCGGACCGACGAACGCCGACTCGTGCCCGCGCCCCGGCTCACCGACCGTGAGCTGGAGGTCCTCAAGCTCGTCGCCACGGGAATGAACAACCGGGACATCGCCAAGGAACTGTTCATTTCCGAGAACACCGTGAAGAACCACGTGCGCAACATCCTGGAGAAACTGCAGCTGCACTCCAGGATGGAGGCCGTGGTGTACGCGATGCGGGAGAAGATCCTCGAGATTCGGTGAAGCCGGTGACGCGCACTCCCCTCAGGTGAGGAGACGGGCCAGCTCCCTCGTGAGGGGCTCGCGCAGGTCGGGCGCGTCGACCCGTTCCACGCGCACGTCGGTGCAGCCCACCCAGCCCGCCGCCTCGACCAGGGCCTGGGCCACCGCCGGGGCCGCCTTCGCGCCGTCCAGCGTGACCTGCTTGGCGACCAGAGTGAGCCCCTCGCGCGCCGGGTCCACGCGGCCGACGAGCCGGCCGCCGGCCAGGACCGGCATCGCGAAGTAGCCGTGCACCCTCTTCTGCTTGGGCACGTAGGCCTCCAGCCGGTGGGTGAAGCCGAAGATCCGCTCCGTGCGCGCCCGCTCCCAGACCAGGGAGTCGAAGGGCGAGAGCAGCGTCGTGCGGTGCCGGCCGCGCGGGGGTGTCTCCAGGGCCGCGGGGTCCGCCCAGGCGGGCTTGGACCAGCCCTCCACGGTGACCGGGACCAGGCCCGAGTCGGCGATCACGGCGTCGACCTGCTCGGCCCTGAGCCGGTGGTAGTCCGCGATGTCCGCGCGCGTGCCGACGCCCAGGGACTGGCCGGCCAGGCGGACCAGGCGGCGCAGGCACTCGGCGTCGTCCAGCTCGTCGTGGAGCAGCGCGGCCGGGACCGCGCGCTCGGCCAGGTCGTACACCCGCTTCCAGCCGCGGCGCTCGACGCACACCACCTCGCCGTACATGAGAGCGCGCTCGACGGCGACCTTCGTACCGGACCAGTCCCACCACTCGCTGGTCCTCTTCGCGCCGCCCAGGTCCGTGGCGGTGAGGGGGCCCTCGGTGCGGAGCTGCTTGACGACCTGGTCGTAGGTGCCGTCGGGAAGGTCGTGGTTCCAGTGCGGGCGGTCGCGGTAGGCGCGGCGGCGGAAGGCGAAGTGGGGCCACTCCTCGATGGGGAGGACGCAGGCGGCGTGGGACCAGTACTCGAAGGCGTGGGTGTCTTCCCAGTAGGCGGCTTCGACTGTTCCTCGACCGACCGCGCCGAGGCGGGCGTACGGGATGAGTTCGTGGGAGCGGGCGAGGACCGAGATGGTGTCGAGCTGCACCGCGCCCAGGTGACGGAGGACACCGCGGACGCCCGCGCGGCGGTCGGGGGCGCCGAGGAACCCCTGTGCGCGGAGGGCGAGGCGGCGGGCCTCGTCTGCGGACAGTTCCGTGACGGGGGGCGGGAGGGTCGTCATACGTCCGCACGATAGGGGGTGGGTCTGACAGAGGGTGGGGGCGGCGCTCGCGGGGTGCCCGGCGTGGGGGTGGGCCGGGGTGCGTCGCGCGGCCCGGCGGTGCGGGGTGCCTCTGCCTCCCCCCAGTGCCTGAACGGCCGGGGAGGTGCCCCCAGCGCCCACCCGTACGTCCCAGTGGCACGACTGCCCGCGGCTGCGGGGGTACGGCTGCCTGTCCGCGGCCGCGTGGTGTGGCTGTCCGCGGTCAGGGCGCCGGTAGGTACGGGGACGTCGACGGGAGGGAGAGGTCCGAGGGGAGGAGGGAGCCGATCCAGCAGTCGCGGCGTATGCCGTTGTTGGTGATCGCGGAGCGCAGGGTGCCCTCCATGGTGAAGCCCGCGCGCCGGGCCACCGCGCGGGAGGCCGTGTTGCCGACCTCGGCGCGCCACTCCAGACGGTCGATCGCCCGGTCGGCGAAGGACCAGCGGGAGACGGCGACGGCGGCCTCGGTGACGTAACCGTGCCCGCGGTGCTCCTTGGCACCCCAGAAACCGATCTCGCCGACGCCCGGGGAGACCATCGTGACGCCGAGCATGCCCGCCAGCGCGCCGGAGGGGAGGAAGACACCGAAGGTGAACATCGAGCCGTTCGCCCAGCCGTCGGGGACGACGTGCTCCGTGAAGCTTCGCGCGTGCTCCGGAAGGTAGGGCGAGGGGATCGTGGTCCAGCGCTGGATGTCGGGATCCTGACAGGCGGCGTACACGGAATCGGTGTCCCGGGGGCCGACCGTGCGCAGGACGAGGCGGTCGGTGGTGAGGGCGAGGGGGTCCATCGGCCGATTCTGCGCGGCGGTCCGTGGCGGACGCCATCGTTTTGCCGTGCGTGAACAGACGGTCACTTTTCGCGCGAATCGTCGGCGGCGCGGCACCAACCGCCATGCCCGGACGTTGAACCCGACGACAGCAGACCGGAAGCTGGATGAAGGAGCACACGGTCCCCGTTACAGCAGGCTCCCGGGGTGGCGGGGTCCTCGCATACGATGGCCGTTGCTCAGTCCGTCACAGGAAAACGACCGTCCCAGGCCCGACCGGCAAGGAGACCAACCCCCGTGTCCGTCCTCTCGAAGATCATGCGTGCAGGCGAAGGCAAGATCCTGCGCAAGCTGCACCGCATCGCGGACCAGGTCAACTCCATCGAAGAGGACTTCGTCGACCTCTCCGACGCCGAGCTGCGGGCCCTCACCGATGAGTACAAGCAGCGCCACGCCGATGGTGAGAGTCTGGACGACCTGCTTCCGGAAGCCTTCGCCACCGTCCGGGAGGCCGCCAAGCGCGTCCTGGGACAGCGGCACTACGACGTGCAGATGATGGGCGGCGCGGCCCTGCACATGGGCTATGTGGCCGAGATGAAGACGGGTGAGGGCAAGACCCTCGTCGGCACCCTGCCCGCCTACCTCAACGCCCTGTCCGGCGAGGGCGTGCACATCGTCACGGTCAACGACTACCTGGCCGAGCGCGACTCCGAGATGATGGGCCGCGTCCACAAGTTCCTCGGCCTGAACGTCGGCTGCATCCTCGCCAACCAGACGCCGGCCCAGCGCCGTGAGATGTACGGCTGCGACATCACCTACGGCACGAACAACGAGTTCGGCTTCGACTACCTGCGCGACAACATGGCGTGGTCCAAGGACGAACTCGTCCAGCGCGGCCACAACTTCGCCATCGTCGACGAGGTCGACTCCATCCTCGTCGACGAGGCCCGTACGCCGCTGATCATCTCCGGCCCCGCCGACCAGGCCACCAAGTGGTACGGCGACTTCGCCAAGCTGGTCACGCGCCTGAAGAAGGGCGAGGCCGGCAACACCCTCAAGGGCATCGAGGAGACCGGCGACTACGAGGTCGACGAGAAGAAGCGCACCGTCGCCATCCACGAGTCCGGCGTCGCCAAGGTCGAGGACTGGCTGGGCATCGACAACCTCTACGAGTCGGTGAACACCCCGCTGGTCGGCTACCTGAACAACGCCATCAAGGCCAAGGAACTCTTCAAGAAGGACAAGGACTACGTCGTCATCGACGGCGAAGTCATGATCGTCGACGAGCACACCGGCCGTATCCTCGCCGGCCGCCGCTACAACGAGGGCATGCACCAGGCGATCGAGGCGAAGGAAGGGGTGGACATCAAGGACGAGAACCAGACGCTCGCCACGATCACCCTCCAGAACTTCTTCCGCCTCTACAAGCGCCACGACCACAACGGCAAGGAACAGCCGGGTCTGTCCGGCATGACCGGTACGGCGATGACCGAGGCCGCCGAGTTCCACCAGATCTACAAGCTCGGCGTGGTGCCCATCCCGACCAACCGGCCGATGGTCCGCAAGGACCAGTCGGACCTGATCTACCGCACCGAGGTCGCGAAGTTCGAGGCGGTCGTCGACGACATCGAGGAGAAGCACCGCAAGGGCCAGCCGATCCTCGTCGGCACCACCTCGGTCGAGAAGTCCGAGTACCTCTCGCAGCAGCTCAGCAAGCGCGGTGTCCAGCACGAGGTGCTGAACGCCAAGCAGCACGACCGGGAGGCGACGATCGTCGCCCAGGCGGGCCGCAAGGGCTCGGTGACGGTGGCCACGAACATGGCCGGCCGTGGTACGGACATCAAGCTCGGTGGCAACCCCGAGGACCTCGCCGAGGCGGAGCTGCGCCAGCGCGGCCTCGACCCCGAGGAGCACATCGAGGAGTGGGCCGCGGCCCTGCCCGCCGCGCTGGAGCGGGCCGAGCAGGCGGTCCAGGCGGAGTTCAACGAGGTCAAGGAGCTCGGCGGGCTCTACGTGCTGGGCACCGAACGGCACGAGTCGCGCCGTATCGACAACCAGCTGCGCGGTCGGTCCGGCCGTCAGGGCGACCCCGGCGAGTCCCGCTTCTACCTCTCCCTGGGCGACGACCTGATGCGGCTGTTCAAGGCCCAGATGGTCGAGCGCGTCATGTCGATGGCGAACGTCCCGGACGACGTGCCGATCGAGAACAAGATGGTCACGCGCGCGATCGCGTCCGCCCAGTCGCAGGTCGAGACGCAGAACTTCGAGACCCGTAAGAACGTCCTGAAGTACGACGAGGTCCTCAACCGGCAGCGCGAGGTCATCTACGGCGAGCGGCGCCGCGTCCTTGAGGGCGAGGACCTGCAGGAGCAGATCCAGCACTTCACGAACGACACGATCGACGCGTACGTGCAGGCCGAGACCGCCGAGGGCTTCCCGGAGGACTGGGACCTCGACCGTCTGTGGGGCGCCTTCAAGCAGCTCTACCCGGTGAAGATCACCGTCGAGGAGCTGGAGGAGGCGGCCGGCGACCGGGCCGGGCTGACCGCCGACTACATCGCGGAGTCCATCAAGGACGACGTCCAGGAGCAGTACCAGGCGCGTGAGGCGCAGCTCGGCTCCGAGATCATGCGTGAGCTGGAGCGCCGGGTCGTGCTGTCGGTGCTGGACCGCAAGTGGCGCGAGCACCTCTACGAGATGGACTACCTCCAGGAGGGCATCGGCCTGCGCGCGATGGCGCAGAAGGACCCGCTGGTCGAGTACCAGCGTGAGGGCTTCGACATGTTCCAGGCCATGATGGAGGGCATCAAGGAGGAGTCCGTCGGCTACCTGTTCAACCTGGAGGTCCAGGTCGAGCAGCAGGTCGAGGAGGTCCCGGTCGCGGACGCGGCGCCGTCTCTGGAGAAGGGCGCGCAGGACGCGGTCCCGGCCCAGGCGGGCGCTCGTCCGGAGATCCGCGCGAAGGGGCTCGACGCCCCGAAGCGCCGGGACCTGCACTTCTCCGCGCCGACCGTGGACGGCGAGGGCGGTGTCGTCGAGGGCGAGTTCACCACCGACGGCGAGCCCGCGCAGGCCCAGTCCGACGGTCTCACGCGCGCGGAGCGCCGCAAGCAGGCCAAGGGCGGACGACGCCGCAAGAAGTGACGGCGCGGGAGTGACGGTGCGGTGCCCGCGGGCGGCGTAGCGGTGGGAGGGGCCGGTCACCTCGGGGTGGCCGGCCCTTCGGCCTGTGGCGGGCCGGCCACAGGCCGGCGTCCAGCCGTCGGTGTTTCAGCTGCCGGCCGTGTCAGTCGTCGGCCGTGTCAGGTGTCGTCGGCCGTGTCAGTCGTCGTCGGTGTGCGGGCGGCGGGGGCCGCCCAGTTCCACCGCCGTGCAGCGCCAGCGCAGGTCGCGGCCCTGCTCCAGCCGGAAGGCCATGGCGCGCAGCCGGTCGCCCGCGCCGATGCGGGCGAAGACCTCCAGGGCACCCGGCCGGGGCTCGAAGTAGCCGATGTCGCGGACGACGGGATGGGCGCCCCGCAGACGCAGGGGGCCGTGATCGGCGAGGTGGGCCAGATCGTCGTAGGCCCGGCCGACGGTGTGGCGGAGCATCGAGTGGACGGGGCGCCGGCCGCTGAGCACGTTCAGGAGCAGTTCGGCGAAGCGGTCGGTGGGGCGGAGCTGCGGAACGGGGCGGCGAGGGGTCTGCGCGGGAACGACAGGCGCCGCCGGGGCGGGGACGGCCCCCTGGGCGGCAGGCGCGGCCGGGACGGTCACCGGGGCACCCGCCGCCGTGCGAGGAGCGGTCCTGGCCGCCCTGCCCGGGCCGGCCGTGGGCGGGCGGGTGTCCGTCGGCCTCGTGCGGGCCCGCGGGCCCCTGCCAGGGGCTCCCGGCGGCCTGCCACCGGGAGCCCCGGACCGCACGGCGCTTCCGCCGGGCCTGCGGGGAGGCGCACCGCCGGCCACGAGGGACGGGGCGTCGGCGGGCAGGTACAGCGGCGGTACGCCGGGCGGGCGGGACGTGGGATCGCCGCCGGGCCCGCGGGGCGGGGCGGGGGCGAGCGAGCCGTCCGGCGCGCGGAGGGGCGTGCTGCTCGGGCGGGGCTGGGTCCGGGTCATGACCTTGCGCATTGGGGGCTCCCCGTTCGGCGGCCCGGGAGATACCGGGCAGTAACTTCGCGTTCGGGGATCTTGTACGGGGTGGTGGGGCAGGACGGCAAGGAGGAAGGGGCCGCGTCGAGCGGGCCGGAAGGTTCACCTATCAGGGTGACCGGGATGCTCGGTAAGCCCGGGGCGGAGGGGGTGCACCGGGTGACTTCCGGGGCCGGGAGTGGACGCGTCGGGCGTCACACGCGGGAACCCGAAAGAGGACATCCGCACGTATCCTGAAGGCTCTTGCAGAGTCATCCGAGGCCGTCCGCGGCCTTCGGTGGAGCTCCCGACCACGAAAGCGGAAGTCTCATGCGCGTCTACGTCCCCCTGACCCTCGCCGGCCTCGCCGAGGCGCACAGGACGGGAAAGCTGGGGACCGGGCCGCTCGTCGCCTACGCCGTCACACCGGCGCTGCGCGAGTGGTACCGCTCGGACGACATGGAGGAGCTGGAGTACGCCGCGCTGAGCCGCGCCGCGCTGGCCTCGCTGCGGTTGCTGGCGGGCGGTGCCGGTGCGACGCGGCGCCGGGTCGTGGTCGCCGCCGACGTGGCCGAAGGCGCGGCCTCGGCCGGCCCGGGCCGGGGGCTCGGGGACGACCCGGGACAGGGGGCCGAGGACGACCCGGCGTCGCTGGGCGAGGTGCTGCTCGCCGGGCCCCTGCGGCTGGCCAAGGCGGCCGCGGTGCACGTCGACTCCGCCGACGCGGAGGCGGACGTGAGCGCGGCGGTGGAGGCCCTCGCCGCGGCGGACGGCGGGGACGACGACGCCCAGTCCGTCGTGGACGGGGCGGAGGACCACGAGCTGCTGTGGTACGCGACGCAGGAGATCCCGAACCTGCTGGGTCCCGGTCGCTGAGGGTCCCGGTCGCTGAGGGTTCTGGCCACTGAGGCGCCCGGTCACTGAGGCGCCCGGTCGGCGCGAGCCCGGTCACTGACCTCCTGTCGTCGTGGCCCCCGTCCTGGTTGTCAGTGGCGGCGGGTACGTTTTCGGGCATGGGGATGCAGACAGGGGCGCACATCGTCTGGGACTGGAACGGGACGCTGTTCCACGACAACGACGCGATCATCAGGGCGACGAACGCCGCGTTCGCCGAGCTGGGTCTGGCGGCGATCACGCTGGAGCAGTACCGGGCGCTGTACTGCGTACCGGTGCCGAAGTTCTACGAGCGGCTGATGGGGCGGCTGCCCACCGAAGCCGAGTGGGAGGTCATGGACGCGACCTTCCAACGCCACTACACCGAGCACCGGATGCGGTGCGGCCTCACCGACGGTGTGGCGGAGCTGCTCGCGGGCTGGCGGTCGGCGGGGCGCAGCCAGTCGATTCTCAGCATGTACGGGCATGACGAGCTTGTCCCGCTGGTCAAGGGGTTCGGGATCGAGACGCACTTCATACGCGTCGACGGGCGGACCGGGCCGTCCGGGGGCAGCAAGGCCGAGCACATGGTGCGGCACCTCGCGGAGCTGGCACTGGCCGGGGTGGAGCCCGCTCGCACGGTGGTCATCGGGGACGCCGCCGACGACGCGGTGGCCGCGCGGCATGTGGGGGCGGGGGCGGTGCTGTACACCGGGGGGTCGCACAGCCGGGCCAGCCTTGAGGGGGTCGGCGTGCCGGTGGTGGACACCCTGGGGGAGGCCGTGGCGGAGGCGGCGCGGCTGGCGGCGTGAGGGCGGCGCGGGTGCTGTGGCGCCGGTGACCGCGCGGTGGGCCGTGCTGCGGTGCGGCGCCCGGTGCGTGTGCCGGCCGGGGGGCGCGCGCGGCCGACGGCGGTCCCGGCGGCGTTCTGTGCAGAACGTCAAAATCGCGACCCCGGTTTTGTACACATACGGCTCGTGACGGGGCCCCGGCGAGGAGCGATAGCCTTGTGGCGTGATCAGCGCGATAGCTCGCGGGGGCACTGGTGCCCTCGCCCCGCGCCCGGTGCGCACGGACGACATCCGTGTCCGGGCGGCGGTCGCTGATCCTCGCGGGCGGGACGGGGCATCGAAGGCCCCCGGTACGGCGCCGCGCACGTTCCGGACGGTGACGGCGAGAGCGATGTCACATCCGGCGGGCGCGGCGACATTGGCTGATATGCCCCCGCTCTCCTCGCCCTGCGGCATAGCGTCGGAACGGACCGGACACCCCGTGTCCCGACGTCATGCCGGAAGGCAGGAGACCGTACTTCCTTCTACGTCACGCAACGGCGCGCGACAGGAGTCAGAGGACAATGCAGACCAAGCTGGACGAAGCCAAGGCCGAGCTGCTCGAAAGGGCTGCGCGGGTAGCTGAGAACAGCCCGGTCGGGGTGCATCTACCGACTGGGACGACGGGCGAGGGCACTCCGGACACCCCCGGGACCCCGGACCACGCATCCGTGTCCGCGTTCCTCCAGCGCTACTACCGGCATACCGCCCCGGAGGACCTGGCCGACCGCGACCCGGTCGACATCTTCGGAGCCGCCGTCTCGCACTACCGGCTGGCCGAGCACCGCCCGCAGGGCACGGCGAACGTGCGGGTGCACACCCCGACGGTCGAGGAGAACGGCTGGACGTGCAGCCACTCCGTCGTCGAGGTGGTCACGGACGACATGCCCTTCCTCGTCGACTCCGTGACCAACGAGCTGACCCGGCAGGGCCGCGGCATCCACGTCGTCGTCCACCCGCAGATCGTGGTGCGGCGCGACGTCACCGGCAGGCTCGTCGAGGTGCTCGCCGGTCCGCCCACCGCCGACCTGCCGCACGACGCGCACGTCGAGTCCTGGATCCACGTCGAGTTCGACCGTGAGACCGACCGCGGCGACCTGAAGCAGATCACCGCCGACCTGCTGCGCGTCCTGAACGACGTCCGGGAGACCGTCGAGGACTGGGGCAAGATGCGGGACGCGGCCGTCCGCATCGCGGAGCAGCTGCCGACGGAGCCCTCGCCCGGCGACCTCCCCCCGCGTGAGCTGGAGGAGGCCCGCGAGCTGCTGCGCTGGCTGGCCGACGACCACTTCACCTTCCTCGGCTACCGCGAGTACCAGCTGCGCGGCGACGACTCCCTCGCCGCCGTCCCCGGCACCGGCCTCGGCATCCTGCGCTCCGACCCGCACCACGCGGCCGACGAGAGCCACCCCGTCAGCCCCTCGTTCGGGCGGCTGCCCGCCGACGCCCGGGCCAAGGCCCGCGAGCACCGGCTGCTCGTGCTCACCAAGGCCAACAGCCGGGCCACCGTGCACCGGCCGTCGTACCTGGACTACATCGGCGTCAAGAAGTTCGACGAGAACGGCAACGTGGTCGGCGAGCGCCGCTTCCTCGGCCTGTTCTCCTCCGCCGCCTACACCGAGTCCGTCCGCCGCGTCCCGGTCATCCGGCGCAAGGTGGAGGAGGTGCTGGAGCGGGCCGGCTTCTCGCCCCACAGCCACGACGGGCGGGACCTGCTCCAGATCCTGGAGACCTACCCGCGCGACGAGCTGTTCCAGACCCCGCCGGACGAGCTGCAGGCCATCGTCACCTCCGTGCTCTACCTCCAGGAGCGGCGCCGCCTGCGCCTGTACCTGCGCCAGGACGACTACGGCCGCTACTACTCGGCCCTCGTCTACCTCCCCCGCGACCGCTACACCACCGGTGTCCGGCTGCGGATCATCGACATCCTCAAGGAGGAGCTCGGCGGCACCAGCGTCGACTTCACCGCCTGGAACACCGAGTCGATCCTGTCCCGGCTGCACTTCGTGGTCCGCGTCCCGCAGGGCACCGAGCTGCCGCAGCTGTCCGACGCCGACAAGGAGCGCATCGAGGCCCGCCTCGTCGAGGCGGCCCGCTCCTGGGCCGACGGGTTCGCCGAGGCGCTGACCGCCGAGGTCGGCGAGGAGCGGTCCGCGGAACTGCTGCGCCACTACGGGAGCGCCTTCCCCGAGGGCTACAAGGCCGACCACGGCCCGCGCTCCGCGGTCGCCGACCTCGGTCACCTGGAGCGGCTCGACGAGGAGCGGACGTTCGCGCTGAGCCTGTACGAGCCGGTCGGCGCCGCGCCCGAGGAACGGCGTTTCAAGATCTACCAGAAGGGCGGCCAGGTCTCCCTGTCGGCCGTCCTGCCGGTGCTCAGCCGCCTGGGCGTCGAGGTCACCGACGAGCGGCCGTACGAGCTGCGCCGCGCGGACCGCACGACCGCCTGGATCTACGACTTCGGGCTGCGCATGCCCAAGTCGGTGGCGGGCGGCGCCGACTACCTCGGTGACGACGCGCGCGAGCGAGTCCAGGACGCCTTCGCCGCCACCTGGACCGGCCAGGCGGAGAACGACGGCTTCAACGCCCTCGTGCTCAGCGCCGGGCTGACCTGGCGGCAGGCGATGGTGCTGCGCGCGTACGCCAAGTACCTGCGGCAGGCCGGCTCGACGTTCAGCCAGGACTACATGGAGGACACCCTCCGCAACAACGTCCACACCACGCGGCTGCTCGTCTCCCTGTTCGAGGCGCGGATGGCCCCGGAGCGGCAGCGCGCGGGGTACGAGATCGTCGACGCCCTGCTCGAGGAGGTCGACGCGGCCCTCGACCAGGTCGCGAGCCTCGACGAGGACCGCATCCTGCGCTCCTTCCTCACCGTCATCAAGGCGACGCTGCGGACGAACTTCTTCCAGGAGACGAGCGGCGGCGAGCCGCACGACTACGTCTCCATGAAGTTCGACCCGCAGGTCATCCCCGACCTGCCCGCACCGCGTCCGGCGTTCGAGATCTGGGTGTACTCGCCGCGTGTCGAGGGCGTGCACCTGCGCTTCGGCAAGGTCGCGCGCGGTGGTCTGCGCTGGTCGGACCGGAGGGAGGACTTCCGCACGGAGATCCTCGGCCTGGTCAAGGCGCAGATGGTGAAGAACACCGTCATCGTGCCGGTGGGGGCCAAGGGCGGCTTCGTCGCCAAGCAGCTGCCCGACCCGAGCGTGGACCGCGACGCCTGGATGGCCGAGGGCATCGCCAGCTACCGGACCTTCATCTCGGCGCTGCTCGACATCACCGACAACATGGTGGCCGGCGAGGTCGTGCACCCGGCGGACGTCGTCCGGCACGACGAGGACGACACCTATCTCGTCGTCGCCGCCGACAAGGGCACCGCGAAGTTCTCGGACATCGCCAACGAGGTCGCCGAGTCCTACAACTTCTGGCTCGGCGACGCCTTCGCCTCCGGCGGCTCGGCGGGCTACGACCACAAGGGCATGGGCATCACCGCCCGCGGCGCCTGGGAGTCCGTCAAGCGGCACTTCCGGGAGCTGGGCGTGGACACCCAGACCCAGGACTTCACCGTCGTCGGCGTCGGTGACATGTCCGGTGACGTCTTCGGCAACGGCATGCTGCTCAGCGAGCACATCCGCCTGGTCGCCGCCTTCGACCACCGGCACATCTTCGTCGACCCGGCCCCGGACGCGGCCACCTCGTACGCCGAGCGGCGCCGCCTGTTCGAGCTGCCGCGCTCGTCGTGGGCGGACTACGACACCGCGCTGCTGTCGGCGGGCGGCGGCGTCTTCCCGCGCTCGGCCAAGTCGATCCCGGTCAACGCCCACATGCGCGAGGCCCTCGGCATCGAGCCCGGCATCACCAAGATGACCCCGGCCGAGCTGATGAAGGCGATCCTCACCTCCCCGGTGGACCTGCTGTGGAACGGCGGCATCGGTACCTACGTCAAGGCGTCCACCGAGTCCAACGGCGACGTCGGCGACAAGGCCAACGACGCCATCCGCGTCGACGGCAAGGACCTGCGGGTCCAGGTCGTCGGCGAGGGCGGCAACCTGGGCATGACCCAGCTGGGCCGGATCGAGTTCGCGCTGCACGGCGGCAGGATCAACACCGACGCCATCGACAACAGCGCGGGAGTGGACACCTCCGACCACGAGGTGAACATCAAGATCCTACTCAACGGTCTCGTCAAGGACGGCGACATGACCGTCAAGCAGCGCAACAAGCTGCTCGCCGAGATGACCGACGAGGTCGGCGCCCTGGTCCTGCGCAACAACTACGCGCAGAACACGGCGATCGCCAACGCACTGGCCCAGTCCAAGGACATGCTCCACGCCCAGCAGCGCTTCATGCGCCACCTGGTCCGGGAGGGGCACCTCAACCGGGCCCTGGAGTTCCTGCCCACGGACCGCCAGATCCGCGAGCGCCTCAACACGGGGCACGGCCTGACCGGCCCGGAGACGGCCGTGCTGCTGGCGTACACGAAGATCACGGTCGCCGAGGAGCTGCTGCACACCTCGCTGCCCGACGACCCGTACCTCAAGGGCCTGCTGCACGCCTACTTCCCGACCGCGCTGCGCGAGCGGTTCGGCGACCGGATCGACGGCCACCCGCTGCGCCGCGAGATCACGACGACCGTCCTGGTCAACGACACGGTCAACACGGGCGGTACGACGTACCTGCACCGGATGCGTGAGGAGACCGGCGCGTCGCTGGAGGAGATCGTGCGGGCGCAGACCGCGGCCCGGGCGATCTTCCGCTCCTCCCCGGTCTGGGACGCGGTGGAGGCCCTGGACACCAGGGTCGAGGCCGGTGTGCAGACCCGTATCCGGCTGCACTCGCGCCGCCTGGTCGAGCGCGGCACGCGCTGGCTGCTCAACAACCGGCCGCAGCCGCTGGAGCTCGCCGAGACGGTGGACTTCTTCGCCGAGCGCGTCGAGCAGGTCTGGGCGCAGCTGCCCAAGCTGCTGCGCGGCGCGGACGCGGAGTGGTACCAGCACATCTACGACGAGCTGACCGCCGCCGGGGTGCCGGACGAGCCGGCCACGCGGGTGGCCGGGTTCTCCTCGGCCTTCCCGACGCTGGACATCGTGTCGGTGGCCGACCGCACGGGCAAGGAGCCGCTGGACGTCGCCGAGGTGTACTACGACCTCGCCGACCGGCTGAGCGTCACCCAGCTCATGGACCGGATCAGCGACCTGCCGCGCACCGACCGCTGGCAGTCCATGGCCCGCGCGGCGATCCGCGAGGACCTGTACGCGGCGCACGCCTCGCTCACCGCCGACGTCCTGGCGGCGGGCAACGGCACGTCGACGCCCGAGCAGCGGTTCCAGGCGTGGGAGCGGAAGAACGCGGCGATCCTCGGCCGGGCCCGCACCACGCTGGAGGAGATCCACGGCTCGGACGAGTTCGACCTGTCCAACCTGTCGGTGGCGATGCGGACGATCCGGACGCTGCTGCGCACCCACGCGTGACGGCGTGACGGCGTGACGCGATAGCGGCACGGCCGCGTGAGGCGCCCCGGGGCCGCGGCCCCGGGGCGCCTCTGCCGTGCGGTGTTCACGCGGCCGTCTTCGCCTTGGCCGCCGGCTTGGGCTTCGCCGGCCTGTCCGGGCCGCCCGTGAACTTCTCGTACTCCCTCAGGACCTCCTCCGTCGGCCCGTCCATGCGCAGCTCGCCGCGTTCCAGCCACAGCACCCGGTCGCAGGTGTCGCGGATGGACTTGTTGCTGTGGCTGACCAGGAACACCGTGCCCGCGTGCTTGCGCAGCTCCCGGATGCGTTCCTCGGAGCGCTTCTGGAAGGAGCGGTCGCCGGTGGCCAGGGCCTCGTCGACGAGGAGGACGTCGTGGTCCTTGGCGGCGGCGATGGAGAAGCGCAGCCGGGCCGCCATGCCGGAGGAGTACGTGCGCATCGGCAGGGTGATGAAGTCGCCCTTGTCGTTGATGCCGGAGAAGTCGACGATCTCCTGGTAGCGCTCCTTGATCTGCGCGCGGGACATGCCCATCGCCAGGCCGCCGAGGTGGACGTTGCGCTCGCCGGTGAGGTCGTTCATCAGGGCCGCGTTGACGCCGAGGAGGGAGGGCTGGCCGTCCGTGTAGATACGGCCGTTCTCCACCGGGAGCAGGCCGGCGACCGCCTTGAGCAGGGTCGACTTGCCGGAGCCGTTGGTGCCGATCAGCCCGATGGCCTCGCCCCGGTACGCCACGAACGACACGTTCCGCACGGCGTGCACCCGGCGTACGCCCGCCGCCTTCTCGGCCTTCCCGCGGCGCAGGATGCGGTTGAGGGCGGCGGTCGCGGAGCCGCGGCCGGCGCCGGTGCCGTTGACCCGGTAGACGATGTCGACGCCGTCGGCGACGACGGTGGGGACGCGTTCGCCCACCTGGTTGCTGGGGGTGTTGTCAGCCACGACCGTACGTCTCCTCGGCCTTCCAGAAGTAGATGAAGCCGCCGATTCCGGCGAGCAGCGCCCAGCCCGTCGCGAGCGCCCACACGTGGGGCGGCAGGGCGCTCCCGTCGAAGGTGTCGATCAGGGCGAAGCGCATCAGGTCGATGTAGACGACGGCGGGATTGAGCTGGAGCACGGTGCCGACCCAGGACGGCAGGCCGCTGTCCGGGCCGGTCATGTGGTCGATGCTGAACATGACGCCCGAGGCGTACATCCAGGTCCGCAGCAGGAACGGCATCAGCTGCGCCATGTCGGGGATCTTGGAACCCACCCGGGCCATGACCAGTGCCACGCCCGCGTTGAACACGAACTGCAGCACCAGCGCCGGGACCGCCAGCACCCAGGAGGCGGCGGGCGGTACGCCGAAGCCGAGCAGGATCACGGCCAGGGCGGCCATCGAGAACAGCAGCTGCTGCAACTGCTGGAGGCAGAAGGAGACCGGCAGTGCGGCCCGGGGGAAGTGCAGGGCGCGCACGAGGCCGAGATTGCCGGAGACGGCCTTGGTGCCCGCCATGATCGAGCTCTGTGTGAACGTCCACACGAACACGCCGGTGACCAGGAACGGAACGAAGTCCTCCACGCCCCGGCTGGTGTTCATCAGCATGCCGAAGATGAAGTAGTACACCGCCGCGTTGAGCAGGGGCGTCATCACCTGCCAGACCTGGCCCAGCTTGGCCTGGCTGTACTGGGCGGTGAGTTTGGCGGTGGAGAAGGCGGTGATGAAGTGCCGGCGCGCCCACAGCTGTCGGACGTACTCGGGCAGGGAGGGGCGGGCACCGCTGACCGACAGACCGTGGCGGGCGGCGAGGGCCGCGAGGTCGTGGTCGGCGGCGGGGGCGGCCGGGGCCGCTGTCGGGGGCGGTGTGTGGAGGGCCTGGCTCACATCCGCTGCTTTCGGTTCGGGAGGAGGGGGAGGCGAGGGACGGCGCCCGTCGTTCACCTGGGTGACCCGGCACGTTCATTCACGTCGGGACGGCACCGTATCGTCGTGACGTGAGCGTAGGGCGTGATGACGCCGGAACGCAACCGTTTCGTCGTGACGCCCTATGCTTGGCTCGCATGACGACCAACGCCGACGAGCCGCAGCCGCGACCGCGCCGCCGGGCCCCCGCGGGTGCGGCGGTGCTCCGTGAGGACGTGACGGAGGCCATCCGGGCGGCGGTCTTCGAGGAGCTCGCGGCGGTCGGCTACGCGCGGATGTCCATCGAGGGCATCGCGCGCCGGGCGGGCGTCGGCAAGACGGCCGTCTACCGGCGCTGGCGCTCCAAGCTCCACCTGGTGCTCGACATCGTCTCGGCGCTCGCCGTGCAGGGCCTGCCCGCGCCCGACACGGGGTCCCTGGAGGGCGACCTGCGACTGCTGTACGAGGTGACGTCCCGCGCCCTGCGCCACCCGGTGGCCTCGCAGATCATCCCCGACCTCCAGGCGGAGGCGGCCCGCAATCCCGACATCGCGGAAGCCATGCAGAAGACTCTGCGCCAGGGCCAGGACGGTGTCGCCAGCAAGATCCTCGCGGCGGCCGAACAGCGCGGTGAGCTCGCCGCCGGCCTCGACACCGACCTGGCCCTGGACCTGATCTCGGGCCCGCTGTACTGGCGCTCGGTGGTCGTCCGCGGCCCGAAGCCGCCGAAGGGGTACCTGGGGGCGCTGGCGCGCGCCACGGCCGAGGGGCTGAAGGCGCTGTGAGTCGGACCGGCATCTGACGACCGCGCACCCCGCACGTCCGGGCCCGAGCCTGGAGGCGGGCGTGCGGCGCACAGCCTGTCCGTGCTTCGGCTCAGTCGATAGCCTGTGGCGCTATGAGGCGTGCGTGGATGTTGCCGGTGCTGCTGGTGGTCTCTGGCTCAGGTGCTGCGATCGGGCTGATCGCCCAGGGGAGACTCGGCACAGCCGTCGCACTCCTGCTGATGTTCGTGCTGCTGGCGGCCGTGTACTCGCCTCTGGTCTTTCCGAGGTCGATCGGCGCGCTGGAGGCGCGACGCCGCAGCGCCGCCGACGGCCGGCCGATCGTCTACTGGCGGCCGGGCTGCGCGTACTGTCTGCGACTGCGCTTCCGGCTGGGCCGCGGCGCCCGCCGGCTGCACTGGGTCGACATATGGCGTGACCCGGAGGGGGCGGCGGTGGTGAGAGCGGCCAACGACGGCAACGAGACCGTGCCCACGCTCATGGTGGCGGGCCGGCCGTACGTCAACCCCGATCCCGACTGGGTGCGCGAACAGGCCCTCTCCTCCAGGTGAACGGGCGCGTCACCGTGGTTCAGCCGCACAGCGCCCGGGTGAGCCCGGCCAGTTCCGCCATGCGCAGCACCCGCCCGCCGAACCCCGGCAGCGGTACGCGCAGGACCTCGGTCCAGCGGGTGGGGACCGCCGCGACGCCGTGCACGGCCCCGGCCAGTCCGCCGGTGACGGCGGCCACGGTGTCGGTGTCGCCGCCGAGGTCGATCGCGGCGCGCACGGCGTCCTCGTAGGAGGAGGTCGTACGCAGCGCCCACACGGCGGAGCCGAGGCAGGGCCGGACGGCGCCGTTGAACTCGGTCGCCAGGTCGGGGTGCCAGTCGGGGGCGAGGACGGTGGCGTAGCGGGCGCGGTGGTCGGGGTGGACCGCGCGCAGGGTGCCGGGCAGGGCGGTGAGCGGGTCGTCGCCCGCCAGGGCGACCCGCACCAGCTCGTGGAAGACCGCCGTGCCCTCCCACGCCGCGCGGTCCCCGTGGGTGAGCGCGGCGAGGCGGCGGGCGGCGTCCATGGTGGCGTCCCGGCCCAGGGGCGCGAAGTGCACGGCGGACGGTGCGGCCCGCATCAGCGCGCCGTTGCCCGCGCCCCGTCCGTTGGTGTGGAAGTGCAGGGCGGCGGCCGTGTCCCAGGGGCCGCCGGCGCTCAGTACGGCCTCGGTCAGCAGGCCGATGTCCTTGGGACCGGCGGCGGCCCAGCGGCAGAACCGCCCGAAGACGTCCGGCAGGTCGAGCCCGCCGCACTCCAGCAGGGACTCGGCGACCAGGACCGCCATCTGGGTGTCGTCCGTGGCCTCGCCCGGGTCCCAGCCGCCGCCCCCGCACATCTCGCCGCCCTGTCCGGGACGGGGCAAGCGGGCGGAGAAGGCGCCCTGCGGGCCGAACTCGAAGGGCGCGCCCAGCGCGTCACCGACGGCCGACCCGACGACGGCACCCAGGGCGCGTTCGGTGGTCGAGAGCTTCGGCATCGACCGGCGGCACGCTTCAGTCCCGCGCCGCCCCCGGATGCAGCCGCACCCACCCCGCCCAGGCCGACGTGATCATGTCCTCGACGTCGTACTTGGCCTTCCAGCCCAGTTCCACGGCGGCGCGGTCGGCCGAGGCGACCACGCGGGCCGGGTCGCCGGGGCGGCGGGGCGTGACCGTCGGGGGGTGGTCGTGACCCGTGAGGGTGTTGACGCGGTCGATCATCTCGCGGACGGAGACGCCCTCGCCCCGGCCGATGTTGAGGGTGAGGGAGCGTCCGGGGGAGGCCGCCAGGCCGCGGGCCGCGGCGACGTGGGCCTCGGCCAGGTCGGCCACGTGGATGTAGTCGCGCACGCAGGTGCCGTCCGGCGTCGCGTAGTCGTCGCCGAAGACGCGCGGGGCGGCGCCCTCCGTCAGCTTCTCGAAGACCATCGGGACGAGGTTGTGGACGCCGGTGTCGGCCAGCTCCGGGCTCGCGGCGCCCGCCACGTTGAAGTACCGCAGACAGGCCGTGGACAGTCCCGTCGCCCGGCCGGTCGCGCGGACCAGCCACTCACCGGCCAGCTTGGTCTCGCCGTACGGAGACATGGGCAGGCAGGGTGTCTCCTCCGTCACCAGGTCCACGTCGGGCATGCCGTACACGGCCGCGGAGGAGGAGAAGACGAAGGACCGGACGCCGGCCGAGGCGACCGCCTCCAGCAGGACGCGCAGGCCCTCGACGTTCTCCCGGTAGTAGCGCAGCGGCTGGTCCACCGACTCGCCGACCTGCTTCTTGGCGGCCAGGTGCACCACACCGGTGACCGCGTGGTCGGCCAGGGCGCGCGCGACCCGCTCGCCGTCCAGGACCGAGCCCACCACCAGGGGCACACCGTCGGGCACGCGCTCGGCGATCCCGGTGGACAGGTCGTCGTACACGACCGCCTTCTCGCCCGCCTCGGTCATCGCCCGTACGACGTGCGCCCCGATGTATCCGGCGCCGCCGGTGATCAGCCAGGTCATTGCGGCCGTCCCCTCGTCAGTGGTCCTCGGTAGTCATGATCCGTCATTCCGGCACCCGGGCGGGCACCGGCACCCCTCAGGACGGGGCGGGGGCCGACTCGGTGCCGTACGCGTCGATGGCCGCAGTGAGGCGGTCGAGGCGGGCGCGCAGGTCCTGGACCTCCGCCAGGTCCAGGCCGGTCGCCGCGGCGATCCGGCGCGGCACCTCGACGGCCCGCTCGCGCAGCGCCACGCCCCGCGCGGTCAGCCGTACCTCCACCGACCGCTCGTCGCGCGCGCTGCGCTCCCGCCGGACCAGACCGGCCGTCTCCAGCCGTTTGAGCAGCGGCGAGAGCGTGCCGGAGTCGAGCCGCAGGTGCTCGCCGAGCTTCTTGACCGGCAGTTCCCCGTGCTCCCACAGCACCAGCAGCACCAGGTACTGCGGGTAGGTGAGGCCGAGGTCCTTGAGGACCACGCGGTAGACGCCGTTGAAGGCGCGCGAGGCGGCGTTCAGGGAGAAGCAGATCTGCTGGTCCAGGCGGAGCCAGTCCGTTGCGGGCGTGGTCATGCGTTTCAGGGTAGCCGACAGCCCTTGTCCACGATTCAGTTGTGCGCAATTGAATTGCGTGCTCTACTTGTCGTCGTCAGGCGTCGCCACGACGCTTCTCCTCGAACCGAGAGGGACGGTCTCCCATGGACGCGCTCTACACCGCCGCCGCCACCGCCACCCACGGCCGCGACGGCCGCACCGTCAGCTCCGACGGCACGCTCGACCTCGCGCTCGGCGTCCCCGTCGAGATGGGCGGCAACGGACAGGGCACCAACCCCGAGCAGCTGTTCGCCGCCGGGTACGCCGCCTGTTTCGGCAGCGCCCTCGGCCTCGTCGGCCGGCAGGCGAAGGTCGACGTCAGCGACGCCGCGGTGACCGCCGAGGTCGGCATCGGCAAGCAGGGCGAGGGATTCGCGCTCGCCGTCACCCTGAGGGTCGAGCTGCCCGAGGGCCTGGACGAGGAGATGGGCCGCAAGCTGGTCGAGCAGGCCCACCAGGTCTGCCCGTACTCCAACGCCACCCGCGGCAACATCCCGGTCGACCTCGTCATCGAGTAGGCACCGCCGCCGACCCGTCACCGGGCAGCCGCAGGGCGCAGCCACAGCCGCAGCCGGACGGGCGCTCACCCGACCCGCGCCAGCACCTCCCCCGTCCGTCCGCTCCACGCCACCACCACCGCCTCCTCGGGCACCCGCTGCCAGCGGGTCAGCAGCAGCCAGCGGACGTGGTAGCGGCGGACGACGGTGGCGCGCCCGGCGCGGGTCGAGCCGGGCGCGAGGTACGCCTCGACGTCCGCCACCCGCCGCGCGCGCTCCCGCTCGTCCAGCGACGGGTCCGGCCAGGCGGGCGCCGCGAGGTTCGGCCCGTACCCGGCGATGGCGTGCCCGGCGTAGTAACCGTCGGTGATCACGACCTCGCCGGGGCCGATGTGCCGGGCCGCCCACCCGTACGCCGGCCAGCTCGGCGGCTGCTCGAAGCCGACCGGGTCCAGCGCGCGCGGCACCACCGCCCCGGCGTGGACCGTGAGGAACCCCAGCAGGGCCCCCGCGGCCGCCGCCCGGCCCAGTACTGCGCGCCACCGCCCCCACGGCCGGGGCGCCGCCAGCTCCACCGCCAGGGCGAACTGGAGCGGCACGAGCGTGAGCCCGAGGATCCGGCCGTAGGTGTAGTGGCCGCTGAACCAGCCGTACGCCACCACCGCGCACTCCAGCGCGAACATCAGCACCAGCGGGTCCCGCGCCGACCGGCGTCCGCGCAGCCACAGCGCCGGCAGCCCGAGCAGCGCCAGCCAGAACTCCCCGGGCAGGCGCAGGTAGAGGACCCGGTGCATCGCGTCCACGCTGTCGTCGCCGGCCAGCGCGAACACGTCGAAGTACGGCCACGCCGCCGCCGTCGCCACCGCGACGCCGGCCGTCAGCGCCCACCGCCCGGCGATCGCCCCGCGCGGACCGTGCCGCCACCCGTGCTGCCATCCGGCCACCAGCGCGACCGCGCCCAGCGCCGCCGCCACCGCCGTGATCGGGTGGACGAGGAGGATCAGGCCGTACAGGGCGCCCAGGCCCGCGTACCCGGGCAGGCCCCGCTGGCCGCTCGGCCCCACGTACCGCACCCGGCGCGCGTCCCGTGCCCGCGCCCCGGTCAGTGCCCAGGCCCAGAAGGTGAGCCCGATCGCGAACGCCGACGGGTAGCCGAGGTTGCCCGTCATCGACATCAGCCCGAGATAGCCGCTCCACCAGGCCCGCTCGGTGCCCCACAGCAGCGTCATCGCGCCCAGTGCCAGCACCGGAGCCCACGGCCGCGGGGTCAGCACCCGTACGAAGCGGCCCAGCCCGGTCAGCAGCACCAGCAGGTTCACCGGCCCGGCGAGCCGCACCACCTCCCAGCCGCCCAGCCCGGTCAGCCGGGCGGACAGGCCCTGCGTCACCGCGTACGGCGAGTAGTAGGCGCTCCCCGCGCCGGGGAGGTCGGCCATCGGGTGGCGGGGGTGCAGGAGGTCGGCCTTCAGGCGCTCCACGACGGCGGCGTGCTGGCCGGCGTCGCAGCACAGCGGCACCGCCCAGTACGCCAGCGTCATCAGCAGGAAGAAGAGGAATCCGGCGGCCTGGTACGGGGTGGGGCGCCAGGAGCGGCCGCCGCGCAGCGCCGTCGCGCCGCGCACGGACCGCCGGACGAGGACGCCGGCGCTCACGGGACAGGCGAGGAGTGGGACATTCGGGGCATTTGCCGTATGTTCCCGATGGGTCGCCAGACGTCGACGACATGACCTCACGTCACCTCATCGAGTGACGCCCAGGGTGAAGTTCAGCCGGCCGCGCGGGCCCGCTCGGTGTGCCCCTGCGCGGGCAGCGTCACCCGCTCCCGCACCACCGGCTCCAGCAGCAGCGGCACCCCCATCACCGGCAGCAGCCACGCCAGTACGATCAGCCGCCCGCCCCAGATGTTGATGTCCGGATGACCGGCCTGGGTGAGGATCCCGGTGAACGCCGCCGCGACCAGGAAGACGCCGGCCGCGCCCCCGCGCCGCAGCGCGCCCCACGCCCCGGCGGCCAGGGCCGCGACGAACAGCGGCTCCCACGCCTGCCGGCGCAGCCACTCCACCCAGAAGTTGCCCTGCAACTGCCAGAACTCCGCCCACGGCCGCTCCCGGTCGGGCCGGGCGAAGTGGCCGGTGAGCAGATCCTGCAGACTGTCGGCCACGGAGGGGTGGTGCAGCAGCCGCGCCAGGGCCAGCGTCACGACGACGCCGGCCAGGCCGACCGCCGTGAGCGACAGCACCTCCCGGCCCGGCGGCCGGCCCCGCCGGTGCCGTCGCAGGGCGATCAGCGCGCCGGCCGCCGCCAGGCAGAGCCCGAGGAACAGCGCCTGCGAGTGCTTGACCGTGAACAGCGCGAGCAGCGACCCGGCGACCAGCGCGAGCCCCGCCCGCGTACGCCCCGCCCGCACCACCAGCGCACAGCCCCACACCGCCGCCAGGGTCAGCGCCATCAGCAGCCCCTCGGTCATCGGGCGCATGGCGGTCGTCCCGCACGGCAGCAGGTAGTACAGCGCCTGCCCGGTCAGCGCGAGCGGCACCGGCACGGACAGCGTGCGCAGGACCAGGAAGGCGAGGACGCCGCCCGCGGACGCGATGACGACACCCGCCGCCCACAGACCCCACGTCGCCCCGAAGGCCGTGACGAACGGCACCAGGAACACCGGGTAGCCGGGCCGCGCCTCGAAGATCCGCATGAAACGCTCCGGCATGTACGGCACGGTGTGCCCGCCGGTCTGCCCGGCCGCCAGCCGCGGCTCCACCGCCCGCCACTCCCGCTCCCGGCACTCGGACATCACCGGTCCGGTCGGGTCGGGGCGATGGAAACGGACCACGTGCACGCCCTGGTCGCGGCGGGCCGTCGCCGCCTCGCTCGCGCACACGTACTCGATGGTCGACGCCGCCACCTCGTGCTTGCTCCCGCCGCCGAGGCTCAGGGCGTACGACAGGTAGTTCTTGGTGTCGGGCGTGTCCCGACCGGTGACGTTCGCGAGCTGGAGCAGGGCGAACACCGAGGCCAGGACCAGTACCCAGGTACGCGGCCTCACTGCGAGGTCAGCGCGTCGCGGCCGGCCGGGACGGCGCGGGCGCCGGGGACGCCCCGGGGCTCCGGGCCGGGCATCGCCTCCCCCAGCATCAGCGTCCGGACCACCCGCTCGGCGGCCCGGCCGTCGTCGTACTCGCAGAACCGCGCCCGGAACGCGGAGCGCAGCCGCGCCGCCTCCTCGTCCCGCCACGCCCCGGAGGCCAGCAGCCAGGCCAGCTCCCGGTAGGAGCGCGAGACATGACCCGGCGCGTCGGCGGTGATGTCGAAGTAGGCGCCGCGGCTCGCCGCGTACGCGGCCCAGTCGTCGGCGTGGATCACGATCGGCCGGTCCAGGAGGACGTAGTCGAACATCAGGGCGGAGTAGTCGGTGATCAGCAGGTCGGAGGCGAGCATCAGCTCCTCGACGTGCGGTTCGCCGGTCGCGTCGACCAGGACGCCCCGCCGGTGCAGCTCGGACAGGCCCATGCCGCGCGCCGGCCCGGTGGCGAGGGACGGGTGCAGCCGGACCACGAGGGTGTGACCGTCGCCGAGGTCGGCGGCGAGCCGGGCCAGGTCGATCCGCTCCACGTGCCCGCCCCGCCGGTAGTCGCGGCGGGTCGGCGCGTACAGCACGACGGTGTGACCGTCGGGGACACCGAGCCGCTCACGGACCCGGCGGCCGTCCTTCGGGCCGGCGCCCACCAGTACGTCGTTGCGCGGACTGCCGGTGCGCACCGACGTGAAGTGGCACGGGTACGCCCGCTCCCACACCCGCTCCGCGTACCGGCTCGCGACCAGGCTGTAGTCCCAGCGGTCGGCCCGGCGCAGCATCTGCGGCACGTCCAGCCCGTGCCGGGCGCCGGGCCTGCCCAGCAGGTCGGCGCCCATGTACTTGAGCGGGGTGCCCTGGTGGGTGTGGATGTGGACGCTGCCGGGGCGCTTGGCCACGGCACCGGGCCAGTTGACGTTGTTGACGAGGAACGTGGCCCGCTCGGTCACCCGGCGCCAGGCGGCGCTGCCGAGGATCACGTGCTCCGTGTCCGGCGGCAGCGCGGCCGTGTCCGCCGCGTACTCCTCGTCGCGCACCACCCACACCCCGCGCAGGTGCGGGGCGATCTCGCGAGCCTTGCGGTGGATCGCCGCGGGGTCGCCGAGCACGCCCCGGTGGGAGAAGGCCGAGTAGACGGCGAGGCCGGGATCCAGCGGACGGCGCGTGTTCACCGCGGTCCGCACCCGGCCCAGCCGCCCGCCGACCGCACCGTGCGCCTGCCGCGCCCGCCGCTCCAGCTCCCGGCCCGCACGGCCGGACTGTCGCCGCAGCCGGTAGGCCGCGTACCCGAGGGCCCCGCCGTCCAGGACCCGCAGCCCGGCCGGGATCTCGGCGCCCCGCGGCCGGTACGCGCGGAACATCTCGGCGGTGCGCCGGAAGAACTCGGCCTTGTCGCCCGGGGGCAGCCGGTCCGGCTTGGACAGGATGTCCAGGCAGTGCTCACCCATCTTGGCGTGCAGGAACGGCCGCCACCGGGCCAGGTGCGGGCGGGCGTCGAGGAACGCGAAGACCCGCTCGTACTGCGCGTGGACGTCGAAGTGCTTGCGGCTGGTGGTGGACAGGATGTTGCCCTGGCGGCGCTGCCGGTAGTGCAGGCAGACACGGTCCAGCGTGGCGATCCGCCCGGCGGAGAACATGACCGGGAACGTCCAGGGCGTGTCCTCGTAGTAGCCCGGCGGGAAGGTGAAGCCCTCGCGCTCGACGAAGTCGCGCCGGTGGACCTTGTTCCAGACCACCATCAGCAGGTCGAGGATCTCCGGGTGGCCCTCGGCGGTGAAGGTCCCGTCGGCGGTGCCGGCCCCGGCCTCGGCCAGGACGTGGGCCAGGACGTTGCGCCGGGTGCCGCCCCACCAGTAGGTGCGCGCGTAGTCGAAGACCAGGACGTCCGGGTCGGCCGTCTCCGCGAGCCGGTCGGCCACCGCGCGCAGGGCGCCCGGGGTGAGCGTGTCGTCGCTGTCGAGGAAGAGGAGGTAGTCGCCGGTGGCGTGCGGCAGACCGGCGTTGCGGGCCCGGCCGAGGCCCACGTTCTCCTCCAGGTGCAGTACACGCACCCGCTCGTCACGGGCGGCGTACTCGTCGAGGATCGCGCCGCAGCCGTCCGGCGAGCAGTCGTCCACGGCGACGACCTCGATGTCCCGGTAGGACTGGTCCAGGACCGAGTCGAGGCACTCGCGCAGGAAGCCCTGCACCTTGTAGCAGGGGATGATGACGCTGAAGCGGGGCACTGCGGGATCAGCTCCTTACGAAGGTGGCGGCGGCGGGAGCCGGGACGCGCTCCGCGAGCGGGATCACGGGCGGGAGCGCCTCGGGCGGCTCGCCCAGCAGCACCCGGCGTACGACGCGCTCGGCGGCCCGGCCGTCGTCGAACTCGCAGAACCGCTCCCGGAACGCGGCCCGCGCCGCCGCCGAGGCGGGGCCGGCGTAGGAGCCGTCGTGGAAGACCCGGGCCAGTTCGTCGGGCGTCCGCACCACCGGGCCGGGGGGTGCCGTCATCAGGTCGAAGTAGACGCCGCGGGTCTCCCGGTAGACGTCCCAGTCGTCGGCGTACACGACGATCGGCCGGTCCAGGTTGGCGTAGTCGAACATGATCGACGAGTAGTCGGTGACCAGCGCGTCGGCGGCCAGGCACACGTCCTCGGAGGAGCGGTGCGCGGTGACGTCGATGATCCGGCCGGTGCTCCGCGCACCGCCCCGGTCGTAGAAGTAGTGGGCGCGCAGCAGCACCACCACGTCCTCGCCGGCCGCCTCGCAGAACGCCTCCAGGTCCAGGCCGCCGGTGTCGAAACCGGTCGCGTAGTCCCGGTGGGTGGGCGCGTAGAGGACGGCCGTCTTCCCCTGCGGTACGCCCAGTTCGCGCCGGACGCGGGCGACGTCGTCGGCGGTCGCCGTGCAGTAGACGTCGTTGCGCGGATAGCCGTACTCCAGGTTCTCGTAGGAGCCGGGGAAGGCGCGCTCCCACATCTGGGTGGAGTGGCGGTTGGCGGAGAGGTTGTAGTCCCAGCGGTCCACGCGGCCCAGCAGCTTGGCGAAGCTGCCGCTGGCCGCGGCCACCACGGGGTACGTCGACTGGTCGACGCCCATCGTCTTCAGCGGGGTGCCGTGCTGGGTCTGTACGTGCACGCTGCCGGGGCGCTTGACGACGTCCTCGGCGAAGTTGGCGTTGTTGACCAGGTACTTGGCGCGGGCCAGCACGTCCCAGTAGCGGCGGCTGCCGATCACCGCGTGGTCGACGTCCTCGGGGACCGTGTGCGCCTGGTCCGGCTCGACCAGGAACACCGAGCGCAGGTGCGGGGCGAGTTCGCGGGCCCTGGCGTGGATCGCGGCCGGGTTGCAGGCGTAGCCGCGGCCCCAGTAGGCGCAGTACACGACGAGGCCGGGATCCAGCGGGCGGCGCAGCCCGAGACGGTAGCGCAGGCGGGTGCGCAGGCCGTGCGGGCGGGGCAGGCGGCCCAGGACCCCGGCCGCCGCCCGGTTGGCGGCGCGCAGGGCGCGGAAGGCGGCGTACGACCCGGACGCCAGCAGCCGGTGCTGCACCCCGAGCCGGCCGCCCGGGGGCCGGAACCCGGCGGGACGGTGGCGCCGGTACAGGCCGCTCGCCCGGCGGAAGAAGGCGCGGCGCCCCTGGCGCGTCAGGCGCCGGGGATGCGTGGCGGTCTTCAGGACGGCGGCGAAGAGCTGCTCGAACAGCGGGCCGCGCCGCTCCACCGGCAGCCTGCGCACGGCCGCGTCCGCGAGCGCCAGTCCGGCCTGGTCGAGGAGGTCCGCGTGGTGCTCGCCGGGCAGGTTCAGCCGGTTGCCCTGGCGCCGCACCAGATGCCGTACGACCACGGAGCGCAGCACGGCCACGCGTTCGGCGCGCGCCGCGACCAGGGCGCCGAAGCCGACGTCCGTGAAGTGCCCGTCGGGGAAGGCCAGTCGCCGCTCGGTGAGGAAGGTGCGGCGGTAGACCGCGCTCCAGGCGGGCAGCCGCACGCCGGTGAGGTGCGGGGCGCGGTCGGGGGCGAAGGCGCCGTCCGGTGCCTTCGCCAGCAGCGGGGCGGCCGGGTTGGTCGTCTCGCCCTCCCACCAGGGCACGCGCTCGTGCTCGGTGTACAGCACGTCGACGCCGCCGGTGTCCGCCAGCCGCGCGTCCAGCGCCGCCAGCGCGCCCGGGACGAGGACGTCGTCGCCGTCCAGGAACAGCAGGTACGCGCCGGTCGCCGCCCGCATCCCGGTGTTGCGGGCCCCGGCCAGCCCGTCCGACGGCGGCGAGTGCGCGGGCGCCACCCGGGAGTCCCGCTCGGCGCGCTCCCGGACGACCTCCGCCTCGGCGCGGTCCGGGGCGTCGTGGACGGGGATCAGCTCGAAGTCACCGAAGGACTGGGCGAGGACCGAGTCCAGCGCCAGGGACAACCGCCCCGCGACACCGTGGGACGGGACGATGATGCTGAAGCGGGGCATACTGCTCTTTCTCTCGTTCTCCTGGTCGCACGGGAGGCGCGTGTCCGGTGGAAGCCTCCTGTCCGGCGGGCGCCTCCTTGGCAGCCGCACTCGCCGCACTCGCCGCTCCTGCCGCGCCCGCCGCTCCTGCCGTCCGGCGGCCCGGCCGTCCTGTCGGCCGCCAGGTGGGCGGCCGGGTCGGAGTGGGCCGCGACGAACTGCGGGGCATGCGAACTCCCAGTGGGCAAACGGCGGTCAGAGGCTGTCGGTGACGGTGCGCGGCCCGGCGGGTTTCGGTACCGTCGCCAGCGGGGTGCGCGCGAGGGCCGAGGCGGCGGAGGGCACGGGGCACCGTTCGGCGAGCGGCACGACCGGCGGGAGGTCCGTCTCGCCCAGCACCACGCGGCGTACGACGCGCTCGGCGGCGCGGCCGTCGTCGTACGGGCAGAACCGCTCGCGGAAGTCGGCCCTGAGCCGGTCGGAGCGGGCTCCGCGCCAGTGGCCGTCGGCGAAGACGTCGATCAGCTCGTCCTCGTCCCGCGCGATCGCGCCCGGCGGGAGGGCACTCAGGTCGAAGTAGGTGCCGCGGGCCGCCTCGTACGCCTCCGGCTCGTCCGCGTGGATCACGATCGGCCGGTCCAGGCCGGCGTAGTCGAACATCAGCGACGAGTAGTCGGTGACGAGGGCGTCCGAGGCCAGGCACAGTGACTGAACGCTCGGGTGGTCGCTGACGTCGAGGATCCGGCCCCCGGACCCGGCGATCGGACCGCCGCGTCGGGGGTGGGCGCGGGCCAGCACCATGAAGCGGGGGCCGAGGCGGGTGAGGACGCGCTCCAGGTCCAGGGCGGCGCGCTGGGTGCGCCGGTAGTCGCGGTGGGTGGGCGCGTAGAGGATGGCGACCGTGCCCTCGGGGATGCCGAGGCTCTCGCGCAGCCGGGCCACGTCCGCCGGCGTCGCCCGCTGGAGGGCGTCGGTGCGGGGCTGGCCGTACTCCAGGGTGGTGTAGCCGCCGGGGTGGACGCGTTCCCAGGTCAGGGTGGAGTGGCGGTTGGCGGAGACGACGTAGTCCCAGGAGTCGACGTCGCGCAGCAGCCGGGCGAAGTCGGTGCCGCCCGCCGCGGCCGGACGTTCCTGGAGGTCAAGGCCCATGTGCTTGAGGGGGGTCCCGGCCTGCGTCTGGATCAGGACCTGCCCCTTGCGCTTGAGCAGGCCGGCGTCGAAGGCGGTGTTGTGCACCAGGTAGCGGGAGCGGGCCAGCGCCGTCCAGTAGGCGGCCGTGCCGGGGGTGAGGCGGCGCGTGCCGGTCGGGATCGTGTGGTGGTGCGCGGGGTCGGCGGCCCACGCGGTGCGCACGTGCGGCGCGATGTCGCGGAACGCCTCCTCCAGCGCGCCCGGGTCGCCGCCGTGCCCCCGGCCCCCGTCGGCGGCGAAGAGGGCGCGGTCGGCGCGCAGCGGGAGGCGGCGCTGGACGCGGTAGTGCAGGCGGAGGGCGGTGGCCCGCACGGCGCGCGACAGCTTGGCGGCGGCCTTCACCGTCCGGCGGCGCAGGGCGGACGCCAGCCGCAGGGCCTCGTAGGTGCGGCGCAGGCCGAGGCGGAGCAGGGCGTGGCGCAGGCGGACGGGCAGCGGGGCGGGGGCGCCGGGGACCCGGTAGCGGCGGCAGTGGACGCGGGCGCGGCGCAGGAACTCGCCGCGCAGGGAGCGCGGGAGGCGGTCGGGGCGGGTGAACACCGTCGTCAGGTGGTCGGCCATGCGGCGGTAGAGCACCGGCCGCCAGCGGGCCAGCTCCGGGTGCGACTCCAGGAACGCGAACACGCGGTCGTACTGCGCGAACACGTCGAGGTGCCGCTCGCTCGGCGTGCCCAGGATGCTGCCCCGCCGGCGTTGCCGGTAGTGGACGCAGACCCGGTCCAGGGTGGCGATGGAGTCCGCCGTCATCAGGACCGGGTACGTCCAGGGGGTGTCCTCGTAGTAGCCGGGCGGGAAGGTGAAGCCCTCGCGCTCGGCGAACTCCCGCCGCACCGTCTTGTTCCAGGCCACCATCAGGAGCTTCAGCAGCGCCGGCCGGTCGGTGAGCCGGAAGGGCGCCGGGCCCTGTTCGGTGAGGTGCGCGGCGGCCTGGTTGCGGACCGCCTCGCCCGACCAGTGGGTACGCGCGTAGTCGTAGACCAGGACGTCCGGGTCCCCGGTCTCCTTGATCCGGTCCGCGACGGCCAGCAGCGCGCCCGGGGTGAGGGTGTCGTCGCCGTCGAGGAAGACCAGGTAGTCGCCGCTCGCCCGATCCATCCCGGCGTTGCGGGCGGGACCCAGGCCCTGGTTGCGGGGCAGGTGCACGGCCTGTACGCGCGGGTCGCGGACCGCGAACTCGTCGGCGATCGCGCCGCAGGCGTCCGGCGAGCAGTCGTCGACGACGATCAGTTCGAGGTCCGGATACGACTGGGACAGCACCGACTCCAGGCACGCGTGCAGATACGCCTGGACCTGGTACGCGGGGACGATGACACTGAACCGGGGCACGGGGCATCCATGGGTCGGCGGGGCCGGCGGAGTCGGCGCGGGCGTTCGGCCCGGGAACGGCCGGTGGAGTGACTTGGTTACGGCCCCTGCGGCATTCGGGGGACTTCGCGCACCCGGAAAACGCTCGTACGAGGGAGGGGGCGGGCCGGTGTTCGGCCCGCCCCCTCGGTGTCGCTGTCGCGCCTACTTGACGGCGCCCGCCATGACGCCGGACACGAACTGCCGCTGGAACGCGAAGAACACGGCCAGCGGGATCACCATGGAGATGAACGCTCCCGGCGCCAGTACGTCGATGTTGTTGCCGAACTGCCGTACCTGCGTCTGCAGGGCGACCGTGATCGGCTGGCTCCCGGAGTCCGAGAAGATCAGCGCGACCAGCATGTCGTTCCACACCCACAGGAACTGGAAGATGCCCAGGCTCGCGATCGCGGGCCCGCCCAGCGGCATCACCACCCGCACGAACAGCCGCAGTTCACCCGCGCCGTCCAGCCGGGCGGCCTCCAGCAGCTCTCTCGGGATCTCCGCGAAGAAGTTCCGCAGCAGGAACACCGCGAACGGCAGCCCGAAGCCGACGTGGAACAGGATCACGCCGACGACCGAACCGAACAGGCCGACCTTGCCGAAGAGTTCGGCGATCGGGATCAGGGCGACCTGGACCGGCACGACGAGCAGCCCGACCACGGCCAGGAACCACCAGTCCCGGCCCGGGAAGTCCATCCAGGCGAAGGCGTATCCGGCGAGCGATCCGATGACCACGACCAGGACGGTCGCCGGGACCGTGATCATCACGGTGTTGAGGAGGGAGGAGGTGATGTCGCCGTTCCTCAGCAGCTCCTCGTAACTCTGGAAGGTGAGCTGGGACGGCTTGGTGAGGATCTCCCACCAGCCGCTCGCCGCCATGTCCTGCGGCGTGCGCAGCGAGGACAGCAGCAGGCCGATCGTCGGGACCAGCCAGAACAGGCCCACGACGATCAGGAACACCTGGACCAGTCCGCCGCTGACGCCCTCGGCGAGCCGGGAGCCCAGCGACCGCTTCGCCCTGACGGCCGTCCCGGGCGGCGTCGACGCCGTCTTCGTGGGGGAGCCCGCGTCCGTGGTCATCGCCGCACCTCCCGCCCGAGCCGCCCTGCGTTGCCGTACCCACTCGCGGGGCGACCCCCGGACCCCCAGCCGTCACCCGGCGGACGCGATGTCATCGCCTGACCTCCCGCCGCAGCCGCCGTACGTTGAACCACATCACCGGGATGACCAGGAGCAGCAGGAACACCGCGATGGCACTGGCGATGCCCGGCTGGTCGGTGGCGAAGCCCTTGCGGTACAGCTCCAGGGCGAGCACGTTCGCGTCGTCCTGGGAGGAGCCCGGGGCGATGATGAAGACCAGGTCGAATACCTTCAGCACGTTGATCATCAGGGTGACGGCGACGACCGCGAGGACCGGCGCCAGGAGCGGGACCGTGACCCGTCTGAGGACCTGCCACTCGTTGGCGCCGTCGACCCGGGCGGCTTCGAGGAGTTCCCGGGGGACACCCGCCAGCCCGGCCGCGATCAGCACCATCGCGAAGCCCGCCCACATCCACACGTACGACCCGATGATGGCCGGGGTGACGAGGGAGGGTCCGAGCCAGTTCAAGCCGTTGTACGGCTCCTTGAAGTTGTCGGCGGGGAGTCTGAGCTGTGCTCCCTCGGCCGCGGCGGGGAGCGAGAAGGTGCCGTCGCCGGCCGCCGTCGTCTCCGCGACGACCTCGCCGTCCTTCACCGCCTCGATCCTCATCCCGGCGTAGCCCAGCTCGGCGGCGTCGACGCCGTTGAGTTTCCCGACGCCCTTGCCGCGCGTGAAGTCCTGCCAGGTGGTGCCGGTGATCCTCCCGTCCTCGGCCTGTGCGGGTACGGCCTTCCTCGCGCCGTCCGGCATCATGTCGGGGGCGACGCCGACGAGGGGGAGGACCACCGTCCCGCCCGCGCTCACCGGCTCCTTGGTGATGAACGCGCCACCGCCGGCCGGCTCCAGCGGCGACTCACGCCCCGGGTGCGCCTTCGGGAAGGCGGACGACTCGGCGAACGTGTCGTGCACCCCGACCCACACCGCGTTCGCGACGCCCTTGTCCGGGTCCTGGTCGTACACCAGGCGGAAGATGATGCCTGCCGCCAGCATCGAGATCGCCATCGGCATGAAGACGACCAGCTTGAACGCCGTGCCCCAGCGCACCCGTTCGGTCAGCACCGCGAAGATCAGGCCCAGCGCGGTGGCGACCGTGGGTGCGAACACCACCCAGATGATGTTGTTCTTCAGGGCGGTGCGGATGCCGTCGTCGGTGAACAGCGCCTGGTAGTTGTCGAATCCGGCGAAGCCGTCACCGGACTGGTCGTAGAAGCTGCGGATCAGCGAGTACCCGATCGGGTACACCACGAGCGCGCCGAGCAGCACCAGGGCGGGCAGCAGGAACAGCACCACCACGGTCCTGCGGGTGCCGGTCACGCTCCTGCGCGGCCTGGGTGAGGTGGGTGACTTGGGTGACTTGGGGGCGGCCGGGGCCGGTGAGGACCCCGCCGCCGGGGCCGCAGTCATCGCGTCAGCCTCCGTAGGCGGCGGCCGCGTCCGCCTCCAGCTGCCGCTGCGCGCCCTCGACGTCGCCCGGGTTCTTCAGGAAGTCCTGCAGCGCCTTCCACTCGCCCTTGCCGGGCGTGCCGCCGAAGGCCTGCGGGGCCTGGTCCGACATGTCGAAGCGGAAGTCGTCACCGGCCGCCACCAGCGCCTCGGCGATCTTCCTCTGCACGTCGTTCGGGTACGCCGACGTGTCGACGTTCTTGTTCGGCGAGAGGTAGCCGCCGAGCTTCGCGTGGATCTCCGCCGCGTCCGAGGAGGCCAGCCAGGTGGCCAGTGCCTGCGACGCCTTCGAGTCCTCCAGGATCACGGCCGCGTCGCCGCCGGAGACCACCGGCGCGGTGTCGCCGACGGCCGGGAACGGGAAGACCTTCGCGTCCGTGCCGACCTTCGCGTCCGTCTCGGCGATGTTGACCTGCACGAAGTCGCCCTCGTAGACCATGCCCGCCTTGGGCTGGTCGCCGCCGGTGAAGGTCTGCGTCACCGAGGCCGGGAACTCGGTCTGCAGCGCGCCGGTCGCGCCGCCCGCGACGTAGTCCTTCTTGCCCCAGATCTCGGCGAGGGTGGTCAGCGCCTCCTTCACGGACGGGTCGGTCCACTTGATCTCGTGCTTGGCCAGCTGGTCGTACTTCTCCGGGCCCGCCTGCGAGAGGTAGACGTTCTCGAACCAGTCGGTGAGGGTCCAGCCGTCCGCGCCGCCGACGGAGAACGGCGTGACGCCGGAGTCGTAGATCGTCTGGGCGGCGGTGAGCAGCTCGTCCCACGTCTTGGGCTCGGCCGCGCCCGCGTTCTCGAAGACCTGCGCGTTGTACCAGATCAGGGACTTGTTCGCGGCCTTGTAGTAGACGCCGAACTGCTTGCCGGCGACCGTGCCGATGTCCTGCCAGCCCTGCGAGTAGTTCCGGCCCAGCTCGGCGCGGGCCGCGTCGCCCAGCGGCTTGGCCCAGCTCTTCTCGACGGCCTGCTTGATGGCGCCGGGCTGCGGGAGCATCGCCACGTCCGGCGGGGCGCCGCCCGCGATCTTCGAGCCGAGGAAGTTGATGATCGGGTCCTGGGCGGGCACGAAGGTCACCTTGGCGCCGGTGCGCTTCTCGAACTCGGCGAGGACCTTCTTGAAGTTCTCCTGCTCGGCGCCGGTCCAGACGGCGGCGACCTCCAGGCTCTCGCCGTCCAGCCTGGGGAGGTTGACGGTGGTGGCCGTCTCCTTGGCGCCGCTGCCCTGACCGCCCTTGTCGTCACCGCCGTTGTCGTCGTCACCGCCGCACGCCGTGAGCGAGAGCGCGAGAGCTCCCGCGGCGAGGGTGGCGGCGGCCCGGGTGGTCCTCTTGACGGTCCTGTGGGATCGGAAGGTTCTGCTTGTGCGCATCACTGCCCCGTTCTTCGTTCCTCGTCGAACGTCCGGCGCTGTCCCGTGGGCTCTGGTGTACGCCAGGGGGGTGGGAGCGGCAAGAGCGCGTCCGGTGTCCTGAGGAAGATCGTGACCGCGTCGTGACTGTCGCCGGAGGGCCGCCGGGGTTCCGGCAGCCCTCCCGCACCGTCCGCGGGCCGGCGGCTACGGCCGGCGGGAGGATCTGTGGTCCCTCGCGTCGACGGGGGCGAGTCCCGCCGGGCGGGGCGAGTTCGCCTCCTCCCGACCTCGGGCGAACGGCTGACGCGGCGGGTTCACGCGGTCAGGAACGCGCGGGCGTGCGCCGCACCGGCCGCCGGGTCGCCGGCCTTCGCACCCACCACCGCTGCCACCAGTTCCTCCGTGACGTCGGCGTCGGCCGCGATCAGCGCGTCGATCGTCTCGTCGGACGGGGCGGGGCGTGTGGGGTCGAACAGGCCGGTGGCGGGGTCGTACCGGCAGGCGTCGGCAATCCTCTCCCGGGTCCTGGCGAGGGGCAGCGCGGGCAGGCCGATGGCGGAGAAGCCGTCGTCGACGTCACTCGCCACACGCTGCCAGACCGTGCCGTCGAAGCCGTAGACGACGGCCACGTTCTCGTTGGCCCGCACGGCTTCCCGCACCGGGTCCTCCCACCACCAGGGCGCCCCGTCCATCGGGTCGAAGTCCTCGTCGTCGGGGTCGGGTGAGCACGCGTGGTCGTTGCCGGTCAGGACGGCGCGCCCGTCACCGAGGTGGTGCAGGTCGATCCAGTTGCCGCCGCCGTCGTCGTAGTGCCACACGGGCCCCTTCGCGTAGCACCTCTTCCCCCCACCCGTGGCGCGGCCGACGGCCGCCCATGCGGCCCAGCGGCCGCGCATCGACTGCGGAGCGGCCAGATCGACCGTGACGAGCGCCATGCGGGTCCTTGTGTCAGTGCTCTTTGCCGGGAGTTGTCCTGGCGGGCCATCAGGTCACATGTCCGGCAGGCGGGACGATGGCGCGTGAACGCCCGGTCGTTCGCCGGTGTCCCGCCGCGGTGGGCCGGGACGGCACCGGCTAGAGCAGCGACGGCACCTCCGCCGCCGACACCTCCCGTGCCGCCCGCTCCAACGCGCTGGCCAGCAGCGCCAGATCGGTCGGCCCGTTGCCCAGTTCGCGGACGGGGCGCCGGGTGGGCGGGTCGCCCATGCGGTGCCACTCCAGCGGGACCACCGTGGGCCGCAGGGTCGCCGTCCGCGGGATGCGGCCCGTGACCCGGCCGCCCTGGAACACCACGACCCGCCCGTCCGGGCCGGCCAACCGCCCACGCCCCGGCATCGGTTCGTCCGGTCCGGGTGCTGGTGTGTCGAGGGTGACGCGCAGGGTGGCGCGGAGCGCGGGCTCCGTCTGGGCCGTACGGCCGCCGGGCGCGGTGGCGGCCACCAGGTGCACGCCGAGCCGCTCGCCCTCCCGCGCGACGGCCTCCAGCGCCCGCATCACCGACCCCGCCGCGGGCCGCCCGGGGGAGCCGAGCGGGGGAGTGACCAGGGCGTCGAGGTCGTCCACGACCACGACGAGGCGCGGAAGCGGAGGCGCCGCCCCCGCCCGGCGCCGGGCCGCGCCCGGTCGCAGCCGCAGCGTGGAGCTGGGCGGGGATTCGACGTCCCCGGTGTCCGGTATCACCCCTGGGCCGGGGACGGCGGAGCCGCCACCCGTCGGCGTGCGCTGTGCGACCAGCCGGCCCGACACCTCGCGCCCGGTGTGCCACTCGGTGAAGTCCGACCGCCCGAGCAGCTCGGCACGCCGCTTCAGCTCGGCGCTCAGGGACTGCGCGAACTCCCGCATGCGCACCGGGTCGTTGGCGGTGAGGTGGGTGGTGACGTGCGGTACGTCCGTACAGACGCGCAGTCCCTCTCCGTGCCCGCCGCCGTCCGAGCCCACGCTGTCCCGGCCGTCCATCAGGACGATTCCGAGGCGGTCGGGGCGTTCGGCGGAGGCGAGCGAGGCGACGAACGCCCGCAGCAGCTCGGTACGGCCGCTGCCGGGCGGGCCCTCGACCAGCAGGTGGGGTCCTTCCGCGGCGAGGTCGGCCGTGACCGGGCCGCGCGGTCCGGCGCCCAGCACGGCGTGCGCCCGTCCGCCGAGGGCCTCCGTGTCGTCGGCCGCGTCGGCCCACCGGGCCATCAGGGAGGCCGGGGTGGCCCGGGCGAGGCCCAGCTCGTCGAGGAGCCGGGCCGCCTGGGGCAGCGGTGCGGACACGCGCGCGTGGCGGTCGCCGACCGCGCCGTCGGTACGCAGCGGGGCCAGGGCGCGCGCGAACCGCTCCGCCCAGGCGAGGGAGACGGCGTCGACCGTACCGAGGGTGCCGTGCCCGACCGGGCCGGCAGGGCCGGTGGGGGCGGCAGGGCCGGTGGCCGAGCCGGCTGGTGTGGCCGAGCCGGCTGGTGCGGCGGGGCCGGTGGGAGCGGTCGGGCCGGTGGCCGGAGCGCCCTGGGGGGCGCCCGTGCGCGCGACGCGCAGCAGTCGCAGGGCCGTCGCCACGTCACCGCTGAGCAGCGCCACGGCACCGCACTCCCGGAAGACCGGCGACACCGCGCAGGCCGCCTCGTAGGTCTCCGTCACCGGGGACGTCGGGGAGGCGGCGGCCGTCTCGGCGAGGCACAGGACGTGGATACCGGCCCGCGGGCCCTCCAGGGCCAGCCGCGCCACCGCGTCGCGCACGTCGGCACCGCCGGGGTCCCCGTCCACGACGACCACGGTGTACGGCCCGGCGAAGCCGCCGGCCGGATCGGTTCCGCCGCCGGGCCGCGCCCAGGAGGGCCGGCGGGTGCCGGCCGGGGCCGTGGCCGGGTTCTGGGGTGTGTCCCGGGCGGGAGCCGTCGGCTGGGCCGGGATCGTGCCGGCCGGAGCCGGCGGCCGCGCTCCGGTCCGGGTGTCCGTCTGGTGATCCTCCAGGCGGCGGAGGAGTTCGTGGGCACGGGCCGTGGCCTGTTCGCGGTCGTAGGCGAGCAGCAGGCGGCAGTCCTGGCCGTGTCCCGGGCGCAGCTGCGGCAGCCAGCCCACCCAGGACCACTCGGCGGCCCGCTCGGCGAGCGGACGGGAGCGGTCCGCGCTGATCAGGACGATCTCCAGGACGTCGGCGGAGTGCAGTGCGGCGAGCTGGGCCAGGACCGCGCGGGCCAGCCCGGAGAGCCGCGCGCGCGGGCCCGCCAGCCCGAGCGCCCCGACCTCGCGGAGCCCGGCGGTCACCGGAACCGCGGGCAGCGGCGCGTCGCCGGCCCGGGCCACCCGGTCGGCCGTGCCGAGCCGCACGGTGAGCGCCTCCGGGTGGCCCGGGCCGCGCTCCCACAGTCGTGGTCCCGGTCCGAGCGCCGTCAGCAGCAACGAGGCGGGGTCCGGCCAGGTCTCCGGCGCGCGGGCCGTGCCGGCCGGGGCCGTCGGGGCCGGTCCGGCGGGCTCCCGGTCGTAGGCGTGGGCCCCGGCCTCGGGGGCGTCCTGCGTGCCGCCGCGGCCTCCGGCCAGCCTCCGCGCCCACGCGCCGAGCCCGCCGCGCCTGCGCACGCCCGGGGGCACGTCGGTCCCGCGCGGGGGCGTGCCCTTGCGCCGGGTGCCGCCGTCCGGTCCGGGGACATCGGCGAGGCCGGAAGCCTCACCGAAGGGGGCGGTCCCGAGGACGTGTGCGCCCTGGGTGGCCGCACCGTGGGCGTCCGCGCCGGACGGTCCCGCGCCGTGCGCGCCCGCGCCGTACGGGTCTGAGTCATAGGGGTCGGATCCGTAGGCGCCCGTGCCGGATGTGCCTGTTCCGTATGTCCGTGCCCCGTGCCCGCCCGCTCCAGGGGCCGCGCCCGCACCGGTGGCGCCGCCGTGGGTCTCGCCCCCGGCCGGGAACGGTCGGGGGGTGCCCGCCGCGGGGCCGGTGCCGTGGCTCTCGAGCCGCGGTGCGCCGCCCTGCCCGGGTACCTGCGGGGACTCGGGCGACGCCGCGCCGGTGCCGGAGCCCGTGGTGCCGTAGACGTGGTGCGTTCGCCCGGAGGGGCGGTCCCGGTCCGCGGACCCGGCGGCACCGGTGGTCTCGGCACCGGCTCCCCGCAGGGAACCGTCCCATCGCCCTTCCCCGGCCCTGCGCGAGGAGCCGCCCTCCGTCCCGCCCGGCCGCGCGGCGCTGTCCGTCTCTCCGTCCGCGCGGGCGGAACCGTCCCCGCCGCCGTACGGGTGCACGGTGCCGTCCGTGCTGCCGGTCGTGCCGGCGGGACCGCCCGCCTCGCCCCCCACGCGGGCGTGGCGGCCCTCCGCTCCGTCGGCCACGCGCGCGTGTGTCACCCCGGCCCCGGTATCCGCCCCCGGTCCGGCTCCCCGCGACGGGGACCTCTCCGGGCCGGAAAGCCGTACGTGCCCCTCCCCGTCCGGCGTCGTCGCCACGCGCGCGACCGCGTCCTGGGGGACCGGTACGAGACGCAGGGCCGACTCGCCGATCCGCAGCAGCGCCCCCGGCGCGAAGCGGACCGGGCGGTTGCCCACGCGGGTGCCGTCCAGGACGGTGCCGTTGGTGGAGCCGAGGTCGGCGACCGAGACGCGGCCGTCGGGGGCGACGGTCACGGCGCAGTGCGTCCGGGAGACGTCCGGGTCGTCGAGCGCGATGTCGGCGTCGGCGGAGCGGCCGAGCTGGATCTGGCCGCCGTGCAGCAGATGGACGCCGCCCGCGTCGGGGCCGGCGACCACGTGGAGCTGGGCGGGGACGTCGGCCGGTTCGGAGTGCGGGTCGGGCTCGCCCGGAGCGCCCAGGCAGAGCACCGCGCCGTCGGTCAGCGGGGGCTCGCCCAGGGTGCTGCGCTGGGCGTCGAGCCGCTGCGCCCCGGCGTAGAGCACCACCTGGCCACCGGAGCCAGGACTCTCACCACCGGGCAGCGCCGCGGCCAGCGCGGAGGCGATCGCGGCCAGGGCCGTGCCGGGCGGTGCGGTGACCAGCACGTCGCAGCTCGCGGCGTGGCCCCCCACCGAAGCATGCGGGCCCAGCGGGTCTACGACGGTCAGCCGGATCTGCATCGCCGTCAGCGGTCCCTTCGCGCGGGCGCCCGCGCGCCGGGGACAGAAGCCGTCTACCACGGTCCCCCACCGCGGACTTCCCCCACCGCCACACGAGCACGTCGGCCAGTACTGCACGCATCCTCGCACCTGCCACTGACAATGTGCCCGCCGCCCGCCATCAAATGATCTTGATTGGTCGGCTCTGCCCGCAAAAATGCCTGACGGGTGTCGCGTCGGTGATCGAATGACGTCCGCTTGAGATCGGTCACGTCCGGGCCCGGCAACCAAGGGACCGGGTCGAGCGTCTTTCCCTCGAACACGCGCCGGAAGCGGAACGTAAGGCGCACCGGTGGACCAATGGGAAGCACAGGGCGAGGACAGCCCGGTGCCGGGAGCGCGGCACTACAGTGGGTCGGAACAGCCAGCAAGCAACAGGGAGCGCATGACGTGCGGCCGGTAGGCAGCAAGTACCTCCTCGAGGAGCCCCTCGGTCGCGGCGCCACGGGCACCGTCTGGCGCGCCAGCCAGCGGGAGACCGCGGGCGCCGAGGCGGCCGTGGCCGGACAGCCCGGCGAGACCGTCGCGATCAAGGTCCTCAAGGAGGAGCTCGCGAGCGATCCCGACATCGTGATGCGCTTCCTGCGGGAGCGCTCCGTCCTGCTCCGGCTGACCCACCCCAACATCGTCCGAGTCCGCGACCTGGTCGTCGAGGGCGAGCTGCTGGCCCTCGTCATGGATCTCATCGACGGCCCGGACCTGCACCGCTACCTGCGCGAAAACGGGCCGCTCACCCCGGTTGCCGCCGCCCTGCTCACCGCGCAGGTCGCCGACGCGCTCGCCGCCAGCCACGCCGACGGCGTCGTCCACCGCGACCTGAAGCCGGCCAACGTCCTGCTGAAGCAGACCGGCGGCGAGATGCACCCGATGCTCACCGACTTCGGCATCGCCCGTCTCGCGGACTCACCCGGCCTCACCCGCACCCACGAGTTCGTCGGCACGCCCGCGTACGTCGCGCCGGAGTCCGCCGAGGGCCGCCCGCAGACCTCCGCCGTCGACGTCTACGGCGCCGGCATCCTGCTGTACGAGCTGGTCACCGGCCGGCCCCCGTTCGGCGGGGGCTCCGCCCTGGAGGTGCTGCACCAGCACCTGAGCGCCGAACCGCGCCGCCCCTCCACCGTCCCCGACCCGCTGTGGACGGTCATCGAGCGCTGCCTGCGCAAGAACCCCGACGACCGCCCCAGCGCCGAGAACCTCGCGCGCGGCCTGCGGGTCGTCGCCGAGGGCATCGGCGTGCACGCGAACAGCGCGCAGATCGGCGCGGCCGAGAGCGTCGGGGCACTCCTCGCCCCCGACCCGGCGCCCGCGCAGGTCCCGGGCGCCCCCGGGGCCGCCGACCCGACGCAGGTCCTGCCGCAGAACCCGCCCGGCGCCCACGACCCGAACGGCGCGACCAGCGTGCTGCCGCACACCGGCAGCACCGCGGGCGCCGCCGACCCCACCGCCGTACTCCCGAACCGCGGCGCGGCCGACCCGACCGCCGTCATGCCGCCGGTGCCGCCGGGACAGCCGGGCGGCCCGGGACAGGGGCAGGGGCAGGGCGGACAGTCCGGGGGCCCCGAGGACCCGCATCCCTGGCAGAACCAGCTGCGCGCCGCCCGTGACCGCAACGAGCAGACGCAGGTCCAGTACATCGATCCGAACGAGGACCCGCTGCGCCGCCGCCCCCAGCGGCAGGTGGCCCGCCCGCAGCAGCCGCCCCGGCAGGCTCCGCAGGGCCCGCCGCCCCAGCAGCCCGGCTACGGCTATCCGCAGCAGCAGCAGCAACAACAACAACAGCCGCAGCGGTACGCGACCCCGCAGCCGCAACAGCCCCAGCGGCCCCAGCCACAGCGCTACGCCCCGCCGCCCACGCCCGAGCCGCAGCCGCCCCGGCGCGAGCCCCGGCCGCCGAGGCAGCGCAGCGCCAACCCCATGCGCATCCCCGGTCTGGGCTGCCTCAAGGGATGCCTGGTCACGATCGTCGTCCTGTTCGTGGCCGGCTGGCTGATCTGGGAGCTGAGCCCGCTGCAGGAGTGGATCGGCACGGGCCAGGGTTACTGGGCACAGCTCAGTGACTGGTTCACCACCGCGACCGACTGGATCGGGGACCTGGGCGGCGACAGCGGCTCGGGCGACGGCGGGACGTCCACCGGCAACTGAGTCCGGAGATTTGTCGACACCCAGCGGGTGATTTCGGCCTCCGCTGTGAAGGTTGGCTCCTCGGACGCGTACTTTTAAGCGCAACACGCGTCGGTAGGAGCAGTCTTGGCACGGAAGATCGGCAGCCGGTACACCGCCCACCAGATCCTCGGGCGGGGCAGCGCCGGCACGGTGTGGCTGGGCGAGGGTCCCGAGGGACCCGTCGCGATCAAGCTGCTGCGCGAGGACCTGGCGTCCGACCAGGAACTCGTCTCACGCTTCGTGCAGGAGCGCACCGCCCTGCTCGGCCTGGAGCACCCGCACGTCGTCTCCGTGCGCGACCTGGTGGTCGACGGCAACGACCTCGCGCTGGTCATGGACCTGATCCGCGGTACCGATCTGCGCACCCGCCTCGACCGGGAGCGGCGCCTGGCGCCCGAGGCCGCGGTGGCCGTCGTCGCCGACGTCGCCGACGGCCTGGCCGCCGCGCACGCCGCCGGGGTCGTGCACCGCGACGTCAAGCCGGAGAACGTGCTGCTCGACATGCGGGGCCCGCTCGGCCCCGGCGGCTCGCACCCGGCCCTGCTGACGGACTTCGGGGTGGCCAAGCTCATCGACACCCCGCGGCGCACCCGCGCCACGAAGATCATCGGCACGCCGGACTACCTGGCCCCGGAGATCGTCGAGGGCCTGCCGCCGCGCGCGGCGGTGGACATCTACGCGCTGGCCACGGTTCTGTACGAGCTGCTCGCCGGCTTCACGCCGTTCGGCGGCGGCCACCCCGGCGCGGTGCTGCGCCGCCATGTGACCGAGTCGGTCGTCCCCCTCCCCGGTATCCCGGACGAGCTGTGGCAGCTGCTCGTGCAGTGCCTCGCCAAGGCGCCGGCCTCCCGGCTGCGCGCCTCGGAGCTGGGCGCCCGGCTGCGCGAGCTGCTGCCGATGCTGGCCGGGATGGGGCCGCTGGACGTGGACGAGCCCGGCGTGGAGCAGGAGGAGGACACGCCCGAGGAGCCCCCGGCGTCCCCCGCGCCCGCCGGTGAGCCGGTACGGCGCCGGGGAGCGGTGCCGCTGGTGCCGGGGCCGAAGCCGGCCGACTCCAACCGCGACACGCACACCTCCATGCGCGTACCGGCCCCCGACGAGCTGGCCGGCGGCGCCCGCGGCACCGCCCGGGCCCCTCGCGCGTCCGGCGCCCCGCGTCCCGGATCGGCCCGCAACCGGGCCGCCGCGCGGCGCCGCCGGCTGGCCGTGGGGGCGGGCGCGGTGGCTCTGGTGGCGGCGATCGGCGTCGGTACGTGGCTGGCCACGAGCGACGACGAGGGCGGCGCGGGGCCCCAGGACACGCGGAACTCGGCACCGGCCTCCCCGTGAGGCCGGGCGCGCCGCCCCACCGCCGTCCGGTGACGACCCGGCGAAGGCCGGTTGGCGGAGCCGTTACGCTGGATGCGTGGCAGTCGTCGATGTATCCGAAGAGCTGAAGTCCCTCTCCTCGACCATGGAGTCGATCGAGGCCGTCCTGGACCTCGACAGGCTGAGGGCAGACATCGCCGTGCTCGAGGAGCAGGCGGCAGCGCCCTCCCTGTGGGACGACCCGGAGGCGGCGCAGAAGATCACCAGCAAGCTCTCGCACCTCCAGGCCGAGGTCAGGAAGGCCGAGACCCTGCGCGGCCGGATCGACGATCTCGGGGTGCTCTTCGAGATGGCCGAGGAGGAGGACGACCCGGACACCCGCGCCGAGGCCGAGTCCGAGCTCACGGCCGTCAAGAAGGCGCTGGACGAGATGGAGGTCCGCACGCTGCTCTCGGGTGAGTACGACGCCCGTGAGGCGCTCGTGAACATCCGCGCCGAGGCCGGTGGCGTGGACGCCGCCGACTTCGCCGAGAAGCTCCAGCGCATGTACCTGCGCTGGGCCGAGCAGCGCGGCTACAAGACCGAGATCTACGAGACGTCGTACGCGGAGGAGGCCGGCATCAAGTCGACCACCTTCGCCGTGCAGTCGCCGTACGCCTACGGCACCCTCTCCGTCGAGCAGGGCACGCACCGGCTGGTGCGCATCTCGCCCTTCGACAACCAGGGGCGCCGGCAGACCTCCTTCGCGGGCGTCGAGATCCTGCCCGTGGTGGAGCAGACCGACCACATCGAGATCGACGAGTCCGAGCTGCGGGTGGACGTGTACCGCTCCTCCGGCCCCGGCGGCCAGGGCGTGAACACCACCGACTCCGCGGTGCGGCTCACCCACCTCCCCACCGGCATCGTGGTCTCCTGCCAGAACGAGCGCTCCCAGATCCAGAACAAGGCCACCGCGATGAACGTCCTCCAGGCCAAGCTGCTGGAGCGGCGCCGCCAGGAGGAGCAGGCCAAGATGAACGCCCTCAAGGGCGACGGCGGCAACTCCTGGGGCAACCAGATGCGTTCGTATGTGCTGCACCCGTACCAGATGGTCAAGGACCTGCGTACGGAGCACGAAGTGGGCAACCCCGAGGCCGTTTTCAATGGCGAGATCGACGGTTTCCTGGAGGCCGGCATTCGCTGGCGCAAGCAGCAGGAGAAGTAACGCGAGGCGCTGACGCCGCTTTGTCGACAAGGCAACTGCCGCCCTTCCGGCGGCGGTTGTCTTTTGTCCGGCCCCCTCTCCGCCGGTGATGTCTGGGTTTTACATCACACTCACACCCATTGTGTCCGGCATACGTCCCGTACCTGGACATCGCGTACGCAATGGCCTTGACGTTGCTTTGAACATTCGTAAGGGTGAGGCGCGGCATGCGTATTTCTGGGGCGCATGTGAACCGGGGGGCATCAGTAGAGCTACCTCCGTCGATCACGGCCCCGAGCGCGGCCTCTCTGACGATTAGCTACTGGGGGTAGCACACACATGATGAAGAAGACGCGGATCCGCGTCGCACGCATTGCAGCCGGCGCCGTGGTCGCCGCGGGTGCGTCGCTGATGGTGACGGGCGTCGCGCAGGCCGACGACGAGAATCCCATCTGTGACATCGTCGTCACTCCGGAATGCGAGGAGCCGGGCGGCGGTAACACCGAGGAGCCCGGTGGCGGTAACACCGAGGAGCCGGGCGGCGGTAACACCGAGGAGCCCGGTGGCGGTAACACCGAGGAGCCGGGCGGTGGCAACACCGAG
>NZ_JBIRNE010000019.1:0-86043 GCF_044331465.1 Streptomyces sp. NPDC017225 | reverse complement strand
CGGAGCCCGGTGGCGGTAACACCGAGGAGCCGGGCGGCGGTAACACCGAGGAGCCCGGTGGCGGTAACACCGAGGAGCCGGGCGGTGGCAACACCGAAGGACCCGGTGGCAACGGCGGCGGGGGTGACAACACCAACCCCGACGGCGGCAGCAACGACAACGTCGCCCAGGACGAGGGCTCCTCCGCCCTGACCGACACCGGCGAGGAGGCCCAGGTCTCCGACACCACCGCCCAGGGCAGCGGCGAGGAGCTCGCCGAGACGGGCGCCGCGCAGACCACGTTCCTGCTGGTCGGCGCCGCCACGATGATCGCCGGAGGCATCGGCTTCCGCTTCCTGCCGCGTCTGATGAACGGCCGCGGCGGCGCTGCCGCCTGACGGTAGCCGTCCGCGTACGCACAGCGCACGCACGAGAAGGGGCCCGGAGCGCACCACGCTCCGGGCCCCTTCTTCCGTCTTCGCCCGCTGCCGTGCCCGTGTCGGGGGCCCCGTGGGCCCTCCGCGTGCGTCAGGCGGTCTGGTGGGCCAGCAGGGCCACCGCCGCGACCAGCACCGTCAGCAGCGCGACCAGCGTCATCGGGTTCAGCCCGGCGAGGAAGTTCCCCTGCTGAAGCCGCTCGCGGTTCGCCCGGCACACCGGGCATCTGCCCTCGTTCACGGGCGCCGCGCAGTTCGCGCACACCAACCGGTCGTACGTCATGCGCTCACCCTCCTTGCCCACCGGCTCCGTCAGGACAACGCCCGCACCGACGCGAACGTTCCCCCTTCCACTGTGCCAGGTTCCGTGGGGCCCCGCGCGCCTTCCCGGCGGGGCCCGGGCCGGGGCCGGCGCGGGCCGAGGACAAAACGCGCAACTGATGCGCAACCCCGACCGGTGACTGCGGTCCGCTCCCCGATTCGCGTATGGTCACGCACATCTACCCCCGGCGACCCGTGGTGCATCCGTGATCCGATTCGACAACGTGTCCAAGGTCTACCCCAAACAGAACCACCCAGCCCTCAGGGATGTCTCCCTGGAGGTCGAGAAGGGCGAGTTCGTCTTCCTCGTGGGGTCCTCCGGCTCCGGAAAGTCCACCTTCCTGCGGCTGGTTCTCCGCGAGGAGCGGTGCAGCCACGGACAGGTGCACGTTCTGGGCAAGGACCTCGCCCGCCTCTCCAACTGGAAGGTGCCGCAGATGCGGCGCCAGCTGGGGACGGTGTTCCAGGACTTCCGCCTGCTGCCGAACAAGACGGTCGGCGAGAACGTCGCCTTCGCGCAGGAGGTCATCGGCAAGTCCCGCGGCGAGATCCGCAAGTCCGTGCCGCAGGTGCTCGACCTCGTCGGGCTCGGCGGCAAGGAGGACCGCAGGCCGGGCGAGCTGTCCGGCGGTGAGCAGCAGCGCGTCGCCATCGCGCGCGCGTTCGTCAACCGGCCCAAGCTGCTGATCGCGGACGAGCCCACCGGCAACCTCGACCCGCAGACCTCCGTCGGCATCATGAAGCTGCTCGACCGCATCAACCGGACGGGCACCACCGTGATCATGGCGACCCACGACCAGAACATCGTGGACCAGATGCGCAAGCGCGTCATCGAGCTGGAGAAGGGCCGTCTCGTCCGCGACCAGGCACGCGGCGTCTACGGCTACCAGCACTGACGAGGAACGGAAAGGCTTAACGAGACGCCATGCGCGCCCAGTTCGTGCTCTCGGAGATCGGTGTCGGTCTTCGCCGCAATCTGACGATGACCTTCGCCGTCATCGTCTCCGTCGCCCTGTCCCTGGCCCTGTTCGGCGGTTCGCTGCTGATGAGCGACCAGGTGACCACCATGAAGGGCTACTGGTACGACAAGGTCAACGTCTCGGTCTTCCTCTGCAACAAGAGCGACGCCGAGTCCGACCCCAACTGCGCCAAGGGCGCGGTGACCGAGGACCAGAAGAAACAGATCATGTCCGACCTCGACGAGATGACCGTCGTCGACAAGGTGACGTACGAGTCGCAGGACGAGGCGTACAAGCACTACAAGGAGCAGTTCGGCGACTCGCCGCTGGCCAGCTCCCTCACGCCGGACCAGATGCAGGAGTCGTACCGGATCAAGCTGAAGGACCCGGAGAAGTACCAGGTCATCGCGACCGCCTTCGACGGCCGGGACGGCGTGCAGTCCGTGCAGGACCAGAAGGGCATCCTGGACAACCTCTTCGGCCTCCTCAACGGCATGAACTGGGCCGCCCGCGCGGTGATGGCGCTGATGCTCGTCGTCGCGCTGATGCTGATCGTCAACACCGTGCGCGTCTCGGCGTTCAGCCGTCGGCGTGAGACCGGCATCATGCGGCTGGTCGGCGCGTCGGGCTTCTACATCCAGGCGCCGTTCATCATGGAGGCGGCGGTCGCCGGGCTCATCGGCGGTGGTGTCGCCTGCGGCTTCCTGGTGGCCGCCAGGTACTTCATCATCGACAACGGACTCGCCCTGTCCGAGAAGCTGAACCTGATCAACTTCATCGGCTGGGACGCCGTACTGACGAAGCTGCCGCTCATCCTGGCCACGAGCCTGTTGATGCCCGCGTTGGCCGCGTTCTTCGCGTTGCGCAAGTACCTGAAGGTGTGACACATACCAAGAGGGCCGCACGGTCGAGCGACCGTGCGGCCCTTACGTGTTGTCCTAGACTCACCGCCATGTCAGGTCGTGACCCGTTCTGTCAGCCCCGTCGCGCACGCCACGGGGCCGCCCTGACCTTGGTGTTCGCCAGCGTGCTCGTCGCGGGCGCGGCCACCGGCTCGTTCCCCGAGGCCGACCGGAAGCCCGCGCCGGACGCGGCCGGCGCCGCCGTCCCGGCCGGCCGGCACGAGGACGTCGCGCGGGCGGCGTCCGAGGCGATGGCCGACGGCAAGTCCCCCGTGGAGGCCGCCGAGCGCGCCGTCAGCCGCAGCGGGGACCGCTGGGGGGCCGTCTACTCCCGGGGCGAGTACGAGGAGTTGGAGGACGCCCTCGACGGCCGGTACACCGGCGTCGGGCTCTCCGCGCGCCGCGAGCGCGACGGCCGCATCGAGGTGAGCGAGGTGCGCTCCGGTTCGCCCGCCGCCGAAGCCGGGATCCGCCAGGGCGACCGGCTGCGCAGCGTCGACGGCGAGCGGGTGGACGGGCGCCCCGTCACCGAGGTCGTCTCCATACTGCGCGGCGACGCCGAGGCGGAACCCGCCGGCACCGCCGTCCGGCTCGGCCTGGAACGCGGCACGCGCGCGTGGACGGAGACCGTCCACCGGGCGCGGCTGTCCACGGACCCCGTGACCGTGCGCACCCTCGCCGACGGCCTCACCGTGGTCAGGGTCGTGTCGTTCACCAAGGGCGTCGGCGAACAGGTGCGCGGTGCGGTGGAGCGGCTGCCGTCCGGCACCGGGGTCGTCCTCGACCTGCGCGGCAACTCCGGCGGGCTGGTCGCCGAGGCCGTGACCGCCGCCTCCGCCTTCCTCGACGGCGGCCTGGTCGCCACGTACGACGTCGACGGCGACCAGCGGGCCCTGCACGCCGAGCCCGGCGGCGACACCACCAGACCCCTGGTCGCGCTCGTCGACGGCGGCACGATGAGCGCGGCCGAGCTCCTCACCGGAGCCCTGCAGGACCGCGGCCGGGCGGTCGTCCTGGGCTCCCGCACCTTCGGCAAGGGCTCGGTGCAGATGCCGGGCCGGCTGCCCGGCGGCTCGGTGGCCGAGCTGACCGTCGGGCACTACCGCACCCCCTCGGGCCGCGGTGTCGACGGCATCGGCATCACGCCGGACCTGGAGGTCGACCCGACGGACCCGGCCGCCCTGGACCGGGCGCGGACGGTGCTGAGCGGACTGGGGCGGTAGCGGCCCCCTCGCGTAAATCGGCTTCCCGCGGACCCCCTCCGTAGTGCCAAAATGGGCTGCACTATGGCTAAGGAAAAAGGGCGCAAGCTGATCGCGCAGAACAAGAAGGCGCGGCACGACTACCAGATCCTCGACACCTACGAGGCCGGCCTGGTGCTGTCCGGGACCGAGGTGAAGTCGCTGCGCCAGGGGCGGGCGTCGCTGGCCGACGGCTTCGTGCAGCTGGACGGGCACGAGGCGTGGCTGCACAACGTGCATGTGCCGGAGTACAGCCAGGGCACCTGGACCAACCACAGCGCCCGCCGCAAGCGGAAGCTGCTGCTGCACCGCGTGGAGATCGACAAGCTGGAGTCGAAGTCCCAGGAGACCGGTCACACGATCGTGCCCCTGGCGCTGTACTTCAAGGACGGCCGGGCCAAGGTCGAGATCGCGCTGGCGCGCGGCAAGAAGGAGTACGACAAGCGCCAGACCCTGCGGGAGAAGCAGGACCGCCGCGAGGCGGAGCGGACGATCTCGGCGATCCGGCGCAAGCAGCGGGCCTGACCCCGGGGGACAGCCGGCCCGCCCCCCCCCGGGGGGAATAGGCTGGCACCCGCGTGCGTTGGTCACGTACGATGGCACTTGCACCCCACAGCGGGTGCGCGCCCCCTCCTCGGAGGGATTGAAAAATCAACATGGGGATGATCGGTTTCGACAGCGGATGTCGAAGCAGGGGAAGCGTGTCGAGAAAGCGGCCATGATCTCGTAAACCACAGGCCGAAAAAAATAATCGCCAATTCCAAGCGCGATTCCTCCCAGCAGGCCTTCGCCCTCGCTGCCTGATCTCAGGTAGCGAAGCGAGCCTCCTACTAAGGGAGTGTCAGCCCGGGGCTGTTCCCGACCCGGATCCTGGCATCAGCTAGGGGACTAAACCTTGATCCCGGTCACGGGGTGAAGAGGGAAACCAAACAGTGACTGAGCCCGTCGGAGACTTGTCCGCGTGATCTTCGGGGCTGAGAAAATCGAAGCGGACTGCACACGGAGAAGCCCTGGTTCCGCACCGTTGGACGCGGGTTCGATTCCCGCCATCTCCACATTTCCCATGGTGACCCCCTGGGACACCGGCCGAGCGCCGGCGTCCCAGGGGGTCTTTGTGCGCCGTCACAGCGGCGCTGTCGCCGTTGTGGAGTCGCCGGATGCCCGCACCCGCCCACCTCGATCCCCGCCTCCTGCGCGCCTTCGTCACCGTCGCGGAGGAACTGCACTTCACCCGCGCCGCCGTCCGTCTGTACGTCGCCCAGCAGGCGCTCAGCAGGGACGTGCGGCGCCTGGAGCGGGAACTGGGCGCCGAGTTGTTCGTCCGGACCACCCGACAGGTGACCCTGACGGCCGACGGCGAGCGGCTGCTGCCGTACGCCCGCCGCGTCCTCCAGGCGCAGGACGACCTCCTGGCCGCCTTCGGGCAGGCCCGCCCGCTGCTGGTCGACCTCAACTCCCCGGAACTCGACACCGGCCGCCTGGTTCTGGAACGGGCCCGCGGGCTCGCGCCCGAACAGGAGCTGATGGCGCGTTACGAGAGCGGACTGACGGGCGCCGCGGCCGAACTGATCGCCGGCCGCATCGACGCGTCGTTCGGCCGGTTCGCCGGCATCGCCCCGGCGCTGCGGACGGGACTCGGCCACCAACCGGTCCGCTACGAGCCCATGGCGGTGCTGCTGCCCGGGGACCACCCGTTGGCCCGGCTGACGGAGGTGCCGCTCGCCGCGCTGAAGGGCGAGACCATGTACGCCGGGGCGGGCAACCCGCGGACACCGGAGTGGACCGACCTCGCTCACCGCCTGTTCGAGGGACGCGGCATCGAGGTGGCGGCACCCGCTCCGCCGGCCGTCGGGGAGGAGGAGTTCCAGCGGATCATGGACAAGACGCGCAATCCGATCCTCGCCGTGGCGGGCTGTCCGGCCATCGGGTCGACCGTGGTGCGCCCGCTCGTCGATCCCGTGCCGCTCTCGCCCGTGTCACTGGTCTGGCGAAAGGGACTGGTGCACCCCGCGTTCGACGCGCTGCGCCGGGCGGCGGCCCTGGTAGCGGCCGAAAAGGGCTGGCTCCGCAGGCCCTCGGGAAGCTGGATTCCGGCCGTCGACGCCGCTGTGATGTCCGTCCACAACTGACACGGGGCAACCACGTGTCCTCCGCGTGCGCTACATTCTTTGCCTGAGCACGGTGTGGTACAGGGGGCGCTCGAACCAGGTGGGGGCCGGTTCGGCCGACGGGTGCTCGGAGTCGTATGCGCACCCGGAACCGTCCCGTGGGGGGAAGTGCGTGCGCGTGAAGAAATGGCAAAAAAACGCCCAACCGGAGGGGCCCGAGGCCGTGTCCGGGGTGCGTGATCTCCCAGAGGCGAAACAGGATGCTGACGTCACCGAGGTATTTCCGGCGACCAGGGCCTTCCCGGTGACCGGGGAGCCTTCGACGACCGGAACGTCGTCCGGCCGAGCCGGCCAGTCCCCCCGGCCCACCCAGTCCGGTGGCTCCGCCGGGTCCACGGGCTCGGCCGGGTCCGCCGATCCCGGGCCCGGTTGGTTCGGGGGCTCCGGTGCCGACGAGACGGAAGTCATCGGTTCCCGAATAGGCAGGGAACGAATAGCCGGCAAGCCGGTGGGCGGCGACCCGGCCGGTGACTCCCCGGTGGCCGCGGACCGTACGAGCCGGAATCCGGGCCACGACCCGTTGAACCGGGGACGGATAACCTGGGGCGGGACGAAGCCGGCCGGAAGCAGTCCGTCCGGGACCGGCCCCGACGGGGCGAATCCGAGCGGGAAGAACCCGGCCGCGACCGACTCGGCCGGAACGGCCCGCAACGCCCCGACCCCTGACGCCGACAGGACGGACATCCTCCCTTCGGCTCCTTCGGCTCCTTCGGCTCCTTCGGCCGCGCCGACGCGTGTCTTCCCCACGACCGCGTCCGGCCCCGCCACCTCCGCCCTCCGCGACCCCTGGCAGGACACCCCGGGCGTCGATGCCGACGCCGGCGCCGACGCCGGGACCGGCGGCGACCACGCGCACGACCCGCACGAGGTGACGGTCCAGCTCGACGCCGTCCAGCTCGGTGACGGCGTGATCCGCCGGGCCGACAGCGGGCGCCCCGAGAGCGCCCCCGAAGGCTCCGACGGACCGGTCTTCGTCGACGCGTCGGGACGCCGCAGCCGTCTGTACCGCCGCCTCGGCATCGCGGTCGGCGTCGCCTGCGCGGTCTACGCCGTCGTCATCGTCTCCACGCTGCTGTCCGGCAACTCCAACGCGCCCTGGCTGCCCGTGGAGGGCCAGCAGGAGGGCAAGCCGGCCGGCCAGGTCGACACCACGCCGCTGCCCTCGCAGTCGGCGCGGCCCTCCGGCACCGGCAGCGCGGTCCCGCAGACCAGCCCCTCGGCAGGCGCGGGCGTGACCACGGCACCGGGTGCCGACATCCCCGCGCCCGGCACGTCCGGCACCGCGCTGCAGCCCGGCACCAGCGCCGACCCCGAGCCCTCACAGAGCGAGACCGCCCCGGAGCCCGGCGACGAGGGCGCGACCGTCCCGGACCCGACGCAGTCGACGCAGGTGCCGCCCCCCGGGAGCGCGGACCCGACGACCCCGGAGGGCGACGGCGAGACCCCGGTCGACCCGACCGGACCCACGAACCCCACCGATCCCACCTCGGGCACCGACCCCGGTGACGGCGGTACGGCCGTCAACGGCGTGAGCGCCCCCCTGGCCGCCGCCGGACCCGCCGCCGGTTCGGGCAACCCCCTCACGTCCCCTTCCCTGTCCCCGGAGAACACCCTCTGATGGCACCCCGCACCCGCCGTCACGGGCCGACACGCAGCGCCCGTGAGGGCGTCCGGCGTCGTCGCCTGCCCCTGCGCCTGCTGCTTCCGCTGCTCGTCCTGGTCGCCCTGGCGGCGATGCTCATGCTGCGCGGCTACGTGCACAGCGAGATCCTCGCCGACCACCGCGTCCAGCCGCCCGCCGCCACCGACCAGGTGCCGGAGAAGATCCTCGAGGGCGGCCCGGTCATCGACGCCCGGGGCGGCCGCACCGAGAGCCTGAGCGTGCCCGACCACCGCCTGGTCCTCACGTTCGACGACGGCCCGGACCCGACCTGGACGCCGAAGGTGCTGGACGTGCTGAAGAAGCACGACGCGCACGGCGTCTTCTTCGTCACCGGCACCATGGCCTCCCGCTACCCCGACCTGGTCAAGCGCATGGTCGACGAGGGCCACGAGGTCGGCCTGCACACGTTCAACCACCCCGACCTCTCCTTCCAGTCCAAGAAGCGCATCGACTGGGAGCTGTCGCAGAACCAGCTGGCGATCACCGGCGCGGCCGGCATCCGCACCTCGCTCTTCCGCCCGCCGTACTCCTCCTACGCGGACGCCATGGACAACAAGTCCTGGCCCGTCACCGAGTACATCGGCAGCCGCGGCTACATCACCGTCGTCAACAACACCGACAGCGAGGACTGGAAGCGCCCCGGCGTCGACGAGATCATCCGGCGCGCCACGCCCAAGGACGGCGAGGGCGCCATCGTCCTGATGCACGACTCCGGCGGTGACCGCAGCCAGACGGTCGAGGCGCTGGACAGGTTCCTGCCCGACCTGCAGAAGAAGGGCTACGAGTTCGACAACCTCACCGAGGCCCTGGACGCGCCCAGCGCGATGAGCCCGGTGTCCGGCGCCGAACTGTGGAAGGGCAAGGCCTGGGTCTTCCTCGTCCAGGCCTCGGAGAAGCTCACCGACGTCCTGGTCGTGGGCCTGGCGATCATCGGCACGCTCGTCATCGGCCGCTTCGGGCTGATGCTGCTCCTCTCCGGCTTCCACGCCCGCCGGGTCCGACGCAAGGACTTCCGCTGGGGCCCGCCGGTGACCGAACCGGTGACGGTGCTGGTCCCGGCGTACAACGAGGCCAAGTGCATCGAGAACACCGTCCTCTCGCTGATGTCCAGCGACCACCCGGTCGAGGTCATCGTCATCGACGACGGCTCCAGCGACGGCACCGCCCGGATCGTCGAGGCCATGGGCCTGCCGGGCGTCCGGGTGATCCGCCAGCTCAACGCGGGCAAGCCGGCCGCGCTCAACCGGGGCCTGGCCAACGCCAGTCACGACATCGTCGTCATGATGGACGGCGACACGGTCTTCGAGTCGTCCACCGTCCGCGAACTCGTCCAGCCCTTCGGCGACCCGAAGGTCGGCGCCGTGGCGGGCAACGCGAAGGTCGGCAACAAGGACAGCCTGATCGGCGCCTGGCAGCACATCGAGTACGTGATGGGCTTCAACCTGGACCGCCGCATGTACGACGTCCTGGGCTGCATGCCGACCATCCCGGGCGCCGTGGGCGCCTTCCGGCGCTCGGCGCTGGCACCGATCGGCGGCATGAGCGACGACACCCTCGCCGAGGACACCGACGTCACCATGGCGCTGCACCGCGCCGGCTGGCGCGTGGTCTACGCCGAGAACGCCCGCGCCTGGACCGAGGCGCCGGAGACCGTCCAGCAGCTGTGGTCCCAGCGCTACCGCTGGTCCTACGGCACCATGCAGGCCATCTGGAAGCACCGCAGGTCCGTGATCGAGAAGGGCCCCTCGGGCCGCTTCGGCCGCGTGGGCCTGCCCTTCGTCTCCCTGTTCATGGTCCTGGCCCCGCTGCTGGCCCCGCTGATCGACGTCTTCCTGCTCTACGGCATCGTCTTCGGCCCGACCCAGAAGACGATCATGGCGTGGCTGGGCGTCCTGGCCCTCCAGGCGGTCTGCGCGGCATACGCCTTCCGCCTCGACCGCGAACGCATGACCCATCTGATCTCGCTGCCGTTGCAGCAGATCCTCTACCGCCAGCTCATGTACGTGGTGCTGCTCCAGTCCTGGATCACCGCGCTCACCGGCGGCCGGCTGCGCTGGCAGAAGCTCCGGCGCACCGGCGTGGTCGGGGCGCCCGGCGGCTCCGTGCCGCAGCAGCGTGGGCAGAGCAGCGATGATCGGAGGCCCGTGGCATGACCCACGGATACACGACCGGTACGGGTACGAGCCCGGAGCCGGCCGGCCCGTACGGCTCCCCGTACGCGGGTGACCCGAATGGGGCCGCGGGGATGCCGTACCCCGTCCCACGGCAGCGCACGACGGAGCCCGCGGCCGAGCCCGCTCCCGCCCCGGCCGCCAGGAAGCCGGGCGGCCGCGACCGGTACCTCGACCTCCTGCGCTCCATCGCCCTGGTCCGAGTCGTGGTGTACCACATCTTCGGCTGGGCCTGGCTGACGGTGCTGTTCCCGTCGATGGGCGTGATGTTCGCGCTGGCGGGCTCGCTGATGGCGCGTTCGCTCAAGCGCCCGGCGATGGGCGTGATCCGCGGCCGCGTGCGCCGCCTCCTGCCGCCGATGTGGGCGTTCGCCGCGGTCGTGCTGACGATGATGTTCGTGAACGGCTGGAACCCCACCAAGGACCCGGAGGGCGGCGCCTGGGGCCTGATCGAGCTGTTCAACTACATCGTCCCGATCGGCGCCCCGCCCTACCCCTGGCACGTCGGCTCCCCGTCCGGCCTGCTGGAGGACACCTGGGCGGTACAGGCCGCGGGGCCGCTCTGGTACCTGCGCGCCTACCTGTGGTTCGTCATCGCCTCCCCGCTGCTGCTGTGGCTGTTCCGCAAGGCCCCCTGGCCGACGCTGCTCGCCCCGCTCGGCCTGACGGCGATCGTCGGCACGGGAGTGGTGACCATCCCCGGCGAGACGGGCCTCGCGATCACCGACTTCGCGGTCTACGGCGGCTGCTGGGTCCTGGGCTTCGCCCACCACGAGGGTCTGCTGAAGCAGATCCCGCGCTACGTCTCCGTCTCCTGCGCGTCCCTGGTGATGGCCTTCGGCCTGTGGTGGGCCTCGAACCACCTGGGCCCCGACGGCTGGGACCTCAACGACATCCCGCTGGCCCAGGCCACCTGGTCGTTCGGGTTCGTCGTGATCCTGCTCCAGTACTCCCCGTCGTGGCAGGAACTCCCCGGCCGGCTGGCGAAGTGGGACAAGCTGATCACCCTCTCCAACAACCGCGCGGTCACCATCTACCTGTGGCACAACCTGCTGATCATGGCGACGGTTCCGATCATCGACCTGGCCTACCGGCTCCCGTTCATGCAGAACGAGCGGGCGATGAACGCCCTCACCGACGCGTACACGATCTGGATGCTGGCCCTCGTCTGGCCGCTCATCGGCCTGATGGTCCTCGCGGTCGGCTGGGTCGAGGACCTCGCGGCGAAGCGGAAACCACGCCTGTGGCCGAACGGCACGAAGCGCGCCGCGGACCCGCGGCCCAGGAGCAGAGCGGCCCACCGGGGCTGACGCCGGTGTCCTCTCACCCCGCCCCGGTGCCGGGTGAGAGGGACGTTCCCTTCCGGTCATCCACAGCCCCACCGGCCCGAAACGCGTCCTGCCTACCGTCGGTGCAACCGAGCTACGGAGCACCGTGGAGGCGTCATGACAGTCCCTGGCGGCCGCTGGATCCAGCACTGGGATCCGGAGGACGAGACCTTCTGGAAGGAGACGGGGGAGCGGGTCGCGCGGCGGAACCTGTTCTTCTCCGTCCTCTCCGAGCACATCGGGTTCTCGGTCTGGACGCTGTGGTCCGTGCTGGTGCTCTTCATGGGGCCGGAGTACGGGCTGACACCGGCCGACAAGTTCCTGCTGACGTCCGTGGTGACGCTGGTCGGGGCGGTCGTGCGGGTGCCGTACACCTTCGCCGTCGCGGTCTTCGGCGGGCGGAACTGGACGATCGTCTCCGCCGGGCTGCTGCTCGTGCCGACCGTCGCGGCGTTCACGGTCATGGAGCCGGGAACGTCCTTCTCGACCTTCCTGCTGGTCGGTCTGCTGGCCGGCATCGGCGGCGGCAACTTCGCCTCCTCCATGACCAACATCAACGCCTTCTTCCCGCTCCGGAAGAAGGGCTGGGCGCTCGGCCTCAACGCCGGGGGCGGGAACATCGGTGTGCCGGTCATCCAGCTGGCCGCGCTCGCGATCATCGGGGCGAGTGGCGGGCCGCGGGTGCTGCTCGGCATCTACATCCCGCTGATCCTGGTGGCCGCCGTCCTCGCCGCCCTCTTCATGGACAACCTCGCCTCCGTGAAGAACGACACCGGGGCCGCCAAGGACGCCGCCCGGGACGCCCACACCTGGATCATGGCCGTGCTGTACGTCGGCACGTTCGGGTCGTTCATCGGGTACAGCTTCGCCTTCGGGCAGGTGCTGCAGACCCAGTTCGGGCGCAGTCCGCTCCAGGCGGCGTACCTGACCTTCATCGGTCCGCTGCTCGGCTCCCTGATCCGGCCGCTGGGCGGCAGGCTCGCCGACCGGTACGGCGGCGCGCGGATCACGCTGTGGAACTTCGTGGCCATGGCCGCCGCCACCGCCGTACTCGTCGCCGCCAGCATGGCGAAGTCGCTCGGGCTGTTCGTCGCCGTGTTCGTGGTGCTGTTCGTGCTCAGCGGGCTCGGCAACGGCTCGACGTTCAAGATGATCCCCGGGATCTTCCAGAACAAGGCCCTCGCCAAGGGGCTGACGGGGGAGGACGCCGTGGCGTACGGGCGGCGGCTCTCCGGTGCCTCCATGGGCCTGATCGGAGCGGTCGGCGCGCTCGGCGGCGTCGCCATCAACCTCGCCTTCCGGCAGTCCTTCCTCACCGTCGGCTCGGGCACCGGCGCCTTCGTCGCCTTCCTCGCCTTCTACGCCGTCTGCTTCGCCGTCACATGGGCGGTATACCTTCGTCGTCCGGCCGCACGGACGCCGGACGGCCCGGCGGGCCCGGCACGGCCGAAGGCCCAGCTCAGTTACGCCGACGTATGACGTAACACTGGTGACATGAAGCGGAACCGAGCCTGTCACGCGACGTTGGCAGGCTCGGTCGGCACGTGAGTACGCACGTGGGTGTGAACGGATCGGAGCGCGGCTAGCCATGGACGACGAACAGCAGCCGGACAAGGGTGCCCACGGTCCCCTCGCCGGATTCACCGTGGGGGTGACCGCCGCCCGCCGGGCCGACGAACTGGGCGCGCTGCTCCAGCGGCGCGGAGCCGCCGTCCTGCACGCGCCGGCGCTCAGGATCGTGCCGCTCGCCGACGACAGCGAACTGCTGGCCGCGACCAAGCAGCTCATCGACCAGGCGCCGGACGTCGTCGTGGCCACCACCGCCATCGGTTTCCGGGGCTGGGTCGAGGCCGCCGACGGCTGGGGACTGGGTGACGCCCTGCTGGAGCGGCTGCGCGCGGTGCGACTGCTCGCGCGCGGTCCCAAGGTCAAGGGCGCGGTCCGGGCCGCCGGGCTGACGGAGGAGTGGTCACCGGCCTCCGAGTCCATGGCCGAGGTGCTGGACCGGCTGCTGGAGGAGGGCGTCGAAGGCCGGCGGATCGCCCTGCAACTGCACGGTGAGCCGCTGCCGGGGTTCGTGGAGGCGCTGCGGGCGGGCGGCGCCGAGGTGGTGGGCGTGCCCGTCTACCGGTGGCTGCCGCCGGTGGACCTCGGGCCCGTGGACCGGATGCTGGACGTCGCCGTCTCGCACGGCCTGGACGCCGTGACGTTCACCAGCGCGCCCGCCGCCGCGTCCCTCCTCTCCCGCGCCGAGGAGCGCGGCATGCTGCCCGAACTGCTCGCCGCGTTCGGCCACGGCGTGCTGCCGGCCTGCGTCGGCCCGGTGACCGCGGTGCCGCTCCAGGCGCACGGCGTCGACACGGTCCAGCCCGAACGCTTCCGGCTGGGCCCCCTCGTCCAGCTGCTGTGCCAGGAGCTGCCGGCCCGTACCCGCGTCCTGCCGGTCGCCGGGCACCGGCTGGAGATCCGCGGGCACGCGGTGCTCGTGGACGGGGAGCTCAACGCCGTGCCGCCCGCCGGCATGTCCCTGCTGAGGGCCCTCGCCCGGCGGCCGGGCTGGGTGGTGGCCCGCGCCGACCTGCTGCGCGCCCTGCCGGGCACCGGCCGCGACGAACACGCCGTCGAGACGGCGATGGCCCGCCTGCGTACGTCCCTCGGCACCCCGAAGCTGATCCAGACGGTGGTGAAGCGGGGTTACCGCCTGGCCCTGGACCCGGCCACGGACGCCAAGTACACGGACGGGTGACGCGCGGGCTACACGGACGGGTGACGCGCGGGCGCACACGTGGGCTTCCGGCCGTAGGGCGGTACGAGGGGTTCCGGGCGCGGGAGCGGGCAGGCACTGTAGAGGGAGCGGTCCACCTGCTCCCCTCCCCAGCCCGCACGCCGGCGGGCAACCCCTAGGCGGTGACAGGAACATGGCACTGGGTACGGCCACCGATCCGTACGAGCTGCGGTTCGACACCGGGCGGATCTGCCTGGACCTCATCGCCACCACCCACCCCATGGAACGGCTCGAATCCGTCGAGGTGCTGCGTGCCTGGATCATCGGGGCCGGGCTCGTCCCGCCCCGCACCCCGCTGGCCCACGCCGACGTCTCCTGGCTGGCCGCCTTCCGCGAACTGCGCGGCCAGACCGCCCGCCTGATCCGCTCCAGGTCCGCGCCCGGCGCCCACCCGTACGACCTCGCGCTCGCCCGCGTCAACGGCCTCGCCCTCGCCGCGCCCCCGGCCCCGCGCGCGGTCCACGGCGACGACGGCGCGCTGGTACGGGAGTTGACCGGTCCGCCGGAGTGCCCGGCGCTGCTCGGCGCCCTCGCCCGGGACACCGTGGAGCTGCTCACCGACCCCCTCGCGCGGGCGAGCCTCAGACAGTGCGAGGGCGACAACTGCCCGATCGTGTACGTGGACACCTCCCGGGGGCGCCGCAGGCGCTGGTGCTCCAGCGAGATCTGCGGCAACCGCGAGCGTGTCGCCCGGCACCGCCGCAGGGCCGCCCTCGCCCGGTAGTCCCGTAGTCCCGTAGTCCCGTGGGTCTCGCCCGATAAGTGCGGCGGCGTCCCCCTTCGTCACGCCGTCCCGGGAAAACTCCCATCCCCCTTTGAACACCCCGCACTTCGCGTCCGTACCGAATGGGCGAGCGACCGACTGGGGGAACCCCCGGACATCGGAGGTGGGCGTGCGCAAGGATTCCGTCGTGGCCGGTGAACGTGGTGCGAGGGCCCGACATCGCATGTCCCAGGCGCCCTCGGAACCCGACGAGGAGCTGATGCGCGCCCTGTACCGGGAGCACGCCGGCCCCTTGCTGGCCTATGTGCTGCGGCTGGTCGCGGGGGACCGGCAGCGCGCCGAGGACGTCGTCCAGGAGACGCTCATCCGTGCCTGGAAGAACGCCGGTCAGCTCAACCGTGCGACCGGATCGGTACGCCCCTGGCTGGTGACGGTCGCCCGGCGCATCGTCATCGACGGCCACCGCAGCCGGCAGGCCCGGCCGCAGGAGGTCGATCCGTCGCCGCTGGAGGTCATCCCCGCGGAGGACGAGATCGACAAGGCGCTGTGGCTGATGACGCTGTCGGACGCGCTCGACGACCTGACCCCGGCTCACCGGGAGGTCCTCGTCGAGACGTACTTCAAGGGGCGTACCGTCAACGAGGCGGCGCGGACACTGGGCATACCCAGCGGCACCGTTCGCTCCCGGGTGTTCTACGCCCTGCGTTCGATGAAGCTGGCACTGGAGGAGCGGGGGGTGACGGCGTGATGAGCGGGTACGGGGGAGCTCAGGGATTCGACGGTGGATTCGGCCCGGGGGACACGGGTAATTCTGTCCCCATGCAGGGATCACCGCCGCCGAACGAGCACGAGACCGTCGGCGCCTACGCCCTCGGCATCCTCGACGACGCGGAGGCGACCGCCTTCGAGGCGCACCTCGCCACCTGCGAGTGGTGCGCCCAGCAGCTCGACGAGCTGGCCGGGATGGAGCCGATGATGGCCGCGCTCGCGGACCTGCCGGGCACCGGCACGCCCGCGATCGCCGAGTCGCTGACGGCGAGGCCGAGCCCGCGGCTGGCGGAGAAGCTCGTCGACGAGGTCGCCGAGCGCCGCGCGAGCAAACGCCGCCGCAACTTCTACCTGGTGGGCACCGCCGCCGCACTGATCATCGGCGGTCCGTTCGCCGCCGTGGCGACCACGGGCGGTGACGGCGGTGACGGCGGTGACGACGACGGCGGCCGCCGGACCGAGGCGTCGCAGCCGGCCGCCGGCCCCGCCGAGTCCGCCTTCGCCGCGATGCCCGACCGCGTCACGGCGACCGACCCGGCCACCCGGGTCAGCGCCACCGTGGCCCTGCGGAAGAAGGCCTGGGGCACCGACGCGGTCCTGGAGCTCAAGAACCTCAAGGGCCCCGAGAAGTGCTCCCTGATCGCCGTCGGCAAGAACGGCGAACGTGAGACGGTCACCTCCTGGTCGGTCCCCGACTGGGGGTACGGCATTGCGGACGCCACCGACGACAAGGGCAGAAAGCCCCTCTACGTGCAGGGCGGCGCCGCCTTCGACCCCAACGAGATCGACCACTTCGAGGTCATGACCTTCGACGGCGAGCGGCTGGTGGAGGTGGACGCGTAGGTCCGCCGACAGCGCTGCCGTAGCTTCCGGGCCCCCCTTGGCGTACCTTTGACGGCTGCCCAGCACGTCAGAAGGGGGCCCGGTGGCCGCACAGGCTCAGCAGGACTCAGCGGTCGACTCGGTTCACGGCGCCGCGGCGGAGGCCGTACCCGACTCAGTACGGGAGGACTCCGTACGGGACCGAGAGATCAGCGTGGAACAGGCACACCTGGACCGGGTGTACCGCCGCCTGGAGGAGAAGATCCACGAGGCCGAGTTCCTCATGCACGACGCCGCGCAGCGCGGCCACGTCGGCACGCCCGGCGCCCTGGCCGAGCGCGACGCGCAGGTCTTCCGGGCCGGCATCCACCTCAACCGTCTGAACAACGAGTTCGAGGACTTCCTCTTCGGCCGGATCGACCTGCTCCTCGGCAAGGACGGCAAGAAGGGCCCGGACGGCGCGTACACGGCGGTCGAACCCGCCGAGGGTGCTCTGCGGCCCGACAGCACCGCCGACATCGCCGAGACCCTGCACATCGGCCGTATCGGCGTCCTGGACGACGACTACGCCCCCCTGGTCATCGACTGGCGGGCGCCCGCCGCGGCCCCCTTCTACCGGTCCACGCCGGTCGACCCGGGCCGGGTCGTGCGCCGCCGGGTGATCCGCTCCAAGGGGCGGCGCGTCCTCGGCGTCGAGGACGACCTCATGCGGCCCGAGATCACCGCCCGCCTGGACGGCGAGGAGCTGGCCGTGGTCGGCGACGGCGCCCTGATGGCCGCTCTCGGCCAGGCCCGTACGCACTCCATGCGGGACATCGTGGCCTCCATCCAGGCCGAGCAGGACCTGGTGATCCGCGCCCCCGCCGCCTCCGTGACCTACGTCGAGGGCGGACCCGGCACCGGCAAGACCGCCGTCGCCCTGCACCGGGCGGCGTACCTGCTCTACCAGGACCGGCGCCGGTACGCGGGCGGCATCCTGATCGTCTCGCCGACCCCGCTGCTTGTGGCGTACACCGAGGGCGTCCTGCCCTCCCTCGGCGAGGAGGGACAGGTCGCCATCCGCGCGATCGGCTCGCTGGTCGACGGCGCCGAGGCCACGCTGTACGACTCCCCGGCCACCGCCCGCGCCAAGGGCTCCTCCCGCATGCTCAGGGTGCTGCGCCGGGCCGCGCGCGGGGCGCTGGAGCCGGACGGCTCGCCGGCCCTGCTGCGGGTCGTCGCCTTCGGACGGCGGCTCGAACTGGAGGCCGATGAACTGGCCGGCATCCGCCGCACCGTCCTCGGCGGCACCGCGCCCGTCAACCTGCTGCGCCCCCGCGCCCGCCGGCTCCTGCTGGACGCCCTGTGGGCCAGGTCGGGCGCCGGCACCCGGCACAGCGACCCCGAGCTGGCCGCCGAGCTGCGTTCCTCCTTCGACGAGGACGTCAGCTCCGAGGACTCCTTCACCGCCTTCCTCGACGCCTGGTGGCCGGAGCTGACCCCCGGCGCCGTGCTGGCGGCCATGGCGGACGAGCGGCGGCTGGGCCGCTGGGCCCGGCGCGTCCTCAACCCCGGTGAGGTCCGCAAGGTGGCCCGTTCGCTGCGGCGCGAGGGCCACTCGGTGCACGACGTCGCCCTGCTCGACGAGCTCCAGGCGATCGTGGGCACCCCGGCCCGCCCCCGCAAGCGGCGCGAGCTGGACCCGCTGGACCAGCTCACCGGCCTGGAGGAGCTGATGCCGCAGCGCGAGGAGACCCAGTGGGAGCGCGCCGAGCGCCTCGCCCAGGAGCGCACCGAGTACGCGCACGTCATCGTCGACGAGGCCCAGGACCTCACCCCCATGCAGTGGCGGATGGTGGGCCGCCGGGGACGGCACGCCACGTGGACGGTCGTCGGCGACCCGGCGCAGTCCTCCTGGTCCGACCCCGACGAGGCGGCGGCGGCCCGCGACGAGGCCCTGGGCACCCGCCCGCGGCGCCGTTTCGAGCTGACCGTGAACTACCGCAACCCGGCGGAGATCGCCGAGCTGGCCGCCAAGGTGCTCGCCCTCGCCATGCCGGGCTCCGAGTCCCCGACGGCCGTCCGCTCGACGGGCGTGGAGCCGCGCTTCGCGGTGGCGGGGGACTCCTCGGCCCGGACGGTCCGGGCGGAGGCGGCCCGGCTGCTCGGCCTCGTGGACGGCACCGTCGGCGTCGTGGTCGCCATGAACCGGCGCGAGGAGGCCCGGCGCTGGCTGGCCGGGCTCGGGGACCGTGTGGTGGCGCTGGGCAGCCTGGAGGCGAAGGGGCTGGAGTACGACGCCACGGTCGTCGTCTCGCCCGCCGAGATCGCCGACGAGTCGCCCGCCGGGCTGCGTGTGCTGTACGTCGCCCTGACCCGGGCCACCCAGCAGCTGACGGTCGTCTCGTGCGAGCGGGACGAGCCGGACGCGGCGGGGGTGCCGGACCTGCTGCGTGACTGAGGCGCCAGGACGGACGAGAGGCCCGCGCCGTGGGACGGCGCGGGCCTCTCGCCCACGTACGGCTCGTTCTCCGTACAACTCACTCTTCGTTTAGGTGGCACCGACCCGCCATGCTCGCCTCGCGGCAAGTGGTCGCTCGTAGCGACGAAGGTTGGGCCCGGGGGCTTGGATCGAGCCGGTGCCACGTCCAAGGTAACAAACGATCCCCGCAAGACAATTCCCGTCCCGCGGGTTCTTTCCCGGGCCGGCCCGCCTCTTCCGTCGGCACGCCACTTCTCGTATGGTGGAAGTCGTTTTCCGAAAGTGCCATCACTGGTGGTGGACGGCGTGCGAACTCAAAGTTCGCAATCCGGGGTGGCTACCACGTACTCGGTGGTAGGTGCGACGATCGGACGGCACAACGCAGTTACACGGTGAAAGCAGAGGAAGTCGGCCATGGCAACGGCGCCCAGCGTCTCCTACTCGATGACGGTCCGACTGGAGGTGCCCGCGGGCGGCACAGCGGTCTCGCAGCTCACCACCGCGGTGGAGTCCGCCGGGGGCTCCGTCACCGGCCTCGACGTCACGGCCTCCGGCCACGACAAGCTCCGTATCGACGTCACCATCGCCGCCGGCTCGACCTCCCACGCGGACGAGATCGTCGAGCAGCTGCGCGGCATCGAGGGCGTCAGCCTGGGCAAGGTCTCCGACCGTACCTTCCTGATGCACCTCGGCGGCAAGATCGAGATGGCGTCGAAGCACCCCATCCGCAACCGTGACGACCTGTCCATGATCTACACGCCGGGCGTGGCCCGCGTCTGCATGGCGATCGCCGAGAACCCCGAGGACGCCCGCCGCCTCACCATCAAGCGCAACTCCGTTGCGGTCGTGACGGACGGTTCGGCGGTGCTGGGCCTGGGCAACATCGGCCCCAAGGCCGCGCTGCCGGTCATGGAGGGCAAGGCGGCCCTGTTCAAGCGCTTCGCCGGCATCGACGCCTGGCCGCTGTGCCTGGACACCCAGGACACCGACGCGATCGTCGAGATCGTCAAGGCCATCGCCCCGGGCTTCGCCGGCATCAACCTCGAGGACATCTCCGCGCCCCGCTGCTTCGAGATCGAGGCCCGGCTGCGCGAGGCCCTGGACATCCCGGTCTTCCACGACGACCAGCACGGCACCGCGATCGTCGTCCTCGCCGCGCTGACCAACGCCCTGCGCGTGGTCGACAAGCCCATCGAGAACGTACGGGTCGTCATGTCCGGCGCCGGCGCGGCCGGTACGGCCATCCTGAAGCTGCTGCTCGCCGCGGGTGTGAAGAACGCCGTCGTCGCCGACATCCACGGCGTCGTGCACGCCGGCCGCACCGACCTGGTCGACGCGGCCCCCGGCTCGGCGCTGCGCTGGATCGCCGACAACACCAACCCCGAGGGCCTCACCGGCACCCTCAAGGAGGCCGTGCACGGCGCGGACGTCTTCATCGGCGTCTCGGCCCCCAACGTCCTGGACGGCGACGACGTGGCCGCCATGGCGGACGGCGCGATCGTGTTCGCGCTCGCGAACCCGGACCCCGAGGTCGACCCGGCGGTCGCCCGGCAGACGGCCGCGGTCGTCGCCACCGGCCGCTCCGACTTCCCGAACCAGATCAACAACGTGCTGGTCTTCCCGGGCGTCTTCCGCGGTCTGCTGGACGCCCAGTCCCGCACGGTCAACACCGAGATGATGCTCGCCGCCGCGCACGCCCTGGCGGACGTGGTGACCGAGGACGAGATCAACCCGAACTACATCATCCCCAGCGTCTTCAACGACAAGGTCGCGGGCGCCGTCGCGGGCGCCGTGCGGGACGCGGCGAAGGCCGCGGGAGTGGTGGCGTAGAACACCCCCGGTAAGGCCCCCGGTGGCGGCGTAGCGGCCCCGAGCGGCCGGACTGGGTCCCGGACGTGATGTGGGCGGCCTGTGACGTGGTGGTGAGGATCACCACGGCGGGCCGCCCCTCCGGCGCGTCGCGGGATGTCGGGCCTCGGATCGCCCTCTAGGGTTGCGCAAGGCTCAGGCCCTCTCTTCGTGTGACTCCCAAGGGTGTTCTCACGACTGCTGGGGGTGCCGGATTGGCTTTACCGCCGCAGGTGGAGGCAGGATGCCTCCCTGGGCGCGAGGGTCTGACGACCGACCCGGGTCCGGGGAGTGTCCGAGGACCCTGGCAGCATCGGCATCGCTGTGCCCAACATGCGGCTCCGCCGCGTGGCACGCCTCAACGGCAAGAAGAACACGGGAGTAACAACATGAACCGCAGTGAGCTGGTGGCCGCGCTGGCCGACCGCGCCGAGGTGACTCGCAAGGACGCCGACGCCGTGCTGGCCGCGTTCGCCGAGGTTGTCGGCGACATCGTCTCCAAGGGCGACGAGAAGGTCACCATCCCCGGTTTCCTGACCTTCGAGCGCACCCACCGTGCCGCTCGCACCGCCCGCAACCCGCAGACCGGCGAGCCGATCCAGATCCCGGCCGGCTACAGCGTCAAGGTCTCCGCGGGCTCCAAGCTCAAGGAAGCCGCGAAGGGCAAGTAACCCTGAAGTGAAAGGGGCGGCCACCTCCGGGTGGCCGCCCCTTTCACGTTCGCGCGCCGCCGGCGCGGGTTCCCGCCGTCAGCCGAGCGCCTTGCCCGGCAGCTCGACCTTCGCTCCGAGCTCCACGAGCTTCTCCATGAAGTTCTCGTAGCCCCGGTTGATCAGGTCGATGCCGTGGACCCGGGAGGTGCCCTGGGCCGCGAGGGCGGCGATGAGGTACGAGAAGCCGCCGCGCAGGTCGGGGATGACCAGGTCGGCGCCCTCCAGCTTGGTCGGCCCGGACACGACGGCCGAGTGCAGGAAGTTGCGCTGGCCGAAGCGGCAGTGCGAGCCGCCCAGGCACTCGCGGTAGAGCTGGATGTGGGCGCCCATCTGGTTGAGCGCGGAGGTGAAGCCGAGACGGGACTCGTAGACCGTCTCGTGGACGATGGACAGGCCCGTCGCCTGCGTCAGGGCGACCACCAGGGGCTGCTGCCAGTCCGTCTGGAAGCCGGGGTGCACGTCCGTCTCCAGGGCGATGGACTTCAGCTGACCGCCCGGGTGCCAGAAGCGGATGCCCTCGTCGTCGATCTCGAAGGCACCGCCCACCTTCCGGTAGGTGTTCAGGAACGTCATCATGGAGCGCTGCTGGGCGCCCCGGACGTAGACGTTCCCCTCGGTCGCCAGCGCCGCGGAGGCCCAGGAGGCGGCTTCCAGGCGGTCCGAGAGGGCACGGTGGGTGTAGCCGCCGAGCTCGTCCACACCGGTGATGCGGATCGTGCGGTCGGTGTCCATGGCGATGATCGCGCCCATTTTCTGCAGAACGCAGATCAGGTCCTCGATCTCCGGCTCCACGGCCGCGTTGGACAGCTCCGTGACGCCTTCGGCCAGCACGGCCGTCAGCAGCACCTGCTCGGTCGCGCCGACGGACGGGTACGGCAGGTTGATCTTCGTACCGCGCAGCCGCTGCGGGGCCTCCAGGTACTGGCCGTCCGCGCGCTTCTCGATCGTCGCGCCGAACTGCCGCAGCACGTCGAAGTGGAAGTCGATGGGCCGGCCGCCGATGTCGCAGCCGCCCAGACCCGGGATGAACGCGTGCCCGAGGCGGTGCAGCAGCGGGCCGCAGAACAGGATCGGGATGCGCGACGAGCCCGCGTGGGCATCGATGTCGGCGACGTTCGCGCTCTCCACGTGGGTGGGGTCCATCACCAGCTCGCCGGGCTCCTCGCCCGGACGGACGGTCACCCCGTGCAGCTGCAGCAGTCCGCGTACGACCCGCACGTCGCGGATGTCCGGCACGTTGCGCAGCCGGCTCGGCGCGCTGCCCAGCAGGGCGGCCACCATCGCCTTCGGCACGAGGTTCTTCGCACCCCGGACCCGGAGCTCGCCCTCCAGCGGGGTTCCGCCGTGGACAAGCAGTACGTCATCAGCGCCGTTGACGGTCATGAATCTCGCGTTCCGTGGGGGTTGGGCAGGGGCCGAAAGGGAAAGGGTAATCGCCTTGTACCCCCCTTCAGTAAGTCCGTGCGGGATCGGAGAACGTCATGGGTTCGTCACAACACGCGGTGTTCCCCGGCGCGCACGGGGGGTCACGGCCGCGGCGCGTGCCCGGCGTGCGTGTTCACCCCCGTGCCCCCGATTGCCTCCCCACGGGAAGGGAACATGCGGGATCATGTCAGGCATGACCGAGGTGTCCTCGCTCACGGGGCGGCTGCTCGTGGCAACGCCCGCCCTGGCGGACCCGAACTTCGAGCGCGCGGTGGTGCTCCTTCTCGACCACGACGAGGAGGGCTCCCTCGGCGTCGTCCTCAACCGCCCCACGCCGGTCGGCGTGGGCGACATCCTGGAGGACTGGGCGGACCTGACCGGCGAACCGGGCGTCGTCTTCCAGGGCGGGCCGGTGTCGCTCGACTCCGCCCTGGGCGTGGCCGTCGTGCCCGGCGGGGCGGCCGGTGAGCGGGCGCCGCTGGGCTGGCGCCGGGTGCACGGCGCGATCGGCCTGGTGGACCTGGAGGCGCCGCCGGAGCTGCTCGCCCCCGCCCTGGGGGCGCTGCGGATCTTCGCCGGTTACGCGGGCTGGGGTCCCGGCCAGCTGGAGGACGAGCTGACGGACGGCGCCTGGTACGTGGTCGAGTCCGAGCCCGGCGACGTGTCCTGCCCGGTCCCCGCCAGACTCTGGCGCGAGGTCCTGCGCCGCCAGCGGGGCGATCTGGCGATGGTGGCGACGTATCCGGACGACCCCTCGCTCAACTGATTTCCGACCCGGCGCACGGCGCCGGTCGGTGTGAGCTCCAGTACCCCGGCTTTCAGTACCCTTGCAGGCATGAGCACTCTCGAGCCCGAGCGCGGGACTGGTACGGGGACCCTCGTAGAGCCGACGCCGCAGACCTCCCACGGTGACGGTGACCACGAGCGCTTCGCCCATTACGTCCAGAAGGACAAGATCATGGCGAGCGCCCTCGACGGCACCCCCGTCGTGGCGCTGTGCGGCAAGGTCTGGGTACCGGGTCGCGACCCGAAGAAGTACCCGGTCTGCCCCATGTGCAAGGAGATCTACGAGTCCATGACCGGCGGCGGCGACGAGGGCAAGGGCGGCGACAAGAAGAAGTAGCGGCTTTCCCCGGCCGAGGTCCCCAAGGCCCCTGGAGCGTGCCCGCGCGCTTCGGGGGCCTTCGTGTCGCCACGACGTGTTGTCACGAAGTGGTTGAGACCTCTTGTGGACATGTTCATGTACTCCATAACCTCCTGGTGTTGTGCAGAGCGAAACCGTCATTGCATATGTTGCAACGCACGCCCGGAGGAACACTCCATGAAGCTCGCCCCACGCCTGGCCGTACTGCTGGCCGCCGCCGTCGTCACCGCGACCGCCTGCGCCCCCCGGACGACCGACAACTCATCCTCCGGCGAGGACGAGAAGAGCGGCACGCTACGCGTCTGGCTCTTCCAGGAGGTCAACACCAAGCCGAAGGAAAAGGTCGTCGACGCCGTCCTGGCCGACTTCGAGAAGGCGCACGAGGACACGAAGGTCGACGTCGAGTACATCCCCGTCGAGACCCGGGCCCAGCGCATCAAGGCCGCCTTCAACGACCCCGACAGCGCCCCCGACGTCATCGAGTACGGCAACACCGACACCGCCGGCTACGTCAAGGACGGCGGACTCCTGGACATCACCGAGGAGTTCGAGGCCTGGGACGAGGCCAAGGACACCGATCCCACCGCCCGTCAGTCCGTCACCGTGGACGGCAAGGTCTACGGCGCCCCCTACTTCGTCGGCGTCCGCGCCCTGTACTACCGGACCGACGTCTTCGACGAACTCGGCCTCGCGGCCCCCAAGTCGCTGGACGAACTGGCGTCCACCGCCAAGAAGATCCGGACCGCGAAGCCCGACCTCTACGGCATCGCGGTCGGCGGTGCCTACACCTACGGCGCGATGCCCTTCATCTGGGCGAACGGCGGCGAACTCGCCACCGGCAAGGGCGGCTCGTACGCCTCGGCGATCGACAGCGCCGCCGCCCAGAAGGGCATCGAGGCGTACACGTCCCTCTTCGGTGACGACAACTGCCCCGCCGCCAAGTGCGCCGGCATGGGCGGCAACGACACCGTCACCGCGTTCGCCTCCGGCAAGGCGGCCATGGCGATCGGCGGCGACTTCAGCCGCCAGGCCGTGGAGGCCGGGAAGGTGAAGGGCGAGTACGCGGTCGTGCCGCTGCCGGGCGTGGAGTCCGGCTCGACCGCCCCCGCCTTCGCGGGCGGCAACAACATCGGTGTCCTGAAGAGCACCTCGCACCGCACCCTCGCCGTCGACCTGATGAAGCGGCTCTCCTCGAAGGAGGCGCAGGGCGAGATGTTCGGCGCGATGGGCTTCCTGCCGACCTTCACGGACGTACGGCAGCGGGTCGCGGCCGAGGAGCCGTTCGTGAAGCCGTTCGTCGACACGCTCGCCGCGGGCACGGAGTTCGTGCCGGCCTCGGCCGCGTGGGCGACGATCGACTCGTCGCAGGTGCTGCCGACCATGTTCCAGGAGGTGGTCAGCGGCAAGAAGGACGTCGGGGCCGCCGCCGGGGACGCGGCACGGAAGATGGACGACGCGTTCGGCTCCGCCGGGTGACGGGGGTGCCTAGTGGCTCGGGGGGTGCGGTGCGATCGCGGCCGCGGGCCGTTCGTGGCTGGTCGCGCAGTTCCCCGCGCCCCTTCCGGGGCGCTGCCGGCACTCCCTGGATCTACCTCGCGCCGGCTCTTGTGGTCCTCGGTGGGTTGCTGGTCTACCCCGTCTACCAGCTCGGGCTGATCTCCTTCCTGGAGTACACGCAGGCCCAGGTGTCCGGTGGGGAGCCGGCCACCTTCAAGGGGTTCGGGAACTACGCCGAGCTGTTCGGGGACGCGCAGTTCTGGCGGGTGCTGCTCGCCACCGTCGTCTTCGCCGCGGCCTGTGTGGTGTCGACGCTGGCCGTCGGGTGCGCGCTCGCCGTGCTGCTCACGCGCGTGCGCGCCCTGCCCCGGCTCGCGCTGATGCTGGCCGCCCTCGGGGCCTGGGCGACCCCGGCGGTCACCGGGTCGACGGTGTGGCTGCTGCTGTTCGACCCGGACTTCGGGCCCGTCAACCGGATGCTGGGGCTCGGTGACCACTCCTGGACGTACGGCCGCTACAGCGCCTTCGCCCTCGTCCTGCTCGAAGTGGTCTGGTGTTCCTTCCCGTTCGTCATGGTCACCGTCTACGCCGGTATCCGCGCAGTCCCCTCGGAGGTGCTGGAGGCCGCCGCGCTCGACGGCGCCTCCCAGTGGCGCGTCTGGCGCTCGGTGCTCGCCCCGATGCTCCGGCCGATCCTGGTGGTCGTCACCATCCAGTCGGTCATCTGGGACTTCAAGGTCTTCACCCAGATCTACGTCATGACGGGCGGCGGCGGCATCGCCGGGCAGAACCTCGTACTCAACGTCTACGCCTATCAGAAGGCCTTCGCGTCCTCGCAGTACAGCCTCGGCTCCGCGATCGGCGTCGTGATGCTGCTGATCCTGCTCGCCGTGACGCTGGTCTACCTGCGGCTGCTGCGCCGCCAGGGGGAGGAGCTGTGAATCTTCCGCGCGTGCGGGTGCGCCGTCCGTGGCGGCTGGCGGCCGAGGCGTCGGCACTGCTGATCTCGGTCGTGGTGGCCTTCCCGCTGTACTGGATGGTGCTGAGCGCCTTCAAACCGGCCGGGGAGATCGAGTCGACCGAGCCGCGGCCGTGGACCCTGGCGCCGTCGCTCGACTCCTTCCGACGGGTCTTCGGGCAACAGGAATTCGGCCGTTATTTCCTCAACAGCCTGCTCGTGGCCGGCACGGTCGTGATCGCCTCGGCGCTCATCGCGTTCCTCGCGGCGACCGCGGTGACGCGTTTCCGGTTCCGTTTCCGGACCACCCTGCTGATCATGTTCCTGGTGGCCCAGATGGTGCCCGTGGAGGCGCTCACGATCCCGCTGTTCTTCCTCATGCGGGACTTCGGCCAGCTGAACACGCTGGGTTCGCTGATCCTGCCCCACATCGCCTTCTCGCTGCCGTTCGCGATCTGGATGCTGCGGGGCTTCGTGAAAGCGGTGCCCGAGGCACTGGAAGAGGCCGCCTACATCGACGGGGCGAGCCGGGCACGCTTCCTGTGGCAGATCCTTTTCCCGCTGGTCTTCCCGGGACTGGTCGCCACCAGCGTCTTCTCCTTCATCTCCACCTGGAACGACTTCCTGTTCGCCAAGTCGTTCATCATCAGCGACACCTCCCAGTCGACCCTGCCGATGGCGCTGCTGGTCTTCTACAAACCGGACGATCCGGACTGGGGCGGGGTGATGGCCGCCTCCACGGTGATGACGATTCCGGTGCTGGTCTTCTTCGTACTCGTGCAACGACGACTCGTCTCCGGCCTCGGCGGAGCGGTAAAGGACTGATGCCACGTGACTGACGTGACCGACGCGACCGACGTGATTCCCCGGCCGCGGCGAACGGCCCCCCACGACGGCGGCTTCTTCGGGCTCGGCCCGGACACCAGGGTGGTGGCGGGCGACGGCACGGAGCGCACCGAACGCTGGCTGCGCGCCACGCTGGGCGCGGTCACCGGCCTGCCGCTCGCGCCGGGGGAGGGCGGCGAGAACGTCGTCCGCCTGTCCCTCGACGGTGAGCTGGACGCCGAGGGCTACCGCCTCGGCGTCACGCCGGCCGGGGTGGACCTCGCGGGCGGCGGCCCGGCCGGCCTCTTCTGGGGTGCTCAGACGCTTCGGCAACTGCTCGGCCCGGACGCCTTCCGGCGCGCGCCGCTTCCCGGCCGCTCCTGGCGGCTGCCGCTCGTCCGCGTCGAGGACGCGCCACGCTTCCCCTGGCGCGGGCTGATGCTGGACGTGGCCCGGCACTTCATGCCGAAGGAGGGCGTCCTGCGGTACCTGGACCTGATGGCGGCCCACAAACTCAACGTCCTGCACTTCCACCTGACGGACGACCAGGGCTGGCGCGTCGAGATCCGGCGCCACCCGAAACTCACCGAGACCGGGTCCTGGCGGGCGCGCACCAAGTACGGCCACCGGGCCTCGCCGCTCTGGGAGGACAAACCGCACGGCGGCTACTACACCCAGGACGACATCCGGGAGATCGTCGCCTACGCCGCCGAACGGCACATCACCGTCGTCCCCGAGATCGACGTGCCCGGGCACTCGCAGGCCGCCATCGCCGCGTATCCGGAACTCGGCAACACCGACGTCGTCGACACCGCCTCCCTCACCGTCTGGGACACCTGGGGCGTCTGCGAGAACGTACTCGCCCCGACCGAGAACACACTGCGCTTCTACGAAGGCGTGTTCGAGGAACTGCTGGAGCTCTTCCCCTCGGAGTTCATCCACGTCGGGGGCGACGAATGCCCCAAGGACCAGTGGCGGCGCTCGGCGACCGCGCAGGCGCGCATCCGGGAACTCGGAGTCGGCGACGAGGACGGGCTCCAGGCCTGGTTCGTCCAGCACTTCGACACCTGGCTCGCCGAGCGCGGACGCCGGCTCATCGGCTGGGACGAGATCCTGGAGGGCGGGCTGGCCAAGGGCGCGGCCGTCTCCTCCTGGCGCGGGTACGCGGGCGGGGTCGCCGCCGCGCGCGCGGGGCACGACGTCGTCATGTGCCCGGAGCAGCAGGTGTACCTGGACCACCGGCAGCACCCGGACGAGGACGAACCCGTGCCGATCGGCTTCGTGCGCACCCTGGAGGACGTGTACCGGTTCGAGCCGGTTCCGGCGGAGCTGACCCCGGCCGAGACCGGACATGTGCTCGGCACCCAGGCGAACGTGTGGAGCGAGGTGCTGGAGAACCAGGGGCGGGTGGACTACCAGACGTTCCCGAGGCTCGCCGCCTTCGCCGAGGTGGCCTGGAGCGCTCTGCCCGCACCGGACGAGCGCGACTTCGCCGGGTTCGAGCGGCGGATGGCCGCCCACTACCGGCGGCTCGACGCCCTGGGCGTCGCCTACCGGCCGCCCGGCGGTCCGCTGCCCTGGCAGCGGCGGCCCGGCGTGCTCGGCCGGCCGATCGACGGGCCGCCGCCGCACAAGTGAGGCGCGTAAGCAGGGAAAACGCCCCGAAACGTCACTGAAGAGTGGCAACTCTCGTTCATCGTGCGCACCTCCGGCTGTCGGCCGATCGACGGAGATCCCGTACGAAAACGGCCCATCTCCTCGACGAGGCGGGTGAATGCCTCCTAGCGGACCCCCGCGTTCGGGTGCTGCGAAGATGTGCCAGAGTTGCCACGTCCGCCCTCTCAGGTCGTACCGTACGGCCACATGGGCGGGACCAGGTGGGACAGCGGGAAGGGGCAGTCGGGTTGACCACGCACGCACCGCAGGCGGCGCAGGCCGTCACGCTGCCCACGACACTGGACGAGGCGGTGGCGGCGCTCGCCGCGATGCCCGCCGCCGTGCCGGTCGCGGGCGGCACCGACCTGATGGCCGCGGTCAACTCCGGCCAGCTCAGGCCCGCCGCCCTGGTGGGCCTCGGCCGGATCAGCGAGATCCGCGGCTGGCAGTACCAGGACGGACACGCACTGCTCGGCGCGGGACTCACGCACGCCCGTATGGGCCGCCCCGACTTCGCCGCGCTCATCCCGGCGCTGGCCGCCGCCGCGCGCGCCGCCGGACCGCCGCAGATCCGCAACGCGGGCACCCTGGGCGGCAACATCGCCTCGGCCGCCGCCACCGGCGACGCGCTGCCGGTGCTGGCCGCGCTGGAGGCGACGCTGATCATCGCGGGTGCGGACGGGGCCCGTCGGGAGATGCCGGTCTCGCACCTGCTGGCCGGCATGGAGATGCTCCGCGCGGGCGAGCTGATCGGCTACGTGCGCGTGCCGCTGCTGCACGCGCCACAGGTCTTCCTGAAGGCGACCGGCCGGACCGGCCCGGGCCGCGCGACGGCCTCCGTGGCGCTGGTCCTCGACCCCGCCCGGCGCGGGGTGCGGTGCGCCGTCGGCGCCATCGCGCCGATGCCGCTGCGGCCCCTGGAGGCCGAGCAGTGGGTGGCCTCCCTCATCGACTGGGACAACGGCCGCGCGATCGTCCCGGAGGCCCTGAGCGCCTTCGGCGAGTACGTCGCCGCCGCCTGCATCCCCGACGCGGCCCCGGCCGAGGACGGCTCCGTACCGCAGCTCCCGCCGGCCGTACTGCACCTGCGGCGCACCGTCGCCGCGCTGGCCCGACGAGCACTGGGGAGGGCGCTGTCGTGACCGACGACCAGCACGGAGACCGGCAGAGCGATCAGCACGCGGGGGGCACACCCCCGAGCGGCGGACGCTGGGACCCGCTGCCCCAGGGCGACTACGACGACGGCGCCACCGCCTTCGTCAAGCTCCCCGAGGGCGGCGTGGACGCGCTCCTGGCCTCCGCCGACAGCCCGCTCGCCGCGCCCGGGCACGGCTACGTGCCGCCGCAGATCACGGTCGCGCCCGCCACGACCGCCGGTACCGACCCTGCGGCCACCGGCTCCTGGGCGATGCCGTCCGCGCCCGTGGACGGCACGCAGTGGCAGGTCCCCGACGCGGGGCGGGAGTCCGCCGCTGCTCAGGGGTACGCCGAGTACCAGCAGCAGGACCACCCGTACGGCGGGAGCGTGCCGTACGACGCGAACGCTCCGTATGCCACGAACGCGCCGTACGACACGAACGCCGGGGAGGCCGACGGGTTCGCGTACCGGCCCGGGGCCACCGGGCAGTGGGACTTCTCCGAGGCCGGGGCCGGGACGGATGCCGGGGCCGATGCCACGTCCGGCCAGGACGTGACCGGCCAGGACGTGACCGGGCAGTGGTCCATCCCCGTCGCCGACGGTGAGCTTCCGGACGAGTCGGGCGAGTTCACCCAGTCCTCCTTGGCCGAGCAGTGGGGCGGCACCGCGCCGGCCACCCTGCCCGGCGGCGCCCCCGCGCCCTGGGCCACCCAGCAGGCCGGGCAGCCGTGGGGCGAGCGCACGGCGCGGGCCGAGCCGGCCGCCGGTCCGTACGCGGAAGCGTCCGCGGAAGCGGAAGTGCCCGCGCGATCCGCCGCCGAGCCCGTCGTGGAGACCGGCCCCACGGACCCGGCGGCCGACGGGACGGTGACCGAAGGGACGGTGACCGACGAGCCCCAGGAGGCCGAGGAGGCCCCTGACGGCCACGTGGAGCCCTCCGTGGACACCGCCGAGAACGAGGAGACGGAATCCGGACCGCAGGCCGCCGAGGAGCCCGTGACGGGCCCGGCGCCGGCCGCCGCGCGGGAGCCCGGCCAGGACGGGGCCCCCGACGGTGACCGGGACCGTGACCCGGAGCCCGGGACCGACCCCGGCCCCGACCCGGCCGCCGCCTTTGGGACCGACCCGGCCGCCCCTCAGGAGCACGCCCCCTCCGGTCCGCACGAGGAGCACCCCCTCGCCTCGTACGTGCTGCGCGTCAACGGCGCCGACCGGCCCGTCACCGACGCCTGGATCGGCGAGTCGCTGCTGTACGTGCTGCGTGAGCGGCTCGGCCTCGCGGGCGCCAAGGACGGCTGTTCGCAGGGCGAGTGCGGCGCCTGCAACGTGCAGGTCGACGGACGGCTGGTCGCCTCCTGCCTGGTCCCGGCCGTGACCAGCGCCGGCAGCGAGGTGCGTACGGTCGAGGGCCTCGCCGCCGACGGGCGGCCGTCGGACGTGCAGCGGGCGCTCGCCCGGCGTGGCGCGGTGCAGTGCGGCTTCTGCGTGCCCGGCATGGCGATGACCGTGCACAACCTGCTGGAGGGCAACCCGGCGCCGACCGAACTGGAGGCCCGGCAGGCCCTGTGCGGCAACCTGTGCCGCTGCTCGGGCTACCGGGGTGTCCTGGACGCCGTTCAGGAGGTCGTCGCCGAGCGCGAGGCACACGCCGCCGCCGACGCGAACGCCACGGACGCCGACGAGCCCCGGATCCCGCACCAGGCGGGCCCGGGCGCGGGCGGCGTCAACCCGTCGGCCTTCGCACCCCAGGGCCGGCCCGGGGCACCGCCCGGAAACCCGGACGCGACGGGAACCCACTCCCGGGAACCGCACGACCAGCCGCCCTACGGCGACGAGCCCTACGGCGACGAGCCCTACGAAGACCAGTCCTACGACGACCAGCCGTACGACGACCGGCCCCACGGCCGGGGCGCCCACGGCCAGGACGCCCACGGCCATGGCCCGCACGGCCAGGACGGAGGCCACGCGTGAGCAACGACGCCGCGACCGCGGAGGCCGCGGGAACCGCTGAGGCGGTTACCGTCCCCGAGCCGATCCCGCACGGCCTGGGCGCGTCCCTGCCACCCGCCGACGCCCGCGCGAAGACGGAGGGCACCTTCCCGTACGCCGCCGACCTGTGGGCCGAGGGCCTGCTGTGGGCGGCCGTCCTGCGCTCACCGCACCCGCACGCGCGCATCGTGTCCATCGACACCACCCACGCGCGCGAGATGCCCGGCGTACGGGCGGTCGTCACGCACGAGGACGTACCCGGCGCCCCGCTGCACGGGCGCGGTGCCCGGGCCGACCGCCCGGTGTTCGCCTCCGAGGTGGTCCGCCACCACGGCGAGCCCATCGCCGCCGTCGCCGCCGACCACCCGGACACCGCGCGGATGGCCGCCGCCGCCGTCATCGTGGAGTACGAGGCGCTCGACCCGGTGACCGACCCGGAGCAGGCCTTCGAGGCCGAACCGCTGCACCCCGACGGCAACCTGATCCGGCACATCCCGCTGCGGCACGGCGACCCGGAGGCGGTCGGCGAGGTCGTCGTCGAGGGCCTGTACCGCATCGGCCGCCAGGACCCGGCGCCCATAGGAGCCGAGGCGGGCCTGGCCGTACCGCGCCCCGACGGCGGCGTGGAGCTGTACCTGGCCTCCACCGACCCGCACGCCGACCGCGACACGGCCGCGTCCTGCTACGGCCTGCCACCCGAACAGGTGAAGATCGTCGTCACCGGGGTGCCCGGCGCCACCGCCGACCGCGAGGACCAGGGCTTCCAGCTGCCGCTCGGCCTGCTGGCCCTGAGGACCGGCTGCCCGGTGAAACTGACCGCCACGCGCGAGGAGTCCTTCCTCGGCCACGTCCACCGGCACCCCACCCTGCTCCGCTACCGCCACCACGCGGACGCCGAGGGCCGGGTGGTGAAGGTCGAGGCGCAGATCCTGCTCGACGCGGGCGCCTACGCCGACACCTCCTCGGAGGCCCTGGCCGCCGCGGTGGCCTTCGCCTGTGGCCCGTACGTCGTCCCCAACGCCTTCATCGAGGGCTGGGCGGTCCGCACCAACAACCCGCCCTCCGGCCACGTGCGCGGGGAGGGCGCCATGCAGGTGTGCGCCGCGTACGAGGCGCAGATGGACAAGGTCGCCAAGAAGCTCGGCCTGGACCCGGCCGAGGTCCGGCTGCGCAACGTACTGGCCACCGGCGACGTGCTCCCCACCGGCCAGACGGTCACCTGCCCGGCGCCGGTCGCCGAACTCCTCCAGGCGGTACGCGACTTCCCCCTGCCCGCCCTGCCCAAGGACACGCCCGAGGACGAGTGGCTGCTGCCCGGCGGCCCCGAGGGCGCGGGCGAACCGGGCGCGGTGCGCCGGGGCGTGGGCTACGGCATCGGCATGGTGCACATGCTCGGCGCGGAGGGCGCGGACGAGGTCTCCACGGCCACCGTGAAGGTCCAGGACGGCGTGGCGACGGTGCTGTGCGCGGCGGTCGAGACCGGGCAGGGCTTCTCCACACTGGCCCGGCAGATCGTCCAGGAGACCCTCGGCGTCGACGAGGTGCAGGTGGCGCCCGTCGACACCGACCAGCCTCCGGCCGGCGCGGGCTGCCGGGGCCGTCACACCTGGGTGTCGGGCGGCGCGGTGGAGCGGGCGGCCAAGATGGTCCGCACCCAGCTCCTCCAGCCGCTGGCGCACCAGTTCGGGATGTCGACCGAGCTGCTCCAGATCGCCGACGGCAAGATCACCTCGTACGACGGCGTGCTGTCGACCACGGTCGCCGAGGCGCTGGAGGGCAAGGAGCTGTGGGCCACCGCCCAGTGCCGCCCGCACCCGACCGAGCCGCTGGACGAGGCCGGGCAGGGCGACGCCTTCGTCGGCATGGCCTTCTGCGCGATCCGCGCGGTGGTGGACGTCGACGTCGAGATCGGCTCGGTACGGGTGGTGGAGCTGGCCGTCGCGCAGGACGTGGGCCGGGTGCTGAACCCGGCGCAGCTGACCGCCCGGATCGAGGCGGGCGTGACCCAGGGCGTCGGCATCGCGCTCACGGAGAACCTGCGCACCCCGCGCGGCCTGATCCGCCATCCCGACCTGACCGGCTACGCCCTGCCGACCGCGCTGGACACCCCGGACATCCGGATCGTGAAGCTCGTCGAGGAACGCGACGTGGTCGCCCCGTTCGGCGCGAAGGCGGTCAGCGCGGTGCCCGTGGTGGCCTCCCCGGCGGCCGTCGCCTCGGCCGTGCGCGCGGCCACCGGACGCCCGGTGAACCGGCTCCCGATCCGGCCGCAGGCCGCGGTGGTGACCGGAAACTGAGCTTCCCGCGCGCGTGAGGCAGCGTGCGAGAGGGCCGGCGCGTCCTACCGGGCGAACGGGTTCCGCACGCAGGGGCGTTGTCAGTGGTGGCGCGTAGTCTCCGCAGGAGTGCGAACGGCGGCCGTCCGCACACGGGCGGACACACACTCCCGGGGGAGACGATGCGCGTGGCCACGAGCGGGACGACGACCATGGTGTGCTCGGCGGGGACGGTGCGGGCGACGGCCGCCCGTGCGGTGCCGTCGCTGGTGACGCGGGTGCGTCTCGCGACGTCGGCGGACGACCCGTCGTGGACGCGCGGCGCCTCCGCGTGGCCGCGGGGGGCGTGCGAGAGGCCGTCCCTGTGGCAGACGTCCGCGCTGCTGTGCTGCCTGTTCCTGACGGCGGGCCGCCCCGCGGCGCCGGGACGGTCCCTGGATCTCCCGGCCCGGTTCCTGGACCGGGAGTTCGGCCGGGGCGGGGTGACGCGCTTCGAGGATCTCGACTTCCCGGGCACCTTCGCGCACGAGCCCACCCGCCGTTTCCTGTGCGAGACCGGCCTGCCCGAGGACGCCCGCCCCTTCCGGCTGGACCGGGCCGACATGCCGCAGGCGCTGCCGACGGTGGCCGAGTGGTGCGACGAGTTCCCCGAGCACCGGCTCCCCGACCGGGCGGACCACCTCGTACGCCTGGGCCGGCTGGCCAACGGCGATCACGTGGTCGTCGACGGTACGACGGGCGCCGTTCTGACCTGGAGCGCGCCCGACTGCGCCCTCCGCCCCCTGGCGCCGGACGTCTGTGCCCTCGCCCTCGTCCTGTGGGCACTGCGCCGCGCGGCGCCGCCGGAGACCGGGGCGGGTACCGCGCCGGCGTGACCCCCGCGAGCCGCGGGCGGAGCCCACGCGCGAAGGGGCCCGGGGCCGGTGGTCGTACGACCAAGGTCCCGGTCCCGCACCACCTCCCGACAGGGGTCAACGCCCGCTTCGCCCCTTACTCTGGCGACCATGACCGTCCCTGAGCCCCGCGACGCCGATGTCGCCGACCCCGCCGTGACCGCCGTCGGCCCCACCACTCCCGCCGCGCCCACCACTCCCGCCGAGACCGTGCTGAGCCGCGCCTACCGCGCGCTGAGCATCGGCATCGTCTCCGTCGTCGTACTGATCGCCTTCGAGGCGACGGCGGTCGGCACGGCCATGCCGGTCGCGGCGCGGGAGCTGGACGGGGTGTCGCTGTACGCGTTCGCGTTCTCGGGGTACTTCACGACGAGCCTGTTCGGGATGGTGCTCTCCGGCCAGTGGTCGGACCGGCGGGGCCCGCTGGCACCGCTGACCTGCGGGATCGCGTCCTTCGCGGTCGGGTTGGTGCTGTCCGGGACGGCCGGGACGATGTGGCTGTTCATCCTCGGGCGGGCCGTGCAGGGGCTCGGCGGCGGGCTGGTGATCGTCGCGCTGTACGTCGTCGTCGGACGGGCCTACCCCGAGCGGCTGCGTCCCGCGATCATGGCGGCCTTCGCGGCCGGCTGGGTCGTCCCGTCGATCGTCGGCCCCCTGGCGTCCGGCGCGGTGACCGAGCACCTCGGCTGGCGCTGGGTGTTCGTCGGCATCCCGGTGCTGGTCGTCTTCCCGCTGGCACTCGCGCTGCCGCAGATACGCGGCCGCGCGTCCGGCGCCGTGGGAGGGGCGGACGCGGCACCCGCCTCCTTCGACGGCCGCCGCATCCGCCTCGCCCTCGCCATCTCCCTGGGCGCCGGCCTGCTCCAGTACGCCGCCCAGGACCTGCGCCCGGCCTCGCTGCTGCCCGGCGCGGTGGGAGTGGCGCTGCTCGTCCCGGCCGTCCTCGGACTGCTGCCGCGCGGCACCTACCGGGCGGTGCGCGGACTGCCCTCCGTCGTCCTGCTGCGCGGCGTCGCCGCGGGCTCCTTCATCGCGGCGGAGTCCTTCGTACCGCTGATGCTGGTCACACAGCGCGGGCTCAGCCCCACGCTCGCCGGTCTCTCGCTGGCGGCGGGCGGCGCGACCTGGGCGGCGGGCTCCTGGCTCCAGTCCCGGCCGGCCCTGGGACCCCACCGTGAGCGCCTGATGGCCCTCGGCATGACCCTGGTCGCCGCGGCCATCGCCACGGCGCCCAGCGTGCTGATCGACGCCGTGCCCGCCTGGACGGTGGCCGTGGCCTGGGCCTTCGGCTGCTTCGGGATGGGCCTGGTGATCTCCTCCACCAGCGTGCTCCTGCTCAAGCTCTCCGCCCCCGAGGAGGCCGGCACCAACTCCGCCGCGCTCCAGATATCCGACGGCCTGTCCAACGTCATCCTGCTGTCGGCCGGCGGAGCGGCCTTCGCCGCCCTCGGCGGCGGCACGGTCAGCCACGCGGCCACGGACGCCGCCGCCGGTTCGCACCCGGCGGCCTTCGCGGCGGTGTTCCTGCCGATGGCGGCGGTGGCGCTGGTGGGGGCGTGGGTGGCCACGCGGGTGCGGGAGCGGTAGCGGAGTGTGAGCGGGAGCGGGCGACCCGGACCGACCGCGAACCGTGGCCGCCGTGAGGATCGCGGGTGCGTCCGGGGCGGCTGTGACGTCCGTCCCACCCGGGGGTGACCCGCCCCGGTGGGCGCCTTGATCGCGCCGGGACGCCGGTAGGGTGGCCCGGTCGTCATACGTGGCCGAGCCGTTCTACCCCCCTTCGGAGACCGTGACTACCACCGCCAGCCCCAGCACCTCGCACCACCTGTCCCCGGCCTTCCCCGGCCGTGCCCCCTGGGGCACCGCCAGCAAGCTGCGGGCCTGGCAGGAAGGGGCGATGGAGAAGTACCTCCAGGAGCAGCCCCGGGACTTCCTGGCGGTCGCCACTCCGGGCGCGGGCAAGACGACGTTCGCCCTGACGCTCGCGTCCTGGCTGCTGCACCACCACGTCGTGCAGCAGGTGACCGTCGTCGCGCCGACCGAGCACCTGAAGAAGCAGTGGGCGGAGGCGGCGGTCCGGATAGGGATCAAGCTCGACCCCGAGTACAGCGCGGGGCCGCTCAGCCGCGAGTACCACGGCATCGCCATCACCTACGCGGGCGTCGGCGTGCGCCCCATGCTGCACCGCAACCGCGTCGAGCAGCGCAAGACCCTCGTCATCCTCGACGAGATCCACCACGCCGGTGACTCGAAGTCCTGGGGCGAGGCCTGCCTGGAGGCGTTCGAGCCGGCCACCCGGCGCCTGGCGCTGACCGGCACGCCGTTCCGGTCGGACACCAACCCGATCCCCTTCGTCGCCTACGAGGAGGGCAACGACGGCATCCGGCGCTCCGCCGCCGACTACACCTACGGGTACGGCTCCGCGCTCGCCGACAACGTCGTGCGCCCCGTCATCTTCATGAGCTACAGCGGCAACATGCGCTGGCGCACCAAGGCCGGCGACGAGATCGCCGCCCGGCTCGGCGAACCCATGACCAAGGACGCCGTCAGCCAGGCCTGGCGCACCGCCCTCGACCCGCGCGGCGAGTGGATGCCCGCCGTGCTGCGCGCCGCCGACCAGCGGCTCACCGAGGTCAGGAAGGCCATCCCGGACGCCGGCGCCCTCGTCATCGCCGCCGACCAGGACTCCGCCCGCGCCTACGCCAAGCTGATCCGCGAGATCACCGGCAGCAAGGCCACCGTCGTACTCTCCGACGACACCGGCGCGTCCAAGAACATCGACACCTTCAGTCAGAGCAACGACCGGTGGATGGTCGCCGTCCGCATGGTGTCCGAGGGCGTCGACGTCCCCCGCCTCGCGGTCGGCGTCTACGCCACCACCATCTCCACCCCCCTCTTCTTCGCCCAGGCCGTCGGCCGTTTCGTACGCTCCAGGCGGCGCGGCGAGACCGCCTCCGTCTTCCTGCCGACCGTGCCCGACCTGCTCACGTTCGCGGGCGAGATGGAGCGCGAGCGCGATCACGTCCTCGACAAGCCCAAGAAGGAGGGCGAGGAGGACCCCTACGCCGAGTCCGAGAAGGAGATGGACGAGGCGAACCGGGAGCAGGACGAGGACACCGGCGAGCAGGAGCAGTTCTCCTTCGAGGCGCTGGAGTCCGAGGCCACCTTCGACCGGGTCATGTACAACGGCGCCGAGTTCGGCATGCAGGCCCACCCGGGCAGCGAGGAGGAGCAGGACTACCTCGGCATCCCGGGCCTGCTGGAGCCCGACCAGGTGCAACTCCTGCTCCAGAAGCGGCAGGCCCGGCAGATCGCGCACAGCCGCAAGAAGCCCGACGACGAGGCCGATCTGGTCGAACTGCCCGCCGAGCGGCGCCCGGTGGTCTCGCACAAGGAGCTGATGGAGCTGCGCAAGCAGCTGAACACCATGGTCTCCGCCTACGTCCACCAGAGCGGCAAGCCGCACGGCGTGATCCACACCGAACTGCGCCGGGTGTGCGGCGGCCCGCCCAGCGCCGAGGCCACCGCCGGGCAACTGCGCCAGCGCGTCGCCAAGATGCAGGAGTGGGCCACCCGCATGAAGTGACGGGCGCGGCGCGGGTGGTACGCGCGTGCGCTGTACGTATCGGGACAAACACAGGTAGTCCACACCGGTCGCCGCCCGGATTCTGGACGGAGCCTTCCGCTGAGCGAACCAGGTCGCTACTGTCCCGCTACGCACACGCCCCGTGGCAGCGCCGCCGCGGAGCGCAGTCGTGAAGCGACTGGGCCCGGGCACGCCGGCCCGTCAGCCGATCGGCGGCCTCTGAGCGCGTCTTGGACGGGACTCTTCGACGCACGTATCGCGATGGGCCGCCGACCTCACCACTAAGGAGTGGGCGTCGTGACCGCGGAGACCTCTCAGACGCTCGACCGGGGACTGCGCGTCCTCAAGCTGCTGGCCGACACGGACCACGGGCTGACCGTCACCGAGCTGTCCCACAAACTGGGCGTGAACCGGACCGTCGTGTACCGGTTGCTCGCCACGCTGGAGCAGCACGCACTCGTACGCCGTGACCTGGGCGGCCGTGCCCGGGTCGGGCTCGGGGTGCTGGGACTGGGCCGCCAGGTGCACCCGCTGGTGCGCGAGGCGGCGATGCCCGCGCTGCGCTCCCTGGCCGAGGACATCGGGGCGACCGCCCATCTGACGCTGGTGGACGGGGCGGAGGCGCTGGCCGTGGCCGTCGTCGAACCGACCTGGACGGACTACCACGTGGCCTATCGGGCGGGGTTCAGGCATCCGCTGGAGCGGGGCGCCGCCGGCAAGGCGATCCTCTCCGCCCGGCAGCAGCCGCAGCCCGGGGGTGAGGCGGTGGACGAACCCGGCTACACCCTGACCCACGGTGAGCTGGAGGCCGGCGCCTGCGGCGCGGCCGCGCCGCTGCTCGGGGTGACGGGGGTGGAGGGCAGCGTCGGCGTGGTGATGCTGTCCGAGGTGGTGCCGGAGCGGGTGGGGGCACGCGTGATGGACGCGGCCCGGGAGGTGGCGGAGGCGCTGCGCTAGCCGTACGGGCCGGCCAGGCCGTCGGGTTCGTGTGACGCCACGGTCCGAATCCGTGGGGCGGCGCCGCGGGCACGTCCGGTCTCGGCGGGGCGGCGGCGCGGGGCATGGCCGCCCGCAGCCGCGGCAGCCGCGGCGCGTTAGATTGACTCCGTGCTCTCTCGTCTCACGCGTCCCCAGTTCCTCGCCGTCTGCGGCCTTCCCGTCGTGGGGCTGCTCGCGACCGCCGTGTTCGCGCCGTTGCCGTTCTCCGTGGCGCAGCCGGGGCTGACGGCCGATGTGCTGGGCAAGAGCCGGGGCGCCTCGGTGATCACGATCAAGGGCGCGCCGACGCACGAGACGAGTGGGCAGCTGCGGATGACCACGATCGAGGCGACCGGTCCGGACGCGCGTGTCCAGCTCGGTGACGTGCTCAGCGGCTGGTTCGACACCGACCGGGCCGTGATGCCGCGCGACGCCGTCTACCCGAGCGGCGACGACGTGAGCGAGATCGAGGAGTACAACCAGGAGCAGATGGAGGAGTCGCAGGACTCGGCGACCGCGGCCGCGCTCGACCACCTGAGGCTCGACGAGAGGAACGTCGACGTCCAGCTTCGGCTGGAGGACGTCGGCGGACCCAGTGCCGGCCTGCTGTTCTCCCTCGGCATCGTCGACAAGCTCGGCGCCGGCGATCTCACCGGCGGCAGGGTCGTCGCCGGGACGGGGACCATCACCACCGGCGGCGAGGTCGGCGCCGTGGGCGGTGTGCCGCTGAAGACGCAGGCCGCGCGGCGGGACGGGGCCACCGTCTTCCTGGTGCCGAAGGCGGAGTGCTCCGACGCGCGGGCCGAGCTGCCCGAGGGGCTCCGGCTGATCCCGGTCACCACCCTCAAGGGCGCGATCGACTCGCTGGAGGCCCTGGAGTCGGGCAGGGGAGACGTCCCCGCCTGCTGAGCGCGCCCGTGCCGCTCAGCCCTCCTTCACGAAGCCCTTCTCCACCATCCAGTCCAGCGCCACCTGGTGCGGGTCCTCGCCGTCCACGTCGACCCTCGCGTTCAGGCTCCGCGCGACGTCGTTGGTCAGCGCCTTGGTGACCGGCGCGAGGACGGAGGCGATCGCCGGCCACTCGTCCAGGGTGGCGGTCCTGACCATGGGCGCCGCGTTGTAGTTCGGGAAGAACTTCTTGTCGTCCTCCATCACCACCAGGTTCATGGACTTGATCCGCCCGTCGGTGGTGTACACCTCGCCGTAGGCGCAGGCGCCCTTCGCGGTCTGGGTGTAGATGATTCCGGTGTCCATCTGGGTGATGTTCCCGGCCGGGACGTCCATCCCGTACGCCTTCTCCAGCCCCGGCAGCCCGTCCGCGCGGTTGGCGAACTCGCCCTCCACGCACAGCGTCACCGCGCCGGGGTCCGACTTCCACAGCTCGGCGACCTCCGACAGCGTGTTCGTGCCGTACTTCCGGTGGTTGGCCTGGTTCATCGCCAGCGCGTAGGTGTTGTTCATGGGCGCCGGCGGCAGCCACGTGATGTCGTTCCGCACGTCGGCGTCGCGGACCGCCTCCCACTGCTGCCGCGGGTCGGGAATCGGCTTGGTGTTGCCCAGGTACGTGATCCAGGCGGTGCCCGTGTACTCGTACGTGGCGTCGGCGTCGCCGTTCTCGACCGCCGCGCGGGTGCCGACGGAACCCTGGATGCCGGTGCGGTCGAGCACCTCCGCGCCCGCCGCCTCGAAGGCGATGCCCATGATCGCGCCCAGGATCAGCTGCTCGGTGAACTCCTTGGAGGTGACGGTGAGGTCCGCGCCCTGAAGTGGCCGTCCCCGCCCGATGGTGCCGGGCCCGACGTCGTCGACCATGGGGGAGCCGCTGGTCAGTCCGCAGCCCGCCGCCACCAGCAGGACGGAGGCGGCCAGCGTCACGCACGTACGCCGTCTCATGTGCCCGCCTCCAGACCGCGCGGGCGCAGCAGCAGTTCGGCGAGCGAGGCCAGCCAGTCCACCAGCAGCGCGAGGGCGACGGTGAGGACCGAGCCGAGCACCAGCACCGGCATGCGCTGGCTGGTGATGCCCGTGGTGATCAGCACGCCGAGGCCGCCGCCCCCGCCGAACGTCGCCAGGGTGGCCGTACCGACGTTCAGCACGAGGGCCGTACGGACGCCGGCCAGGATCAGCGGGACGGCCAGCGGCAGCTCCACGCGCGTGAGCACGCCCAACGGCGACATGCCGATACCGCGCGCCGCCTCCAGCAGCGTCGGGTCGTTCGCCTTCAGGCCCGCGATGGTGTTGGAGAGCACCGGCAGGACGGCGTAGATGATGATGCCGATCAGGGCGGCCCGGCGGCCGATGCCCAGCCAGATCACCAGCAGTGCCAGCAGGCCGATCGCCGGGGTCGCCTGGCCCATGTTGGCGAACGCCATCGCCACCGGAGTGGCCTTGCGGAACGCGCGCCGGGTGAGCAGGACACCCAGCGGGATCGCGATGATCAGCACGAAGAAGGTGGAGATCACGGTCAGCTGGACGTGCTGCCACAGGGCCTTGGTGACCTGGCCGTCCGACAGGGCGTTCTCGCTGAGCGCGTCCAGGTCGGCCTGCCGGAACCACAGCCAGGTGGCCAGCAGGACGGCGATCAGGACCACGGGCAGGAAGGTCAGCTTCCGCCAGCCGACCCGCCGCCTCGTCCGGGCCGCGGACGGCGGGAACGACGGGCGCGGCTCGTGTTCCGCCTCGTCCGCCTCACTCGGGCCGTACGAGGAGGAACCGTACGAGGAGGAACCGGCAGAAGGAGAGCCCGAAGAAGAGGAACCGGACGAGCGAGGGCCGGACGAGCGAGGGCCGGACGATGAGGTGCTCACGCCTTGGTCCCCTCCCCTTCGAAGCCCTCCTGCTCGGCATGGGTCTGCTCGGCCCGGGTCTCCTCCAGGTCGTGCTGGTGCTCCAGCGCGTCCAGCCGGTCGGCCTCCAGCAGCTCGTGCACGGAGTTCATCAGCGTCTCCATGTCGACGACGCCCTCGTACGCGCCGCGCCGCCCGGTGACGGCGACCCGCCCCGTGTTGTCGGTGAGCACCGCCTCCAGCGCGTCCCGCAGCGTCGCGTCCCGGGTCACCGTGTCGTGCACCAGCGTCCCGGCCCGCGCCAGCGAACCCTTGGCCCGCATCAGGTCACCGCGCCGGAGCCACTTGTACGGCCGCCCGCGCCGGTCGAGGAGAAGGATCTCGTTGGTGCCGGCCGCCCGCAGCGCGTTGAAGATGTTCTGAAGCGGGTCCTCCACGGTCACCGTCGGGTAGTCCGTGATCCCCACGTCCCGTACGCGGGTCAGGTTCAGCCGCTTCAGCGCCGCCCCGGCGCCCACGAAACCGGAGACGAAGTCGTCCGCCGGGTTGGTGAGGATGGCCTCGGGGGTGTCGAACTGCGCGATGTGCGAGCGTTCGCGCAGCACGGCGATCCGGTCGCCCAGCTTGATCGCCTCGTCGAAGTCGTGGGTGACGAAGACGATCGTCTTGTGCAGTTCGTGCTGGAGCCGGATCAGCTCGTCCTGGAGGTGGTCCCGGGTGATCGGGTCCACCGCGCCGAACGGCTCGTCCATCAGCAGCACCGGCGGATCGGCCGCCAGCGCCCGTGCCACGCCCACCCGCTGCTGCTGGCCGCCGGACAGCTGGCGCGGATAGCGGCCGTGGAACTCCCCGGCGTCCAGCCCGACCAGGTCGAGCATCTCCTCCACCCGCGAGCGGATCCGCGTCTTCGACCAGCCGGTCATCTTCGGCACCAGCGCGATGTTCTGGGCGACGGTCATGTGCGGGAAGAGGCCGGAGGACTGGATCGCGTAGCCGACCTTGCGCCGCAGCTTCACCGGGTCGATGTCGGTGACGTCCTCGCCGTTGATGCGGATGCGTCCGCCGCTGGGCTCGATCAGCCGGTTGATCATCTTCAGGGTGGTGGACTTCCCGCAGCCCGAGGGGCCGACGAGGATCACCGTCTCGCCCGCCTTGATCTCCATCGACACGTTGTCGACGGCCGGCTGCGGGTTGCCGTGGTAGCGCTTGGTGAGGCAGTCCAGCTCGATGGTCGCGCCGGTGGTGGCACTGTGACCGTTCTCGGCCCCGTGTCCCTCCGCCTCGGACACCGGTCCCCCTGTCTCAGACACGGATCCCCCTGGGGATGGTCAGCCGTCCCAGCAGGACGTACGCGGCGTCGAACAGGAGCGCCAGGACGATGATCCCCAGCGTGCCCGCGAGGACCTGGTTGAGCGCGTTCTTGCTGCCCAGCGAGGCGATCCCGCGGAAGATCTCGTTGCCGAGCCCCGGACCGGAGGCGTAGGCGGCGATCGCGGCGATGCCCATCAGCATCTGCGTCGAGACGCGGATACCGGTGAGGATCGGCGGCCAGGCCAGCGGCAGCTCCACCTTCAGCAGCCGGGCCACGCGCGACATCCCGATGCCCGTCGCGGCGTCCACCAGCGCCGGGTCCACCCCGCGCAGCCCGACGATCGCGTTGCGCACGATCGGCAGCAGCCCGTACAGGGTCAGCGCGGTCACCGTCGGCGGCACGCCGAGGCCCACGATCGGGATGAGCAGACCGATCATGGCCAGCGACGGGATGGTCAGGATGGTCGACGTGGTGAGGGTCGCCAGGTTCCCGGCCCAATCGCTGCGGTAGGTGACGACGCCGATCAGCACCCCGAGCAGGGTCGCCACCACCATGCACTGGAAGACCGCGCTCGCGTGCTGGTAGGCGTCGGTGAGCAGCTGCTGGTGGCGGCTGCCCAAGAACTCCCAGAAGTTCACGTCCGCTCACCTCCGGGGGTCGGGCCGGTCCCCTCGGACCGGTCTCAGTCGCCTCTGCCGCTGTCCTCGGCCGCCTGCTCCACCAGCGGGATGATCCGCAGCGGAACGGGGTTCTCCATGACGATCGCCGTGGCGGCCCGGACGATGCCATCAAAACCGACAACCCGGTCGATCACCCGCTGGAGATCGGCGTTCGAGCGGGCCACCAGCCGGCACAGCATGTCCCCGGTGCCGGTGGTGGTGTGCAGCTCCAGCACCTCCGGGACGGTCGCCAAGTGCGCCCGTACGTCCGCCCCTTGGCCCTGCCGGATCTCCAGCGTCGCGAACGCGGTCACCGGGTAGCCGAGCGCCGCCGGGTCCACCTCGGGGCCGAAGCCGCGGATGACTCCGTTCGACTGAAGCCGGTCGAGGCGCGCCTGCGCGGTGCCCCGCGCCACACCCAGCCGCCGGGACATCTCCAGCACCCCGATCCGCGGCTCCCGCGCCAGCAGTCCGATGATCCGTCCGTCCAGTCGGTCGATCGCCATTCCCGTCCCCCTCGGCTGGTCATCCTGTACAGATCGCCCGCCACCGTCGGCGTATCACTGGTCAGGTTGCCCAGTGAACGCGCGAACTATTGCGCACCTTGCAGACGCGGGGGACGCTGCGGCTATGACGCAGACCACACACCACACTCCCGACACCGCCCGGCAGGCCGATCCCTTCCCGGTCAAGGGAATGGACGCGGTCGTCTTCGCCGTGGGCAACGCCAAGCAGGCGGCGCACTACTACTCCACCGCCTTCGGCATGAAGCTGGTCGCCTACTCCGGACCGGAGAACGGCAGCCGCGAGACCGCGAGCTACGTCCTGGAGAACGGCTCCGCCCGCTTCGTCCTCACCTCGGTGATCAAGCCCGCCACCGAGTGGGGCGGCTTCCTCGCCCAGCACGTGGCCGAGCACGGCGACGGCGTCGTCGACCTCGCCATCGAGGTCCCGGACGCGCGCGCCGCGCACGCCTACGCCGTCGAGCACGGCGCCCGCTCGCTCGCCGAGCCGTACGAGGTCAAGGACGAGCACGGCACCGTCGTCCTCGCCGCCATCGCCACGTACGGCGAGACCCGCCACACCCTCGTCGAGCGCACCGGCTACGACGGCCCCTACCTGCCCGGCTACGCCGCCGCCGAGCCGATGGTCGAGCCGCCCGCGCAGCGCACCTTCCAGGCCGTCGACCACTGCGTCGGCAACGTCGAACTCGGCCGCATGAACGAGTGGGTCGGCTTCTACAACAAGGTCATGGGCTTCACGAACATGAAGGAGTTCGTGGGCGACGACATCGCCACCGAGTACAGCGCGCTGATGTCCAAGGTGGTCGCCGACGGCACCCTCAAGGTCAAGTTCCCGATCAACGAGCCCGCGGTCGCCAAGAAGAAGTCCCAGATCGACGAGTACCTGGAGTTCTACGGCGGCGCCGGCGTCCAGCACATCGCGCTGAACACCAACGACATCGTGCAGACCGTCCGCACCATGAAGGCGAACGGCGTCCAGTTCCTGGACACGCCCGACTCGTACTACGACACGCTCGGCGAGTGGGCCGGCGAGACGCGCGTCCCCGTCGAGACGCTGCGCGAGCTGAAGATCCTCGTCGACCGCGACGAGGACGGCTACCTGCTGCAGATCTTCACCAAGCCGGTCCAGGACCGCCCGACCGTCTTCTTCGAGATGATCGAGCGGCACGGCTCCATGGGCTTCGGCAAGGGCAACTTCAAGGCCCTGTTCGAGGCGATCGAGCGCGAGCAGGAGCGGCGCGGCAACCTCTGACGCCGGCCCCGCACAGGCGGATCTCAGACGGGCGGGTCCTGGACGGAGGGCTCGCCCAGCTCCGCCAGCGCCCGCTTCGCCTCCGGCGCCCGCAGCGGGGAGAAGTACGGGTTGATCATCAGCGCCTCCCGCAGATGACGCCGCGCGGGCCCGTACCGCTCCAGCTCCTTCTCGATCACGCCCCGGTGGAACACGTACAGCGCGCTGCGCACCCCGCCGCCCTGCTCGCCGTCCGTCGCGATCGTCGCGAACTCCAGCGCCTCCTCGTGCTCCCCGGTCCGGTGCAGCGCCCAGCCCAGCGCGTCGGCCACCGCGATCCCCGGCTGCCGTCCCCACTCGGCCCGCAGCCGCCGTACCGCCGACGCCGGGTCCCCGTGGTCCGCCTCGAACCGCCCCAGCACCAGCTCCTCGTCGCCCCCGGCCGCCCCGGCGGCCCGCACCCGCTCCCGCAGCAGGCCGTACTGCACCCGTGCGGCCTGCCCGAGCCCCAGCGACTCGTACAACTCGCCCAGCTCGAGGGCGTACCGGGGCAGCGGCCGCTTGGCGAGCGCCGCCTGGTACGCGGACAGCGCGTCCGTCGTACGGCCCAGCGCCGCCAGCACCCGCCCCTGCCCGGCCTGCGCGGCCCGCTGGTCGGGGTCGGTGCGCATCGCCTCCTGGAAGAAGCGCAGCGCCTCCTGACGGTCCCCGCGCTCGAACGCGAGCCGTCCGGCCTGCTCCAGATACGCCGCCCGTTCGGCCGGCGCCCCGGCCGCCGCCGCCGCGTCGAGGATCCGGGCCTCCGCGTCCGCCCGCCAGCCCCGGTCCCGGTAGACGGCCGCCGCCCGCGCCCCCACGGCCGGCGAGTCCGGACGCAGTTCCATCAGCTTGTCCAGGGCCCGTCCCACGGCCTCGTGGTCGCCGAGCCCGGTGTACGCGTCGATCAGCACCGCGTGCGCCGTCCACCGCTTCGGCGCCGCCTTCACCGCGCTCTCGCCCCACTTCTTCGCCGCGGGGAAGTCCCGCCGCGCCACCGCCAGCGCCGCCATCCCCTCCAGGGCCTGCGGATCGCGTTCCGCCCCCACCTTCAGCGAGGTGCGCAGCGCCTTCTCGGCCTTCGGCCAGTTCGCGGTGTCCGCCGTACGCCGGCCCCGCTCCACGTACGCCGTCCCCAGCACCGCCCACGACACCCCGTCCAGCGGATGCGCCCGCAGATGGGTCTCCCGGTCGCCGATCAGCACGGTCAGGTCACCCAGCGCGGCCGGCACCCCCGTGGTGACCGCGCTCCGCGCCAGCGCGGCCGGCCCCGGCGCGGGCGGGGGAGCGTCGCCGCCGTCCCAGGGCCGCAGCACCAGGATTCCACCCAGTACGACGGCCCCGGCGACGGAGGCGACCAGCGCCCGGCTCCGGCGGCGTGAACGCCACCCGTGTTCGCACTCCCTCTTCATGACCTCCATGGCGCTTACTGTGCGCCAATACGACGATCACACCGGGACGTGCGCCGGGTGCCGTCGACGGGGTTCACACCGATGGCCCCCGGGTGCGAACCTCCGATCATGAGCCGTATCGAAGCGCCTCGCGACAAAGACGACGCAGCCCACGAAGCCGGAGCGGTCACGGCGGCCTCCGCGACCCTCGTCGACCGGCTGCTGACCGGCCTGCCGCCCGAGTCCGTCCTCACCGACCCCGACGTCACCACCTCCTACGCCAACGACATGGCGAGCTTCTGCCCGGCCGGCGCCCCCGCCGCGGTCGTCCTGCCGCGCACGGTGGAGGAGGTCCAGCACGTCATGCGCACCGCCACCGCGCTGCGCGTCCCCGTCGTCCCGCAGGGCGCCCGCACCGGACTGTCCGGCGCGGCCAACGCCACCGACGGCTGCGTCGTGCTGTCCCTGACCAGGATGGACCGCATCCTGGAGATCAACCCGGTCGACCGCGTCGCCGTCGTCGAACCGGGTGTCGTCAACGCCACGCTCTCCCGCGCGGTGAACGAACAGGGCCTGTACTACCCGCCCGACCCCTCCAGCTGGGAGATGTGCACCATCGGCGGCAACATCGGCACCGCCTCCGGCGGCCTGTGCTGCGTCAAGTACGGGGTGACCGCCGAGTACGTCCTCGGCCTGGACGTCGTCCTCGCCGACGGCCGCCTGATGTCCACCGGCCGCCGCACCGCCAAGGGCGTCGCCGGATACGACCTCACCCGCCTCTTCGTCGGCTCCGAGGGCTCCCTCGGCATCGTCGTACGGGCCGTCCTCGCGCTGCGCCCCAAGCCGCCCGAGCAGCTCGTGCTGGCCGCCGAGTTCGCCTCCGTGACCGCCGCCTGCGACGCGATCTGCCGGATCATGGAGGGAGGGCACGTCCCGTCCCTCCTCGAACTGATGGACCGTACGACCGTCAAGGCGGTCAACGACCTCGCCCACATGGGTCTGCCGGAGACCACGGAAGCCTTGCTGCTGGCCGCCTTCGACACCGCCGACCCGGCCGCCGACCTCGCCGCCGTGGGCGCGCTGTGCGAGGCGGCGGGCGCCACGCAGGTGGTCCCGGCGGACGACGCGGCCGAGTCGGAGCTCCTGCTCCAGGCCCGCCGCCTGTCCCTCACCGCCCTCGAGGCCGTCAAGGGCACGACGATGATCGACGACGTGTGCGTGCCCCGGTCCCGGCTCGGCGACATGCTGGAGGGCATCGAGCGGATCGCGGCGAAGTACGACCTCACCATCGGGGTCTGCGCCCACGCGGGCGACGGCAACACCCACCCCACCGTCTGCTTCGACGCCGCCGACCCCGACGAGTCCCGGCGCGCCCGCGAGTCCTTCGACGAGATCATGGCCCTCGGCCTGGAACTGGGCGGCACCATCACCGGCGAGCACGGCGTGGGCGTCCTGAAGAAGGAGTGGCTCGCGCGGGAGATCGGCCCGGTGGGCCTGGAGATGCAGCGGGCGATCAAGCGGGCCTTCGACCCGCTGGACATCCTCAACCCGGGCAAGCTCTTCTGACCCGCCCCCTCACCGGGCGAGCAGCTCGGCCAGCCCGTCGTCGATGCCGAGCTGCCCGCCCTCGGTGCCCGGCGGCACCGCCCGCAGGGTCCGCTCCAGCCAGGCCGACACCTGTGCCGTGGGAGCCTCCAGGAGGGCTTCCCCGTCGGGGCTGCTCAGTGCCATCAGTACGACGCTCCTGCCGTCCGTCTTCGACGGCCACACCTGTACGTCCCCGTGCCCGCACGGCCGGAAGACCCCCTCCACCAGCAGTTCGCGGGCGAACGTCCAGTGGACCGGGTGGCCGGAGCGGACGTGGAAGGTGATGTGGACGGCGTACGGGTCGTCGGTGTGGTAGCCGAGCAGGGCCGGTACCGGGACGCCGTGCCCGGGGGACAGGACGAGCGTCAGCTCCAGTTCGCGTTCCACGACGGTGGGACGGGGGTGCGGGAAGTGCATGGCGTGGTGGTCCTCTCTCCTACGGGTCCGCACGGGCCGCCTGGAACGGGCCCGCACGAGTGGGAGGGGCGAGGGCCGTGAGCGTTACGCGGGTTCGCGGAACTTTTTCCCCCACCCTCTGTCCCGGGTGTGAAGGTCCATGCACGAGGTTGCCCGGAAAGGGGCGGGTCCGGCGGGACCGGCGGTGCGGATTGCGCCCGTCTGATAGATGTTGAGCCCCCCTATCAACCCCCGAGCAGATACGGGACGACGGACATGAGCGCCCCAACCCCGGCCCCCGGTGACGACAGGCCCCGCGAAGGGTATTACCCGGACCCGTCCATTCCTGGATACGTCCGGTACTGGAACGGTGCCTCCTGGGTGCCGGGCACGAGCCGGCCCGCGCCCAAGGACGGCGAGCTGCTCGCGCCTCCGCCCGGCGCGCGGGCCTCCGTCGAGGAGACCGGCCCGCACTTCTTCGACGAGGATCCGGTCGAGGAACCGCCCGCGGCGGCGTCCCAGCACGGCAACCGCCCGGAACCCGCCACGGCCTGGGGCGCCGACCGCTCCCACCAGTCGGGTTTCGCCGGCGACCAGGACCAGCGCGTCGCCTGGCCGGGCACCGCCCCCGGCGCGGACCCGAGGCTCCCGCACGCCCGGGGGACGGGGCCGGCCGGGGAAGCCGGGGCCGCCGCCGCGGGCGAGGGGGCTTCGGGCGATCCCCGGGCAGGCGGGGGCGGGCACGCCAGCGGCGGCTCCGCCGAGGGCCGCTCCGCGCGGGGCGACGATCCCCGTTCCGCGCGGGCGGACGCCCCGGCGGGGTCCTCCGCGGGAGCCCCGGCGGGGTCCTCCGCGGGAGCCGCGTCCGGGGGCGAGGCGGAGGCGGGTTCGGGCAACACCTTCGTCTTCCGCCGTCCGGCGGCGGGGGCCCGGAGCGCCCCGGCCACGGACGGTCCCGGCGACGACCAGGGCACCATGACCTTCCGCGCGGTCCCCCCGCGCGACGCGGCCCCGGGCGGGCCCGGCTTCGGAGCCGGGAAGGCCGCCGCCGCCCGGGCCGCCGCCGCACAGGCCCCCGCGGCCGCCACTCCCACGGCCCTCTCCGGCCCGCAGCAGACGGGAGGCCCGTCCGGCCCGCGCCAGGCCGCCGCGCCCAGCCAGGCGGCTGCCCCCAGCCAGGTCGCTGCTCCCTACCAGGGCGCCGCCTCCCATCAGGCAGCCGCCGCCCACCAGGCTGCCGGCCCGCAGCCGGCCGCCTCGCCGGAGCAGCCCGCCGCCTCCGCCCCGGTCGCGTCCGGACCCGGCGGTGGTCAGGCCTCCTGGGCGCAGCAGGTGCACCGGCTCGCGGGCGCGAGCGGCGACGAGCAGCCCGTGGCTCCCTGGAAGCCGCCGGTCGAGGACGTGTTCCAGGCCGCCGCCCGGCGTCAGGCGGCGGCCCGCCCCGCCGGGCTCGGCAAGCGGCTGGCCGCCCGGCTGATCGACACCGTCGTCCTCGCGTGCGTCACCGGCGTGGCCGCCGTGCCCCTGGGCATCAAGGGCATCGACCACGTCAACGACAAGATCGACGAGGCCAAGCTCTCCGGCGAGACCGTCACGGTGTGGCTGCTCGACGGCACGACGGCCACCTACCTGGGCATCGTGCTGGCCGTCCTGCTGCTCTTCGGCGTCGTCTACGAGGCGCTGCCCACCGCCAGGTGGGGCCGCACCCTGGGCAAGAAGCTGCTCGGCCTTCAGGTGCGGGACATCGAGGCCCACGAGCCCCCGTCCTTCGGTGCGGCCCTGCGCCGCTGGCTGGTGTACAGCGTCCCCGGCCTCCTGGCCGTGGGTGTGGTCGGCGTCGCGTGGTGTCTGTTCGACCGCCCGTGGCACCAGTGCTGGCACGACAAGGCATCCCGCACGTTTGTCGCGGGCTAGCTCGGCGGGAGGCGGGGCGCCTGTCTCGCGGTCGGCTGCGGGTGGGCTGTGGTTGCTCGCGCAGTGGACACGCCCCATAAGGGGCGCGGGGAACTGCGCGACCAGCCCCCACGCACCCGCAGCCGACCGCGATGAACCCTCGGCCCCGCCGCCGGAGGCTCCCGTACTCCGGACGGCGGCTCGCCGGATGCGCCGCCCGGGGGTTCGCGATCGACTCGGGCCATGAGCAGCGAACCGCCTCCCGGCTCCGGCGGGCAGCCGCCGGAAGACGACCCGTTCAGGAAGCGTCCCTCGTCCCCCGGGCCGGGCCCCGGCCCGGGCCCCGGTGCGGGCGGGACGGGCTCGCCGTACGACAACCCGCCCCCGCACGGAGCCGGCTCCTCACCCCCACCTCCAGGCGGCGGAGGCCCGTACGGCACCCCGCCCCCGGGCGGCGGCGGTCCCTATGGTGCCCCTCCCCCCGGTGGCGGCGGAGGGCCGTACGGTGCCCCTCCCCCCGGTGGCGGCGGTCCCTACGGCGGTGATCCGTACGGTGGCGGTTCCTACCCCACCGATCCACTCGCCGGCATGCCCCCGCTCGCCGACAGCGGGAAGCGCGTACTCGCGCGCATCATCGACATGATCCTCGTGGGCATCGTGGTCTGGCTGCTCAGCTGGGCCTTCAACGTCCAGGAGTACCAGGTGGACGGCGAGGACATCTCGGTCGGCAAGTCCTTCGGACAGTCCCTGATCGCCGCCGTGCTCTACATCGCCTACGACACGTACATGACCGCCAGGACGGGCCAGACCCTCGGCAAGAAGTGGCTCGGCCTGCGGGTGGCCAACCTGGACGACGGCGCGACGCCCTCGGTGCAGACGGCGCTGATCCGCGCCCTGGTGCTGTGGATCCCGTTCGCCTTCTGCTGCGCCTGTGTCTGGACGGTCATCGCCGGTGGCTGGAGCTTCTTCGACCGGCCCTACAAGCAGGGCCTGCACGACAAGGCCGCCAAGACGGTGGTGGTCAGCGCCCGTTGAGACCGACGCCCGCCGGAGTCCCGGGAATCAGGTGCCAGGCGTCCCGCGTCAGGCGGCGCGGCCACGGGCCGGTTCGCCCGCCCCGGCGGAGATCCGGGCCACCGGCTCCTCGGCGGAGGCGGAGGCCGACGCGGATGCCGCGGCCGGCCTGGGCGCCGCCGGCACGGCGGTCACCGGGCGCGTCCTGGGCGCCGGGACCGTCATCGCGACCAGCAGCCCGAGGGCGAGCGCCGCGACGGCGATGACGGCGACGCCGGGACCCGAACTCGTCCGGGACAGCAGCAGCATGGCGAGGGTCGAGAAGATCACGGTGCACGAACCGTAGGCGAACTGTGCGGCAGTCGGACGGGGCATGGCCATCGTGTCCTCGTGAAGACAATCTGGGGGTGAGACGTGCTGTCGGCCTGGCATTCCGCCGACTTCCGGGCGTTCCGCCAAGCGACTCTAACCCGCTGTGTGCCCGAGTGGAACCAGCAGTAAGCATGACCTAACCGACATGGCCGATGCACGGGGGGCGCACGGATTCATGGCGTCCGGGAAGTGGACGGTCCCACGCGCCCGTAGGGGACGCCACGGCGGCACCGGCGGCCACGACGGTCACGATGCGGTGTCCGCAAAGCGAACGACGGCTCCGCATAGTGCACTTGTTCTGCGCAAGTCAAGGTCTGTCTTTTCCGGTGAACCTCTAGTCAAATGTCGTCACTTGACTACACGCGTTGAACACGTGTGCGCGGACTCTGCCATGTCCTTGTCCCCCCATCCGCGCGCGTGCACGCGGGGGAGGAACTCAAGTGACCAGTAGATCCCGGAAGTTCAGAACGGCGGCGACCACCGTCGCACTCGCCGCCGCCGCCACCGCCACGCTCTCGGCGGCCGGCGTGGCGCAGGCGGACTCGCCGGCCCGGCCCGAAGCCGTGGACCGGCACGACCCGCACCCCGCCAAGGGCATGCACTCTCATGACCTCAAAGGCCCCATGAGTGACACTCGGGAGGCCCAGCGCGAGGAAGCGCTGAACCAGGTCATATCCGGCAAGGCCACGGTGAAGAAGAAGGACGGCTCGAACGTCGTCCAGCTCAAGAGCAAGAAGGGTGACGCCAAGTACGTCGAGCTGGGCCGGGAGAAGACCGACAAGATCTTCACCATCCTGGTCGAGTTCGGCGACGAGGTGGACAGCCGCTACGGCGGCGACCCGGGCCCGCTGCACAACCAGATAGCCAAGCCCGACCGGAAGACGGACAACTCCACGGCCTGGCAGGCCGACTACGACCAGCAGCACTTCGAGGACCTGTACTTCGGTTCCGGCAAGGGCGTCAACTCGGTCAAGACGTACTACGAGAAGCAGTCCTCCGGCCGCTACTCGGTCGAGGGCGAGGTCTCCGACTGGGTCAAGGTCCCCTACAACGAGGCCCGCTACGGCAACAACGACTGCGGCGACACCAACTGCCCGAGCGTGTGGAACGTCGTCAGTGACGGCCTGACCGCCTGGGTCGAGCAGCAGAAGGCGGCCGGCCGCACCGACGCCCAGATCAAGGCGGACGTCGCCCGGTTCGACGAGTGGGACCGCTACGACTTCGACGGCGACGGCGACTTCAACGAGTCCGACGGCTACATCGACCACTTCCAGATCGTGCACGCCGGCGAGGACGAGTCCGCGGGCGGCGGCGCCCAGGGCACCGACGCCATCTGGGCCCACCGCTGGTACGCGTTCGGCACCGACGCCGGCGCCACCGGCCCCGGCGAGAACAAGCTCGGCGGCGCGCAGATCGGCTCCACCGGCGTCTGGGTCGGCGACTACACCGTCCAGCCGGAGAACGGCGGACTCGGCGTCTACGCCCACGAGTACGGCCACGACCTCGGCCTGCCGGACCACTACGACACCGCCGGCGGCGAGAACTCCACCGGCTTCTGGACGCTGATGTCGTCCGGCTCCTGGCTCGGCACCGGCCGTAACGAGATCGGCGACCTGCCCGGCGACATGACCGCCTGGGACAAGCTCCAGCTCGGCTGGCTCAACTACGACACCGCCAAGGCGGGCGTCAACTCCTGGCACAAGCTGGGCGTCGCCGAGTACAACACCAAGCACAAGCAGGGCCTGGTCGTCGAGCTGCCGAAGAAGGAGGTCACCACCGAGATCGTCGTCCCCGCCGAGGGCGAGACCCAGTGGTGGAGCGGCAGCGGTGACAACCTCAAGAACACGCTGACCCGTTCGGTCGACCTGACCGGCAAGGCCACCGCCGAGCTCACCTTCGACGGCTGGTACGACATCGAGGCGAACTACGACTACCTCTACACCGAGGTCTCCACCGACGGCGGCGCCAACTGGACCGCGGTCGACGGTGTGGTGGACGGGTACCCGATCCCGCGTGACGCCGCCGACAAGCCCGCCCTGCACGGCACGATCGACGACTACACGAAGTTCGCGTACTCCCTCGACGCCTACGCGGGCCAGAAGATCGACCTGCGCTTCCGCTACCAGACGGACGGCGGCGTGGCCCAGAAGGGCTTCGCGGCCGACATGATCAAGGTGTACGCCGACGGCGAGACGCTGTTCACCGACAACGCCGAGAGCGCGGACGCCGCCTGGACCGCCGACGGCTTCACCCGCGTCGGCGCCTCCTTCACCAAGGACTACGCGCAGTACTACATCGCCGAGAACCGGCAGTACACGTCGTACGACAAGACGCTGAAGACCGGCCCGTACAACTTCGGCTTCACGTCGCGCCCGAACTGGGTGGAGCACTACGCGTACCAGAACGGCCTGCTGATCTGGAAGTGGGACACCTCCCAGGCGGACAACAACACCAGCCAGCACCCGGGCACCGGCCTGCTCCTGCCGGTCGACTCCCACCCGACCGCGCTGAAGCACGCCGACGGCACCCTGATGCGCAACCGCGTGCAGGCCTACGACTCGCCGTTCAGCCGCTACCGCACGGACGGCATGACGCTGCACAAGAACGACGTGGCGACCTGGATCCCGGGCTCCAAGGGAGTGTCGGTCTTCAACGACCGCACCAACGACTACTACGACGAGTCGAACCCGACCGGCGGCGTCAAGATCACTGACACCAACACGAAGATCAAGATCCTCAAGGAGGCCAAGAACGGCTCGACGATCGAGCTCGAGGTCCGTCCCGCGGGCAGGTAAATAGCATCTGCCCAGGTCAGACCATGATCGGCGGTGACCCCCTGGCGGGTCGCCGCCGATCCGTGTTTAGGTGCCTCCTGTGCTTCTCTTATTGACACCCGGTGCGACACCGGCTGACACGGGGGTGTGACCGCATGGCCGCAGGAGGCTTCTGCAAGCTGCCGAACGGCACGGTGGTGGTGGCGCTGAACCTGCCCAGCCCCACCGCGGCGGGAGGCGCGGGCACCCCCCTGGGGGGAGTGCGCGTACTCGTCCACGCCCACAACCGGGCGCGCGCCCTGACCCGGCTGCGCAACCTGGGCCTGCGCGCGGTCTACCTGCGGGGCAACACCGCCCCGCCGACCCCGGACGAGATCACCGCCGTCCTGCACCACCCCGACGGCCTCATATGGCGCACGGCGCCGGTGGCCGGCGCGGCGGGCGGACCGGATCTCGTCCAGGAGCTGTGGCACCCGATCCGGGCCCTGCTCAGGCGTCCGACCGCCCAGACCTGATGTGATCTCCATCACACCCCGGGGCGGGAGTCCGAGGTCCCACTGACTGTTCATCAGCTCCGCGCCGGGTGATTACTCCATCTGCGCCCTCCGCTCGCCCACGCGACCGATCCTGGTCCGACCACTGGCGGCAGCAGGAGGACGCACATGGAGACCCCCGGATCCGGCAGACGCACCGGGCGTGTGGCCCGGCGCTTATCGGCACTGACGGCGGGTGCCGTCCTGACCGCCGTCGCGGCGATCACGCCCGCGGCGGCGGCGGAGGAACGAACAGAGCCCGTGGACGTCCAGTTGGTGTCCCTCACCGACTTCCACGGCTATCTCGGCGAGTACGGCGCGACGATCGTCGGTTCGCACCAGTCCGACCCCCCTGTCCGGGTGGGCGGCGGCTCCTATCTGGCCACCCATCTCAAGCAGCTGAGGCAGGGACGGGACAACTCGATCCTCTTCTCGGCCGGTGACGACTTCTCCGGCTGGCCGGACGAGACGGAATGGTTCTGGAACGAACCCACCATCGAGTACCTCAACGCGATCGGCCTGCAGTTCTCCACCGTCGGCAACCACGAGATGGACCGCGGGTTCGACTTCCTGCGGCACATGCAGGAAGGCACGTGCGAGGGCCGTCCCGACGACGACCTGTGCTTCACCGACTCGACCGGCAAGCGCTTCGCGGGCGCCGACTTCTCCTACTACTCGGCCAACTTCCTGGACCGGGACACCGGCCGCCCCGCACTGCGCCCGTACCACGTCGAGCAGGTCGACGACGGCGACGGCGGCACCCTCCCCGTCGGCTTCGTCCACGCGACGACCACCCTCACCGGGTCCGAACCGATGTCGTACACCCCCAGCGGCTACAGCTACGCCGACGAGGTGACGGCGGTCAACCGCTCCGTCGAGCGGCTGCGGGCCCGGGGCGTCCGGGCGATCGTCACGGTGGTCCACGAAGGCTTCTCGCAGCGCTCCGGCAGCGGACACAACGACTGCGTCGACCCCTTCGGCCCCGCCGTCGAGTTCAACCGGGCCATCTCCCCGGCGGTCGACGCGATCGTCACCGGGCACTGGCACGGCACGGTCAACTGCATGCTGCCCGACCCCGAGGGCGTCCTGCGCCCGGTCGTCCAGGCCGGCAACCACGGCCATCTGATCAGCGAGATCAACCTGAAGCTCGACCCGCGCACCGGAGAGGTCCTGCGTGAGCGCACCGCCTCGGTGAACCACGCCGTCACCCAGGACGTGCCGCGCGACCCCGAAGCCGACCGCATCGCCTCCTACTGGCGGGCGCGGCTGCGGGAGCGGGCGGCCCAGCCGATCGGCACGATCACCGGGGACCTCACCCGGGCCCGTGACGCCGAGGGCGAGTCGGCGCTGTACGACGTGGCCGCCGACGCCTACCACTGGGCGGCGGACCGGGACGGCCGGGCCGACCTGGGCCTGGCGATGCCCGACACCCTGCGCCGCGACCTGACCTACGCGGCCACACCGGGCAACGCCGCCGACGCCCCCGGGCGGGTGCTGTTCCCCGAGGCGGCGGTCGGCACCGTGTACGACAGCGGGATCGGGGTCGGCGTCGTACGCGGCACCCTGACCGGGCGGGAACTGGTCCGGCTGCTGGAGTCCCAGTGGCAGAGCGCTCCCGACGGCACGGTCACCTTCCGCCCGGTGGCGGTCTCCGGGAACGTGTCGTACCGGTTCGACGCGGAGCGGCCCGTGGGCCGGCGCATCGACCGGGGGAGTGTGCGGATCGACGGCCGCCGCGTCGGCGACGGCAGGAAGTACCGCGTCGCCACCCTCGCCACCGCCTTCATGGAGGGACGGACGACCCCCGGCATCGACGTACTGGTCGGCGCCCGCGACCAGAACCGCAGCGCCTACATGGGCGGCGACGCGCTGTGGCGCTACCTGTCGGCCCACCCGCGGCTGGCACCGCCCGCCCTCGACCGGGCGAAGACGGGCTGAGACGGGCCGAGACGGACTGAGACGGGCCGAGACGGACTGAGGCCCGTCCGACGTCCGCCCGCGACGCCCGTCCGACCGGCGGAGGCGGGAGCGGAGCGCGCCGGAGCGGTCGCCCTACGGCGGCCGCTACTGGACGACCGGCTTCCCGGACAGCTCCACTCCCGCCTTCCGCAGCTCCTCCAGCGCCCGCTCGGTGGTCTCCGCGGCCACCCCGGCGGTCAGGTCGAGCAGCACCTGCGTACGGAAGCCCTCGCGCGCGGCGTCCAGGGCGGTCGCCCGTACGCAGTGGTCGGTGGCGATGCCCACGACGTCGACCTCGTCGATCTCCCGGGTCCGCAGCCACTCGGCGAGGGGCGTGCCGTTCTCGTCGGCGCCCTCGAAGCCGCTGTAGGCCGCCGCGTACGCCCCCTTGTCGAAGACGGCGTCTATCGCGCCGGAGGCGACGGCGGGGGCGAAGTTCGGGTGGAAGCCGACCCCTTCCGTGCCGGCGACGCAGTGCGCCGGCCAGGAGTGGACGTAGTCGGGGTGGTCGGCGAAGTGACCGCCCGGTGCGACGTGGTGGTCGCGGGTGGCCACGACGTGGCGGTAGCCGGCGGGCGCCTGCCCGATCAGCTCGGTGATGGCGGCGGCCACGTCGGCACCGCCGGACACCGCGAGGCTGCCTCCCTCGCAGAAGTCGTTCTGCACGTCTACGACGATCAAGGCGCGGCGCATGGTCGGTGTCCTTCGACTGGGTCGACTGTGGGTCGGGGAGGGATGGGAAGGGAGGCGGAGTGGCGGGCAGTGGTGAGGAGGGACGGGAGAGGGGCCGGGGACGGAGGGTGCGGTCCGCGTCGCGGCGCACCAGCTTTAGCTACCCGAGCCCCCGTGCACGTACTCCGTCGGAATGACGGGTTCCCCTCGGGAGAGCTGGGTGGCGGACAGCGGCAGGTTGGCGCGGGCGGCCGCGTGCCGGTCCCGGGCGGCGTCCAGCGGCTCACGGGCGACGACCTCGCCGCCCTTGACCAGCTCGACGAGAAGCTGCCGGTCGGCCAGGTCGGCGGGCACCGGCCCGGTGCCGACCACCTCGGCCTCGGCGTGGCCGTGGGCGTCCAGCCGCCGGGCGGCCCACTTGCGCCCGCCGATCGAGGTCTTGCCGCCGCTGGACTTCTTGGCCACCGGCACCAGAGGCACCTCGCCGCCGGTGGAGCCCGCGGAGCCTGTCGCGCCCGTGGAGTCCGTGAGGTCCGTGGAGTCGCCGGACCCGGCGCGGGCGACCAGCTTGTAGACCATCGAGGCCGTCGGGTGGCCCGACCCGGTCACCAGCTGGGTGCCGACGCCGTACGCGTCCACGGGCGCCGCCGCCAGCGAGGCGATGGCGTACTCGTCCAGGTCCGAGGTGACGACGATCCTCGTCTCCGTGGCGCCCAGCTCGTCCAGCTGCTGCCGCACCCGGTGGGCGACCAGCAGCAGGTCGCCCGAGTCGATGCGCACGGCGCCCAGCTCGGGCCCGGCGATCTCCACGGCCGTGCGGACGGCCTCGCCGACGTCGTAGGTGTCCACCAGGAGCGTGGTGTCCCGGCCCAGGGCGTCCACCTGGGCCCGGAAGGCGTCGCGCTCGTTGTCGTGCAGCAGGGTGAAGGCGTGGGCGGAGGTGCCCACGGTGGGGATGTTGTAGCGGAAGCCGGCGGCCAGGTCGGAGGTGGTCGCGAAGCCGCCGACGTAGGCGGAGCGGGCGGCGGCCACCGCGGCCAGCTCGTGGGTGCGGCGGGCGCCCATCTCGATCAGCGGACGGTCCCCGGCGGCCGAGGCCATCCGGGAGGCGGCGGCGGCGATCGCCGAGTCGTGGTTGAGGATGGAGAGGATCACCGTCTCCAGCAGCACGCACTCGCCGAAGGTCCCCTCGACCCGCATGATCGGCGAGCCCGGGAAGTACACCTCGCCCTCGGGGTAGCCCCAGATGTCGCCGCTGAAGCGGTACTGGGCGAGCCAGTCCAGGGTCTCCTCGTCGACGATCTCCTTCTCGCGCAGAAAGCGCAGGAGGTCCGCGTCGAAGCGGAAGTTCTCCACCGCGTCCAGGACCCGTCCGGTGCCCGCCACGACGCCGTAGCGGCGCCCGTCGGGCAGTCGGCGGGTGAAGACCTCGAACACGCTCCGCCGTCCGGCCGTGCCCGCCTTCAGGGCGGCCCGGAGCATGGTCAGCTCGTACTGGTCGGTGAAGAGCGCCGTCGAGGGAACGTCCACCGGCAGCCCGAGATCCGCTATGTCCACCGAACTCTCCTAGGTATGACTCGCCGGGCACCCCCGGGCGGTCCCGGGAGCCCGGGGGGCGGGCCCCCGGGATGTGCGGCATGGCAGGGATGCTACCCCCATTTCGTCAGTCTGACGATTTGTGGTCCCGTGGTGTGGCCCACAGGCCCGTTTGTGCGAGTGCCCCCCTGTGGTGGCAGCATGGGCCATGTGACGGCAGCCGCACCCATGGAGATCGAGAAGACCGAGTCGGCGGAGGAGGTCTTCGCCGTACCCGAGCCCGACGTGCCCTGGGTGACGATCGTGCACAACGATCCCGTCAACCTCATGAGCTATGTGACGTACGTCTTCCAGTCGTACTTCGGCTACTCGAAGGAGAAGGCCACCAAGCTCATGAAGGACGTCCATCACAAGGGCCGGGCGGTCGTGTCCACCGGCTCACGCGAGGAGATGGAACGGGATGTCCAGGCCATGCACGGCTACGGCCTGTGGGCCACCCTCCAGCAGGACCGGAAATGACCCACGCCCGCCCGCAGGACGGAAGTAGCTGAATAGCCTTCATGCCCGGACAATTCGAACCGCTCCCCGGCGGCGGCGCGGCCGTCGCCCTCGACGACGTCGAGATCTCCATCATCCGGTCCCTGGCCGTGCAGCTCCTGGAGCTGATCGGCCCCGGCCCCGCCGAGGACGCCTCCGACGACCCGCTCGCCGAGCTCTTCGCGGACGGCCCGAGCGAGCCGCCCTCCGACCCGGTGCTGCGGCGCCTGTTCCCGGACGCCTACGGCGACCCCGAGGGCACCCCGCGGGCCGAGGAGGCCGAGGAGCAGCGGGCGCACTCCGCCGAGTTCCGCCGCTACACCGAGAACGACCTGCGCGCCGGCAAGCGCGAGAACGCGCTCGCGGTGATCCGCACCCTGGACACCCTCTCCTCGGCGACCGGGGGCCAGGGCGAGGACGGGGCGGCGGTGCTGAAGCTGTCGGTGCGGGAGTCCCGGCAGTGGCTGAACGCCCTGAACGACCTGCGCCTCGCGATCGGCTCCCGGCTGGAGATCGCCGACGAGGACGACACCGACCTGCTCTACCGGCTCCCGGACGAGGACCCGCGCAAGCCGATGGTGATGGCGTACCTGTGGCTCGGAGGGCTCCAGGAGTCGCTCGTCGCGACCCTTATGACCTGATTGACGGGGTGTGCGACGGGGTGGGTGTCCGCTCAGCGGATCCTCAAATCCGGGTAATGATCCTGTCAAAGAGTTGCCCCTTTTCGCCCGTCGAGGGCGCCTTGTGTCCGCCTATGTCTGTGCGACGCGTCACATGACGGCCCTGTGATCGATCCCGCGGTCGTGGTAAATCTTCACGACCGCCCGGCGAACACCACCCGAATGTTCGGCCGGGTGCGCCACCGAGCCGGCGGACCGCCGGCCAGGCACCGAGCGGGATGTGAGACCCGCTCAACTCCATCATCCGGGGGGATCGAGACCCGATCCGCGGCCGAGTCAAGGCCCGGATCGGCATGGAGAAAGGCGCACCACACATGACCTCTGCGCAGGTCGACACGGACAAGGCCCCCGAGGAGGGCTACGAGCGCGGGCTGAACAGCCGCCAGGTCCAGATGATCGCGATCGGCGGCGCCATCGGCGTCGGCCTCTTCCTGGGTGCCGGGGCCAACATCGCCAAGGCCGGCCCCAGCATCATCCTCATGTACGCCCTCGCGGGTGTGATCATCTTCTTCATCATGCGGGCGCTCGGCGAGCTCCTGCTGTACCGGCCGGTCTCCGGCTCCTTCGCCGAGTACTCGCGCGAATTCCTCGGCCCCTTCTTCGGCTACTTCACCGGCTGGACGTACTGGCTGATGTGGGTGGTCACCGGCATGGCGGAACTCACCGCCGCCGCCATCTACATCCACTACTGGTTCCCGGAGATCCCGCAGTGGGTCTCCGCCCTCGTCTTCCTGGTCCTGCTCTTCGTCGCGAACCTGATCTCGGTGAAGCTCTTCGGCGAGATCGAGTTCTGGTTCTCGATGGTCAAGGTCACCGCCATCATCGGCATGATCGTGATCGGCGTCGGTGTGCTCACCCTCGGCTTCAGCCAGGCCGGCGACACCGCCGCCGTCTCCAACCTGTGGGAGTTCGACGGCTTCTTCCCCAAGGGCATCGGGTCGTCCCTGATGACCCTCCAGGGCGTCATGTTCGCCTACCTCGCCGTCGAGCTGGTCGGCGTCACCGCCGGCGAGTCGGAGAACCCCGAGAAGACCCTCCCCAAGGCGATCAACACCCTGCCCTGGCGCATCGCCCTCTTCTACGTCGGCGCCCTCACCGTCATCCTGGCCGTGGTGAAGTGGACCGAGTTCGCCGAGGGCGTCAGCCCCTTCGTGGAGGCCTTCACCGTCATCGGCATCCCGGCCGGCGCCGGCATCGTCAACTTCGTCGTGCTCACCGCCGCCCTGTCGTCCTGCAACTCCGGCATGTACTCCACGGGCCGCATGCTGCGCACCCTCGCGGACAACGGCGAGGCCCCCAGGGTCTTCAGCCGGCTGTCGTCGACCAAGACCCCGGCCATCGGCATCGGCATCTCGGTGGTCTTCATGGGCATCGGCGTGGTGCTGAACTACATCGTCCCCGAGAAGGCCTTCGGCTACGTCACCTCCGTCGCCACCGCCGCCGGCATCTGGACCTGGCTGATGATCCTGATCAGCCACGTCCTCTACCGCCGCAAGGTCGTCGCGGGCCGCCTGCCCGCCTCCTCCTTCCCGGCCCCGGGCGGCTCGGTGTGCTCCTACGTCGCCATCGCCTTCCTGCTCTTCGTGACCTGCCTGATCGCCTACGACGCCGACGCCCGCGTCTGCCTCTACGTGATGGCCGGCTGGGCCGCCGCCCTCGGCATCGGCTGGGCCGTGCTCAAGAGCCGCAGCCCGGAGATCACCGAGCGGCCCGGTGAACCGGAGATGGAGAAGATCGGCTGACGGCCACCACGCCGCCCGGACCCTCGGCCGTCCGGCGCTGACCAGCGCGTTCGCGCGCATCGCGGACATCCTGCCGCACCGGGTGCTCGTGGCACCCGGCACGGCCACCGCTCAGGATGTCCGGCATATGGGCCGGTCCGTACCACCCACCGGTACGGACCGGCCCTTCTGCTTATCCTGGGCCGCATGCTGACCATCACACAGGCCTTGTACGACCAGATCGTCGCCCACGCGCGCGAGGACCACCCCGACGAGGCGTGCGGCGTGGTGGCCGGCCCCGTGGGCGAGGGCCGTCCCGAGCGGTTCATCCCGATGCTGAACGCCGCCCGCTCGCCGACCTTCTACGAGTTCGACTCGCAGGACCTGCTCAAGCTCTACCGGGAGATGGACGACCGCGACGAGGAACCGGTGGTCATCTACCACTCCCACACGGCCACCGAGGCCCACCCCTCCCGCACCGACATCACCTACGCCAACGAACCCGGCGCCCACTACGTCCTGGTCTCCACGGCCGACACCGACGGCGCCGGCGACTTCCAGTTCCGCTCGTTCCGGATCCTGGAGGGAGAGGTGACGGAGGAGGAGGTCAAGGTGGTGGAGGCGTACTGATATCGCATCGCGGGCGAAGAACGTCCAGCAGATGAGATCACACTCCGGATGCCGGACCGGGAATCGATACGATGAGCCCATGGTTCTTCTCGACGTGAGCGAAAAGGCGCCGGGCACGCTGCTCGTGGCGCGCCTGCACGTCGACCTGTGCAGGCTGAACAGCGCCATCTGTTGATCCTCCGCTGCCGCCGTACGGCCGTGAGCCGCGGCGGGCTGCCGCGTGCCGCCGCGCGCCTCACCGAACCCACGACACCTTCCGACAGGAGCCCTCAGCCATGGCCATCGAGGTCCGCATCCCGACCATCCTCCGCCAGTACACCGACGGCCAGAAGGCCGTGGAGGGCACCGGGGACACCCTCGCCAAGCTCTTCGCCGACCTCGAGACCCGGCACGCGGGCATCCAGGCCCGCATCGTGGACGGGGACCAGCTGCGCCGCTTCGTCAACGTCTACCTGAACGACGAGGACGTCCGCTTCCTCGACGGCATCGACACCAAGCTCACCGACGGCGACAGCATCACGATCCTGCCGGCCGTCGCCGGCGGTATGGCCTGATCGGCGATGCGCTACGACACCCCGCTGGCCGCGGTGGGCAACACCCCCCTGGTGCGCCTGCCGCGGCTGTCGCCGTCCGACGACGTCCGCATCTGGGCCAAGCTGGAGGACCGCAACCCGACCGGCTCGGTCAAGGACCGCCCCGCGCTCCACATGATCGAGCAGGCCGAGAAGGACGGCCGCCTCACCCCGGGCTGCACCATCCTCGAACCGACCAGCGGCAACACCGGCATCTCGCTCGCCATGGCGGCCAGGCTCAAGGGCTACCGCATCGTCTGCGTGATGCCCGAGAACACCTCCCAGGAGCGCCGGGACCTGCTCGCCATGTGGGGCGCGGAGATCATCTCCTCCCCGGCCGCGGGCGGCTCCAACACCGCCGTACGGGTCGCCAAGGAACTCTCCGCCGAACACCCCGACTGGGTGATGCTCTACCAGTACGGCAACCCGGACAACGCCGGCGCCCACTACGCCGGCACCGGCCCCGAGATCCTCGCCGACCTGCCCTCCATCACCCACTTCGTGGCCGGCCTCGGCACCACCGGCACCCTCATGGGCGTCGGCCGCTACCTGCGCGAGAACAAGCCGGACGTGAAGATCGTCGCCGCCGAACCGCGCTACGACGACCTGGTGTACGGCCTGCGCAACCTCGACGAGGGCTTCGTCCCCGAGCTGTACGACGCCTCCGTCCTCACCACCCGCTTCTCGGTCGGCTCGGCGGACGCCGTGACCCGCACCCGGGAGCTCCTCCAGCAGGAGGGCATCTTCGCCGGCGTCTCCACCGGCGCCGCCCTGCACGCCGCGATCGGCGTCGGGAAGAAGGCGGTGAAGGCCGGCGAGAGCGCGGACATCGCCTTCGTCGTCGCCGACGGAGGCTGGAAGTACCTCTCCACCGGCGTCTACACGGCGGCCACCACCGAAGAGGCCATCGAGACCCTCCAGGGCCAGCTCTGGGCCTGACGGGGCTCCGGCGCCGGGCGGCCACAGGGCCCGAGGATCCTGACGGGGGTCCGGGGCCGGCCCGGGGCCTGTCCGACAGGCCCTACCTCGCGAGGTGACGGACCTGGTCCCACAGGACCGGGTCCACCACACCCACCCGGCGCCGGAAGTCCCGCACCGGCACCTGGCGCAACTCGTCGGTCTCCAGGAAACTCGTCCGCCCCCGCGCGTCCCCGACCGAGCCCGGCGGCAGGGTGATCACCCCGGCCCGCTCTTCCCGATGCCGGCTGGTGATCTTCGCGACCAGCACCCGCCGCCCGCGCACCGAGACCACCAGACACGGCCGGTCCTTCGCCCCCGCGCTGTCCTCGTACGGCACCTTCGCCCACCAGATCTCCGCGGGCCGCGGCCGCGCCGCCCGCCCTCGCGGACCCGCGGGCCGCCCCGGCGGACGCCGGCTGCCACCGGCCCGGGGAGGCCGGGCACCCCGCCCCCAGCCGTCCACGACCGTGGCGACGAGCGCGAGCACCACCACCGCCGCGAAGGCGAACCACCACCAGGACGTGTCCATACCGACGACCGTACCGGCGCGCCCCAGCACCCCGCGCCCCCTGGGTGGCCCCGCACGCCCCACTTCCAGCCGAACCGGTGACAGCGCAGGTGAGTTCGCCCACAACGGCCCCTGGCGGAGGAGCGACCGAAGGTTTTGCGCCTTACGCTCGACAAACCGCACGACCCCCGTCTCTCCACACGCGCCAGCGGAGGTTTCTGCTTCATGAAGCTCACCGTCGTCGGCTGCTCGGGGTCGTTCCCGTCCGCGGAATCGGCCTGCTCGAGCTACCTCGTCGAGGCCGACGGCTTCCGGCTGCTCCTCGACATGGGCAACGGAGCCCTCGGCGAGCTGCAGCGCCACTGCGGTCTCTACGACCTCGACGCGATCTTCCTCAGCCACCTGCACGCCGACCACTGCATCGACATGTGCGCCTACTTCGTGGCGCGCTACTACCGGCACGACGGCGGCCGCTGCGACCCCCTCCCGGTCTACGGACCCGAGGGCACCGAGCACCGGCTCACCACCGCCTACGCCGACACCCCCTCCGCCTCGTCCATGAGCGAGGTCTTCGACTTCCACACGGTCAAGCCGTCCACCTTCGAGGTCGGCCCCTTCACCGTGCACACCGAACGCGTCGCCCATCCCGTGGAGGCCTACGCCATCCGGGTCGAGCACGGCGGCAGGTCGCTGACCTACTCCGGCGACACGGGCGTCACCCCCACCCTGGACGAACTCGCCCGTGACACCGACCTGTTCCTGTGCGAGGCCGCCTTCACGCACGGCAAGGAGAACATCCCCGACCTCCACCTCAACGGCCGCGAGGCGGGCGAGAGCGCCGCCCGCGCCGGCGCCCGGCGCCTGGTCCTCACCCACATCCCCCCGTGGACCGACCCCCGGGCCAACCTCGCCGACGCGCGCGAGGCCTACGACGGCCCGTCGGAGGTCGCCGCACCGGGCGCGGTGTACCAGATCTAGGGCAGGACGAACAGGCTCCGCCCGGGCACGCCCGACGAGGTCACCCTCTGCGGGGAGCATGACGAGGGCCCCGGAACCGTCCCGGTTCCGGGGCCCTCGTCATGCCTGTCTGCGGCGGGGACTCACGCCTTCGTGAGGTCCTCGACCTCCTCCTCGGGCTCGCGGCCCGGGGTCTTCAGGTTGAACTTGATGATCGCGAAGCGGAACGTCACGTAGTAGATCGCCGCGAACACCAGACCGATCGGGATGATCAGCCATGGCTTGGTGGCCAGATGCCAGTTCAGGGCGTAGTCGATGGCACCGGCCGAGAAGTTGAAGCCGGCGTGCACCCCCAGCCCCCAGGTGAGCGCCATCGAGATGGCGGTGAGCACCGCGTGCAGCACGTACAGGACCGGCGCGATGAACATGAACGAGAACTCGATCGGCTCGGTCACACCGGTGACGAACGAGGTCGCGGCCAGGGAGACCATCATGCCCATCACGGCCTTGCGGCGCTCCGGGCGGGCGCAGTGCGCGATGGCGATCGCGGCGGCCGGCAGACCGAACATCATGATCGGGAAGAAGCCCGACTGGAAGATACCGGCGGACGGGTCACCGGCCAGGAAGCGGGTGATGTCACCGTGCACGACCTCACCGGCGGCGTTCGTGAAGTCGCCGAGCTGGAACCAGGCCACGGTGTTGACGAACTGGTGCATGCCGACCGGGATCAGCGCCCGGTTCACGCCGCCGAACAGGGCCGCGCCACCGGCGCCGAGGCCGGTCATCCACTCGCCGAAGTTGGAGATGCCGGTACCGATGGGCTCCCAGACCAGACCGAAGAAGACACCGACCACGATGCCGACGAAGGCCATGATGATCGGCACCAGCCGGCGGCCGTTGAAGAAGCCCAGCCAGTCCACCAGCCTGGTGCGATGGAACCGCTGCCACAGAACGGCGGAGAGCAGACCCATGATGATGCCGCCCAGGACACCCGGGTCGTTGTACGTCGCCGCGACGTCCGCGCCCTCCTGGACCACCGCCTCGGTGACCGGGAAGGCCTCCAGGACCTTGCTGTAGACGAGGAAGCCGACCACCGCGGCCAGCGCGGTCGAACCGTCCGCCTTCTTGGCGAAGCCGATGGCCACGCCTATGCAGAACAGGATCGGCAGCGAGCCGGTCAGAGCACCGCCCGCGTTGTTGAAGACGGCGGCGACCCGGTCCCAGCCCAGGCCGTCCTTGCCGAAGATGTCGTCCTGGCCGAGCCGGACCATGATGCCCGCCGCCGGCAGCACGGCGATCGGGAGCTGCAGGCTGCGGCCGACCTTCTGCAAACCCTGGAAAAGACCAGAACCCCGCTTCTTTGCGGGGGCCGCCTTGTCGGTGGCGGTGCTCATACTTCCTCCATCGGGTGGTGGTCTACACCACTCAGTGGTGTAGACCTGTTGTAGCACGATGAAGGCCGCGTAAGGAACCCGTGATTCCACGACCGGGTCGCTACGCTCCGTACCCGATCAGAACCCCGCCCGCGCCCGCGCCCGTACCCGTGCGCGTACACGCACGCACCCGCGCGAGGGCGCGCCGAAGGCCCCCGGACCAACGGTCCGAGGGCCTTCGTAAGACCACGGTCAAAGGGTACGTGAGGGACGCATGAGGTCTACACCTTCGTGACGTCCTCCACCTCGTCCTCCGGCTCCCGCCCCGGCGTCTTCAGATCGAACCTCGTGATCGCGAACCGGAAGACGACGTAGTACACCACCGCGAAGCACAGGCCGATCGGAATGATCAGCCACGGCCGGGTCGCCAGGTTCCAGTTGATGACGTAGTCGATCAGCCCCGCCGAGAAACTGAACCCGTCCTTCACGCCCAGCCCCCACGTCACCGCCATCGACACACCCGTCAGCACCGCGTGCACCGCGTACAGCACCGGAGCGATGAACAGGAACGAGTACTCCAGCGGCTCCGTGATGCCCGTCACGAACGACGTCAGCGCCAACGACAGCATCAGACCGCCGACCTCCTTGCGCCGGTGCGGCTTCGCGCAGTGCGTGATCGCCAGCGCCGCCGCGGGCAGCGCGAACATCATGATCGGGAAGAAGCCCGAGGTGAACTGACCCGCGTCCGGATCACCCGCCAGGAACATGTTGATGTCCCCGTGCACCACCGTGCCGTCCGGCTTGGTGTAACTGCCGAACTGGAACCACATCGGCACGTTCAGGAACTGGTGCAGCCCGATCACCAGCAACGCCCGGTTCGCCAGCCCGAACACACCCGCGCCCCACGCGCCGATCCCGGTCATCCAGTCGCTGAAACTCTCCAGCGCGTCACCGATCGGCGGCCACACCCACAGACACAGCGCCGCGAACACGATCGCCACGAACGCCATGATGATCGGCACCAGCCGGCGCCCGTTGAAGAACCCGAGCCAGTCCACCAGCTTCGTCCGATGGAACCGCTGCCAGAAGTACGCCGTCAGCAGCCCCATCACGATGCCGCCGAAAACCCCCGGATTCTGGAAGACGAACGCGGTCACCTCCCCCGAACCGTCGGTCACCCGGCAGCCGACCTGCGGGACCGCCTCCGAACCCTCCGGACAGTCCTCCGGAAACTGCCGCAGCACGTTGAAGTAGACGAGGAACCCCGCCACCGCCGCCAACGCCGTCGAACCGTCGGCCTTCTTCGCCATCCCGATGGCCACACCCACGCAGAACAGCAGCGGCAGCCCCAGCGAACTGTCGAGCAGCGCACCGCCCGCGCCCGTCATCACCTTCGAGACGTTCGACCAGCCGAGACCGTCGTCCCCGAACACGTCCGGCTGCCCCAGCCGGTTGAGAATGCCGGCGGCGGGCAGGACAGCGATGGGCAACTGAAGACTGCGACCCATCTTCTGCAGCCCTTGGAACGCCTTGTTCCAACGGGCGCGAGCGGGACTGGCCGCGCTGTCGGCACTCATCCGGTCTCCATCCGGTCTCGATCCGGTCGCCGGTACACTGGTGTAGACCAGTTGACGGACGGCTCCGCCGTCGTGACGCCATCATTCGCGACAGACCGCAGGATGGCTCGCGAAGATGGGCCAACTGTGGGTTACTGCGACAAAGCGGCTCGGATCAGGGAGAACGAACATGGCCAGCAAGGCTGAGAAGATCGTCGCCGGCCTCGGCGGCATCGAGAACATCGACGAGATCGAAGGCTGCATCACCCGACTCCGCACCGAGGTCAACGACCCCGCGCTGGTCAACGAAGCCGCCCTCAAGGCCGCCGGCGCCCACGGCGTCGTCAAGATGGGCACCGCCATCCAGGTCGTCATCGGCACCGACGCCGACCCGATCGCCGCCGAGATCGAAGACATGATGTAAGGACGCGCAGCACACGCGCGCGGCGCAGAGGGGCCCCTCCCACCACGGGAAGGGCCCCTCACGCGCGCCCGCTAGGCTCACCCGCATGTCACGAATCGACGGCCGCACCCCCCAACAGCTCCGCCCCGTCACCATCGAACGCGGCTGGAGCAAGCACGCCGAAGGCTCCGTCCTCGTCTCCTTCGGCGACACCAAGGTCCTCTGCAACGCCTCCGTCACCGAAGGCGTCCCCCGCTGGCGCAAGGGCAGCGGCGAAGGCTGGGTCACCGCCGAATACGCCATGCTCCCCCGAGCCACCCACACCCGCGGCGACCGCGAGTCCGTCAAGGGCCGCATCGGCGGCCGCACCCACGAGATCAGCCGCCTCATCGGCCGCTCCCTGCGCGCCGTCATCGACTACAAGGCACTCGGCGAGAACACCATCGTCCTGGACTGCGACGTCCTCCAGGCCGACGGCGGCACCCGCACCGCCGCCATCACCGGCGCCTACGTCGCCCTCGCCGACGCCATCACCTGGGCCCAGACCACCAAGAAGCTGATCAAGCCCAGCCGCAAGCCCCTCACCGGCACCGTCGCCGCCGTCTCCGTCGGCATCGTCGACGGCACCCCCCTCCTCGACCTCCCCTACGAGGAAGACGTACGCGCCGAGACCGACATGAACGTCGTCTGCACCGGCGACGGCCGCTTCGTCGAGGTCCAGGGCACCGCCGAGGCCGAGCCCTTCGACCGCGACGAACTGAACGCCCTCCTCGACCTCGCCGCCGCAGGCTGCGCCGAACTGGCGGAACTCCAGCGCAAGGCCCTCGGCATGACTCTCGAAAGCTGAAGAGGGCGCCAAGGCAGGCCAAGGACCACCAAGGGCGCATCAGGAAAAGGCGGCCCGCGCACGCAACTCCGCCGCCCACCCCCGCGTCACTAGCAGTACAGCAGTACCGGAGCACTACGGGCGTACGGCCGGCACACCCGCCGTACGCCCGACGCCGCACCGCACACGGGCCGCCCGGCCCTGTCCCAAGGGGAGGACCGAGACCCATGGCCGCGAGCCGCCACCGACGACTTCGCCGCATCACCGTCACCGCCGCAGCCGTGGCGACCTTCGCCCTGACGACCGGCCTCACCACCGGCTGCGACGCCGTCGACAAGGCGCTCGACTGCGTCCAGACCGCCGACGCCATCGCCGACAGCGTCACCGCGCTCCAGCAGGCCGTGGAGAACGCGTCCAACGACCCGACGCAACTCGAGGAATCCCTCACCTCCATAGACAAGAACCTCGACAAGATCGGCGACCAGACCGACAACACCGACGTCAGCACGGCGGTCGACGACCTCGGCAAGGCCGTCGACAACGTCCGCACCTCCGTCGAGAACGGCGACAGCACCCCCGACCTCAGCCCCGTCACCGACGCGGCGGGCGAGCTGACGAAGGTCTGCACGCCGTAAGGGGAGCGGGTGCGGGGGAACCGGCGGACGCCCGGGATACTGAACCCATGACCCGCCTGATCCTCGCCACCCGCAACGCCGGAAAGATCACCGAACTGAGGGCCATCCTCGCCGACGCGGGCCTGCCCCACGACCTCGTCGGCGCGGACGCCTACCCTCAGATCCCCGACGTCAGGGAAACCGGCGTCACCTTCGCCGAGAACGCCCTCCTCAAGGCCCACGCCCTGGCCCGGGCCACCGGCCTGCCCGCCGTCGCCGACGACTCCGGCCTCTGCGTCGACGTCCTGAACGGCGCCCCCGGCATCTTCTCCGCCCGCTGGTCCGGCACCCACGGCGACGACAAGGCCAACCTCGACCTCCTCCTGGCCCAGCTCTCCGACATCGCGGACGAGCACCGGGGCGCGTACTTCGCGTGCGCGGCGGCCCTGGCCCTGCCCGACGGCACGGAACGGGTCGTCGAGGGCCAACTGCCCGGCATCCTGCGCCACACCCCCGCCGGCACGGGCGGCTTCGGCTACGACCCGATCCTCCAGCCGGAGGGCGAGACCCGCACCTGCGCGGAACTGACGGCGGCCGAGAAGAACGCGATCAGCCACCGGGGGAAGGCGTTCAGGGCGCTGGTGCCGGTGGTGCGGGAGCTTTTGGGTTGACGCAAGAATGAGGGCCCTGCACCTACGATTCATAGGTACAGGGCCCTGTGCGCCCGGTCGGATTCGAACCGACAAACACAACCACCTAAAGATTGCCGCTCGGCCAGTTGGCGTACGGGCGCCCGGCCGGGCCTACTTTACTGGGCGCAGTATGCCGCCGTCGGCCGCCTCGGCACCAGTAGGCAGGACAGTCACGCGCGGAATGCGGAAGGGCCCGTACCGGAAAGCTTCGGTACGGGCCCCGTCGAGAGGGAACTCAGATGCCCAGGTCCTTGATGATCTTGGCTACGTGGCCCGTGGCGCGGACGTTGTACAGGGCGTGTTCGACCTTGCCCGCCTCGTCCACGATGATCGTGGAGCGGATGACGCCCATGTAGGTCTTGCCGTAGTTCTTCTTCTCGCCGAAGGCCGCGTACGCGTCGAGGACCTTCTTGTCGGGGTCGGCCAGGAGGGTGACCTTCAGGGACTCGGTGTCGCGGAACTTGGCCAGCTTTTCCGGCTTGTCCGGCGAGATGCCGATGACGTCGTACCCGGCGTCGGCCAGCAGTTCCAGGTTGTCCGTGAAGTCGCACGCCTGCTTCGTGCAGCCGGGGGTAAGGGCAGCAGGGTAGAAGTACACGATGACCTTGCGGCCCTTGTGGTCGGACAGGGACACCTCGTTGCTGTCGGCGTCCGGGAGGGTGAAGGCGGGGGCCGGGTCCCCGGGCTGGAGTCGCTCGCTCATCGATCCAGCGTAACCGGGGGTCCTGACAGTGCGGCGAGCGTTGGAGCTGACAGACTGTCCGGGACAGCTTCAGCGGATTTCGGAGGCGTACGGTGGCGGACACGTCGGACATCAGAACCCCGGCGCAGATCGAGGCGGACATCAAGCGCCGCCGCGAGGTGCTGGCCGAGACGCTCGACGAGATCGGGATGCGGGTGCACCCGAGCACGATCGTGGGCGATGCGAAGGCCAAGGTCGCTTCCAGCGTCGACCACACCCTCGGACGGGCCTACGTCCAGGTCAATCGTGTGGTCAGCGATGTGAAGTCGCAGTTCGTGGACGAGCAGGGCGCGCCGAGGATGGAGCGGGTCGTGCCCGCCGCGCTCGTCGTGGTCGGGGTCGTGGGGCTGCTGGCCCTGGGTAGTACCCGGCGGCGTGGGCGCTGAGCGGGGGCAGGTAGGTTCGTGGCGTGAGCGCCAAGAAGAACGAGCACAGCTCTCTGGACGACAAGCTGCCCATCCGGATGCTGCACGACCGTGTACTCGTGCGGCAGGACACCGGTGAGGGCGAGCGGCGTTCCGGGGGCGGGATCCTGATCCCCGCCACGGCGGCGGTCGGCAAGCGGCTGGCCTGGGCCGAGGTCGTCGCGGTGGGGCAGAACGTACGGACCGTGGAGCCGGGCGACCGGGTGCTGTACGACCCGGAGGACCGTGCGGAGGTCGAGGTGCGGGGTACGGCGTACGTGCTGATGCGCGAGCGGGACCTGCACGCCGTGGCCGCGGACCGGTTCGAGGGGTCGGAGGATTCGACCGGGCTGTACCTGTAGGACAGCGGCGGACGTAGCCGTCAAAGGGGCTGGTGACCGGTGTCACCAGCCCCTTTGTGCCGGCTTTGCTATCTTGGGAAGCACCCGACGAGACGCGCCGTACCGGGCCAGGAAAAGACGACGCACCACCGTTCAGTTCGTTTCACGGAGGTGCCTGTCATGGCGTGGGTTCTGTTGCTCGTCGCGGGTCTGCTCGAGGTCGGCTGGTCGATCGGGATGAAGTACACCGACGGCTTCACCCGTCTGGTGCCGAGCCTGTTCACCGGTGCCGGGATCGTCGCGAGCATGCTGTTGCTGTCGTACGCGGCCCGGACGCTGCCCATCGGTACCGCCTACGGCGTGTGGGTGGGCATCGGTGCGGCCGGTGCGGCGGTGCTCGGCATGGTGATGCTGGGGGAGCCGGTGACCGCCGCCCGGATCTTCTTCATCTGTCTGCTGCTGGTCGCGGTGGTGGGGCTGAAGGCGACCTCCGGGCACTGACCTGAGAGGTGGCCCGGTCGGTCACTGGCGGCGGGGCGGGATGGGGATGCCGGCGATGGTTCCGGTGTCCCCTTCGTCGTCGTTGCCGCCGTCCGCGCCGGTCGGGTCGCCTTCGCCGTCCTCGGCGCTGTCGCCGCCGTTCGCCGAGTCGTCACCTCCGCCGGTGGGGCCCGGCTCGGTGGTGGCGCCGTCCGAGGTGGGGCCGCCGGCCGACGGGTCGCCGGTGTCGTCGCCGCCGGTGGAGCCGGGCGGGGTGCTGCCGCCGCCGGTCCGGTCGGGGGTGCCGGTGCCCGTGTCCTGGTCGCCGGTCGGGTCGCCGCTGCCGCTTTCGTCGCCGGTTCCGGGTTCGCCGGAGGCCGAGGCGGAGGGGGACTCGGTGACGTTGGCGCCGGACTGGATGCGCAGGTCGAAGTCGGTGACCGGTTCGCCCTTGAGGGCGTTGCGGGTGTACTGGCCCCAGATCTCGGCGGGCGCGCCGCCGCCGTTGATGCGGGGCAGGCCCGTCGCGCCGTAGAGCGACTTGTGGGCGGCGGTTTTCGGGTCCTGGCCCATCACGGCGACGACGGTGGAGAGTTCGGGGGTGTAGCCGGCGAACCAGGCGGCGGTGTCCTCCTCGGCGGTGCCGGTCTTGCCGGCGGCGGGGCGGCCGGCGGCCTGGGCGGCGGTGGCGGTGCCGTTCTGGACGACGCTGCGGAGTACGGATGTGGTGGTGTCGGCGGCCTCGCGGCTGACGGCCTGCTGTTCGCGCCGCTGGGGCAGTTCGACTTCGTGTTTGCCGTCCTTGAGGACCTTCTCGACCAGTGAGTACGTGCCGTGCTTGCCGTGGTTGGCGAGGGTGGCGTAGGCCTCCGCCATGTCGAGGGGGCTCGCGGTGGCCACGCCGAGGGCGATGGAGGGGGAGGGGGTCAGCTCGGGTGTGCTGGGGGAGAGTCCGAGGTCGATCGCGGTCCGCATGACCCGGTCGGAGCCGACGTCGACGGCCATCTGGGCGTACACGGCGTTGATGGACTTGTCGGTGGCCTCGCTGACGGTGACGTCGCCGTAGTCGCGGTGGTCCTCGTTCTCGGGGGCGTAGCGGCCGCCGCTCCAGCCCTGGACGGGGCGTTCGCTGGTGCCGTCGTAGACGGTGCCCGGCTTGATGAGGCGGCCGTCCTGGGTCTTGGAGCCGTTGGCGACGGCGGAGGCGAAGACGAAGGGCTTGAAGGCGGAGCCGACCTGGAAGTCGCGGCGGGTGGCGTTGGGTGTGTACTGCTTGACGTAGTCGATGCCGTTGTACATCGCCACGACCTTGCCGGTCCTGGTGTCGACGGAGGCGCCGCCCGCGCGGACGTAGTTGTCGACCTTGCGGTCCTTCTTGTCCAGTTTGGACATCAGCTTGTCGTCGACGGCTTTGACGAAGGCGTCCTGCTTGTCCTTCTGCAGGGTGGTGGTGATGCGGTAGCCGCCCCGGTCGAGTTCCTCCTCGGCGACGATGTCGTTCTGGACGAGGTGGTTCTTGACGATGTTGACGACGTAGCCGCGCTGTCCGGACATGCTGGTGGAGATGGTGGTCTCCTTGGGCATGGGGAACTTCGCCGCGGCGCGCTCGGACTCGGTGAGCCAGCCCTGGTCGGCCATGCCGTCCAGGACGTAGTTCCAGCGGGACTCGGCGGCGGACTTGTTCTCGGGGTGGGCGACGACGTCGTACTGGCTGGGGGCGTTGAGCAGGGAGGCGAGGTAGGCGCCCTGGGCGGCGGTGAGGTCCTTGGCGTCGATGCCGTAGTAGGCGTGGGCGGCGGCCTGGATGCCGTAGGCGCCGCGGCCGAAGAAGCTGGTGTTGAGGTAGCCCTCGAGGATCTCGCTCTTGCTCTTCTCGCGGTCGAGCTTGATCGAGATGAAGAACTCCTTCACCTTGCGGGTGATGGTCTGGTCCTGCGCCAGGTAGTAGTTCTTGACGTACTGCTGGGTGATCGTGGAGCCGGACTGCTTGCCCTTGCCGGTGGCGGTGTTCCAGCCGCCGCGGATCATCGCCATGGGGTCGATGGCGGATTCGGTGTAGAAGTCGCGGTCCTCGGCGGCCAGGACGGCGTGCTGGGCGTCCTTGGAGATGCGGGCGAGGGCGACGCTCTCCCGGTTGACCTCGCCGTCGCGGGCGAGGACGCTGCCGTCGGCGTACAGGTAGACGTTGCTCTGTTTGGTGGCGAGCGCGTTGGCGGCCGGGATGTGTACCAGGGAGTAGCCGAGGAAGAAGCCGCCGATCAGCAGCAGGACGCCGATGACGCAGGTGCTCAGCACGACGCGCCAGGTGGGGATCAGTCTGCGCCATCCGGTCCGCTTGGTCCGCTTCGCCTTCTTCGGCTTGCTCGCCTGGTCCGGCTTGTGGGGCGCGTCCGGTTTCCCCTCGCCGGCCGCCTGGGGCTTTCTCGGCGCCCAGCCCTTGTTCGGCTGCTGCGGCTGCGGCTCGTCGCTCATCTCGTGCACGGACTCCTGTTTCGCGTCGTACGGTTCGGTCTCGTACGGCCTTGTACGCTTTTGCGGCCTCTGCTCCCTCTGTGCCCTCTCAAGAAGACTCTCGCATCAGGGGTTCCGTTCCCGCTCGCTGGCACACCCGTGAAATCGCGTGGCACGGGTGGTCGCCGTCGCACTAGGCTCCTGCGCTTTGGTGCCTGGCGGAGGAGGGGGCTGTGGGCGTTGGCTCGGGGCGGTTGTACGTTGCCGTCGCGGCGGGGGGATTCCGACGGTACGCGACGTATCGGGCGGCCACCGCCGCCGGGGTGTTCACCAACACGGTCTTCGGTTCGATCCTGGTTTACACCTATTTGGCCCTGTGGGACGAGAAACCGCAGCTCGGGGGCTACGACCAGGCGCAGGCCGTCACCTTCGTGTGGCTGGGGCAGGCCTTGCTGGCGGCGCTGGCCATCGGGGGCGGCGGGTTCGAGGACGAGCTGATGGAGCGCATCCGTACGGGTGACATCGCCGTCGATCTGTACCGGCCGGCGGATCTCCAGCTGTGGTGGCTGGCGGCGGATGTGGGGCGGGCGCTGTTCCAGTTGCTGGGGCGCGGGGTGGTGCCGTTCGTGTTCGGGGCGCTGTTCTTCCCGGTGGCGCTGCCGCGGGAGGTGTCGACGTGGGCGGCGTTCCTGGTGGCGGTGGTGCTGGCGGCGGTGGTGAGTTTCGCGCTGCGCTATCTGGTGGCGCTCTCGGCGTTCTGGCTGATGGACGGTGCGGGGGTGACGCAGATGGCGTACCTCGCGGCGTTGTTCTGCTCGGGGATGCTGCTGCCGCTGAACGTGTTCCCGGGCGCGCTCGGCGAGGTCGTACGGGCGCTGCCGTGGTCGTCGCTGTTGCAGGCGCCGGCGGATGTGCTGCTGGGGGAGGCGGACGCGTGGGGGACGTTCGTTTTCCAGGCGTCCTGGGCGGTGGCGCTGCTGGCGGTGGGGCGGCTGGCGCAGTCGGCGGCGACGCGGCGGGTGGTGGTGCAGGGTGGCTGAGACGGGCGGGGAGACCGAGAAGGCCGGGACGGCCGGGGTGACCGAAACGGCTGGGACGGCCGGGGGGTTCGAGCGGGTGGAGCCGCGTGGCCGGGTCACCGAGGGGGTGCGTGCGTACGGCCTGATCGTCGGGATGTGGATCCGGTCGACGATGGCGTACCGGACGTCGTTCGTGCTGACGACGTTCGGGAACTTCGCGATGACCGCGCTGGACTTCGTGGCGATCCTGCTGATGTTCTCCCGTGTCGACGCGCTGGGCGGCTATTCGCTGGCCGAGGTGGCGTTCCTGTACGGGCTGTCCGGTGTGTCCTTCGGGCTGGCGGACCTGGCGATCGGCTCGATGGACCGGCTGGGCCGCCGGGTGCGGGACGGCACGCTGGACACGCTGCTGGTGCGTCCGGCGCCGGTGCTGGCGCAGGTGGCGGCGGACCGGTTCGGGCTGCGCCGGCTCGGGCGGGTGACGCAGGGGGTGCTGGTGCTGGGGTACGCGCTGGTGGTCCTCGACATCGACTGGTCGGCGGCGAAGCTGCTGCTGATGCCGGTGACGCTGCTCAGCGGGGCGGGGATCTTCTGCGCGGTGTTCGTGGCGGCGGGCGCCTTCCAGTTCGTGGCGCAGGACGCCTCGGAGGTGGCCAACGCCTTCACCTACGGCGGTACGACGATGTTGCAGTATCCGCCGACGGTGTTCGCGCTGGATCTGGTGCGGGGGGTGACGTTCGTGGTGCCGCTGGCCTTCGTCAACTGGCTGCCCGCGAGTTACGTGCTGGGGCGGCCGTATCCGCTGGACCTGCCCGGGTGGGTGGCGTTCACGCCGCCGCTCGCGGCCGTGGCGTGCTGCGCGCTGGCGGGGCTGGCCTGGCGGGCGGGGCTTCGTTCGTATCGGAGTACGGGGAGCTGAGGGAGCTGAGGGAGTTGAGGGGTTTGCGGAAGTCGGGAGAGCCGGAGGAGCCGGGGGCGGCGTGGGCGTTGGCGGGGGGTGGAGGGCAGGGCGTGTCGGGGGTGCCGGCCGAGGCGGGTGCGGCGGGGTCGCGGGCCGGTGCGGGGTTCATCGAGCTGGACGGTGTGGAGAAGGTCTTCGACGTGCGGAAGAAGACCGGTTTCCTGAAGCGGGAGCGGCGGCAGGTGCGGGCCGTGGACGGCCTGTCGTTCACCGTGGCGCGCGGCGAGATGGTCGGTTACATCGGGCCGAACGGCGCCGGGAAGTCGACGACGATCAAGATGCTGACCGGCATCCTGACGCCGAGCGGGGGCCGGCTGCGGGTGGCCGGTATCGATCCCGCGCGGGAGCGGATCCGGCTGGCGCACCGCATCGGGGTGGTGTTCGGGCAGCGGACGACGCTGTGGTGGGACCTGCCGCTGATCGACTCCTACCGGCTGATGCACCGTATGTACCGCATCCCGGACGCCCGTTACCGGGAGAACATGGACCGCTGCGTGGAACTCCTCCAGCTGCGGGAGCTGCTGGACGTGCCGGTGCGGCAGCTGTCGCTGGGCCAGCGGATGCGCGGCGACATCGCGGCGGCGCTGCTGCACGACCCCGAGGTGCTGTACCTGGACGAGCCGACGATCGGCCTGGACGTGGTGTCGAAGGCCAAGGTGCGGGGTTTCCTGCGGGACTTGAACACGGAGAACGGCACCACGGTGCTGCTGACCACGCACGACCTCCAGGACATCGAGCAGCTGTGTTCCCGGGTGATGGTGATCGACCACGGGCGGCTGATGTACGACGGTCCACTGGACGGGCTGCACGAGGCGGGGGAGAGCGAGCGGACGCTGGTGGTGGACCTGGAGCGCGAGTTGCCGCCGATCGACGCGCCGGCGCCCGCCCGGGTGGTGCGGGTGGAGGGGCCGCGGCAGTGGCTCGCGTTCCCGGCGTCGGCGTCGGCGGCGGGGCTGGTGGCACGGATCGCGGCGGAGTATCCGCTGGTGGACCTGTCGGTGCGGGAGCCGGACATCGAGTCGGTGATCGCCAAGATGTACGCGGAACGCGCGGGCGCGTAGTGCCCGGCGCGGTGACCTCGTAGGCTGATCGCATGACCGACGACGCCCCGGAACTCCGCGCATCCGACGCCGACCGCGAACGAGTCGCCGAGGTCCTGCGGGACGCCCTCGCGGAGGGGCGTCTGGACATGGCCGAGTTCCAGGAGCGGCTGGACACCACGTACAGCGCGCGGACGTACGGGGAGCTGGCGCCGATCACCCAGGACCTGCCGGCCGGCGGGGCGGGCGTGGCGCCCCGGGTGTCGATGACCAAGGAGCCCGAGGGGAGCGCGGACTGGGCGGGCCGGATCACCGGCGGCGAGGGATCGTCGTCGTGGGCGGTCGCCGTGATGTCCGGCTTCCAGCGCAAGGGGCGCTGGACGGTGCCGAGGCGCTTCAACTCGGTCGCGTTCTGGGGCGGCGGGGACATCGACCTGCGCGAGGCGAACTTCGCCGACCGCGAGGTCGTGATCAACTGCGTGGCGATCATGGGCGGGATGAACGTGATCGTGCCGCCGGGTGTCGAGGTGATCGTGCGCGGCGTCGGCGTCATGGGCGGCTTCGACCACCGCGAGGAGGGCGTCCCCGGGGATCCGGGCGGGCCGCGTGTCATCGTGACCGGGTTCGCCCTGTGGGGCGGGGTCGGTGTCGAGCGCAAGCTGACGAGGGCGGAGCGGCAGCGGCAGAAGGAGGAGCGCCGGCAGGAGAAGCTGGAGCGCCGGGCCGCGCGGAAGGGGCTGCACTCCTCGTTCCGGGAGGAAGTGGAGGGGGCCCACGACCGGATGCTCGAGGGCCATCGGGACCTGCTGCGCGAGCACCGCGACGAACGCCGCGACCAGCGCGAGCTGCGCCGTGAGGAGCGGGACCGCCGCAGGCGGGGCGAGGACTGAGGGGGGCGCCGCCGGGCGGATCGCCCGTGAGCCGCGGCCTCGCGAGGGGAGCTCGCCCGTCGTGCCCGTGTGCTCCTCGCCGCCCCGGCGTCCGCTGGACCGTGCGGGTGTCCACCGGTCACGGCGCCCGGAGCCTCAGCAGTGGGACCCGTCGCCGGCGCGGCGGATCCGCGGTGTCCGGGCCGGCGTCGTTGAGCGGAGGTCGCGCACGGCGGCCCTCGTGCCGGCGGTGGTGGCCCTGACCACGGTGGCCGTCGGCGTCGTACTGCTCGTCTTTGGACGGGGCGGGTGACGGGCGCGGACCGCAGTGGCGGTGTGCGCCGCCGGTGACCTGCCGCGCGTCGCGGACAGCACAGCCACTGCGGGCGGGCGCGTCCCCCTCGGCGCCACGGTCCTCGCTCACCGGGCTGCCCGCCCCGGTCACAGCTGGATCGGTGCCGCGCCCTTCAGGTCGTCCAGGTCGAGGAGTCGGCCCATCCGCGCGTAGCCCTCGTCGCTGGGGTGCAGGTGGTCGCCGCTGTCGTACTCGGCGCGCAGCCGGCGCGGGTCGTAGGGGTCGCGCAGGGCCTTGTCGAAGTCGACGACCGCGTCGAACACGCGGCCCGAGCGGATCTCCTCGTTGATCTCCTGCCGCATCGTCTCGCGGTCCGGCGTGTAACCGCCGTAGCCGCCGAACGGCATGATCGTCGCGCCGACGGCCTTCAGCCCGCGGGCGTGGGCCTGGTCGACCAGGGTGCGCAGGCCGTCGAGGATGCCGTCCCGGTCGGCGAGTTCGGGGCTGTGCAGGATGTCGTTGACGCCGAGGACGATGACGACGACCTTGACGTTGGTGCGCTCCAGCACGTCCCGCTCGAACCGGCTCAGCGCGCTGGGGTTGTCGGCGGGCCGGCCGGTCCTGCCGGTCAGGACGCGGTTGCCGCTGATGCCCTGGTTGACGACGCTGTAGCGGGGCGTGTCCCGTCCGGCCCCGGCCGCGTCGTGCAGGCGCTCGGCGAGGACGTCGGTCCAGCGGTTGTTGGCGTCCACCTCCGAGCCGAAACCGTCGGTGATCGAGTCGCCGAGGGCGACGACGGTGCCGTCGGCCTCGTGGCTCAGCACGTCCAGCGCGGTCAGGTAGCGCCAGTAGCGGGTCTCGGTCGTGTACGCGACGGCGGTGACGTCCGCGGTGCGCTCGCCGTCGGCGACGTAGCTGGTCTGCCGTGCGTGCGGGTGGTAGGTGACCGGTCCGGACGGTACGGGGGAGTAGGTGGTGACCAGGACGTCCGCACCGTACGGGACGGTGACGCGGGCGATGTCGCTGATCACCTGTCCGCCCGCCGGGATGACGACCCGGGGGCTGCCGCCGAAGGTGAGCCGGCGCATGGTGTCGGCGAGCGCGGCGGCGGTGTCGGGGCCGTCGGCCAGGGCGATGGTGGCGTGCGTGACGGTCAGCGGGGACTGGCCGTAGAGGTTGGACAGGGTGATCCGAGCGCTGGTGCCGCCGATACTGGTGTGTACGACGTTGCGCACCGAGCGGCCCGCCATGCCGGTCGCCTCGGTGCCCGGTTCGGCCGCCGCCGGGGAGGTGGACCAGGCGCCGACCCAGGTGCCGGTGGAGGCGGGAGCGGCGTCGCCGCGCGGGAAACGACCCCCGGCGAGCGGTGTGCGGTCCTTGGTGCCGTCGTCGGCGGAGGCTCCGGCGTATATGGCCGCGGAGATCGCCACGATCAGGGTGACGACCGCCGCGAGCAGGGCACGGTGTTTGGTGGGGGGTGTCCCCGAACCCCCGTCACGACCCCGGGTCATGCTGTGTTGTTCTCCTCGGGCGAGGGGAGCCCGAAGCTCCGGTCCGATGAACCCATGATGCGTCATGGGCGGGGGGAAAGGCCGCAGGACCCCCCACGCGCTTCCCTCCGGGACAGACGCCGGGAACTTGTGTTCCGTTCCAGGAGTCGGTCAGGAAGGGACAATGTGTCCGGGACGGATCAGCGAACGGTGGAGTGCATGGAACGCGCGAAAGCGGAACTTCCTGAGGGTTCCGGAGGCACCGGGCGGGACGCCGGGGCGGGCACGGGAGGTGCCGGGGAATCCGCCGGGAGGAACGGGCGAACCGCCCCGGGCACCGGCGCCGTACGCGACCGCGCGATGACGGCCTTCAGCCCGGCCGACGAGGTCAAGCGCCGCGGCGTGCGCCGCATGAAGCTCACCGCCACCGGCCTGCTGCTGTTCGTCGCCGTGGTCTACGTCCTCGCCGAGTGGGCCTCCCACCGGGGCGCGGGCGCCTGGGCGGGCTATGTCGCCGCCGCGGCGGAGGCCGGCATGGTCGGCGCGCTCGCCGACTGGTTCGCGGTCACCGCCCTCTTCCGCCACCCGCTGGGCATCCCCATCCCGCACACCGCGATCATCCCGAAGAAGAAGGATCAGCTGGGCGTCTCGCTGGGCGAGTTCGTCGGCGAGAACTTCCTCTCCGAGGACGTCGTACGCGGGCGGCTGCGCGCCGTCGGCATCGGCAGCCGGCTCGGCGCCTGGCTCGCCGTCCCGGAACACGCCGACCGGGTGACGGCCGAGCTGTCCGCCGCCCTGCGCGGCGCGCTCACCGTGCTGCGCGACTCCGACGTGCAGGCGGTGGTGGGGGAGGCGATCACCCGGCGGGCCGACGCCCAGGAGATCGCCCCCGGCATCGGCAAGCTGCTGGACCGGATCGTCGCCGACGGCGGACACCGGCGGGCCGTCGACCTGATCGTCTCCCGCGCCCACGACTGGCTGATCCTGCACGGCGACTCCGTGATGGACGCCGTACAGGGCGGGGCACCCGGATGGACGCCCCGGTTCGTGGACAAGAAGATCGGCGACCGCGTCTACAAGGAGCTGCTGCGCTTCGTCACCGAGATGCGCGACATGCCGGCCCACCCGGCGCGCGGCGCCCTCGACCGCTTCCTCACCGACTTCGCCTCCGACCTCCAGTCCGACACGGAGACACGGGCGCGTGTGGAGCGGCTGAAGACCGAGGTGCTGGGCCGCGGAGAGGTCCAGGACCTGATCGCGTCCGCCTGGACGGCCGTACGATCCATGATCGTCTCGGCGGCGGAGGACGAGCGCAGCGAACTGCGCATGCGGGTGCGGGCCTCGCTGCTGTCGCTGGGCGCGCGGATGGCCTCCGACGCCAAGGTGCAGGGCAAGGTCGACTCGTGGGTCGAGGGCGCCGCGGTGTACGTGGTGACCACCTACCGCGGGGAGATCACCTCCCTGATCACCGACACGGTGGCGGGCTGGGACGCCGAGCACACCACGAAGAAGATCGAGGCGAACATCGGCCGGGACCTCCAGTTCATCCGGATCAACGGCACGGTGGTCGGCTCGCTGGCCGGGCTGCTGATCTACACGGTCTCCCGCATGCTGGGGGCGTAGGGCCCCTCCGAAGAGCGGGCCCCGCGGCCTCCCGGCGCGGCGGGCCCTCCCGGTGCGGCGGGCGTGTCCCTCCGGGACCAGGGCACACGGGAGGCGTTCGCTCGACGGAGAGGGAGCCATGACAGCGGAATCGTCGTCGCCGGGCCCGACGCCCGCCTCCACCGGCACCGTCACCACGGCCGTCCCGGCCCGGCTGGACCGGCTGCCGTGGTCACGGTGGCACTGGATGATCGTGATCGGCCTGGGCACCGTCTGGATCCTGGACGGCCTGGAAGTCACGATCGTCGGCAACGTGGCCGGCCGCATCGCCGAGGAAGGCAGCGGCCTGGACATCAGTTCGGCCCAGATCACCGGTATGGCCGCCGCCCTGTATGTGGCGGGTGCCTGCTCCGGGGCCCTGTTCTTCGGCTGGCTGACCGACCGTTACGGCCGCAAGAGGCTGTTCATGGTGACGCTGGTCGTCTACCTGGCGGCGACGGCGCTGACCGCGCTCTCCTTCGAGACCTGGTGGTTCTTCCTCTTCCGCTTCCTCACCGGCTTCGGCATCGGCGGCGAGTACGCGGCGATCAACTCGGCGATCGACGAGCTGATCCCGTCCAAGTACCGGGGCCGGGTCGACCTCATCATCAACGGCAGCTACTGGCTCGGCGCGATCGGCGGCGCCCTGCTGTCCATCGTGATGCTGGACACCGACATCTTCCCCAAGGACCTCGGCTGGCGGCTCAGCTTCGGCCTCGGTGTGGTCCTGGGCCTGGTTATCCTGCTCGTGCGCCGGCACGTCCCGGAGAGCCCACGCTGGCAGTACATCCACGGCCAGGGGGAGAAGGCCGACGCCCTCGTGTCCTCCGCCGAACGGGAGATCGAGAAGGAGAAGGGCGAGAAGCTGCCGCCACCGGCCGGTGAGATCACCATCCACCAGCGCAAGAGCATCGGCTTCGGCCTGATCGCCAAGACCGTCTTCCGCGGCTACCCGCGGCGCGCGGTCCTCGGCCTCTCCCTCTTCATCGGCCAGGCCTTCCTCTACAACGCCATCACCTTCGGCTTCGGCACCATCCTCATCACCTTCTTCGACGTGCCGACCGGCAGCACCGGCTACTACTTCGCCGTCATCGCCGCCGGCAACTTCTGCGGCCCGCTGCTCCTCGGCCCGCTCTTCGACACGGTCGGCCGCCGGATCATGATCTCCAGCACGTATCTGCTCTCCGGCATCCTGCTCTTCGGCACGGCGTACCTCTTCGACCAGGGGTCGCTGACGGCCACGACGATGACGGTCTGCTGGTGCGTGGTGCTGTTCTTCGCGTCGGCGGGCGCCTCCAGCGCGTACCTGACGGTCTCCGAGATCTTCCCCATGGAGACCCGCGCCATGGCCATCGCCTTCTTCTACGCCATCGGCACCGCCGCCGGCGGCATCAGCGGCCCGCTGCTCTTCGCCAGCCTCACCGAGTCCGGCGTGGTCGGCGACACGGTCCTGGCCTTCCAGATCGGCGCCGGGCTGATGTGCGCGGCCGGCCTGGTGGCGGCGTTCCTGGCGGTGAAGGCGGAACGCCGCTCGCTGGAGGACATCGCGGAGCCGCTGTCGGTGGTGCGCGGGGAGCCGGCGGGACCGGCGGACTCGGCGGGAACGCCGGGGTCCGGCACGACGGGCGCGTAGCGTCGGTCCGTACCGTCGTCCAATCCGTCAGTACGGTCGTACGCCGTCCCGCCGCCGGACCGGCCGACCGTGAGGAGCTGCCCGATGACCATCCGCCGGATCGTCCCCAACATCCAGGTCGAGCGCGAGGAGGGGCTGGGCGGGAGCCGTGACTTCTACGGCCTGCTGGGCTTCGAGGAGGTGATGGACATGGGCTGGGTGACGACCCTGGCCTCCCCGTCCAACCGTTCCTATTCAGTGTGCAGGAGTGAGTCCTGGACCCATTCCTGCACACTGCGGACATCCCGAACGGTGTTGGGTGTCCTGGTCGCCCGCGTT